>NZ_OY771475.1:3765000-4440665 GCF_963674635.1 Breoghania sp.
GGGCGTTTGGTGGATGCCTAGGTGGCAAGAGGCGATGAAGGACGTGATACGCTGCGATAAGCCGTGGGGAGCTGCGAATAAGCTTTGATCCTCGGATTTCCGAATGGGGAAACCCACCCCTTTTGGGGTATCCCTAAGTTTAACGATTTAGGGAAGCGAACCCAGGGAACTGAAACATCTAAGTACCTGGAGGAAAGGACATCAATTGAGACTCCGCTAGTAGTGGCGAGCGAACGCGGACCAGGCCAGTGGCTGCATTTTAAGAACCGGAACCGTCTGGAAAGTCGGGCCTCAGCGGGTGACAGCCCCGTACGGGTAGAAAGAGATGCAGTCCTTGAGTAGGGCGGGACACGTGAAATCCTGTCTGAACATGGGGGGACCACCCTCCAAGCCTAAGTACTCCTTGCCGACCGATAGTGAACAAGTACCGTGAGGGAAAGGTGAAAAGCACCCCGACGAGGGGAGTGAAATAGACCCTGAAACCGGACGCCTACAAACAGTTGGAGCCCAAGGTTCGTCCTGGGTGACAGCGTACCTTTTGTATAATGGGTCAGCGACTTAGTGTAACGAGCAAGCTTAAGCCGATAGGTGTATGCGCAGCGAAAGCGAGTCTGAATAGGGCGTTTTAGTTCGTTGTACTAGACCCGAAACCGAGTGATCTAGCCATGAGCAGGTTGAAGGTGCGGTAACACGCACTGGAGGACCGAACCCACGTCTGTTGAAAAAGACGGGGATGACTTGTGGCTAGGGGTGAAAGGCCAATCAAACTCGGAAATAGCTGGTTCTCCGCGAAATCTATTTAGGTAGAGCGTTGGATGAATACCTCGGGGGGTAGAGCACTGGATGGGCTAGGGGTCCTCACCGGATTACCAAACCTAACCAAACTCCGAATACCCGAGAGTACTATCCAGCAGACACACGGCGGGTGCTAACGTCCGTCGTGGAGAGGGAAACAACCCTGACCGCCGATTAAGGTCCCGAAGTCATGGCTAAGTGGGAAAGGATGTAGAACTCCCAAAACAACCAGGATGTTGGCTTAGAAGCAGCCATCATTTAAAGAAAGCGTAACAGCTCACTGGTCTAAATAAGGGGTTCCGCGCCGACAATGTAACGGGGCTCAAGCCATGCACCGAAATCGCGGGCTCAGCTTGTCTGAGCGGTAGCGGAGCGTTCCGTAGGTCTGTGAAGGGATACTCGCGAGAGATCCTGGAGATATCGGAAGTGCGAATGCTGACATGAGTAACGACAAGGAGTGTGAGAGACACTCCCGCCGAAAGTCCAAGGGTTCCTGCGCAACGCTAATCGGCGCAGGGTTAGCCGGCCCCTAAGTCGAGGCAGACATGCGTAGACGATGGGAATGCAGTCAATATTCTGCAGCCTGCGGGTGGTGACGGATGCCGTGTATCGTAGTTCCTTACTGGATTGGAGCTGCGGTGAAGGTGTTCCAGGAAATAGCCCCCGCGTACAGACCGTACCCGAAACCGACACAGGTGGACTGGTAGAGCATACCAAGGCGCTTGAGAGAACTATGCTGAAGGAACTCGGCAAATTGCTCCCGTAAGTTCGCGAGAAGGGAGACCTCTGCTTGGGCAACCAGGTGGGGGTGGCACAGACCAGGGGGTGGCGACTGTTTATCAAAAACACAGGGCTCTGCGAAGCCGCAAGGCGACGTATAGGGTCTGACGCCTGCCCGGTGCCGGAAGGTTAAGAGGAGGTGTGCAAGCACCGAATTGAAGCCCCGGTAAACGGCGGCCGTAACTATAACGGTCCTAAGGTAGCGAAATTCCTTGTCGGGTAAGTTCCGACCTGCACGAATGGCGTAACGACTTCCCCGCTGTCTCCAGCATAGACTCAGTGAAATTGAATTCCCCGTGAAGATGCGGGGTTCCTGCGGTCAGACGGAAAGACCCCGTGCACCTTTACTACAGCTTCACACTGGCATTCGTGTCGGCATGTGTAGGATAGGTGGTAGGCTTTGAAGCCAGGGCGCCAGCCTTGGTGGAGCCATCCTTGAAATACCACCCTTACCTGCATGGATGTCTAACCGCGATGTAACAGCATCCGGGACAGTGTGTGGCGGGTAGTTTGACTGGGGCGGTCGCCTCCCAAAGAGTAACGGAGGCGCGCGATGGTGGGCTCAGAACGGTCGGAAATCGTTCGCTGAGTGCAATGGCATAAGCCCGCCTGACTGCGAGACTGACAAGTCGAGCAGAGACGAAAGTCGGCCATAGTGATCCGGTGGTCCCTCGTGGAAGGGCCATCGCTCAACGGATAAAAGGTACGCCGGGGATAACAGGCTGATGATCTCCAAGAGTCCATATCGACGAGATCGTTTGGCACCTCGATGTCGACTCATCACATCCTGGGGCTGGAGCAGGTCCCAAGGGTTCGGCTGTTCGCCGATTAAAGTGGTACGTGAGTTGGGTTCAGAACGTCGCGAGACAGTTCGGTCCCTATCTGCCGTGGGTGTAGGAGAATTGAGAGGATCTGTCCCTAGTACGAGAGGACCGGGATGGACACATCTCTGGTGGACCTGTTGTCGCGCCAGCGGCATAGCAGGGTAGCTATATGTGGCCGGGATAACCGCTGAAAGCATCTAAGCGGGAAACCCACCTCAAAACGAGTTCTCCCTGAAGAGTCGTGGAAGACCACCACGTTGATAGGCCGGGTGTGGAAGTGCAGCAATGCATGCAGCTTACCGGTACTAATAACTCGTTCGGCTTGATCACTCTCATTAGTCAATGATCATCTGAATATAACTTGTATCCCTCACGGGCGACCGCGCTGCGCGCTGCCCTCCGGGAGGGCGGCCTGACCGGCCGGCGCGCGGTCGCGCTAGCGACATCCCTAGCCGGGATGTCGGGAAGTGCGTCCCTAACGCGGATACAAAACACGATGAAATGAGTACAAAAACCAGTTTCTTCTGATAATCGATGTCCTTCGCCGGCCTGGTGGCTATTGCGGGGAGCCCCCACCCGATCCCATTCCGAACTCGGCCGTGAAACTCCCCTGCGCCAATGGTACTTCGTCTTAAGACGCGGGAGAGTAGGTCACTGCCAGGCCTGCAAAGGACACCGATTACAAATCTCTCAACGATCAAAAGCCATATCATCTCCACTCCGAAAATCTCCCGAGTGGGGCAAAACTGCTCCGCTCGTTTAAACACGTCCGGAGATACGAAATCCTGAGGCAAAAGCCGCATCCCAAAAGGAGCAGCCCCCGCCTCGCCCGCATGCGCAAAGCGCCGAGGACGGGCAAAACAAAAATGCCGGGCTGAAAATCAGCCCAACGTCCTGGCGCAAAACCACAGGACACCAAAATTTACCGCGGGGTGGAGCAGCCCCCGCCTCGCCCGCAGCGGCAAAGCCGCGAGGACGCGGCAAAACATAAATACCGGGCTGAAAACCAGCCCAACGTCCTGGCAAAAAAACACAGGACAAAAATATTACCGCGGGGTGGAGCAGCCCGGTAGCTCGTCAGGCTCATAACCTGAAGGTCGCAGGTTCAAATCCTGCCCCCGCAACCAAAATCACCATTCCAAAAAAAGCCCCCGACGCAAATACGCGAGGGGGCTTTTTGCGTTCTCCAACAAGCAAAATGGCGCGAAGGGACGTAACGTCGCTTTCCTCCAAGAAAACACTGCTGATCAAAGGCGACCATATTCGGTGACTGGTCCTGCGATAGGGGATCTGATCCGTTCGGAAGGTATGGACGATTAGCCCGTTATCTTCGCACCGGGCCTCAGATGTCCGCATGGCCACACGTAAATGGCTTGATATGCGCAATTGGCCCCCTTAAAGATGCCGGTCACGTGAGGGGACAGGGTAGAGGTCGGGTGATCCGGTATCGGTTCGTCCAGAGGGGGATTGGCGACAGGCGGCGTTTCGCGCCGATCCTGACGCTTTGCCTGGTCCTCGCCAATCTGCTCACCGTGATGGTGCCGCTGGCACCTTGCCCCGCGAAGGCGGCGGTGCTCGATGACACCAACTCCATCATCATTTGCAGCGAAAACGGCTTCAAACGCGTCGCCCTCACCGAGTTGGACGGCGAGACGCCCGAGAAGGGCGGTCCGGGCGGCTGTGCGGATTGTTGTCAATTTTGCCCCATCCAGCTGAATTTCGCACTCGCTGCCGAACCTGTTCTTGAATTCGAGCCGGTAGAAGGCAGCCTGGCGCGCCGGATACTTTTTCCCGAATTTGAACGCGTATCCTCTGTCGCGACACCCGGTTGGATAGGACCACGCGGTCCGCCGGCTCTCTCTTGAGTTTCTGAAGATCCCAGTATCAGAACGCGACGCGCGGCGCGGTGACCCCGGCTTTGCGCGCAGGTTCTCAAAGAGAGATGCATATGAAGAAGCTTGTTTTGGCAGCACTTATTGCTGTTGCCGGCGCAATGGCGCCTGGACTTTCCCATGCCGAGATTGTCGTCAAGGATGTGCTTGGACGTGAACGGACGCTTGAAGGGCCCGCCCAGCGGGTGATCCTGGGCTTCTATTTTGAGGATTTTCTCGCGATCACGGGGGAGGGGGCCTATGACCGGGTCGTCGGCATCTCCAAATCCGCCTGGCATGATTGGCGGAATTCGCAGTGGAAGGCCTATTCGGCGGTCATTCCGCGGATTGAGGAGCTGGAAGATGTGGGCGGACTTGGAGCGACCGGCTTCAGTCTCGAAAAGGCGATCGCGCTGAACGCGGATGTCGCGATCCTGCCGGTCTCCACCTTCAATGCTCTCGGCGAAGCCGCCGAACGGCTTGAGGCTGCCGGGATCCCGATCATTGTCGCCGACTACAATGCCCAGACCGTTGAAAAGCATGTTGCCTCGACGCTGGCCATTGGTGCGGTCATGGGTACCCCTGAGCGGGCACGTCAGTTGGCTGATGAATACGTGGCCGCCGTCAAGGACATCGAAGCGCGGGTATCAAAGGCGCTTGAAGGCGGACGGGAGCCGGTTCGCGCCTATGTCGAGCTCGGCAAGAAGGGCCCTGGGGAATATGACCGCTCCTTTGCCGACGGGTACATGTGGGGCGGCATGATCGACCTCGCAGGCGGGCGGAACATTGCCGGTCATGTCATCGAGCGGTCGGCCCCGTTGGCGCCGGAATATGTGCTGGATCAGAACCCCGAGGTTGTCTTCATCGCGGGAAGCTATTGGGTGGACGGCGGTGATGCCGTGGTCATGGGCTTCGGCGTCGACGAGAACCGCACGCGCGAACGTCTGAACGCTTATGCGGGGCGTGCGGGCTGGCAAAATATCGATGCGGTGAAAAACAGCCGCATGTATGCCATCTACCACGGTGGTGCGCGCACATTGCATGACTATGCAGCCCTGCAATACCTGGCCAAGGCGATGTATCCGGAAGCGTTTGAAGACGTCGACCCGGGGGAGACGCTTCGAACTTACTATGAGCGCTATCTGCCGATCGCCGCAGATGGCGCCTTCATGGTCGGCCAAGGCGAATGATCGTCGGGACCCCAGCCTGATCTGAAGGCTGGGGTCTCCATTGCGGGAGATTCGCATGGCCGTTCACACCTCGACCAGCACCGCTCTTCTTTATCGTCGCGCCCAGGGCAAGCGCCTTGCGGTCATGCTGGTTGCCGTCATCGCACTGGGACTGACCGTCCTCGTCGATATCGCGATTGGACCTTCGTCGATACGGCTCGGCGATGTCTGGCAAGTTCTTCTCCATCCCGGCGATCATGCGGGGACAGCGCTCTATGCCATCGTGATCGATATCCGCCTGCCGATGACGCTGACCGCCCTCTCGGTCGGGGCCTCTCTGGGGCTGGCCGGTGTCGAGATGCAGACGATCCTGAGGAACCCCCTGGCAAGCCCCTATACGCTCGGCATATCGGCGGCTGCCGGTTTCGGCGCGGCGATGGCGATCCTGACCGGGTTCAGCCTGCCATTCGTTGCATGGCTGGGCGTTCCGTTGCTTGCGTTTGTCACGGCGCTCGCAGCCTGCATGGGCGTGTGGCTGATCGGCAAGGCGCGCGGCGTGAGCACCGACGTGCTCGTGCTTTCCGGCATCGCCATGCTGTTTCTGTTCCAGTCCTTGCAATCGCTCGTCCAGTACATGGCGAGCCCGGAGGTGTTGCAGGAGATCGTCTTCTGGCTCTTCGGCTCTCTACTCAAGGCGAACTGGACCTCGACATTCGTCACGAGTGGCGTCTTCCTCGCGGTCGTTCCCCTGCTTGCAAAGGACGCCTGGAAGCTCACGGCTCTGACCATGGGCGACCAGACTGCGCTCAGTCTCGGTCTGAAGGTCGGCGCGATCCGCCTGAGATTGCTCATTCTGATTTCCGTGCTCACCGGCTCGGCGGTGGCCTTTACCGGGACCATCGGTTTCATCGGGCTGGTCGCCCCTCACATGGCGCGCGGCTTTGTGGGCGAGGATCAGCGCTTTCTCATGCCGCTCTCCGCCTTTGCCGGTGCTTTTTTTCTGGTCGGCTCTTCGGTGGTCGCCAAGCTCATGTCTCCCGGGGCGATCATTCCCATCGGCATCGTGACGGCGGTGCTCGGTGTGCCGTTTCTTTTCTTCCTCATCCTGCGCAACAGGAGGATGTGAGAGATGATGCTTCACGTCACCGACATGGGCGTTCGACTGGGCGGACGGCAGGTTCTTTCCGACGTTTCCTTCGCCATCAGGCAAGGCGAGGTCGTCGGGCTTCTCGGCCCCAACGGGGCGGGCAAATCCACCCTGATCAAGGCCCTTGCCGGTATCATCGAGCCGACAGAGGGGCATCTGACAACCCCGTGTGCGCAAGAGGCCTCGACGCAATCCGGCGGCGGTATCGCCTACTTGCCGCAGGATGGCATAGGCAAGACCGGGCTGAGCGTTGTCGAGGCGATCCTGCTCGGGCGTCATGACCGGCTCGGGCTCAGGATCACGGACGCGGATCTCGATGCGGCCCATGCGGCTCTGGCCCGGTTCTCGATTGCGGATCTGGCCGACCGGCGGATCGACACCCTCAGCGGGGGGCAGCGGCAACTGGTCGGTCTGGCGCAGGTGCTTTTCCGCCAGCCGCGCATCATGCTGCTCGACGAGCCGACCAGCGCGCTGGATCTCTATCGGCAGCTGCTCGTTCTGGACAATGTCCGTGAGCTGGCCGCGGAACGGAACATCACCGTCATCTGTGTGCTGCACGACCTGTCGCTGGCCGCGCGCTTTGCCGAGCGCATTGTGTTCCTGAAAGACGGTCGCCTCATTGCGGATGATGCCAGTTCCCGGGTCATGACACGCGAGATGCTCGGTCGGATCTACAATATCGAGGCGGAGATCCTGACCGGCCGGGAAGGGCACATGCATGTCGCCGCCATCCGCGCCTTGCCGCAAATCGTGAAAGATGCCGCCGAATGACCTGTTCCACGATCCATGTCTGCATCCGGTGCAAGCTGGCGTCGTCAAAGCGGCGCGAAGGATATGAAACCCATGGCCTTCAATTGAGGGATGCCCTCATCGATGCGCTGGAGGGGGCGGGGCTCGCCTCGCGGTTTCGCATCGCGGAAACCGCCTGCCTCGGCGGATGCAACCGCCGATGCCGCATTTCCATCGCCGATCCGGCCCGCTGGTCCTGGTTGCTGGCAGATCTGCGGCCCGACGAGCAAGACGCCGGTCAGATCATTCGCTTTCTGGAAGAATGGCTTGCGGCGGAAGACGGGCTCATTCCCAAGACGGAGCGCAGCGCCTGGCTGGTTTCCCATGCGATCGGAAGGATGCCGCCGCTTCTGCCTGACCCTCAACACGCGGCGAGCGAAGACGACGGCACAAAGGAGACCACGACGACCTGAAAGGGCGCGGCCACGGGACGTGGATCAGACGACGTCCACGTTCAAGGGCGCGAAGCCTTCAATGCGCGCTTCCAGCCTGTCGCCGCGTTCCACCGGGCCCACGCCCGAGGGGGTGCCGGACATGATGACGTCTCCGGCGGCCAGTTCGAAATAGCGCGAGAGATACGCGATCATTTCCGGCACTTTCCAGATCATCTGGTTGAGGTCGCCTTGCTGCCTGATCTCCCCGTTGACACGCAGCGTGATCGCTCCCTTGTCCGGATGCGCGCATTGGGTGACGGGGACCAGAGGGCCGACAGGGGCCGCGTGCTCGAAGGCCTTCCCGATTTCCCAGGGGCGTCCCATTTTCTTGGCGATGCCCTGCAGATCTCGACGGGTCATGTCGAGACCGATGCCATAGCCGTAGACATGGGTGAGCGCGTCGCCGACGGGGATGTCCGTGCCACCGGATTTGAGCGCCACGACCATCTCCACCTCGTGGTGAACGTCGCAGGAGCAAACTGGATAGGGGAAGGTGCCCGACGCATCGAGATTGTCCGGGTTCTTCTGGAAGAAGAAGGGGGGCTCCTTGTCCGGATCGTGGCCCATCTCCACCGCGTGGGCGGCGTAATTGCGTCCGATGCAATAGACGCGGCGAACGGGAAAGCGCGCCGTCTCGCCCAGAACAGGGATGGTCGGAACCGGCGGCGGTGCAATCACGAAATCGGACATCTTGAACCCTCTCACTGCGTCGTCACCTTGTGGCGCAGGAGCGCGCAAACTGCAATCCACACTCCGTCGTCAGCGCATGCGCGCCCCTGTCAGGTGTCGCAGGTGAGGTCGACACGGACTTCCAGGCCATCCTTGCGCCCCGGCGCCGGGGAGAGCAGCTCCAGTTGGGCATTGGCGCGCTCGGCAATCGTGCGAACGATGGCCAGCCCAAGCCCGGTGCCGTCGGTCGTCCCGTTCGCCCGCACAAAGCGGCCCGTCAGCCCTTGCAGATCACCGGGCGAAAACACCGGGCAGGCATTGGAGACCCGGAGAATGCCGGGATGTTCGAGCCTCACGGTGATCGAGGTTTCCGGTGTCCCGTGTTTCAGGGCGTTTTCGATCAGGTTTCGCGACAGGATGCCGAACGCATCGGGGTCGAGATCGGACAGGACCGGCTGATCGACAATTTCCAGATCGATGCGGTCCCTTGCGCCAAGCCTTTCGAAATCATCCACGATCATGCGGAGGATCGGGCGCAGGTCGGTTTGGTCGTCGGTGCGTAGACGTGCCCCTTCCGCCCGCGCCAGCTGCATCAATTTTTCGGACAGGCTGTTCAGGCGTTTCAGGGTTGTTTCGATCTCTCCCGCCCGCGCCGAGGCGCGCGCGTCAGACGTTTCGGCCTGAAGCCGTTGGGCCTGCGCAATGGCACCGGCAACGGGGGTGCGCAACTCATGTGCCGCGTTCGCAGCAAAGCTTCGCTCGGCCTCGAAGGCGGAACGCAGGCGCGAAAGCAGCGCGTTGAGGCTTGCAACCACCGGCGTCACCTCGCTCGGCAGACCGTGATCGGCGACCGGTTCCAGATTGTAGGCGCTCTTGCGGCCGAGATCTTCGCGCAGAG
Organism: Breoghania sp.; assembly: GCF_963674635.1. Classification (NCBI taxonomy): domain Bacteria; kingdom Pseudomonadati; phylum Pseudomonadota; class Alphaproteobacteria; order Hyphomicrobiales; family Stappiaceae; genus Breoghania; species Breoghania sp. Next base: position 3,774,377 of record NZ_OY771475.1, read on the forward strand.
CCCGGAACGGGCGAAGGCTCCGCCTCACCACAAGGAAGATGGCGGCAAGTGTCAGCGGAATGATGACGAGCAGCGGCAGGCTGAGGCTCATCGCCATTTCCCGGGCAGAGGCCGTGCGCCGGGAAATCGGCTCCATGACGGCGATGGTCAGGACACGGCCGGCGCGTTTCGTGCGGTCATAGAAGAAGGTTTCGTTCTCGGTGCGTACGAAGCCCCGGTGCTTGAACGCGGGGAAATCGGACGCCTCGGCTCCATCCGATACGAAGATCGGGCTGCCCTCTTCATCAAAGATCGCATAGCTGAAAGTGTGGTCCCGCGAGCGCGGGAAGAACCTGTCCTCGTCGTGATCGTCGCGTTCATGACGGTCGTCCTCATCATCCCTGTCCTCCCGGCTCTCCCGATTGAAGCGCCGTCCCCAATGAGGCCGCGTCCGTCTGTTCAGATCGTCCAGGTTCATCCTTTCGCCCCGGCTCGCAAGCGAGAGCAGGCGATGCGCGGTGTTTCGAAGGGCGGAATCGAATTCCACGTCCAGCTCATGGCGCAGCCGATGCGCGGAGATCGCGGCAGCGGCCAGCCACATGAGCGTGATCGCAAGGCCCAGCGCCAGCGCCAGACGCAACTGAAGTGAACGCGGCCCACTCATGCGCGGCCCAGCCTGTAGCCCAGGCCGCGTTCCGTCAGGATCACTTCACGACCGAGTTTCTTGCGCAGTCGGCTCACATGGACCTCGATTGAATTGCTCTCGATGGCGTCATCGAAACTGTAGAGATGCTCTTCCAGCTGACCGCGGGAAAGCACCCGGCCAGGGGCATGGAGGAAAGCCTCGAAGAGCGCCCATTCGCGGGCGGTCAGTTCGACCGGCTTGCCTGCGCGCAGGATCGTGCGGCCCGCAAGATCGATCTCCAGATCATGGTGCCGGATGATCGGGTTGGGATTGCCGGTATAGCGGCGCGCGACAGACCCGATGCGGGCGGAAAGCTCGTGCAGGTCGAATGGTTTGACCATGTAGTCATCGGCGCCCGCATTGAGCCCGGCAATGCGGTCGGAGACCTGATCAAGCGCGGTCAGGATGATGACGGGGGTGACATTGCCGCCCGCGCGCAAGCTTTTCAGGAAAGGCACTCCGTGCCCGTCCGGCAGCATCAGGTCAAGCAGGATGAGATCGAAGGCGCCGACGGCAAGCGCATCGCGCGCCTTGTCGAGGCGCATGGCCCAGTCGGCGGAATGGCCGTCGGCCTTCAACTGGTCGAAGACCGCCGCGCCCAGTATCGCATCATCCTCGATCAGCAGGATACGCATGGAATTCCCCCGATTATTCAAAGGCAGGGTATCGCGCCCAAACCTTACAGGAAGCTGAAGAAGTTTTTGCGTTGCCGTCAGGAAGCGATCAGGCGTGGGGCCGATTGTCTGCCCATCAAACACGTCTAGGAGATTGCGATGAGCAAGGCAAAAACACCGATCCTGGCTGGGATCGTCGCGGCGATGATGATCGCTCCCTTCGCCCTGGCGCAGGAAACGACCTCCCCTCCCGATGCAACGCCGCCCGCAGCGACCTCACAGTCGCAGCCCAAGATCGCACCGCGCGGTCCTCAGACCTCCACCGCCGTCAGGCCGGGCCGGAATGCGCAAGCGCCTTGCGATCGCGAGGCCCGGCGCGAACGGCGCAGGGATGGGGAAGGCCGCGGATATGGCAAGCGTCATGAACGTGGCGAATACGGCCGGCGGCATGGCGGTCGGGACTATGGCGAACGCCACGAATATCGCGAGCACCACGCGGGCCGGTCCGGCTGGTTCAAGCGCATGTGGGACCATGACGACGACGAAGGCGACGATGACGATGATGATTATCGCGGACGTGGTCGCGGCATGAACCGCCCGGCGCCTTCCGGCTCGGTCACTCCGCCGGCCAACGGCCTCTTCAACAACGGCGCAAAGCCGAAGGCTCAGGTGAACTGACGTCCGCTGCAAGGCGTGTCACCTCGCACCCTCCCGCCCGGCCAGCCGCGTCAAACCGGCTGGCCCCCGACGTTTTCCAAAATGCCGATCCCCGAATTGCGATCGAAGGATATCCAAAATGAAACGCGTTTTGACCGCCCTTGCCCTTACCTCCGCCCTTGTCGCGCCCGGTATGGCGATGGCCAGGGAAGTGACCTTCAACACCACGCTCACCGATTACGGCGGGAAGGAAGCCTATCTGGCCTTCTATGTGACCGATGCCAACGGCGCCTATGTCGGCTCGCTCTGGATGTCGGGCACCAAGGCCAAATATTATGACAGCCTTTCCGACTGGTACCGCTACACCGGCGGCTCAACCGCCGAGGTGGACGGGATCACCGGGGCGAGCGTGGGATCCGGCAGGAGCCTGACCGTCAGTTTCGATCTGGCCGATGCGCTGTTCGATGCCGGTTACGAATTGCACATCGATGCGGCGGTGGAAGATATGCGCGACAGCCCGTCGGAGATCGTCGTGCCGTTGACATCGGAAGGCGCGGGCAAACCGGTCTCCGGCTCCAGCTACATCGCCCAATTCAGCTACGACATGTGAGGGCTGAGCGATGATCCGTCCGCTGCACCGCTGGGTCGGGCTTGTCCTGGCGCTCCTTGTCTGCGTGACTGCCTTGAGCGGGGCCGTCCTTGCGCTTTATCCGGCAGCGGAGACCTACACGACATCTTCACCTTTCGACATGGACCTGGGCAGCTTTGCGGCCCGGGTTCAGGCGGCCGTGCCGGGTCTTGAACAGATCCGGCGGTCGCCCACCGGCAAGATCACGGCTTTTGCTTTCGATCAGGGCCAGGCCTCGCAATGGACGATCGATCCGGCGAGCGCTGAGGTTGTCGCACCGTCGCAAAAGTCGGCGACCCGCGGCTGGCTGGTCGATCTGCACCGGGCGTTTCTGGTGGGGGATGCGGGGCGGTATCTGGTGGGGTTTCTCAGCCTCGCCATGGCGCTCCTTTCCCTTTCCGGTTTTGTGATGAGTGCGCGGCGTCTTGGCGGGTGGCGCAAGCTGTTCGCCCCGATCAAGGGGCCGTTCGCGAGCCGCTGGCACATGGAACTTGGCCGGGTTGCGGGCGGGGCGCTTCTGTTTTCCGCGCTGAGCGGCATGTGGCTCTTTGCCAATTCCATTGGCGTTCTGCCGAAGACATCCGGTCTGCCACCCTTGCCGGCCGTGAGCGGGACGAGCGGTCTGTCTCCGGCCGATATCGCGGCGTTCAAGGATCTGACCGTTGAGAACCTGAAGTCGCTGACCTTTCCCCGCGCGGGGAACCTTCGCGATGTCTTCACGCTGGCGGGCGATACAGGCTCCGGCTATGTCGATCAGGGCACGGGGCAGGTGCTCGCCTGGGCCGAGCCCGGTTCTCTCGATCGCTTCACCGGGCTTCTGCATGCCCTCCATACCGGCGAGGGGGCCGCGATCGTCGGACTGATCCTCGCTCTGGCTGCCCTTTGCGTGCCCTTGATGTCGCTGACCGGCGTGATGCTTCAGGCCGGGCGTCTGGTCTTGCCGTCAAAACGCAAGAAAATCGCAGCCAGATCCGCGCAGACCGTCATTCTCGTCGGCTCTGAAGGCGGCACCACCTACGCATTCGCCAACCGCCTCGCCAAGGCGTTGAGTGCGGCGGGCAGCCCTGCCCATGTGGGAGACATGAAGGATTTCGAGCCTGCGCGCTATCAAAAGGCTGAACGCATCCTTCTGCTTGCAGCGACCTCCGGTGACGGTGACTGCCCGGCTTCCGCCCACGGGTTCCTGACGCGTCTGTCCGCTCTTGCTACTCCCCCGGCCGCCCCCGTTGCCGTCCTCGGTTTCGGTGACAGCAGCTTTGCGCATTACTGCGCCTATGGGCACGCGGTGGCGGATGGGGTCTGTCAGGCAAACTGGGTCGAACTGATGCCACTTCAACTGATCGACAACCAGTCGCAAGCGACCTTCACCGATTGGGTGGAACGACTTGGAGAGGTCACCGGTCTTGCCTTGTCGCTCGATGCGAATGACATCGCGCAGGAGCTTGGCGAGCTGAAGCTCGTCTCGCGTCGCGATTACGGTTCCTGCGTGCAGGCCCCCACCGCGATCCTGCGTTTTGACCTGCCGCATCGCTCGCTCTGGCAAAAACTCACCGGCAAGGGCTTCGGTGCCTTTCAGGCTGGCGACCTGATAGGCGTGGTGCCGCAAGGCGACACGCGGGCGCGCTACTATTCGTTGGCTTCCGCCTCACAGGATGGGTTTCTTGAAATCTGTGTCCGCAAGCAGCCCGGCGGTTTGTGCTCCGGCCAGTTGAGCGAGTTGGAACCCGGTCAGACCATACGCGCCTTCCTGCGACCCAATCCCGCCTTTCACATGGCAAGCGATGGCGCGCCCGTCATCCTGATCGGGGCGGGAACGGGCATCGCGCCGCTGGCGGGCTTTGCACGTGCCAACACGGCCCGGCGCCCGCTCCATCTCTATTTCGGCGTTCGGTCGGAACAGAGCGAACTCCTCTATGGCCCGGAACTCGCCCGATGGCAGAAGGAGGGTCGCCTGGCCGCCACCTCGCTTGCCTATTCGCGCAGCGCCAGACCCGCTTATGTGCAGGACGTTCTGCGCCGCGACGGCGAGGCGGTTCGAAAGCTCATCGCGGATGGCGCGCGGATCATGGTGTGCGGGGGGCGTGGGATGGCCGCAGGCGTGAGAGAGGTCCTTTCCGACATTCTCTCGCCGTTGAACCTTGAGCCTGCGACCCTGAAGGCGGAGGGACGTTATGTCGAAGATGTCTACTGATCACCTGCGCCACGTCCTGAACGGCGCGACCATGGGGACGCGCTGGTCCGCCATTCTCCATGCCGCGCCGGGCTTCGATCCCGCTTTCGCCCATGTCTGTCTGTCGCGCGCTGTCGGCGAGGTCGACCGGCAAATGTCGGCATGGGACCGGGACAGTGATCTGATGCGGCTCAACCGGGCTCCGGCCGGGGACTGGGTGGCGGTGCCCGACCACTTGCTCAAGGTGCTTGAGGCGGGGCTTGAAATCGGGCGGATCTCCTGTGGCGCCTTCGAGATCGGCATGGGCGATGCGGTCACCGCCTGGGGCTTTTGCGCCGATGAGGCCGATCCGGACAAGATCCGCTCTGCGCTCAAGGCCGACCGCCGCCCCGCGCATGAAGTGCTGGAGATCGATCGCGCGGCGGGCCGGGTGCGCAAGCATGGTCCTCTGGCGCTCGATCTCGGCGGCATCGCGAAAGGCTATGGCGTGGACCGACTGACGGAAACGGCCCGCAGCCTGAATGTCGCGCATGGATTGCTGTCGATCGACGGGGAGGTGCGCGCCCTTGGGGCCCGGCCCGACGGCAGGCCCTGGGCAACTGCCATCGAGCAACCCGACTATGAGCGTCGCAGCACCCATTCGGTGCTGACGATCCGCGACACGGCGGTTGCAACCTCCGGTGATTACCGCCACTGGGTGGAGGTGGGCGGCAAGAGGCTGTCGCACACGATGGACCCGGCTCGCGGTGCCCCGCTTGTTCGCCATGCCGCCTCGGTCACGGTCACCGCGCCGACCTGTATGGCGGCGGATGCCTGGGCAACCGCCTTCATGGTGATGGGCCCTGAAGAGGCGCGCCCGCTCGCCAACCGGCTCGGGCTGTCGGTGCTGTTTCTCGATCGCGAGGGGCAAGGTGTGCAGCCCTTGAAGCTCGGTGCCGATTTCGCGCCGCATGCGTCGGCGACGTGAGCGGACCTTGAGCGAAGGCTTTTCCGATACGGTTTGATGGGGCGCGTCCGGGCTGTTTCACGGTCCGGGCGAGGGCATGATCCGGGTTGGCCCGAAAAATGAATAGAGTGCAGGAGCGTGGTGCGCTTGCTCGCCGCGTCCGGCTTGGGCATTGTTCCTTTTTCGGACGCGTTTCACTCGCGAGACTGGCGTCAGTCACCTTTTCCGACAGGACGCGAAACCCGTATGGCCGGTCCGTTCCGGCGAACCCAGAAGAGCCTTTCCCAGATGATCGAACTCCCCTACCTCCTGTTTCTCGGCGATGCCCCCGACCCGCTTGCCGCCAAGGTTGCGCAAGGAATCAAGGATTGGCGGCCCGACCACGCGCTTGGCCAGCTGCGTCTGGAAGGTTGCAACGCCAATCTCGGCCTGCCCGACATGACCATTGCGCAAGCCGTGGACGCGGGCGTCAAGACGCTGGTCATCGGCGTTGCGAATCGCGGCGGCATCATCTCTCCGGCGTGGAAGTCGGTGCTGCTGGAGGCCCTCGACGCGGGTCTTGACATTGCCTCCGGATTGCACAATCTGCTGCGAAATGAAGCAGATCTCGCAGAAAGAGCGAAAGAACTGGGGAGAAAGTTGCACGATGTGCGCGTCCCGAGCGTGCAATATCCGATTGCGAACGGCAAGAAGCGGGCTGGTAAGCGCCTGCTCGCGGTGGGCACGGACTGTTCCGTCGGCAAGATGTATACCGGGCTCTGCGTGGAAAAGGCGATGCTGGCGCGCGGGCTCAAGGCGACCTTCCGCGCAACCGGCCAGACCGGCATCCTGATCACGGGTGACGGCGTGCCGCTCGATGCGGTGGTGGCCGATTTCATGGCCGGGTCCATCGAGTATCTGACCCCGGACAACGAGCACGATCACTGGGACGTCATCGAAGGGCAGGGCAGCCTTTTTCATGCCTCCTATTCTGGCGTGACCATGGCGCTCATTCACGGCGGCCAGCCGGACGCGCTGATCCTCAGCCACGAGCCGAACCGCCCGCACATGCGCGGCCTGCCCGATTACAAGTTGCCGAGCCTGGAAGACCTGCGCGATGTCGCGCTGACCATGGCCCGCATCGTCAATCCCGCCTGTCAGGTGGTGGGCATCTCTCTCAACACCGCCGCGCTCGATGATGCGGCGGCGGCGGCGCTGTGCAAGGCGACGGAAGACCGGATGGGGCTGCCTACGGTTGATCCCTTCCGCCATGGTGCGGATCGCCTTGTCGATGCGCTGGAGGCGCTTTGAAGCGGGGAGGAGTGAACCCGATCTTCACGACGGGACGTTCCCACGTCCCGCCTTCTCTCGATTACAGAGGTTTTTGAATGCGTACGGTCTATGTGAATGGCAACTACGTGCCGGAAGACGAAGCGACGGTTTCGATCTTCGACCGCGGTTTCCTGTTTGGCGATGCCATTTATGAAGTGACGTCGGTCCTCGACGGCAAGCTGATCGACTTTCCGGGCCACACGGCACGGCTCCATCGCTCGCTCGACGCGCTGGGGATGTCCTTTCCGATGTCGGATGAGGATTTGCTGGCAGTTCACCGTGAACTGGTGAGCCGCAATGCGGTTACGGAAGGTCTCGTCTATCTGCAGATTTCGCGCGGTGCGGCGGATCGCGATTTTCTGTTCCCTGCCAAGGACGTGCCGCCGACAGTCGTTCTGTTCACGCAGGAAAAGACGTTGGTCGAGAATGCGTTGGCCAAGCGCGGGCAGAAGGTCGTGACCGCCGACGATCTGCGCTGGCGCCGCTGTGACATCAAGACCGTGCAACTCCTGTGGGCGTCCCTCGTCAAGAACGAGGCCAAGGCCCGGGGCGCGGACGATGTATGGATGGTGCTGGATGGGCTGGTTACCGAAGGCTCCTCCAACAACGCCTATATCGTGCAGGGCGATGGCACCATCGTCACCCGCAGTATTTCCTCCGACATTCTTGCGGGCATCACCCGTACCGCCGTCTTGAAATGCGCGGAAGAGCTTGGCGTGTCCGTCGAAGAGCGCGCCTTCACAGTGGCAGAGGCGCAAGCCGCCGCGGAGGCCTTCTCCACGTCAGCGACAGGCTTCGTCAATCCGGTGATCGAGATCGATGGCGTTGCCATCGGCGACGGCAAGCCGGGGCCTGTGGCCCAGCGTCTGCGCGAGATCTATATCGAGACGAGCCGGGCAGCTGCGATCTGATCATGTGGCGGGCGGTTTTTCTGCCCGTATGGCATTCCCAAACAAAAAAGACGGCGCGGGGAACCGCGCCGTCTTTTTCATGTCCGGGTCCAGTTGATCATCGCGCCCTGTGCGGCGATCCGGGGCGCGGCTGTCGTTTTCCGTGTGATTTCAGAAGGTTTCCTGCTTCGAGGCGTCGGTCTCCAGCATTGCGCAGCCTGCCGAAACATCTCCCTTCGCCCGGCAATGTTGTCAAATCGTCGCTGCCGCAGGTTCACCCGCGGCAAGACGCCGTTCCGGTGATAAAATATTCCGAATAGGCGTCTGCCTGCGGAGCTTGTTCCTTGTGGTCCTGTCAGCTTCCGTGGGGTTTGGCGCAAAGCGGAAGAGATAAACCCTGCCGGATGGACGGCGAGGACTTCGCCAGCCTTGTCCGGCCCGAATAGGAAAGGAGGCTGTCATGGCAGCGTTGCAGTTCGTTGAACCGGAAAAGCGGTTTGGTCTGCAGGCCCGCGCGGCGCTGGCAGCCTTCGATGCGTCCGCGTCATGGCTGCCAGTGGATCTCGGTGCGCGGGCGCAGTCCTGCAGAACCGTCCAGCCCTTCGCGGTGCGTGTGCCGACGGCAAGCCTGTCCCAGGCCGGTGTCGACAGCATCGTCGAATTCCTCGTAGGCAAAACGAAAGGGGATACGCGATGACGCGAGTAGCCCTTCTCGACGGACCTCTTCCTGTTTCCTACCCAGCTCTTTGTGCACAAAAGCGATTTATCAAGGCGGACGGTGCGACCGCGGCATGCGCCCATGCCCTTGCAATGGCCACGACGATCCTTCGGCATGCGCCCGACGTTGAATTCATCAATGCAATCGTGTTTCCCGGGCGTCTGGCAACCTCGGTTTCCTGTCTCTGCGATGCGTTGGAGTGGATTGCGCAAGATCCGCCGGAAATCGTCTTGTGCTCCTTCGGGCTGGCGCGATCCTCGCTTGAACTGGAAATGCGCATTTCGGCCCTTCAGGCGGCGGGCACCCTGTTTGTCGCCTCTTCGCCCGTGCATGGGGAGAAGATCTATCCGGCCGCTTATGCGGATGTGCTCTCTGTTCAGGGCGATGCGCGGTGCAAGCCGTCGGAGCTTTCCCAGCTTGGCCTGCCGGGGGCACGTTACGGGGCCTGCGTGATCGCACCGGAGGCGCCGGGGGTGCAAGGGGCAAGCGTGGCCGCCGCCCATGTGGGCGGTGTTCTGGCGGCGAGCTGGCGCGGGCGACCGGATACGACCTTGCAAGCCTTCGGGCGCAGGATCCGGTATCGCGGTTGCGACAACCACGCCGCCCCCGCCCACTAGGCGGGGGCGGTCGTTCCCGCCAGGTAGGTGGGCAGGCTGGCAGGTGGGCAGGCTGAAGGCGCTTCGGCGCTCCGGTTCGCCTGCCCGAAGGCCCGCTAGTCGGTCCTGGTGGCTTCGGCCAGATCGTTCCAGACCTTCTGGTCGGTGAGCTTTCCCTCGCGCACCTCGAAACGGTCAATGAAGCGGATGCCGGAAAAGGGCGTGCCGTCCAGCCATTCGCCGGAAAGTGTGCCGAAGCAATAGACCACCATGCCCGCTTCGCCGAAGGCCTCATCAAAGGCTTCGTAGGTCTTCTTCACGAAGCGGTACCGGGTCTTCGACCAGTCGATCAGTTCCTGCAACGCGCCGAAGGAGGCGCCACCGGGAAAGGTCATTCGGAAACCGTCCGCCAGCAGGGCCTCGGCCCCCGCCAGGTCGCGCGCTTCCATCCTTTGCAGGTAGTCGCGCACGATCTCCGCGCCCCCGGCAACCGGCTTTCCGGGGGCACGGGCACTGCGCCCGCGCATGTAGCTCGACGGTTTGACCTCCTCGATGGCGATGGTGATGCCGTCGAGCGGGGCGGCAATGGTTGCGCGCACCGCGTCCGTCAGGCGGGTTGCCAGCTTCTGGCGGGTGGCGTCGTCATAGCCTTCGATCAGGGTCATTCGGATGATGGGCAAGGGGCGATCTCACTTTTTCACGCAGGGTCAGCGAAATAGAGTTGACATAATGGTATAAACATAATCCATTAGATCGTGAAGAGCGCAGGAACGCGCGGGGGGAATAGTGTCGGACAAGCGGGAAACAGGTCAGACAAGGGGCGGACAGCGTGTGGCTGCCGTAAAGGGGCGTTCGGTCGCCCTTTTGAACCCTGAGTCACGCCTGCCGCTTTATCACCAGATCTTCCTCATCTTACGTAATCGTATCTATGGTGGCGAGATCGCTTCGGGAAATCTCGTGCCCGGAGAGCAGGATCTGGCGGTCGAATTCAATGTCTCGCGGATCACTGCGAAGCGCGCGCTGAACGAGCTGGCGGAGGCCGGGCTGGTGGTGCGCGAACGCGGACGCGGGACGCGGGTCATCCATCGCCCGCCGGCCCCGGCGGTGGCGTCGTCCATCGAGGGCTGGCTGGAAAACGTCACGCTGATGGGCACGGCCACGCAGGCTCGGGTTCTGGAATTCGGTCACGTCCCGGCCAATGAGGATGTGGCGCATGCGCTGGAGATCGCGGCGGGCGCGGACGTTCAGCATGCGGTGCGTGTGCGCTGGCTCGATGGCGAGCCCATGTCCCATCTGACCACCTATGTGCCGGGTGATATCGGCCAGCATTTTGGGCGCGAGGATCTCGACGAACAGCCCCTGCTCAGGCTGCTTGAGGGCGCGGGTATCGAGGTTGCCTCGGCGCGCCAGCAGGTTTCGGCGGTCGTAGCCGATACCGCGGTCGCCAATGCTCTTTCCATTCAGGTCGGCTCGCCGCTTCTTGAGGTGCTTCGCGTGGTGCGGGACGTCTCCGGCAGGCCGGTCGAATATCTCCGGGTGCTTTATCGCCCGGATGTCTACCGCTTCGACATGTCCATGCGCCGGGTGCGCGAAAAAGAAGGCATGCGGTGGGCTGCGCTAACCTCGTCAGGAGTTCCGGCTGCTGACGGATAACAAACCAGAGGGAATACCGGGAGACGGGAGCCGCAAGGTTCTCAGGGCCAGTTGGTTCTAAAATCGGGAGGTCAGCATGACTGACAAGAAGCGTGAGCGTAAGGGCGGCCTCGGCCGTCGTGAATTCCTTGTGACCGGTGCGGCGGCACTCGGTCTCGGCGTGACCGGCTTTCCGGCGGTGCTGCGTGCACAGCCCACTTCCGTCAAGGTCGGTCTGATCCATCCGGTTTCCGGCTTCATCGCGTTCTCCGGCACCCAGTGTCGTGAAGGTGCGCAGATGGCCATCGCCGACATCAATGCCGCTGGCGGCATCAAGTCGCTTGGCGGTGCCAAGCTTGAAGCCATGCTGGGCGACAGCCAGGGCAAGCCCGAGCTTGGCGCATCCGAAGTCACCAAGATGGTGGAAGGCGGCGTCGACGGCATCGTGGCGGGCTACTCCTCGGCCATTTCGCTGGCCACCTCGCAGGAAGCGGCCAAGTCGATGACCCCGCATGTCGTCGATGTGGGCGTCTCCGACAAGATCGTCGATCGCGGCCTGAAGAACACGTTCCGCTTTGGTCCGGGGTATGGCGCGATCGCGCAGTTCGCGGTGAAGAACCTCGCCGCCATCAACAGCATGAGCGATGCGCCGGCGAAGACGGCGATGATCATTCACGAGGAATCCCTCTTCGGCACCGGCACGGCGAACCTTCTGCAGAAGGAACTTCCCGGCGTCGGCATCGAGGTGCTGGATGTCATCAAGCATGCCAATCCGACACGCGACTTCACCAATATCGTTTTGCAGCTCAAGGCCAAGAAGCCGGATCTGATCATTCCGGCCAACTACTACAACGAATATGTGCTGCTCGCGCGCACCATGCGTCAGCAGCGTATCGAGGCCAAGGGCATCTATTCGGTGCTGGGCGGGGCCGCGTCGAACTACAAGTTCGTGAATGAGTTCCCGGAAGCCGCCGAAGGCATCATGGATTGCAATCACTGGTTCAATCCGAAGTCCGAGATTGCGCTTTCGCGCAAGAAGGCGGCCGAGGCCAAGGGGCTGATCTACACCTACGAGGTGTTCCTTGCCTACAACGCCGTGCTGGCCCTTGCCGATGCCTACGAGCAGGCGGGCACCACCGACAAGGAAGCTGTCAACGCGGCTCTGGCGGCCTCCACCGTGGACATGTCCTTCATGCCCTATGGTCCGACAAAGATGATCAACGGGCAGAACGTCAATGCCCAGCCGGTCAATACGCAGGTCCTCGACGGAGAAATCGAGGTGATCTTCCCACAGGAGTTCGCTTCGGCGGCCCCTGTCTTCCCGATGAAATAAAAACACCACGGGAATACGGGTTAGAGAACAATAAGGTCCCATCGATCTGAGCCGGGCGGCGGTGCGCCGCCGTCCGGCACTTTTCAAACCTTGTGAGCGTTATGCCGGACCTCGCGATCATCATACCTTCTGTCCTCAACGGACTGACCACGGGTGCTCTCTATGCGCTTGTGGCCCTCGGGCTCACCCTCATCTACGGGGTGCTGCACATCATCAATTTCGCGCATGGCGCACTGCTGATGCTGGGGCTCTACGCCGTGTTCTATCTGAACACGCGGTTCGGGATCGACCCTTACGTCTGCCTCCTCATCGTTCCCCCCGCCATGTTCGCGCTCGGCTATGCCCTGCAGCGCGGCATCATCGGGCGCGCCGGTCATGGCCGCGACGAGAACATCCTGCTCGTCACGCTTGGCCTGTCCATCGTGATCGAGAACCTGTCGCTGTTCTTCTTCAAGTCGGACACGCGCATCATCGACACGCCCTATTCCTTCGAGGTGGTGGAGATCTTTGGCGCATTCCTGCCGCAGCCGAAGGTGATCGCCTTTGTGGGCGCGTTCATCACCGCCGGGCTCCTGTGGCTTTTGATGTCGCGCACCGATCTCGGCCGCGCGATCCGCGCGCTTGCCAAGGAGCGCAAGGGCGCGACGCTGGTCGGCATCAATGCCGAGCATGTCTTCGCCATGAGCTTCGGTCTCGGCATTGCCTGCCTCGGCGTGGCGGCCTGCCTCTTGATGCCCAGCTATTACGTGAACCCGCAGGTGGGGCAGGGCTTCGTGCTGATCGCCTTCACCGTGGTGGTGCTTGGCGGCATGGGTTCTTTCATCGGCGCGCTGATCGGCGGTCTGTTCATCGGCGTGGTGGAGGCGTTGAGCGGTCTGTTCCTGGGTGAAAGCCTCGGCCAGATCGGCATCTTCGCGATCTTCATCCTCGTCCTCATCTTCAGGCCCTCGGGTCTGCTTGGGCACAAGGTCTGAAAGCGATGCGTACGCTATCCCTCCTTGCCGTCATCTTCGCAGGGCTTGCGGCCATGCCGTTTGTTCTCGTCTCCGATGTCTGGATGAACCTCGCCATTCTGATCCTCTATTCCGCCCTGCTTGGTCAGGCGTGGAACATGCTGGGCGGTTTCGGTGGGCAGTTCTCCTTCGGCCATGCCGCCTTTTTCGGAACCGGCGCCTATACGGTTGCGGTCCTTCAGGTCCAGTTCGGGATCAATCCATGGATCGGGCTGATCGCGGGCGGTCTGGCGGCGGTCGTGGTCGCCGTGATCATCGGCTATTCGACGTTTCGCTATGGTCTGCGCGGATCGTATTTCGCGCTGGTCACGCTCGCCTTCGCCGAGGTGCTGCGCATTCTCTCCAACTCCGTGGAGATCACCGGCGCGGGCGTCGGCATTCTGATCCCGCTTGAGCAGACAGCCTCCAATCTGCAATTCGCCGACAAGGCCAGTTACTACTGGATCCTGTGGGCGATGACGCTGGCGGCATTTCTGGTTGCGTGGTGGATGGGCAATTCGCGTTTCGGCGCGCAGCTCATGGCCGTGCGCGACAACGAGGATGCGGCGCGCGCGCTGGGCGTCGCGGCCTATGGGGTGAAGATGCGCGCGATCATGCTGTCGGGCTTCTTCTCGGGCCTCGCCGGTGTCTTCTACGCGCAGTATTTCCTCTATCTCGATCCCTATATCGCCTATGGCCCGGCCATCTCCATCGAGAGCCTTCTGGTGCCGATCATCGGTGGGATCGGCACACTGTTCGGCCCCCTTCTGGGCGCGGTCGTGCTGCACGGGATTTCGGAACTCTCCCGCGATCTGATCGGCGATGTTCCGGGCATCTCGCTGGTGCTCTACGGCACGCTGCTGGTGATCATGGTGTTGTTCATGCCGCGCGGGCTGGCAGGCCTCTTCTCGCTTGGCCGAGCCAAGGCGAAGCCCGCGCCAAAGGCCGCGTCGGTTGCAGCGGAAGACAAGACCGGGGAGGCCGCCAATGCTTGAGGTTTCCCACATCAGCAAGGCCTTTGGCGGCGTGCGCGCTTCGCGCGATGTTTCGCTGGCGGTGCCGGAAGGCAAGATCACCTCGCTGATCGGGCCCAACGGGGCGGGCAAGACCACGCTCTTTGCCCAGATCACTGGCTTTTTGAGGCCCGATTCCGGGTCCATCAGGTTCCTCGGTCAGGACATTACCGGCATCGCGCCGGAAGAGATCGCTGCGCGCGGCATGATCCGCACCTTTCAGGTGGTTCAGCCCTTCGCCGGGCAGACCGTGCGCGAGAACATCGCGGTCGGCGCGCATTTGCGCATCCGGTCGCGCCGTGAGGCTCTGGCCAAGGCGGATGCGGTGGCGATTGAGGTGGGGCTGGGCGACCGGCTCGACATGGATGCCGCCTCGCTCACGGTTGCGGGCCGCAAACGGCTGGAGGTTGCCCGCGCATTGGCCACCGACCCGAAGCTGATCCTGTTCGATGAGGTTCTGGCCGGGCTCAATCCGTCCGAAATCCGCGATGTCATTCCGGTGATCCTGGCGCTCAAGGAGCGCGGCATCACGATCCTGCTGATCGAACACGTGATGCAGGCCGTGATGAGCCTGTCTGAATACACATGGGTTCTCAATCAGGGCGCTCTCATTGCCGAAGGCGTACCGAAGGACGTTGTCAGCGATCCCCAGGTGATCGAGGCCTATCTCGGCAAGGGCATGGCCGAACGCATTGCACAGAGGGCGAAGAGCAATGGCTGATCCGTTCCTCAAGGTTTCCGGTCTTCGCGGCGGTTATGGCGCGGTGGAAGTGCTGCGCGGCGTCGATTTCGATATCGAGGCCGGCGAGATCGTCGCGCTTCTGGGCTCCAACGGCGTCGGCAAGACGACGTTGTCCTCCATACTGACCGGGCTCAACCCGGCATGGGCGGGGTCTGTCACCTTCAAGGGGCAGGAGATCGGCAAGTTGTCGGCGGGCGAAATCATCGACCGCGGCATCATCCATGTGCCGGAAGGCCGTCACATCTTCCCCAATCTCAGCGTCCGCGAAAACCTGGAACTCGGCTCCTATCGGCGTGCGCGCAAGAACCGTGCGGCCAACATCGCGCATGTCTACGAGGTCTTCCCGCGCCTGGCGGAACGCCAGAGCCAGAAGGCGGGCACCCTTTCCGGCGGCGAACAACAGATGCTCGCCATCGGGCGCGGCATGATGGCGGAGCCGGAACTGCTCATTCTGGATGAACCCAGCATCGGCCTCTCGCCGCTGTTGGTTGAGGAAATGTTCGACCTCATCACCAAGCTCAACGCGGAGGGACTGACGATCCTGCTCGTGGAGCAGAACGTGTTGCAATCCATGGAGATCGCCTCGCGCGCCTTCGTGATGGAAAACGGCGCGATCACGCTTTCCGGCAAACCGGCGGAGCTGATGGACGATCCGGAATTGCAGCGTTCCTATCTGGGGCTGGTGTGATGGCAACGACGCTCGCACAGAAAATCATCGCGCGCGCGGCGGGTCGGGAAACGGTCACACCGGGCGAGGTTGTCACCGTCGCCGTGGATCTCGCCATGATCCACGATTCCGGCGGGCCGCGCCGGGTCGAACCGATCTTGAAGGATCTCGGCGTCGGCCTTTGGGACGCCTCCAAAGTGGTGCTGATCTCCGATCATTTCGTGCCCGGCGATACGGACGAAGGCGCGCGCATTCTGGACCTCACCCGTGCCTGGGCGGTTGAGCGCAAGGTCGCTTTCTACGACGGGATCGGCATCTGCCATGTGGTGTTGCCGGAAAGCGGGCGGCTGAAGCCCGGCCAGCTCGTTGTGGGCGGCGACAGCCATTCCCCCACCGGCGGGGCCTTCGGGGCCTATATGTTCGGCATCGGGGCAACCGAAATGGCGGGCGTTCTGGCGACCGGCGAGATCTGGCTGAAGGTTCCCGAGACAATCCTGATCGAATGGACAAACCGGCTTTCGCCCGGCGTTCTCGCCAAGGACATCATGCTGGCGCTGTGCGGCAAACTCGGCATGGATGGCGGCAAGTATCAGGCGGTTCAATATACCGGTGAGGCGATTGCCGCGCTTTCCATGCAGGAGCGCATGACGCTTTCCAACATGGCGGCGGAACTTGGCGGTCAGGCCGGGCTCATCGAGCCGGACGAGACGACGGCCGCCTTCCTGGCCTCCGTTGGCGGCGATGCGGGCGACTGGCAGGGCCTGAAGACGGACGCGGACGCGCCGCTCATGGCCCATCACGTCTTCGATGCGGCAACGCTCGCGCCTCAGGTGGCGGCCCCCCATTCGCCCGCCAATGCCGCCCCGGTTACCGAGATCGAGGAGACCGAAATCAGTGTCGCCTATATCGGGGCCTGCACGGGCGCGAAATACGAGGATCTGAAGGGCGCGGCCCGGATCCTGAAGGGGCGCAAACTGGCTTCGGGCGTGGAGCTGATGGTCGCCCCGTCCTCGCGGCGCGATCAGGACCGGGCGGCGGAAGAAGGCATCATGGCCGTCTTCGAGGAGGCGGGCGCCCGCATCCTGCCCAATGCCTGCGGGATCTGTGCCGGCTATGGCACCGCAAGGCTCGGCGAGGACGTCACCGCCATTTCCTCAACGGCCCGCAATTTCAAGGGACGCATGGGAGCCAATTCCTCACAGGTCTGGCTCGGTTCGCCACTTACCGTGGCGGCTTCCGCCATCACGGGCCGGATCAGCGATCCGCGGCCCTTCCTTGAAGGAGGCTCCCGCTCATGAGTGGACGCATCTTTCTTCTCGGCAACGACATCGACACCGACCAACTGGCCCCCGGTGCCTACATGAAGGGCGGCATCGAGGCGATTGCGGCCCACTGCCTTGAGGCGACGCGGCCCGATTTCGCCTCAACGGTGAAACCCGGTGACATGGTCGTGGCGGGCACGAACTTCGGCATGGGCTCCTCGCGCGAACAGGCAGCCGAGGCCCTGAAACGGCTGGGTGTGGCGGGGGTCGTGGCGCGCTCCTTTGCGGGCATCTTCTATCGCAACGCGATCAATCTCGGCCTGCCGGTTCTGGTCGGCGATGATCTCGATGGGGTGGAGGACGGCGCAGAGGCGGACCTCGATGTCGAGGCGGGCGAGCTGCGGCTCGGATCGCGGGTCGTCAAGCTCCAGCCGCTGCCGGAAAACCTGAAGATCATGCTCGCCGATGGCGGGCTGGTGCCGCACCTGAAGAAGAGGTTTGCGGCTCGCTGATTTCGAATACGCGGACTCGGGGCGCTCCGTCTTCAGGCGGAAACCCGAAACAAAACATGCCCCGGCTCCGCGCCCGGGCCGGTCACGTCGTGACCCGGCTCTAATATTGGAAAGATGACCGGCTGCCCATCAAGACCGGTTCACAAGGAGGCAGGCTCATGAGCCTCAAACGACGGCTAAGCGAGGACGGCATCCTTCTCGCACCAGGTGTATTTGACGCCCTTTCCGGCCTGATCGCCGAGCAGTCGGGGGCAGAAGCGGTTTATCTCTCCGGGGCCTCGATCGCCTATACCCGGCTCGGTCGCTCGGATATCGGCCTGGTCTCCATGAGTGAGGTTGCCGACACGATCGCATTGCTGCGTGACCGGATTTCGCTTCCCATCGTGGTGGATGCGGATAACGGCTTCGGCAATGCGCTGAACGTCCAGCGCACGGTGCGCACGTTCGAGCGCATGGGCGCGAATGCCCTGCAGCTTGAAGACCAGACCATGCCCAAACGCTGCGGCCATCTGGCGGGCAAGAGCGTGGTGCCGAGCGCTGAAATGGTCGGCAAGATCCGCGCCGCCTGCGATGCGCGCGCGAGCGAGGAAACGCTCATCATCGGGCGCACCGACGCCATTGCGGTGGAAGGGTTCGAGGCGGCGATGGAGCGCGCGGAGGCTTACACGGAAGCGGGCGCCGACCTTCTGTTCATCGAAGCGCCGCAGTCCATGGAGCAGATCGGGGAAATCCTGAAGCGCTTCAAGGGGCGTGTGCCGCTCATGGCCAACATGGTGGAAGGCGGCAAGACGCCCATTGTCAATGCGGGCGATCTGGAGCGGCTCGGGTTCTCTCTCGTGATCTTCCCCGGCGGCATCGTGCGCGCCATCGCGAAGACCGCGCAGAGCTATTACGCCAACCTGATCGCAAACGGTTCAAACGAGCGGTTCCGCGAAAACATGTTCGACTTTGCCGGTCTGAACGACGTCATCGGCACGCCCGATCTGCTCGCGAGCGGCAAGAAGTACGATGGAGAGGGTGAGTGATGAGTATTGATCCCGTAACCCTGGCGATCCTGAAGGGGCGTCTTGAGCAGATCGCCGACGAGATGGACGCGACGCTGTTCCGCTCCGCCTTCAACCCGATCATCGCCGAGGCCCATGACGCCTCGCATGGCATCTATGATGCGCGGACCGGCGAGACGCTGGTGCAGGGCAAGTCCGGCCTGCCGATCTTTGTCGGTGTGATGGCCTTTGCCGTGAAGGCGGTCATCGACAAGGCCGCCAAGCAGGGCGGCGTCAAGGAAGGCGATGTCTGGATCTTCAACGATCCTTATGAGGGCGGCACGCACCTGTCCGATTTCCGGCTGGTCAAGCCGGTTTTCCGCGATGGCAAGGTCTTCTGCTTCCTCGCCTCGGTCGGCCACTGGCATGATGTGGGCGGCAACGTTCCGGGCAACTACAACCCGGCTGCCACTGAGTGCTTTCAGGAAGGCATGCTGATCCCGCCGGTGAAGCTCTATGATGGCGGCGAATTCCGTCAGGACGTGGTCGATATCCTGTCGGCCAATTCCCGGCTGCCGCTGTCGCTTTATGGCGATCTGAACGGCCAGATTAATGCGCTGGAACTCGGCGAAAAGCGCATGGCCGATCTGCTCGACGAATACACCGACGCCACGGTTGCCGAATGCCTGGTGGAACTGAAGGCGCGCGCGGCGCAGATGATGCGGGCGCAGATCGCCAGCCTGCCCGCGGGCACGGTCTCGGCGGAAGACTTCCTCGACAATGACGGCAATTCCGACGCGCCGCTGAAGATCGCCCTCGATCTCACCATCGACGGCGAGACCATGGTGATGGATTTCACCCGCTCGTCTCCCGCCTGCATGGGGCCGGTCAACATTTCCCGCTCCACCGCGATCGCGGCCTGCTACGTGGCGCTGAAGCATATTTTCGGAGATGTCCCCGCCAATGCGGGCGTTCTGGAGCCCGTGGAATTTCGCATCGATCCGGACTCGCTTCTCTCCGTCACCGCGCCCAAACCCGTGGGCGGCTACACCGAGACCATCATGCGCCTCATCGACGTGGTCTTCGAAGCGGTGGCCCAGCTTGCGCCCAAGGACGCGATGGCGCCCGCCTATGGCACCATCAACGCGCTGTCTCTGGCCGGCCATCGCGAGGACGGGCGGCGCTGGGTGATGTTCTCCTTCTTCGGTGGCGGCCACGGCGCGCATGCGGGCGGCGATGGCCTCAACCACGGCAATGCGCCGATTTCCACCGCGACGATCCCGCCGCTGGAAATTCTGGAGGCCGCCTATCCGGTGCGCTTCACGCAATGGGCGCTTCGTCCCGATTCCGGAGGTCCGGGCGAAATGCGCGGCGGACTGGGCGCGACCTACGAGATCGAGCTTCTGGAAAAGCACGCCGATGTCTTCCTCTTCGGCGAACGGGGCAAGTTCGCGCCTCCGGGCATCCTCGGCGGCGGGCCGGGCGCGAAGAACGTCTTCCACTATCAGCAGGATGACGGTGAGCATGTGCCGCCGATGGTCTCCAAGATCGTCGGCATCGGCCTCGACCGCGGTCAGCGCGTTCGCCTCGACAGTCCGGGCGGCGGCGGCTACGGCGACGCGCACAGCCGCGATCCGGAAAAGGTCGTGCGCGACGTTGCCCAGGGCTTCGTGTCGAAGGAGCACGCCCTGTCCGATTATGCCGTGGTCCTCAACGATGACGGCTCGGTCGATCTGGCGGCCACCCAAACTCTACGTACTCAGGAGGCTGCGGAATGAGCGGTCCGGCTTATGTGATCGGCGTCGATGTCGGCGGTACCTTCACCGATGTGTTCATTCTCGACGAGACCACCGGCAAGGTGGTGACGACCAAGGTTCCCTCCACCCGCGGAGATCAGTCCAAGGGCTTCGTGGAAGGCATCGCGGGCAAGGTCGATGACTTCTCCACCATCTCAACGGTCGTTCACGGAACGACGGTCGGCACCAATGCGCTTCTGGAGCGAAAAGGCGCCCGCACCGGCATCATCACCACGGAAGGCTTCCGCGATGTGCTGGAAATGCGGCGCCGGGACCGTCCCACCACGTGGGGGCTGAAGGGCAGCTTCACCCCCGTCGTTGATCGCCCGGACCGGGTGGAAGTGGGCGAGCGCGTTCTGGCCGATGGCTCGATTCTTCAGGTCGTGGACGAGGCGGACGTGAAGAGGCAGGCTGTGGCGCTGGCGGAAAGCGGCTGCGAGGCCGTGTGCGTCTTCTTCATCAACGGCTATGCCAATAACGACAATGAGCGGCGCGCGGTGGAAGCCGTGCGCTCGGTCTGGCCGAATTCCTATGTGACAGCTGCGACCGAAATCCTGCCGGAAATCCGAGAATTCGAGCGCCTTTCCACCGCGACGCTCAATGCCTATCTCCAGCCCGCCGTCTCCTCCTATCTGGACCGGCTTCAGAAGGGGCTGGCGGCCAAGGGCTTTGAAGGCGACATCCTGATCGTTCAATCCAATGGCGGCGTGATGTCGGTGGACACGGCCAAGCAGTATCCGGTGCGCACCGCGCTTTCCGGCCCGGCTGCGGGCGTCATCGCGGCCACCGCCATTTCCAAGGCGGCCGGTTTTGAAAACATCATCACCTGCGACATGGGCGGCACCTCCTTCGACGTGTCGCTGATCGCGGGAGGGGAGGCGGCGCTGGCGGCCCAGACCTCGATCGATTTCGGCATGGTGGTTCGCACCCCGATGATCGAGATCACGACCATCGGCGCAGGCGGCGGCTCCATTGCCTCCGTCGACAAGTCGGGTCTTCTTCAGGTCGGCCCGGAATCTGCCGGGTCGGATCCCGGCCCCGTCTGCTACGGGCTTGGCAATGACCGTCCCACGGTGACGGACGCCAACGTGGTTCTGGGGCGCATCAACCCGGATCGCCCCATTGGCGGCAAGCTCTCGCGGCTCGATATCGATGCCTCGCGCAAGGCCATCGAGACCCATATCGCCAGGCCGCTCGATCTCGGCATCGAGGAAGCAGCCGAAGCAATCCTGAAACTCGCCAACGCCAAGATGGCGGGCGCGATCCGTCTCGTCTCCATCGAGAAGGGGCATGACCCGGCGAAGTTCTCCGCCATGCCATTCGGCGGCGGCGGCTCGCTTCACACGGGTGCACTGATCAAGGAAGTGGGATTGGCGTCTGCGCTCGTCCCGCGGTTTCCCGGTGTGACCTCGGCGCTTGGCTGCGTCGTTGCCGACATGCGCCACGACAAGGTGCAGACGGTCAACCGTACGCTCGACGATATCGATGCCGCAGCCCTTGGTCGCGAGATGAAGGCGGTGGCGGACGAAACGGAAACGCTCCTGCGCAGCGCGGGCGTCGCCTTTTCCACCATCGACCGTCTCTTCGAGTTCGACATGCTCTATGTCGGCCAGACGCATACGGTTTCCGTCAGCCTGGACATGCCGGCGGGCGTTCTCGATACGGATGCGATCCGCGCCGCCTTCGAGACGGCCTACCGGGAGGCCTACGGGCGTCTGCTCGACGGCATTCCAATGCGCGTCATGAACTATCGCGTTGCGGTGGTGGGACGGCGTCCCGAACTCGACATGGGCGTCTTTGCCCCCGTCGACGGCAAGCCCGCCAAGGAGTGCCGGATCGGCTCGCGCCGGGTCTATGTGGACGGTGCGTTCCACGAGGCGAGCGTCTATGAACGACTTCAGCTCGCAGTGGGGGCGACGATCGAAGGCCCCGCGCTTCTGGAACAGGCCGATACGACGATCTTCGTCGATCCGGGCCTGACGGCCAGCGTCGATGCCTTCGGCAATCTGGTGATCAAGCCGGACGCATGAGATAGCAAAAAAAGGGGCGGCGATTTCCCGAGGAGGTCGCCGTCTTTCTCGATACAATGACAAGGCTTCCGCAAGAGCCTGCACTTCGAAAGGCGCTCCCATGTCTCTTCACCAGATCGATCCCGCCCGTACGGCGCTGATCATCGTCGATCTGCAAAACGACTTCGTCCATCCCGATGGCGCCTATGCGCGTGGCGGAGCGAAATCGGAGGCCATCGCCGCGCTGCCCGCAAGAGTGAAACCGGTGGCCGATGCGCTGCGCGCCAAGGGCGGGTGGGTCGTCTCCACCCAGTTCACGCTGGTGCCGGGCAAGGGCGGCGAGCCTTTCATCTCCCCCCATCTGAAGGAGCTGCGCCCCTTCCTCGCAAAGGGCGATTTCTGCCCCGGCGCCTGGGGGCATCAGCTTCTGGATGAATTGCAGCCCGCCGATCTCTCGGTGGAGAAGGTCGCCTATTCGGCCTTCTTCATGTCGCGGCTGGAATGGGTCTTGAAGAAGGCGGGCATCGACACGCTGTTCTTCTGCGGCATCGTCACCAATGGCGGCGTCGCTTCCACCTTGCGCGATGCGCATGTGCGCGATTTCTCCACCGCGATCCTCACCGATGGCTGTGCCGCCTTCAGGCAGGCGACGCACGAGACATCGATTGCGGATCTCTCCACCATCGCCAAGCCGATGACCTGTGCCGAGGCGACGGCGCTTTTCGAGAGCCTGTGACATGAGTGCCCGGGTTCTGCGCGAGGCGCCAAAGCATCTCGATGTCGAAACCGAGGTGTTGGTGATCGGTGGGGGCGCTTGCGGTCTCGTCGCCGCCTTGCGCGCCGCCGCTGCCGGGGCGGAGGTGATCGTGGTGGAACGCGATGCCTCGCCTTCGGGCTCCACCTCCATGTCGTCGGGGTTCGTGCCTGCGCCGGCCACGCGCTACCAGCGCGCCGTCGGCGTCGAGGACGACAGCCCGGAGTGCTTCGAGGCGGATCTGATGGCCAAGTCGAAGGGGCTTTCCGATCCGGCGCTTGTGCGCCTTGCGGCCACGACCATCGGTCCTGCGCTGGAGTGGCTGGGGGAGAAACACCGTGTGGAATGGCTGGTGCTGGATGATTTCCTCTATCCGGGCCACACCCGCTTCCGCATGCATACGGTGCCGGAAAAGACCGGCACGGCGCTGCTTGCCCGTCTGCTGGCCGCCGTTGAGGCGGCCGACATTCCGATTGTGACGGAAGCGCGCGCGCAAACGCTGTATGTCGCGGAAGATAACCGGATCACGGCGGTGGAGATCGTGCGGCCGGACGGCGCGCGCGAGATCATCGGCGCAGGCGCTGTGGTCCTTTCCTGCAACGGTTTCGGCGGCAATCGCGATCTGGTTCGCAAGCACATTCCCGACGTCGCCGACGGGCTCTATTACGGCCATGAGGGCAACGAGGGCGATGCGATCTTCTGGGGCGAGGCGCTGGGCTGCGAATTCAAGCACCTTTCCGGCTATCAGGGCCACGGCTCGCTCGCCCATCCTCACGGCATCCTGATTTCCTGGGCGCTGATGATGGAGGGCGGCTTTCAGGTGAACACGGAAGGCAAGCGCTTTTCCAACGAGAATGGCGGCTATTCCGAACAGGCGGTCAATGTGCTCGCCCAGCCCGGAGGCGTGGCGTGGAACGTCTATGACGACCGGTTGCATCTCTTCGCCCAGGGTTTCCCCGACTACATGGATGCGGTTTCCGTCGGCGCGATCCGCGAAGGAGAGACCATCGAGGATCTCGCCAAGGCGACCGGGCTTCCCGCAGACGCCCTTGCCCACACCTTCGAGGAGGTGGAGAAAATCCGTCGCGGCGAGATGATTGATCCCTTCGGACGAAGCTTTGCCGGCAAACCTGTGATGGTTGGCCCGTATTATGCGGTCAGGGTGACGGGCGCGCTGTTTCACACACAGGGCGGGCTGGTGATCGACGATCGGGCCCGGGTGATGGGTGGGGAGGGCAAGCCTTTGCCGAACCTTCTGGCAGGCGGCGGGGCGGCCTGCGGCGTGTCGGGGCCGGATGTCTCGGGCTATCTCTCCGGCAACGGGCTTCTCACCGCCATTGCCTTCGGCTATCTGGCGGGCGAGACCGCGGCCGGGATCGCCAGGGGGTGAGCCCTCCTTTGGGGCCACCTCTCAGGCGGCTTTCGCACCGTCGCGCCCGGCGTGTTTCTTCAGGAACGGCAGAAACTGCGGAAACACCTCGCTTGCCACCCGTTCGCCCATGAACGGGTCCTGATGGCCATAGCCTTCGATGATCAACAGCTCATGCGGGTTGCCGGGGGCGATCTCCTTCAAGGTCTGATACGTGATGATGTTGCTGTCGGCGAAGACACGGTTGTTGCGGCCGGTCATGAAGAGGACCGGCGTTTCGATCTCCTGCGCGTTCTCCAGGTAATCGTCGGGCAGGGAGGCGTGTTCGGGCTTGTCCGGGTACATCTTCACCGCCCGCTTTCCCGCCCCCACCATCTTCAGGACGTGGCGGTGATAGTTGAGGCTTGTGCCGCCATAAAGGTCTCCGCCGCGCCGGTGGGTCACCGCGGCGAGGTTTTCATGCTCGTAGAGCGCAGGCCAGCCGGTCCCCCACATCAGGCTCAGCATGTGGCAACCGGGCTCGTCGCATTCGCGGTGGAAGAGAGAGACCCCGCCGCTCAACAGGCGTTGCAGGCTGAAACGGGGAAAGAGCGGCCAGCGCGGGCTCACATAGGGCAGGGAGAAGACGCGCTCCAGCAGGAACGGGAAGATGCGTCCCTTGACGAGCGACCATTTCGGCGGGTTCGGCGTCAGCGTCACCGAATTGGCGATGACGCTCGTCACCTCCACCTTTTTTGCAAACAGGCTCATGACAAAGGACATGGAGCCGAGGCAGTGGCAGATGACATGGATGCGCTTGTCTGCCCCCACCAGGTCCCGGATCGTCTCAATGGCTTTGGGATGATCGTAGAGCGCGCAGTCATCCATGGAATAGCGGTGCGGTTCCAGATTGTAGATATGCCGGTTCGACATGCGGAAATCGAAGGTGAAGACGTCGGTGAAGCCCTCGTCATGCAGCCATGTCACAAGGTTGCGATGTTCCGGCATGATGAACATGTCGGAGGAGGTGGTGAGCCCGTGGATGATCACCACCACATCGTCGCACGGTCTCTTGCAGAACCGCAGCATGGAGAGCGTCAGCATGTCGTCGGTGACCATCTGATGCTCGGTGATCGCGGCGCCGGTGACGCCGGAGGTGGTGTAGAGCGGGATCTCGCGTTGCATGACGTTCTCCTCAACCCGGGCGGAGCTATTCCGCGATGATGGCGGCGGCGATGTGTTCGGCAAGGGCTGCGATGGTGCGTGAGGGATTGAGACCCAGCGCGCGCGGCACGATGGATCCGTCCGCCACATAGAGCCCCGGCTGGCCGAAGACGCGACCCCGGCTGTCCACCACGCCCTGTTCTGGACTGTCGGCCATGTTGCAGCCGCCGAGCGGGTGGGGCGTGATCAGGTTGCGCAGCATGCTCCATGTGAAGGGCTCGATGGGAATGCCGCCTGTGGCGCGCGACAGCTTGTCGTGCATATCGGAAAGGCCCTGAATGGCGGCTTCGGAGCGCTGAAAGGGCCAGTCGAGATGGAGGCGCTTTTCGCCCCACGGTTTCCACCAGGGGCGTTTCAGGGAGAATGTGCCGTCGGGCATGTCGACCGCCTGACCGAACCACGGCATGAGACGGGACAGCGCATTGCGTCCGCGTGCGGTGGTGCCCGCCTTCACGAACAGTTCGGCCAGACCGGGATTGGCGCGGGAAAGGGTGGCCGCCGCCTCTTCCACGGAATTGCCGAGCACATCGGGAAAGCCTCCATCCTCCACGAAGAAGCGATTGCCGCTTTCGCTGCCGTCGAGAAAGTCGATGGCGCAGGTGATGGTCGGGCCGCGGGTGGGGCAGATCTCTCGGTCGCGATAAAGCGCGGGGGTCAGAAAGTCCCCGTTTGAGCACCAGCCATGGCCGAGCCTCTTCGAAAGGCCCGCCATGGTGCGGTATTCGTCGCGGCATCTCAGCAGCAACTCGGTGGAGCCCAGCGAGCCTGCCGCCAGCACCACCCGGTCCGCCTCCAGATCGACCGGCACCAGGCGGCCATCCTCGATGCGCTCCACCTGCAGGAGAAAGCCCTCGTCCGCAATGGGGACAAGAGACCGCACGATGTGGTTGGCGTGGATCTCCGCGCCCGCCTGCCGGGCTGCAGCGAGGTAGTTCAGGTCCAGCGTGTTTTTCGCCCGCACCTGACAGCCGATATCGCAATTGCCGCAATGGATGCAGGTGCCCTGCTGCTGGCCCTGCGGGTTGGTCCAGACCTTCGAATGGTGCGGGCCATGGGCGTCGGGAAGGTCATATGTCCAGTCCGCGTCGAAGGTGACGGCCATTGGAAGCTTGCGAAACCGGTCGCGCGCGCCGATCTTTTCCGCGCCCTCGCGCATCAGTCTGAACCGCTCGCTGAGCTGGCCGTCCGGCAGCTCCTGCACCCCGAGCATGCGCCCGGTTTCCGCGTAGTGGGGTCGGAGCATCTCGTAGGTGATGTCGGCGGGCCAGCCGCTTTCAAAGGCGAAAGGTTCCGCCTCCACAAAGATGTTGGCGTAGATCAGCGACCCGCCGCCGACGCCTGCGCCCTGCGCCACGCTCATGTCACCGAAATTGCGAAGATCGATCCAGCCGTTGCAGGCTTGCGGGCGGTCATTGTCCCAAAGCCACGCATCGCTTGGTGCGCGCGGGTAATCCGCCGGGCTCCACTCGCGTCCGCGTTCAAGGACCGCGACCTTGCGGCCCGCCTGCGCCAGACGGCAAGCTGTCACCGCCCCGCCGAAGCCCGACCCCACCACGATGACATCATAACGGCCTGCCATCTCCGGTCTCCTTTTCCGACCGATCGAACGGCTCAGTCGGCGTTTTCGCGCTGGCCGAAGCGTGGCGCGTAGCTGTCCCAGAGTTCGCCCATGAAAAACTGTCCGAATTTCGCGACCGCCCCCGCCTGTTCCAGAGGGTTGTCGGTGCCGATCACCCGGATGGTGGACATCAGGCTGGCCAGCGCGCCCCCGTTGAGCCGCAAGACGCCTGCGCCGATCACACCGCCTTGCGCGTTCTCGCCCTCATGCAGGTGGGTCAAGAGGGTGGTCGTGTCGGACCACATGTCGAAACCCGCATCGTCGCGCACGTGCTTTTTGCCCGCCAGATAGAGCGGGTGCCCGTCATGGCTGAAGCCAAGCTCGTAGACCATATATTTCAGCTTCGGATCATCGGAGGGCTGGAACAGGTTGAAGACGCCCTGCGAGGCGGTCAGGCCGATGCCAAGCGGAGAGAAATCCACCGTGCCGGACAGTTTTCCGCAGTGGTCCGGGTCCGCGATGAAGGCGTCGAGATCCGGGATCTCCACCCTGGCATGTATTGCGAGCGTGAGCCCTTGCGCCTTGCCGCGCTCCTCCCCGGCTTGCGGGGATGCCTCGCCAAGCGCAAAGGCTCCGGCCATGGTTTCCTTGAAGGTGATACCGATGGGCATGGGACGCTCCAGAAAATCAAATCGCCCTCCGCTCCGGAGGGCAGGAAGAAAATTGTCCAGGCAGATATTCCAGCGTCATACAAAAATATAAAATCGATAAATATAAATCATGCCAGCCAGATGCTGCGATGGAAGTCTTGTTCGTGTAGGGAGTTTATCTTACCCGGAGAGCCCCTGTCCATAAGGCAGGTGGTGTTCCTTTGCATCTTCCGTTTGAAGGAAAGCCACGTTCTGGCGTTGATGACGGGGCGATGCGATATGGTGGTGATACCCGATGAATGGGCTTTGCACGCGGCGCTGCGTGAGGACGCATCGTTAATGGATTCAATTTAGACTTTCGGGCTCGATGATCCGCCCGTTTATCTTCGGTCTTGAAGTCACACGGGTGGGCAGGATCTGCGATGACGGGGCAAAGCGGGACCAGAATGACGTCAGCGAGAGACAGGCGGGGGCAGGGGGATCCCTTGCGTGTTGCCTTGGGCAATTTGCGGTCCGCCTTTGTCGGGGTTGGGCTCTTCAGCCTTGCGGTCAATCTCTTGATGCTGACCGGGCCGCTTTTCATGTTGCAGGTCTATGATCGGGTGCTGACCAGCCGGTCCGTGCCGACGCTTCTGGCGCTGTTTGCCCTGGTGGTCGGCCTGTTCCTGTTTCTTGGAGCCTTCGAGGCGTTGCGTGCGCGGGTGTTGTCGCGCGCCGGATACTGGCTCGACGAGCGGCTGAGCCCGCTTGTCTTTCGCGGCTATGTCGAGACCGGCATGGGACGGGAGGCTGTGCCGGGAAAGCCGCTCGCCGACCTTGGCACCTTGCGCAACTTCTTTTCATCCCCCGGCCTGATCGGCCTCTTCGATCTGCCCTGGATGCCGCTTTATCTCGCGATCGTCTTTCTCATACACACGCAGCTTGGATTGCTGACCCTGGTCGGGGCCGGTTTCGTTACCGTGCTGGCCCTATTGAACGAGACCGCGACGCGGGCCCCCTTGTCCGACGCCATGTCTCAGGAGGTGGCCGAAAGCCGGTTCGCCGATCAGTCGTTTCGAAATGCCGAGACGATCCTGCCCATGGGCATGTTGGGGAATCTGGCCGCGAGCTGGCATGCCATCCATCTGCGTGCGCTTTCCGGTGCGCAACAGGGTGGGGAGCGAGGTGAGTTTCTGTCCGCTGCCTCCAAGGCCTGCCGTCTTCTGCTTCAATCCGCGATCCTCGCTCTCGGCGCCTATCTGGCAATCCGTCAGGGAATCACGCCGGGCATGATCGTTGCTTCCTCCATCATTGCCGGGCGGGCGCTTTCGCCGGTCGATCAGGTCATCGGGCAATGGCGGAACATCCTGAGGGCGCATCAGGGATACCGTCGCCTGAAGGCGCATATGGCGGCACATCCTGCGCGCGAAACGCCGTTGCAGCTGCCAGATCCGGAGGGGCATCTGGAGGTGCGCATTGCGCGCCAATTCGCGCCGGGGCCAGCGGATGCCTCGGGCAAGCGCCGGGTGATCCTGTCGAATATCTCCTTCGATCTTGCGCCGGGAGATGCGCTCGGCGTGATCGGGCCGTCCACTTCGGGCAAGTCGAGCCTGGCAAGGCTTCTGGTTGGCGCATGGACGCCCGATGCGGGTTCGGTCCGCATTGACGGGGCCGCGCTCGACCAGTGGGATCGCGAGGCGCTCGGGCGTCACATCGGCTACCTGCCGCAATCGGTGGAGCTTCTGGCGGGAACTATCGGACAGAACATCGCTCGGTTTGATGCGCAAGCCGATGAGGGCGAAATCGTGCGGGCGGCGAAGACGGCGGGCGTGCATGAGATGATCCTGCGTCTGCCCGAGGGCTATTCCACCTTCGTGGAGGCGCGCGCGGGCATTCTTTCCGGCGGACAGATCCAGCGTGTTGCGCTGGCGCGGGCCCTCTATGGGCGGCCGAAACTTCTGGTGCTGGACGAACCCAATTCCAATCTCGATGCGGAGGGCGATGCGGCGCTGACGGCGGCGATCGAGACCATGCGGGCGGAGGGCTCCGTGGTGGTCGTCATGGCGCATCGTCCCTCGGCAATCGTTGCGGTCAACAAGGTGATGATGCTGGTGGGCGGCACGGTGAAGGAGTTCGGCGACAAGGCCGAGGTTCTTCGCAAGGTCACACGCATGGCGGCGGGGTAGGGCGATGAGCGGCACGGACGAAAAACGCGTGGTGCATACAAGCTGGCGCGGGGCGATGGTCGCCGGGCTCATCGGTTTTGCGGTGCTGTTCGGTGGCGGCTTCGGCTGGATGGCCGTCGCCTCGCTTTCCGGCGCGGTGGTCGCGGACGGCACCGTGATCGTGCGCGGCAAGCCGAAATCGATCCAGCATCTGGATGGCGGTATCGTCAAATCGATCGCGGTGGAAAGCGGCGACCTGGTGAAGGCGGGCGATATTCTCGTGCAGCTCGACGAGACGGTGCTGCAGGCCAATCTGGAGATCTATCGCAACCGCTTGCGCGAGGCGGTGGCCCGGCGCTCCCGGCTTGAGGCGGAGCGCGACGGGCTCAGGGAAATCGTTTTCGATGAGGCGCTGGTGCGCAGCTATGGTCTCGGTGATCTGGCGGGCGTTCATCAGCGTGGGCAGGAGAAACTTTTTGAGGCACGGCGCATCATGCGCACCGGAGAGATCGAGCAGCAGCGCGAGAAGATTGCGCGCTATGCCAACGAGATCGCGGGGGTGAAGGGCCTCATCGCTTCCAAGCGCGAACAGTTGGCGCTCATCGAGGATGAACTGGTGGGCTTGCGTTCCCTGCTCGCCAAGGGACTGACGTCCAGAACCCGTGTGGTGGCGCAGGAGCGCGCGCGGGCCGATCTGGTCGGGCAGATTTCCGAACATCAGGCGGATCTGGCGCGCATCGACAACTCCATCCGCGAGACGGAAATCGCCATCCTTCAGGTGGAGCGGTCCTTCCGCGAACAGGTGCTTTCGGAATTGCGCGAGGCGACCACGACGGTGGACGATCTTGTCCAGCAGATCGTGGCGACCACCAAGCAGCTGGAGCGGGTTGATATCCGCGCGCCCATTGATGGCATCGTGCATGAGATGAATGTCCACACGATCGGGGGCGTTGTACCCGCGGGTGGCACGCTCATGCAGTTGATTTCCGCCGGTCAGGGGCTTGAAGTGGAGGTCGCCGTCGATCCGCGTTCCATCGATCAGCTGCATATCGGGCAGCAGGCAACGATCCGCTTTCCCGCGTTCAACCAGCGCACCACGCCGGAGCTCTTCGGCCGGGTTGAGACGATTTCGCCCTCAAGCGTGATGAACGAGAAGACCGGCTCGGCCTTCTACCGCATCGATATTGCGATCTCGGAAGACGAGCTTGCGCGGCTCGGCGATCTGCGGCTTTTGCCGGGCATGCCGGCGGAATGCTTCATCGAAACGCAGAGCCGCACAATGCTGAGCTATCTCTTCAAGCCGCTCTCCGACCAGTTCTCGCGCGCCTTGCGCGAGGACTAGCCAAGAGCTGTGCGAAGAGCGTGGCTCTTCTACAGGAGAGGCCTAATCAACGCGTGTGACCGAGACCGGGTCGCTTGCGGGAAAGCTGTCCACAAGGCCCTCTTCCAGGACTTCCTCGGCGACCGTTTTGCTCCGGGATGCTTCGGTCCCGGCCGTTTCCGCTGCATCGCGTGTGGGAAACGGCTTCGATGTCTTGCCGTCCAGCACATAGACCCAGCCGTCGCCATGTTCGATGATTTCGGGCTTTTCCATTGTCTTCCTCCATGGTCGGCGCAGTTTTGCGCGTCTGTGTCATGTCAACGCGTGGTCGGGAAGTATGTTCCCGATGCGATTTGCCGGATCAGTCGGATGCGCGAGGCGCGATGTCGGCGATGACGGGAAGATGGTCGGAACAGGTGCGCGCCTCCCGGTCGCTCCACGCTGCCGTCAATCTGGCCGGGCCCTTCACATAGATCCGGTCGAGACGGAAAATCGGGCCCCGGGCGGGAAAGGTCTTGAGCATGGTGCGTTGGGGCATCACGGCGCGCAATGCGCGGCGCACGGCGCCGAAGGCGAACCAGTCGTTGAAGTCGCCAACGACAATGCCCGGCTCGCCACCGCTCGGATGTGCCAGCTTTGCCAGTTTTCCCGCCTGCATGCGGCGCTCGGACAGGGCGAGGCCGAGATGGGCGGATACCATGTGGAGCGGCCCGTGGGGGCTGTCGATCTTGGCCTCGATGGCGAAGCGGGGTTCGCGATCCGAAAAGGACAGATCGTGCAGGCGACCGTGCCGCATGGGCCAGCGGCTCAACAGTGCATGGCCGTAATAGTCGCCGTCGGGTGCGCTGATGGTGCGGGCCTCGTGCCAATGCCCGCGCGCCTCGAAAAGCATCCTGAGCGGTTGCAGGCTGTCCTGACCGCGGCCGCGCGTCTCGATCTCCTGAAGCGCCACGACATCGGGATCGTGGCGCAGGATGAGCTTCGCGATGCGGTCAAGATCGAAGCGGCCATCCGGGCCGATGCCGCCATGGATGTTCCATGTCATGACGCGAATGCTGTCGGGGCGGCGCTCTCTCACGAGTGGGCCTGCCTGAAGCGGCGCACGAGAAACTGCAGCGCGAACAGAAACGCCCCCCAGACCACCACGAGACCGGCGAACAGCGCAATCCGTCCCGCCGTCGGTTCATTGATGAGCTGGCTTACCTGTTGGGCCAGCAGCGTCATGGTCAGCAGCCCCGGCGCGAGACCCAGAAGCGTGCCGATGACATAGTCGAAAAAGCGCACCCGCGCCGCACCGGCCACGAGATTGACCAGCGTGAAGGGCGCGACCGGGACGAGCCGGATGCTGGCGATGGTGATGATGCCGTGATCGGAAATGCCATGGCGCACGCGGGAGATGCGCGGGCCGACGATGCGGCGCAGTGTGCGTTGACCGATGCCGCGCCCCACCAGATAGGTGGCGGCGGCGCTGAGCGTTGCGCCGGTCGCCGCAAGCAGCATGCCGACCCAGCTTCCGAAGACGGCGACGGTGGCCAGAATGAGCACGGTCACGGGAAAGAAAACCAGTCCGCCGCCGATGAAAGCGCCGATCACCAGCGCCGGGGCCCAGGGATGCGCGGACAGGCTGCGGAAAAGCTCGCCGACCTTTTGCGGGTCGGAAACGGGCGAGTGCCGCCAGGCGAGGATCGCCAGCCCGATGACGCCGACGGCAATGCAGACGCGCACGATGGTCGGCCACCAGCGCGGATCGGGGGCGGCTCTTGCGGCGGCTTTCAGATCGTAGAGCGGCTCGGGCGGATCGCCGATCGGGCCCAGCGACATCGGAATGTCGATCTCCTCGTCGCGCACGGGATGAAGTGTGCGCCGTGTTTCAGGCAGCGCATCGAGTGCGGTGAAGAGCGCACCGTCCGCCGCATCGAGTTCCTGCTGCAGGATCTCCGGCGCAATGCCGACATGCTCGCCGATCAGCCGGTTGCGGATATGGGCGAGGCTTTCGCGCTCAGCGTCGCTGCGGGCCTCGATGGTCAGGTCGCATTCGCTGTCGAACCCGATGGAGCGGTTGGAGAGATTGGCCGAACCGATGCGCAGCAACGTGTCGTCGATCACCATCACCTTGGCGTGCACCATGATGGGCACACTGACCCCGTCATCGCTGGCGCGCGGATAGACGAGGCGCACCCGGTCGGCGACGTCGGCGTGCCTCAGGACCTGCATGAAGCGTTGCCGTCCTTCGAGCATGGAGGCTTTGGCGAGCAGTTCCGGATAGGTCTCCGGCACCACGATCAGCGCCTGAAGTTCCGGCTTTTCCTTCATGCGCTGGGCCAGCTTTTCGGCGAAGGGCTGGACGGTCAGATACTGGTTCTCGATATAGACGAGACGCTGCGCGCGTCCGACCATGTCGTACCAGAGCTTTTCCACCTCGGTGACGGCGGGCGAACCGTGCTGCGAGGGAACGGTTCTGGAAATGGCGATGGGCAGGTCGGTGAAATCCGGCGCGAGCGAGGGCGGCCAGGGATCCTGCGCGCCGGTGTCGTCAGCTTGCGGTTTTTCCAGCGTCTCATCGGTCGCGATCAACCAGCGTTCGCGCACGAGCTCGCCCAGGCGCTGCGCCGCTTCGCCGTCCACGACCATCTGCACGTCGTGAAACGGGGCATAGGCGCTTCCCGAGGGATCGACGCGGCGGTCGTCGCTGGCCTTGTGGGTGGAATTGTCCCAGCGCCTGCGGGTCAGGTCCAGCCCTCCGGAGAAGGCCACCTTGTCGTCGATGACAACGATCTTCTGGTGCTGCGAGGCGCCCAGCGGGATCTCGTCGTCCAGACACAGGTCGATCCGTGAGGGCGTGGTCCAGAAAAGACGCAGGCGCGGGGCGAGCTCGCGTTCCAGCGAGAAGATCACCGAATAGTCCCACAACAGCAGGCGGACATGCAGATCCTCGTTGCGGTGGACAAGTTCGCTCAGAAAGGCGGCGAGGGTTTCCGGCAGGTCGTCCTCGACCGTGCCGTCCTCGCCGACCAGCCGCATCTGGCTGTCAATGTCCCAACCCACAATGGTGATGGTCTTTTCAGCCCGGATCATGGCCTCGCGCAGCGCCCCGAAATAGGCGCCCGCATCGATGAGCGGCGCGGCGCGATCCGCATGCGCCACGCACCAGACATTGCGGCCCTTCTCGAACAGCGTGTCCGTTTCAAGGTCGTCGCGCCGGGCACATGTACCGACGGGCTCGTCCATCATTCGCATGGGTCCCCGTTTGCCGCTTGAATTTTGCACATGGGAAGACAACGCAGCGGGAGAGGGCAGGGTTCCGCAAGGGAGGTCGGGCAAAGAAAAACGGCCGCCCCGAGAGGCGGCCGTTTCGCGTTTTCTCAGGCAGGGTCTGCGCTCACTGCCAGGACTTGATCAGCTCGTCATAGGAGACGGTCATGGGCTTTTCGTCTTCATTGTCGAGCTTGGCCTTCGGCGCGCCTTCCATTGCCAGCCATTCCTCGGCGGGCTTCGGATCGTTCATCTTCGGGCCGATGTCGCCCTGAACGCCTGCGCGCTCCAGACGCTCCATCACCTTTTCCTGCGCTTCGCAAAGGCTGTCGAGGGCCTCCTGCGGGGTCTTGGCGCCGGACATGGCGTCACCGATATTCTGCCACCACAGCTGCGCGAGCTTGGGGTAGTCGGGAACATTGGTGCCGGTGGGCGACCACTGCACGCGGGCGGGCGAGCGATAGAACTCGACCAGACCGCCGAGCTTCGGCGCGCGCTCGGTGAAGGACTTATGCTGGATGGAGCTTTCGCGGATGAAAGTCAGGCCCACATGGGACTTCTTCACGTCCACGGTCTTCGACGTGACGAACTGGGCATAGAGCCAGGCCGCCTTGGCGCGGTCGACGGGCGTCGACTTCATCAGCGTCCAGGAGCCTGCGTCCTGATAGCCGATCTTGGTGCCTTGCGACCAGTAGACGCCGTGCGGGGAGGGGGCCATGCGCCACTTCGGCGTGCCGTCCTCGTTCATCACCGGCAGGCCCGGCTTCACCATGTCGGCGGTGAAGGCGGTATACCAGAACATCTGCTGGGCGACCTCGCCTTGGGCGGGCACGGGGCCAGCCTCGGAGAAGGTCATGCCGGCGGCGGCAGGGGGCGAGTATTTCTGCAGCCACTCGATGGCCTTGGTCACCGCATAGACGGCAGCGGGCGAGTTGGTCGCGCCGCCACGGGCCACGCAGGAACCGACAGGCTGGGACTTGTCGTTGACGCGAATGCCCCATTCATCGACCGGCAGGCCGTTCGGCTCGCCCTTGTCGCCCATGCCGGCCATGGACATCCACGCATCGGTGTAACGCCAGCCGAGCGAGGGGTCCTTCTTGCCGTAGTCCATGTTGCCATAGACCTTGGTGGGCCCGCCCGCATAGCTCATGTCGCGGCCGGTGAAAAACTCCGCGATGTCCTCATAGGCCGACCAGTTGACCGGCACGCCGAGCTCGTAGCCGTACTTTTCCTTGAAGTCGGCCCTGGTCTTGGCGTCGTTGAACCAGTCGTAGCGGAACCAGTAGAGGTTCGCGAACTGCTGGTCGGGAAGCTGGTAGAGCTTGCCGTCCGGCCCGGTGGTGAAGGAGGTGCCGATGAAATCGTCCAGATCCAGGTTCGGATTGGTGACGCTGGCGCCTTCATCCGCCATCCAGTCGGTCAGGTTGCGGGCCTGCTGATAGCGCCAATGGGTGCCGATCAGGTCGCTGTCGTTGATATAGGCGTCGTAGATGTTCTGGCCCGACTGCATCTGCGTCTGGAGCTTTTCAACGACGTCGCCCTCGCCGATCAGATCGTGCGTGATCTTGATGCCGGTGATGGCGGTAAAGGCCGGGGCCAGCACCTTGGATTCATATTCGTGCGTGGTGATCGTTTCCGACACGACCTTGATGTCCATGCCTTCGAAGGGCTTGGCGGCGTCGATGAACCACTGCATCTCCGCTTCCTGCTCGGCGCGCGTCAGCGATGACATGTCACCGATCTCGGCATCGAGGAACTTCTTGGCGTCCTCCATGCCAGCCCATGCGGGGCCCGCGATGAGGCCCGCCAGCAAGGCGAGGGCCGTTGTCTCTTTCAATCTCGGTATCATTGTTTCCTCCCAGAACAAAAGAAGCGTCGTTCGTTCAAGCGGTCCGGCCTCGCTCCCTTGCCGGATCGCCGTCCTCCTCGCCCGTCACACCCAGCGGAAAACCGCTGTCGCATAGATCAGGCAGACCACCAGCGCGCCCCATTGGGGCAGGCCGGAAAGACCAAGCCAGGCCAGATTGATGAAGGCCGAGCCCAGAAGCGTGATGAAAAGTCGGTCGCCGCGGGTCGTCTCGATCCTGAGCACACCCACGCGCGGGGTTTCCGGATACCGGATGCCCAGCACCGTCAAGACGATCAGCAGGCTTGCGATGACGGCGAAGAAAATGGCCGTCGGCGTGGTCCATGCCATCCAGTCCATATCAATGTCCTCCCCGCCAGGCTGAAACGGTATGTGTTTTCAATCTATTGGTACGTTCACCCCCCACGATGCAGCCTGGTCCTCTCTGCCTCCGTGAAAGGGGGAGGGGATGCGAGGTTTCGGGGTTCCGGCTGAGCCCGACACCCCTCACCCGGCGCATCCGCGCCGACCTCTCCCCATGGGAGAGGTGCTGGGGCCGGGCTCTTGTTCGGGGGCGACGTTGCGGGTTTGCCGCGCCGCTCGCCAAAGCCGGCGTGAGACCAAGAAGTCCGCAACACCCGCGATCCAGTCCCCTCTCCCATGGGGAGAGGGTTAGGGTGAGGGGATTTGAGTTCTCCGTATCCCCGGGAACCTTGCACCCCTCATCCGGACCTTTGGTCCGACCTCTCCCCATGGGAGAGGGGATTGGTGCGTGCGGCACTCTCCGAGCGTTAGAAACTCCCATCACACCCTCCCCAGCGCGAAGCCCTTGGCGATGTAATTGCGCACGAAATAGATCACGAGCGCGCCCGGCACGATGGTCAGAATGCCTGCCGCCGCCAGCACGCCCCAGTCCATGCCGGAGGCGGAGACCGTGCGGGTCATGGTGGCGGCGATCGGCTTGGCGTTGACCGAAGTCAGTGTGCGCGACAGCAGCAGTTCCACCCAGGAGAACATGAAGCAGAAGAAGGCGGCGACGCCGATGCCGGATGCGATCAGCGGCGTGAAGATGCGGATGAAGAAGCGCGGGAAGGAATAGCCGTCAATATAGGCGGTCTCGTCGATTTCCTTCGGCACGCCGCGCATGAAGCCTTCCAGAATCCACACCGCCAGCGGCACGTTGAACAGGCAGTGGGCGAGCGCCACCGCGATATGCGTGTCGAAAAGGCCGATGGAGGAATAGAGCTGGAAGAAGGGCAGGGCGAAGACCGCGGGCGGGGCCATGCGGTTGGTCAAGAGCCAGAAGAACAGGTGCTTGTCGCCCATGAAGGAATAGCGCGAGAAGGCATAGGCTGCGGGCAGTGCCACCGTCACCGAGATCACGGTGTTCATGACCACGTAGATCAGCGAGTTGACATAGCCCATGTACCACGAGGCATCCGTCAGGATGGTCTTGTAGTTGTCGAGCGTCGCGGCTTGCGGCCATAGCGTGAAGGTGGACAGGATCTCCTGATTGCTCTTCAGGCTCATGTTGAAGAGCCAGTAGATCGGCAGGAGCAGGAAGAGGAGATAGAGCGTCATCACGATGGCCGAACCGTTGACGCGGGGCAGCGCGAAATTGCCCGATCGGGTGGCCTTGCGCGGGGCGCTGGTCATGGTCGTATCGCTCATTCCACGCCCTCCTGTTCGGCCCGGTCGAGATTGGTCATCACCGTGTAGAAGACCCACGAGATCAGCAGGATCACGAGGAAGTACATGATGGAGAAGGCGGCTGCCGGGCCGAGGTCGAACTGGCCGAGGGCCATCTTCACCAGATCGATAGACAGGAAGGTCGTGGCATTGCCGGGCCCGCCGCCCGTCACCACGAAGGGCTCGGTGTAGATCATGAAGCTGTCCATGAACCGCAGCAGGATCGCGATCATCAGGACGCCGCTCATTTTCGGCAGTTCGATGTAACGGAAGACCGCCCAGCGGCTCGCCTGATCGATCTTGGCGGCCTGATAATAGGCATCGGGAATGGATTGCAGGCCCGCATAGGCCAGCAGCGCCACCAGCGACGTCCAGTGCCAGACATCCATGACGACGACGGTCGCCCAGGCGGAGAAAATGTCCTGCGTGTAGTTGTAGTCGATGCCGACGGCCTCAAGCGTGTAGCCGAGAAGGCCGATATCGACGCGACCGAAGATCTGCCAGATCGTGCCGACCACGTTCCACGGGATGAGCAGCGGCAGCGCCATCAGCACGAGGCAGGTGGAGGCCCAGAAGCCGCGCTTGGGCATGTTCAGCGCCACGAAGATGCCGAGCGGTACCTCGATGGCGAGTATGATGGCGGAGAAGGCAAGCTGGCGCACAAGCGCATTCCACATGCGCTCCGATTGCAGCATTTCCGAAAACCACTCCAGCCCCGCCCAGAAGAACTGGTTGTTGCCGAAGGTATCCTGAACCGAGTAGTTCACCACCGTCATCAAGGGCACGACGGCGGAAAAGGCCACCAGCGCGAGGACGGGGAGAACGAGGAACCAGGCTTTCTGGTTTGGGGTCTTTTCCATCACGCAGCCTCCCCGGCGACGCGCCAGTCATCGGCATAGACGTTGATGCGGGCCCGATCGAAGGCGACGCGGGTCATGTCGGCGGCGATTTCTTCGTCCTCGCGCGCGATGATGTTGATGTCCTTGCCGAAGCATTCCGCGCGCACGATCTTGTGGCGGCCCACATCCTCCACCCGGCGGATGCGCACGGGCAGGCCCTCGGTTGCCGAAAGACGGGCGAATTCCGGGCGAACGCCGATCTCCACCTTGCCCGTGAGCGGGGCGTAGTGGCTGGCCAGCGGGATGCTTGCCCCGTTGATCGTCGCGCGGTCGCCCTCGATTGCCGCAGGCAGGATGTTCATGCCCGGCGAGCCGATGAAATAGCCGACAAAGGTGTGCTGCGGGGTCTCGAAGAGCTCCTGCGGCGTGCCGATCTGCACGACCCGGCCGTCATACATCACCACCACCTTGTCGGCGAAGGTCAGCGCTTCGGTCTGGTCGTGGGTCACGTAGATCATGGTGTGGCCAAACTCGCGATGAAGGGATTTCAGCTGGGTTCTCAGCTCCCACTTCATGTGCGGGTCGATCACGGTCAGCGGCTCGTCGAACAAAAGCGCGTTGACGTCCTCGCGCACCATGCCGCGCCCGAGCGAGATCTTCTGCTTGGCGTCCGCCGTCAGGCCGCGGGCCTTGCGGTCAAGCTCCGCCTCCATGCCGATGACGCGTCCGATGGTCTGGACGCGTTCGGCCACATAGGCCGCATCCGCACCGCGGTTTCGAAGCGGGAAGGCGAGGTTCTGGCGCACGGTCATGGTGTCGTAGACGACCGGAAACTGAAAGACCTGCGCGATGTTGCGTTCCGCCGTCGGCGCATCGGTGACATCGACCCCGTCGAAGAGCACACGGCCCTGGCTTGGCCTGCGCAGACCGGAAATGATGTTCAAGAGGGTGGTCTTGCCGCAACCGGACGAGCCCAGAAGCGCATAGGCTTCGCCGTCTTCCCACTCGTGGTTCATTTCCTTCAACGCGTAATCGTCTTCGCTGACGGGATTGGGGAAATAGGAATGGGCGAGGTGATCGAGCGTGATCCGTGCCATGACAGTTTCCCTCCTCAGGCCGCCATCGCGTAAGACGCGGGCACGACGAGCCGCCCGTCTTCGGCGAAGATGTAGATATGTGCGGGATCGAGGAAGACCTCGATCTGCTGGTCGTGGCGAAGGTCGTGGACGCCATGGATGAGGCCCACCCACTTCTCGCCGTGGTGTTCAAGATGGAGGAAGGTCTCCGAGCCGGTGATCTCGGTGACATCGATGGTGGGCGTAAAGGTCATGGCGTCGGGCGTGTGCCGGGCGACTTCCAGGTGGTTGGGGCGGAAGCCCGCCATGTAGCGCCCGTCTTCCAGTTCCTGAAGCTTGCCGGTTGCGGGCAGGTTCTGGCCGCCGCCGAACAGCAGACGGTTTCCGGTCTTGGAGATGGCGAGGAAATTCATCGGAGGGTCGGAAAAGGCGCGCGCGGTGGTGGCGTCCACGGGCCTGCGATAAACGTCCGGCGTAGGGCCGAACTGGGTGATGCGGCCTTCCCAGAGCGTCGCGGTGTTGCCGCCCAGAAGCAGTGCCTCTTCCGGCTCGGTGGTGGCGTAGACGAAGATCGCGCCGGATTCCTCGAAGATCTTCGGGATCTCCACGCGCAGCTCCTCGCGCAACTTGTAATCGAGATTGGCGAGCGGCTCGTCGAGCAGGACGAGACCCGCTTCCTTCACCAGTGCGCGCGCCAATGCGCAGCGCTGCTGCTGACCGCCGGAAAGCTCCAGCGGCTTTCGTTGC
The DNA here is from genome assembly GCF_963674635.1 of Breoghania sp. Taxonomy (NCBI): domain Bacteria; kingdom Pseudomonadati; phylum Pseudomonadota; class Alphaproteobacteria; order Hyphomicrobiales; family Stappiaceae; genus Breoghania; species Breoghania sp. The sequence goes on from NZ_OY771475.1 coordinate 3,814,960, forward strand.
AGCAGGCCCTCAAGCTTCATCAGTTCAGCCGCCCGGGTGACGGCACGGTCAATCTCCGCCTTGCCGCGGCCCATCAGGCGCAGCGGGCTGGCGATGTTCTCGAACACGCTCATGGAGGGGTAGTTGATGAACTGCTGATAGACCATGGCGACGTTGCGGTCCTGCACGCGGGTCCCGGTCACATCGCGGCCTTCCCACAGGACGCGGCCGCTTGTCGGGCGATCGAGACCGGCCATCAACCGCATCAGCGTCGTCTTGCCGGACAGCGTCGGGCCCAGAAGGACATTCATCGTGCCCTTCTGCAGCTCAAGGCTGGTCGGATGTATGTGAACCCTCCCGCCGACCGTCTTGGCCGCGGCTTCCAAAGCCAGTGTCATGTCCCCTCCCGGACAGTCCTCCTCCAAGGACTATTCAGCCGCCGCCGACGTGGCCTCCTTGCGGCGCTGCTGCATCCAATCTTCCAAAGTCGCGATTTCCTCGGCGCTCATGCGCAGGCCGAGCTTGCTTCTGCGCCAGACAATGTCCTGCGCGGTGCGGGCGAATTCGCGGTCCATCAGCCATTCGGCTTCGCGTTCGCTCAATGTTGCGCCGAAATCCCTCCCAAGATCCTCGCGTCTGCCTGCGGTGCCCAGAAATTCGAAGGCATCGGTGCCATATGCTCGCACAAGCCGCCGGGCGTGGAAACTGTCGAGGAACGGGTAGGTGTCGCGCAAGCGTTGAATGAGCGCATCCACACCTGATACCGCAAAGGCACCTCCGGGCAATGCTGCGCCCGCCGTCCAGTTGCCCTTCAGGTCCGGGAACCAGCGACCGATCTTCTCCATCGCGCTTTCCGCAAGTCGGCGATAGGTCGTGATCTTGCCGCCGAACACATTCAGGATCGGCGCACCCTCCGCATCATCCGTGGTCAGCACGTAATCGCGGGTTGCCGCGGTGGCGGAACTTGCGCCGTCATCATAGAGCGGGCGCACCCCGGAATAGGTCCATACGATGTCGGCGCGGGTAACCGGTTTCCTGAAATAGGCGGAGACGAAATCGCACAGATAGTCCTGCTCTTCGACCGTGCATTCCGGCGGCGTATCCGGGTCCGGGTGGTCCTGATCCGTGGTGCCGATCAGGGTGTAATCGGTCTCGTAGGGAATGGTGAAGATGATGCGGCCGTCGTTGCCTTGCAGGAAGTAGCACTTGTCGTGGTCGTAGAGCTTGCGGGTCACGATGTGGCTGCCGCGCACGAGGCGCACGTTCTCGCGGGTCTTCACATGGGTGCGGTCTTGAAGAATGTCGCCGACCCAAGGGCCGCCCGCATTGACGAGGCAGCGCGCGCGAATTTCCTGCCTCTTGCCGGTTTCGGTGTTCTCCACCGTCACCCGCCATTCATCCGAGCCGCGTTGGCTGGCGATGACCTTGTGGCGCACCTTGATATCCGCGCCGCGCAGACTGGCGTCGCGGGCATTGAGCACGACGAGGCGGGAATCCTCCACCCAGCAGTCAGAATATTCGTAGGCCTTGCGGAAGCGCTCCTGAAGGGGCGCGCCTTCAGGCGCTTTCGTCAGATCCAGCGTGGAGGTCGGCGGAAGGATGTGCCGTCCCCCCATGTGATCGTAGAGAAATAGCCCGATGCGGATGACCCAGGCGGGCCGGCTGCCCTTCATCCATGGCATGAACATGTGCAGCAGCTTCGATGCCGGGGTGTCGGTGTCGAAGCGCATTTCCGGGCCATATGGCAGCACGAAGCGCATCGGCCAGCTGATATGCGGCATGGCGGCAAGCAGGCGCTCGCGCTCGATCAACGCCTCGCGCACAAGGCGCAGCTCGAAATATTCCAGATAGCGCAGGCCGCCATGGAAAAGCTTGGTGGACGCGGACGAGGTGGCGGAGGCGAGGTCGTTCATCTCGACAAGCGCGACCGACAGGCCGCGGCCCGCTGCATCACGGGCGATGCCGCAGCCATTGATGCCCCCGCCGACGATCAGCAGATCGTAAACGGGCGGGGCAACACTCAGCGGATCGGCGTGCGATGCCTTGGACACGTTTGCCTCCTCTTCCGCTTTTCGGTCCGCGTGAAATGCGATCCTGCCCTGCCGTCAGATGGTGGATTGACGTCGCGGAGCCGCTGCGGAAGCGTTTTCGTTTGTGATGGCAAGCTAGAATGAAGAAACAAAAATGAAAAGAACTTATTTTCGAAAATGTTTGTTTCTCGATAGTGCTTTGAAATTACGCCAAGAAATGCATGGCCGGTGCGGGGGGCGCCACTCCGAGGCCTTCGCAAGGGGCTCTTCGCACCTGCGAAGGCATGAGAAGTTGCGCGATTGGACAGCATAATTGACGTTTGTTGTGGCAAACTTCGGGCTCGTTGCCAAAATCGCGTAAAAACGAACATTCGCGCTGGTGCGCAGCGGCGCAGGCGCGCTAGTCTCGGTGCGTGCGGGCCGGTGTTTCAGGTCGCAAACGGTGTCGAACAGGCAAGGCGGGGGCCCGGCAGGGGGATATGGCGATTAGTTTTCGGCAGAACGAGATTCTGGACATCGCACGGCGTGAGGGGCGCGTGACCGTTGAGGGGCTGGCGGCGCATTTCGGCGTCACGCAGCAGACCATCCGGCGCGATCTCGGCGAGCTTGGCGATGCGGGGCGGCTGGAGCGGGTTCATGGCGGGGCGATGTTGCCCTCGGGCACAACCAATATCGGCTATGAGGACCGGCGCGCCCTGCACGAGCAGGAAAAGGCGGCGATCGCCGCGGTGTGCGCCGAAGAGATCCCGGAAGACATTTCGGTGTTTCTGAATCTGGGCACCAGCACCGAGGCGGTGGCGCGCAGGCTCATTCATCACCGCAATCTTCTGGTGGTCACCAACAACATCAATGTGGCCAACATTCTGGCCGTGAATCCGGATTGTCAGGTCATCGTCACCGGTGGCACGCTCAGGCGTTCCGATGGCGGGTTGGTGGGCGATCTCGCCAGCCAGACCATCATGCAGTTCAAATTCGATCTGGCGGTGGTCGGCTGCTCCGCCATCGATCTCGACGGCGACATTCTCGATTTCGACATTCAGGAGGTGAATGTCAGCAAGTCGATCCTGCGGCAGGCCCGCAAGACCTTTCTCGTTGCCGATCACTCCAAGTTCCAGCGCAGTGCGCCGGGTCGGATCGCCTCATTGTCCGAAATCGACAGTTTCTTCACCGACACGCCGCTTGAGCCGGGCCTCGATGCGCTGTGTCGCGAATGGGGAACACGGGTGGTGGTCGCCGACGCGGAGCTTGTCTGACAGGGTATCTAGCGCGGGGGCGGCTGGTCGGGCAGGTGGAAGCGGATTGCATGCTGGCGCACCGAAAGCGTGAAGCGGCGCGCCTCCAGCATTTCACCGTCGAGACTGACGGGAATGGGGCTGTCGGTCTCCACTTCGAACGAGCTGGCGCGCGCGCGGATAACGCTGTCGGGTTTCAGACCCACGGCCAGGGGGAGCGAGGAGAGAAGCCCGGCCAGCACGTCGCCCTCGGGGGCCTCGATAACGGTGAGGTCGAGCGCGCCATCATCAAGTTCGGCAAGCGGGCACAGCTCCACGCCGCCGCCTGCACGCCTGCCATTGCCAATGGCGAGAGCGGCAAATGATCCTTCCCATGAAAAACCGTCGGCCCGGATCCGACCGGACCATGGGGTCACCTCGCCGATACGGGCAAGGGCAGACAGGAGATAGGCCGCGCCGCCGATCCGGGCCTTCAGGTCCGGATCGGCTTCCGAGGTCACCCGAGGACCGAAGCCAGCGGTCGCCATGTTGATGAAGGGGCGGGGTTTCTGTCCGTCATCGAATGTCAGGCTGGCGACATCCGTGGCGCGCGCCGGGGCGGTCAGGGCAATGTCCAGTGCCTGCGCGGGATCAACGGGGATGCCTGCGTTGCGGGCGAAATCGTTGGCGGTGCCGAGCGGCATCAGTGCGAAGGAGCAGGCCGGATCCGTGTCTGCTTCCAACGCGCCACCCACCACCGCGTTCAGCGTACCGTCGCCGCCTCCCGCCACGATCGTCTCAATCTCGCCCCGCCTCGCGGCCTTCACGGCTTCGCGGGAAAAGCGCTCTCCGTCGCCGGGGCTTTCTGTCACCTTCACGTCGATGCGGTGTCCCTGTCGGGCAATGGCGCTGACCGCATCCTGCACGTTTTTCTGTTGGGCGGCCTTGCCATTGAGAATGAGGGTCAGGCGTCGCGGGTCCGTCATGGCGGGGAATGGTTCCGTTTTGAAGTGTCGCTTGTTCAAACGTTTCGGTTGTTCTGGGGTTCCCGATTTTTCACAGTAGCATGCCGCATGGGCAGATTCGTGGGCGCGGTCGGTTTCGCGGACGCAGGCTATTGTCTAGCTTGCCAGAAGCGGCGCTGTGCGGGGGGCGTTTGCCTGGCGCGGGACGTGGGCCGGGCAGCTTTGGGAGAAGCTGTGGCCGGATATGAGGTTGCGGGAGGCGCTCCGGAAACAGGCCGGGGGGGAAGTCTTTGGGAGGAAATATGGACAAGGCGATGGATGCACCGGCTCCGACGCGGCTGGACGGGCCGGTCGAAGGGCGGCTGGAGGCTTGGCTTCGCGCGCATGTTGCGGGCTTTGAGGGGCCTGCGCGGGCTGAGAAATTTGCGGGCGGGCAGTCGAACCCGACCTATCGCCTCGATGCGGCGAGCGGCTCCTATGTGCTGCGCCGCAAACCGCCGGGCAAGCTCCTGAAATCGGCGCATGCGGTCGATCGCGAATATCGTGTCATCAATGCGCTCAAGGGAACCGATGTGCCCATCGCGGATCCGTTGGCGCTGTGTGAGGATGACGATGTCATCGGCTCGATGTTCTATGTGATGGCGTTTCGCGAGGGGCGCGTCTTCTGGGATCCGGCCTTGCCGGACCTGCCCAGCGAGACGCGCGGGGCGGTCTATGATGAGATGAACCGGGTTCTGGCCGCCCTGCATTCCGTCGATGTGGAGGCCGTGGGGCTTTCCGATTTCGGCAGGCCGGGGAACTACTTTGCCCGGCAGGTCTCGCGCTGGTCGCGCCAGTATCGCGACAGCGAGACCGGCGCTCTGCCCGAGATGGACGCCCTGATCTCCTGGGTGGAGGCAAATGTGCCCGAGGATGACGGGCAGGTTTCGCTGGTCCATGGCGACTATCGCATCGACAACCTGATCTTTGCGCCCGACGCGCCGCGTGTCATCGCCGTGGTGGACTGGGAACTCGCCACGCTCGGCCATCCCCATTCCGATCTCGCCTATCAGTGCATGCAGTGGCGTCTGCCGCATGCGGGCGGCTTGCGCGGGCTGGCCGGTCTCGACCGCAAGGCGCTGGGCATCCCCGACGAGGAGGCCTATGTCGCGCTTTACTGCGAGCGGCGCGGGATATCCGGCATCGATCACTGGACCTTCTGTCTCGCCTTCTCCTTCTTCCGCATTGCGGCGATCCTTCAGGGCGTGAAAAAGCGTGCGCTGGATGGCAATGGCTCAAATCCGCAGCAGGGACTGGAGATGGGCAAGCTCATCCCCACCGTGGCCCGCACGGCGCTGGACCTGATCGCGGAGGATCCTCGCGCCTGAGGGATATGGATGGGCAAGGCAGGCGGTGCCGGTGATCCGGAAGGGGGCGGGCCATCCTGATCAGCGCCGCTTTCAGGCTCGCGACATGGCGATTTGCGTCCGCCATGGAGATGTGCCGGTGAGAGCGGGCAGGACGGTGGCTCTGGATTGTCGGGGGCGGATGCACTATTTCCCTTGGGTTCCCGATCATCTCCCAAGCTCCGTCAACGGCAGGCATCAGCCGTTCTGCAGGTGTATCCCATGACATTTCCTCCCGCTCTTTCGGCAGATCACGCCCTGTTTCTCGATTTCGACGGAACGCTGGTGGAGATTGCGCAAACGCCGGACGGTATCCGTGTGGCGGACGGGCTTTGCCCGTTGCTACAGGCGGTGGCGGAGAAGCTCGCCGGGGCTCTGGCGGTGGTCTCCGGGCGACCGCTTTCGGAAATCGATGCGTTGTTGAGCCCGCTGCATCTGCCCGCGGCCGGGCTGCACGGACTGGAACACCGGCCCACGCTCGGCGCCGCCATTGAACGCGTGCCCGCGCCGCCGGAACTCGACATCCTGCGCCAGCGCATCGCAGAGGCGGGCCTGATCGAGGGCGGTGTGCAGCTTGAGGACAAGGGGCTGGCGCTTGCGGTCCATTACCGGCGCGCGCCGGAGCGCGGCGACGAACTTGCTCGCATCATGGGCGACTTCTGCTCGGATCTGGACCGGTTGCACCTGCTTCACGGCAAGATGGTTCTGGAGGCCAAGGCGCGCGGGCACGACAAGGGCGTGGCGGTTGAAGGTTTTTTACGGGAACCGGTCTTCGCCGGGCGCGTTCCGGTCTTTGTGGGCGATGATGTGACTGACGAGGATGGGTTCCGGGCTGCGCGCGAAGCGGGCGGTTTCGGCATCAAGGTGGGCGCGGGGAAGACCGTGGCCGACCATTGTCTTGATGACGTCGCTGCCGTGCATCGTTGGCTCGACGCCTTTCTGCGCCAGACGGAACCGGCTTGAAGGCAGCTAGGGCGTTCGCGTTCGAACTGTCGTCACGGTGCAGTCACGCCGCTCCCGGCCCGAACCTTGCAAGGGCCTGCCTGCCATGATGCTGTGCTGTCTCAGCCAAACGATACGAGGTGATATCCCGTGAGTTCGCTCGACCTTGCCATGATCGGCAATTGCTCCTTCGCCGCCCTCATCGACAAGAACGCGCGAATTACGTGGTGCTGTCTGCCGCGCTTCGATGGAGATCCGGTGTTCCATGCGCTGTTGGGCGCGCCCAGCGGAGATGACCGGGACGGGGCTTTTTCCATCGAACTGGAAGGGCAGGTGCGCAGCGAACAGGAATACGTGCCCAACACGGCCATCGTGCGCACCCGCCTTCATGCCGAGGACGGTTCGAGTGTCGAAATCACGGATTTCGCACCCCGCTTTTACAACAACAATCGCGGCTTTCGGCCCAATGCGATTGCCCGAAGGGTGCGCCCGGTCTCCGGCCGTCCGCGGGTGACGTTTCGCATTCGTCCGGGCTTCGACTACGGGCGCAGCAAGCCGGAGATCACCTTCGGCTCCAACCACATCCGCTGGGTGGGGCCCGATCAGGTGGTGCGGCTGACGACGAATGCACCGATCACCTATGTGCGCAGCGAGACGCCGTTCATTCTGGAGCGTACGCTTTCCTTCTATTTCGGCCCGGACGAGTCCCTGACCGACCATCCCGACACGCTCTGTCGGGCCTTTGAGGAAAAGACGGAAGTCTATTGGCAGCACTGGACGCGCCGCCTCGGGCTGCCGCTGGAATGGCAGGAAGCGGTCATTCGCGCCGCCATCACGCTGAAATTGTGCACCAACGAGGAAACCGGAGCCATCGTGGCCGCGGTCACCACCTCCATTCCCGAAGCGGCCAATACCGAGCGCAACTGGGACTATCGTTTCTGCTGGCTGCGCGATGCCTTCTTCGTGGTGCGCGCGCTCAATTCCCTGTCGGAAATGGAAACGATGGAGAATTACCTGCGCTACCTCAGCAACATCGCCGCGGTGATGAACGGAGAGCATCTCCAGCCGGTCTTCGGTATCGGGCTGGAGAAGGATCTGATCGAGACCATCGTCGACCTTCCGGGCTATCGGGGCATGGGGCCGGTTCGCGTGGGCAATCAGGCCTATGAGCATTTCCAGTACGACGTCTATGGCAATGTGGTGGTGGGCGCGGCCCAGGCCTTCTTCGACGAGCGACTGCTACACACTTTTGGCGAGCCGGAATTCCGCTACCTGGAGACGGTGGGCGAGCGCGCCTATGCCATGCACGACCAGCCGGATGCGGGCATGTGGGAGCTGCGCACGCGTGCCAGAGTTCACACGTCTTCGTCGCTCATGTGCTGGGCGGCCTGCGATCGGCTGGCAAAGATCGCCGTGAAGCTGGAGCTTGAGGAGCGGGCGCGCTACTGGCGCGAGCGGGCGGATCAGATTCACGCCACAATTTGCAAGCGGGCATGGAACCCGGAGATCAATTCGTTCGTTGAGAGCTTCGAGGGCCGGGACATGGATGCCGGGCTTCTGCTGATGGCCGAAGTGGGGTTCCTGCCAGCCTCCGATCCTCGCTTCATCGCGACCGTGGACCGTATCGGCGACCGGTTGCGGCGGGGCAATCATCTGTTTCGATACAATGCTGCCGATGATTTCGGAACGCCGGAGAACGCATTCAACATCTGTACCTTCTGGTACATTGATGCTCTGGCCCGGATCGGACGCAAGGAAGAGGCGCGCGAGATCTACGAGACGATGCTTTCCTGTCGCAATCACGTCGGCCTTCTGTCGGAGGATATCGATACGGCGACCGGCGAGTTGTGGGGCAATTTCCCCCAGACCTATTCCATGGTCGGGATCATCAATGGCGCGATGAGACTGAGCAAGGGGTGGGAATCCGCGATCTGATCGCCGATACTGGGTGAAATTCGATCTGGGCGCGGCCATGACCGCGCCCGTTCCGCGACTGACGGGCGGCGGCTGCGATAACGGGCAGGTCGCCTGTGCTGCGAAACATGCGGGCCGAACGGTCGGCGCATGGAAAAAGGGAAGCCTCAGCACCCCTCATCACAAGACAATTCCCGGTGACCGATCGGGTCGCCTGCACACGGAGGATGGAAAACAGTACGATGGCCAGACTTGTCGTTGTTTCAAACCGGGTCGGTCCTCTCCAGGACTCTCGTAAGGCAGGCGGGCTCGCTGTCGGATTGGTGGACGCGCTCAAGAAGGACGGAGGGCTGTGGTTCGGCTGGAGCGGGTGCGTCTCCGAAGAGGGCACATTCGGCGCCATGCAGGGGGAAAGCTCCGGCAATGTCGAGCTTGCGACCATCGATCTCAATCAGGAAGACTATGACGGCTACTATGCCGGTTACGCCAACAAGTCGCTGTGGCCCGTGCTGCATTATCGGCTTGATCTGGCCGAATTCGAGCGCAATTACGAGATGGTCTACCGGCGGGTGAATGACCGCTTCGCGACGCGGCTGAAGTCGCTCTTGCGGCCCGACGACATCATCTGGGCGCATGACTATCATTTCCTGCCGCTTGGCCGTGCGCTGCGCAATATGGCGGTGGAGAACCCGATCGGCTTCTTCCTCCACATTCCCTTTCCCAGCCCGGATTTCCTGACCGCTCTGCCCAATGCCCACCATCTTGTACGCGACATGCTCGCCTATGATGTCGTGGGCTTCCAGACCCAGCGCGACGTGGACAATTTCCGCGCCTTCGTTGAGCAGGAACTGGACGGCATCGCGCATGCCGACGGGCGTGTCACCGCCTTTGGCCGCACGATCCTCGCCAAGGCCTATCCCATCGGCATCGACACCGAGAGTTTCGCCGAATACGGAAAGTCGGTAGAGGCGCGCCGCTACTATCAGAAGCTGCTGACCTCTCTTGGCGGGCGCACACAGATCATCGGTGTGGACCGGCTGGATTATTCCAAGGGTCTGCCGGAGCGGCTTCGGGCTTTCGAGAAGCTTCTGGAGGACTATCCCGAACACCGTGGCAAGGTTTCCCTGATGCAGGTGGCGCCGTTGTCGCGCTCGGATCTGGATGCCTATGACACGTTCCGGCGCGAGCTGGAATCCGTCTCCGGCAATATCAACGCGCGCTTTGCGGATATGGGCTGGACGCCGATCCACTGCATGTTCCGCTCCTTCACGCGCCGCGCTCTTGCCGGGATCTATCGCGGCAGCGCCATCGGGCTGGTCACCCCCTTGCGCGATGGGATGAACCTCGTCGCCAAGGAATATGTGGCGGCGCAGAACCCGGAGAACCCGGGTGTTCTCGTGCTGTCGCGCTTTGCCGGGGCGGCGGCGGAGATGGGGGAGGCGCTGATCGTCAATCCCTATAATCGCGAACAGGTCGCGGAAAAGATCCAGACCGCGCTGCGCATGAGCCTTGAAGAGCGCAAGGAGCGCTGGAATGCGCTCTACGCCAAGCTTCTGGCCAACGATTCCAGCCATTGGGCGCAATCGATCGTCTCCGATCTGAAGCACGTTCACAGCGCAACGCTTGCCGCTTGAGTGTGGCGGGCTTTCGGAAGACCTGAAAAACGAAAGGGACAGGCACTGCCGGGCCTGTCCCTTTCTCCCCTCCCCGGGTCACCGCATGGCAGCGCCCCTGGAATTTGCATCCGTCCCTGACAATGCATTGCCCCTGAAAACGTATCGCGCCTGGCAACACATCGTGCCTGACAGCGCGCCCGCCAAAGGCTCGTCACCCCCGTGCCGGCGCTTGCCGGTCCGCGGCGCACAAACCCGGGTCAGCCGAGTTCATTCGCAACGGGGGCATCCCTTGAACGCTTACCGCGTCTTGCGGTTCCCAAGTGACGGCGATTGCGGTGCGGATTTTTATTCGGCCGCGTCCGCCTTGATCACGCCGCGGCGGATCTGGTCTTCCTCAATGCTCTCGAACAGGGCGCGGAAATTGCCTTCGCCGAAACCCTCGTCGCCCTTTCTCTGGATGAATTCAAAGAAGATGGGCCCGATCACGGTCTTGGAAAAGATCTGAAGCAGGATCTTGGTCATGCCGCCATCGACGACGCCTTCGCCATCGATCAGGATGCCGTGCTTCTTCATGCGATCCACGGGCTCGTCATGGCCAATGACGCGCTTGTGGCTGCGCTCATAATAGACCTCGGGCGGGCCGGGCATGAATTTCAGGCCATTGTCCGCCAGCCGGTCGGTGGCGTCGTAGATCCCGTCGGTGCCCACGGCAATGTGCTGGATGCCCTCGCCATTATACCGCTTCAGGTATTCCACGATCTGGCTTGTATCGTCCTTGGATTCGTTCAGCGGAATGCGGATCTTGCCGCAAGGAGACGTGATCGCCCGGCTGACGAGGCCGGTGATGCGGCCATCAATGTCGAAATAGTGGATCTGGCGGAAGCCGAAGAGATCGCGGTAGAAATCCCACCACTTGTCCATGTTGCCACGAAAGACGTTATGGGTGAGGTGGTCGAGATAATAGAAGCCCACGCCGTCCGGGCGCGGATCGCGCGCGCCCAGCCAGTCGAATTCGCCATCGTAGGCTGACCCGTTCTCACCATAGGCGTCGATGAAATAGATCAGCGATCCGCCGATGCCGACGATTGCCGGAACGTCGAGGGCCTTGTCGTCGCCCTCATAGGGCGTTGCGCCGTTTTCGACCGCATGGCGGAAGGCGTGATCGGCATCGACCACCCGCCAGCCCATGGAGGGCGCGCAGGGCCCGTGTTTTTCGACGAAGCGCATGGCGTGGGAGCCAGGCTCGGCGTTCAGCAGGTAGTTGATATCGCCCTGCCGGTAGACGGTGATCGCTTTTGAGCGATGGCGCGCGACGGGCTCGTAGCCCATGCGGCGGAACAGGGCATCCAGCTTTTCAGGCTCGGGACTGGCAAATTCCACGAATTCAAAGCCGTCGGTGCCTGCCGGGTTGGTGTCGGTGATGCGCGCCGGGGGCGCGTCATGCGGAAAGGGTCCCATGGTGTCCTCCTCAAGGGGCGCACATCGCCGTGCTGTCGTTGCCAGCTCCGTCCCGACGCTGCGGTCCCGTCATTTCCATGTGTCAATGCGACCATTTTGCGCGCTAACCGGTGCAATATGTGTGCGTTCGGGATATGTTTGGGCAAACCGATGCAAGCTGTGTGCGCAATAGGGGTATTGTGTGCACAGTGTGATCCCCGGCGCGGGATCCTTCCGGGAGGTGATTGCGATGGTGGCTCTCGATACGTTCGATCTGCGTTTGCTGGCGATGATCCAGCGCGATGCGGGGCTGACCAATCAGGAGATCGGGACGCGGATCGCGCTGTCGGCGTCGCAGGTATCGCGGCGGCGGGCGCGGCTGGAAAGCGAAGGCGTCATCCGGCGGGTTCGGGCGGAGCTTTCCCGCGACGCGCTGGGCTTGCAGGTCACCGCCTTTGTCGGCGTCACGCTCAACGCCCATAGCCGGGCGAATTCGCGCCGGTTCCGGGATCTCGTCAATGGCATGGCCAGCGTCCAGGAAGCCCATGCGCTGACGGGAGAGATGGACTACCTGATCAAGATCGCGGTTGCGGATCTGAAATCGCTGGCGCAGGTCATCAACGATGACCTGCTCGCCCATGACAGCGTGCAGAACGTTCATTCCTCCGTCGTTCTGGAGACGATCCGCGAGGACAACCAATTGCCGCTGGCAAGCGGATTATCCTAGGCTGTCGCCCCCGTTCCCATGCCGTCGGACCTCACATCATGAGCGAATTTCCGAAATCCCGTCTGCGTATCGTGCTTGCCCCCGGCGTTGCCTTCGGGCCGGGCAAGGCCGATCTGTTGCAAGGCATTGCCGAAACCGGGTCGATCCGGGCGGCGGGCAACCGGCTTTCCATGAGCTACAAGCGCGCCTGGAACCTGATCGGCGAGCTGAATCGCAACTTTGCAGAACCGCTGGTGGAAACGGAAAAGGGTGGGGCAGGTGGTGGCGGCACACGGCTGACGCCCATGGGAGAAGCGGTGCTTGCGCGGTTTCGCGCCATTGAGGCGGCCTATCAAGCGGCGGCGGGCGCGGACATCCGTGCGTTGCAGGCGCTGGTGAGACCGGGTGACGCGGAGTGACCGCCGCGAACCGGCAATTCCCTGCTTGAGCCAATCAAGGAGGGCTTGTAAGGTTCGATATGTCCGATTGAACATATCGCTTGGATCCGCCATGAACACCCCATCTCTTTCTCGTCCCTTTTCGTCATTCGCCCGTCGCGTAGCCGGTCTCGCCGTGGCTACCGGTGTCTGTCTGGGCGCGGTGCTGTCTTCGGCTCAAGCCGCTGACAAGCTGACGGTCTTTGCCGCGGCCAGCATGAAGGATGCACTCACCGCCATCGGCGATCTCTACAAGTCCGAGACAGGCACGGAGGTTGTCTTCTCCTTTGCATCGTCCTCCGTCGTTGCCCGTCAGATCACCGCCGGTGCGCCCGCCGACATCTTCGTCTCCGCCGATGTGAAGTGGATGGACTACGTCTCCAAGGCCGAGGCCATTGAGGAGGGGACGGCTCGCATCATTGCCGGCAACTCGCTCGTCGTGGTTGCGCCTGTGGACGAGGCGAAACCGCTTGCGCTGGAGAAAGAGGCTCTCCTGCAGCGCATCGGCGACGGGCACCTGGCCATCGGGTCGCCGGAGGCGGTGCCCGCCGGTCGATATGCCAAGGCCTCCCTCACTTCGCTCGGCCTGTGGGATGCGGTGGAAGGCAAGCTGGTGCACATGGAAAACGTCCGCGTGACGCTGGCATCCGTTGCACGCGGAGAGGTTGCGCTCGGCATCGTTTACGGGTCTGATGCGGCAATCGAACCAAGGGTCGCGGTTGTGGCGACTTTCCCCGATGACAGCCATGCCCCCATCGTCTATCCGGCGGGGCTCGTCAAAGGGGCAGGGGCCGAAGCCGCCGGTTTTCTCGAATATCTGTCAAGCCCTGCCGCGCGCGAGGTCTTCGCAAGGCTCGGCTTCAAGTCCGGTGAGTGACACTTGCTGCAGCCACTTTCCTCCGCCGAGATCGAGGCCATTCTCCTGACGTTGAAAGTCAGCGGTCTCGGTCTCGCCGTTGCCCTGCCCCTGGCCATTTTCGCAGCCTATGCGCTCGCGCGGTGGCGGTTTGTCGGCCATTCATTGCTCGACGCGATCATTCACATGCCGCTCGTTCTGCCGCCGGTGGTCACGGGCTTCGTGCTGCTGATCCTGTTTGGCCGCCGCGGGGCGATCGGCAGCTTCCTCTATGAGCAGTTCGGCATCACGCTCGCCTTCCGCTGGACGGGGGCTGCGGTGGCGGCGGGGGTCATGGCCTTTCCGCTGATCGTGCGCACGGTCCGGCTGGCTTTCGAGGCGGTCGATCCGAAACTGGAACAGGCGGCGGAAACGCTTGGCGCGCCGCGGATCGTGACCTTCTTTGTCGTGACCCTGCCGCTCGCCATGCCGGGGATCATCGGCGGGGCGATGCTGGGCTTTGCCAAGGCCATGGGCGAATTCGGGGCGACCATCACGTTCGCCTCCAATATTCCCGGCGAAACCCGCACCATGTCGCTGGCGATCTACACCTTCACCCAGTCGCCCGACGGGGACCTGGCCGCTCTCAGGCTTTCGATTGCGGCCGCCATCATCGCCTTTGTGGCCGTCATTGCATCCGGATTCGTATCGCGTCGGGTCAATCAGCGCGTGGGGGGGGGGTGATGCTGTCGGTGGATGTGGAAGCCCGGCTCGGCACCTTCGAGATCTCCGCGAATTTCAGCAGCTCAGGCGGCGTAACGGCGCTGTTCGGGCGCTCAGGCTCGGGCAAGACCTCGCTGGTCAACATGATCGCGGGGCTTGCCAGTCCGGCGCGCGGGCGCATTACGATTGATGATCAGGTGCTGTTCGATTCCGAGCGCCGCATCGATCTCTCTCCGCGCAAACGTCGGATCGGGCACGTCTTTCAGGAGGCGCGCCTCTTTCCGCACCTGACAGTGCGCCGAAATCTCACATTCTCGCACTGGGCGGGCGGGCGCGATGCCTCCATGCCGTTTGACGAAGTGGTGGCGCTGTTGGGGATCGAGGATCTGCTCGACCGGCGTCCTGCGAAACTGTCCGGCGGCGAACGCCAGCGCGTTGCCATCGGACGCGCGCTTCTCTCCGGCCCACGCATCCTGTTGATGGACGAGCCGCTTGCCTCGCTCGATCAGGCGCGCAAGAGCGAGATCCTGCCCTATCTCGACCGCCTGCGCCGGGAGGCGGCGCTCCCCATCGTCTATGTTTCTCACTCTCTGGAAGAAGTGGCGCGGCTGGCGGAAACGCTGGTCATCATTTCGGACGGGCGTGTGGAAGCGGTCGGGCCGGTGGCGGATATCATGACCCGGCTCGATCTCGGTCCCGCCACGGGGCGCCAGCAGGCCGGCACGGTGCTTGAGGGGCGCATTGCCTCAATCGACGCGCAATGGGGCCTCACCCATATTGAGGTGGAGGGCGAGACCATCGAGGTGCCCGCGGTTCGCGCCGATATCGGCGAGGAGATCCGGCTTCATCTCAGGGCGCGTGACATTGCCATCGCGCGCGAGGTGCCCAAGGGGCTCAGCATCCGCAACGCGCTTCCCGTGACCGTTCTGGAAATCAGCCACGAGCGGGGGCCTTATGCGGAGATCGTGTGCGGGCTCGGACGCCAGCGCCTGCGTGCGCGCATCACGCGGGCCTCGCTCTTCGATCTGGGACTGGAGCCCGGGCAGGCGATCTTCGCGCTGGTGAAATCGGTCGCGGTGGACCGTCCGCTCGCCACCCATGACAGCGAGCGCACCGGCGACGGGTTCCTGTCGCGTTGAGGCATTGGGCCTTGCGACGACGTTCCGGCGGGACTGTCCTGTTCAAGGCGCTCGGTGCGATGATCCTGCTTCTTCCTTTGCGTCCAATTCCGCTATGATCGCGTCCATGAGCAAGCCGCTTCGCACGCGCAGGACCGTTGTCGCCATATTGGCCGTCTGTCTTCTGGCCGGGGCCTTTGTCGCCTGGGCCACGGCGCGGGTGAGCGAACGGATCCTGCTCGACGAGATCGGATTGCGGGCCGCCGCCTCGCTCGATCTTCAGGCCGCCACCCTTGAGAGCCTGCTCGACAAGTACCGGATCCTGCCGCCGCTGATGGCGCGCCGGCCGGACGTGGTCGATATCTCGATTGGCCGGGACCGGGAAGCCGCCCACCGCATTGCGGCCATCACGGCCGGAATGACGGGGGCGGAGGAAATCCGCTTTCTGTCCGCAGATGGCAGCCTGATCGCCTCCAGCGAATTCGATGCGGTGGGCACACCGCTCGACAACGAAATACGTCAGGCGGTGGATCAGGCGCGCGAAGGCAGGCTCGGGCGGCAATTGCTTGTCACCACGCCAGGCCGGCCCGCCAGCTATATCTTCGCCTCCGCCGTGCGGGATCGCGATACGATTGTCGGCGTTGTCGCCGCGCGGGTGGATCTGGGGCGCATCGAGCAGGCATGGGCATTGGCGCGCGATCCGGTGCAGGCGCTCAGTCGATCGGGGCGCATCATTGTCACCAACCGCCCGCAATGGCGCGGCCTGCAGCTGGAGCTGGATGGCACGCGCTCCGAACTGGACACCTTGCGTGGGCGCACCGAGCAGCGCGGCCCGCATCTGATGGTCACGCTGCCGGACGAGGGCGGGCGCAAGCTCTATCTCCAGGCCTCCAAGGTTGTGCCGGTGCTGGGCTGGTCGGTCGCCGTGTTCTTCGATGCCAGTTCGGTTACCCGGCAGGTCACGACCGCTGTACTGATCGCGGTCCTGCTGACGCTTCTGGCAACCGGTCTCGTCTGGATCATCGTGGAGCGGCGGATGCGCGTGGATGCGCAACTTCGTGGAGAACGGGCCGCCGCCCTCAGGCTGGAGCGGCGCGTGCGCGATCGCACCCGTGACCTGACGCGCGCCAATGCGAGGCTCGGCGAAGAGGTGCGCGAGCGCGAGGCGGCGGAAACGGAACTGCGCCGGACGCAGGACGAATTGGTCCAGACCGCGAAGCTTGCGACCCTTGGCCAGATGTCGGCCGCCCTCAGCCACGAGTTCAACCAGCCGCTCGCCGTCATCCGCTCCCAGGCCGACAATGCCGACATGCTGTTGCAGCGAGGGCGAGCGGAGGAGGCCGGGGAGTCCTTGCGCAAGATTACGGCCATGGTGGAACGCATGGCGACGATCTCGCGCACCCTCAAGGGTTTTGCCCGCAAGCCCGGCAGCGAGGCAGGCCCGGTGGCGGTCGGGCCTGTCATCGATGAGGCGCTGATGCTGCTTTCGCCGCGCATCAAACGCTCCAACGCGCGTGTCGACTTCACCCGCCCGGTGCTGGATCTGGCGGTGCGGGCCGACGCCATCCTGCTGGAACAGGTGATCATGAACCTCCTGGTCAATGCGCTCGATGCGGTGGAGGACGCCCATGCGGGCCAGGCGGATGGCGGGGTCGTGCGGATCGGAGCGGCGCGCGAGGGTGCAGGGGATGTGGTCATTCGGGTCGAGGATGACGGGCCGGGCATCGATGAGGTGACCCGCGGTCGGATATTCGATCCTTTCTTCACCACCAAGGAGGTGGGCGCGGGGCTGGGGCTCGGGCTTTCCATTGCCGACAAGATCGTGCGCGAGCTGGGCGGTCAGCTGGTGCTGGAGGAGGCCCGGCCGGACAGGCCGGGAAGCGTCTTCTCCATCCGCCTGCCGGATGCGTCTGCCGAAGCTGCCGTGAGTTGAGCACGTTTCTTCGGGGTTTTAAGTGGCTGCGGACATGGTATCTACGACCTTGATCATTCCTTCCCCTTCGGCACAGGCTGTCCTTCGGCCCCTGCCGCGCTTGTTTCTCGCACCGGGATATGAGTATGGACCAGTCAACCGTCCTGTTCGTTGATGACGAGATCGATCTGCGTGAGGCGCTGGCGCAAGGGTTGGAACTCGCCGGCCATAGCGTGGAGGCCTATTCCACCGCGGAAAGCGTGCTGGATCGGGTGTCGCGCGATTTCTACGGCGTGCTCGTCACCGATATCCGCATGCCGGGCATGGATGGGCTCTCCCTGATGAAGGCCGCCTTCGAGATCGACACCGCGCTGCCTGTCATTCTGATCACCGGCCATGGAGACGTGCCGCTGGCGGTGGAGGCCATTCGCGCGGGGGCCTATGATTTCATGGAAAAGCCGTTTCCCGTGGCGCGCCTGTCGGCGGTCATCGAACGCGCCCTGCATCAGCGTCGGCTGGTTCTGGAAAACCGGGTCCTGCGCGAGCAGCTTGGCGATACGGCGGGGCTTGCGGCCCGCCTTGTCGGGCGCGCGCCGGCGATCGAGCGTCTGCGGGCCGCGGTCAAGGCGTTGTCGGCAACCGATGCGGATGTGCTGATCCTGGGCGAGACCGGATCGGGCAAGGAAGTGGTGGCGCGCGCGCTGCACGAGGAGGGTATCCGCAAGGATGGACCGTTCGTGGCGCTGAATTGCGGGGCGCTTCCCGCGGAGATCATCGAGAGCGAACTGTTCGGCCATGAGCAGGGGGCCTTTACCGGGGCCTCGCGCCAGCGCATCGGCAAGCTGGAACATGCCAATGGCGGCACGGTCTTTCTGGACGAGATCGAATCCATGCCGCTGGAGCTTCAGGTGAAGCTGTTGCGGGTGATCGAGGATCGCAGCATCGAGCGGCTGGGCTCCAACAAGTCGATCTCGCTGGATGTGCGCTTCGTTGCGGCGACCAAGGTCGATCTGGAGCGGGAAAGCGAAGCCGGGCGCTTCCGGCGCGATCTCTATTATCGGCTCAATGTGGTCAGTCTCGACATTCCGCCCTTGCGGGACAGGCGCGAGGATATTCCGCTGCTGTTCCATCATCTGGCGCGGGAGGCGCGGGCGCGCTATCGGCGCGAGATCCCCGACTTCACGCCGGAAATGATGGCGCGGCTGATGGCCCGTGACTGGCCGGGCAATGTACGTGAATTGCGCAATGTGGCAGACCGCTTCGTGCTCGGCGTCGACAAGATCACCGGCGACGGTGGAGAAGGTGTGCAGGACGTGGCCGCAGGGAGCGAGCCGTTGTCGGTCCGGGTCGGCACTTATGAACGCGCGCTGATCGCGGCGGAGCTGCGCCGCAATGGCGGGTCGATCAAGGCGACCTACGAGGCGCTCGGCCTGTCGCGCAAGGCGCTCTACGAGAAGATGAAGAAATACGGGCTCGAAAAGGAAGCCCATCTGGAGACCTAGGGCGAGGCCGTGGCCGAAGCCGGGGCCATGAAGGTCCGGTCCGGCCCGGCATCTGGCCTGGGCCATCTCCTGACGCCCCAGGGTGCGGCAATGTGTCGTTTTCGACCCGTCCGCCTGCGGCAATGTGACCAATCGCACCCAGCAAGTGTATAATGCCGTGAGGGCAGAGGAGGGGTCCTTGCCGCATTTGCGCCATTTTTTGGCAAGGACCCGCCCTTGGCACATACGTTGCAATCATAGCGGGGCTGGGTCGGGTCTCTCCGGCCGGTTTCGTATTTTGTCTGGGAGGACATCCATGAAAAAGTTCATCCTGGCGGCCGCCACGGCTGCCTCGTTCGCCTTTGTCGCACCCGCTTTCGCAGCCGATGACTGCGACGACGGCGAGATGGTCATCAAGTTCAGCCACGTTGTGGCCGCCACCGGGCACCCCAAGGGGGATGCCGCGACCATGCTTGCCGAGCGCGTCAACAAGGACATGAACGGCGTCGCCTGCATGCAGGTGTTTCCGAATTCTCAGCTTTTCGATGACGACAAGGTGATGGAAGCCCTCCTTCTTGGTGACGTTCAGCTTGCCGCGCCGTCGCTGTCGAAGTTCGAGGCCTACACCAAGAAGTTCCGCCTGTTCGATCTGCCCTTCCTGTTCACCAGTCTCGATGCGGTGACCAAATTCGGCAACTCCGACACCGGGCGCGAGCTTCTGACCTCGATCTCCGATGTCGGCTATGTGGGGCTGGGCTACTGGCTTTCGGGCCTGAAGCAGTTCTCCGCCAACAAGCCGCTGCTGGTGCCCTCTGACGCCGCGGGCCTCAAGTTCCGCGTCCAAACCTCCGATGTCGCCGTGGCGATGATCGAGGCGATGGGGGCCAACGCGCAGAAGCTCTCCTTCAAGGAAGTCTATGGCGCGCTGCAGACCGGTGTTGTCGACGGGCAGGAGAATTCCTGGTCCAACATCTACACCCAGAAGTTCTTCGAGGTGCAGGACGGCATCACCGAGACCAACCACCAGGTGCTCGCCTATCTGCTGGTTACCTCCGACGAGTGGCTGAACGGGCTGGAGCCCGACGTGCGCGACCAGTTCCTTCAGATCGCGCGTGAGGTGACCGACGAGGCCAATGCCGCGGTGGCGAAGAAGGAAGCGGCCAACCGTCAGAACATTCTCGACGCCGGTTCCCCGATCCGCGAGCTGACCGCAGAGCAGCGCAAGGAATGGGTCAACACCATGAAGCCGGTCTGGGAGAAGTTCGAAGGCGATATCGGCAAGGACGTCATCGACGCCGCACTGGCGTCGAACTGATCGAAAACCGCTCGTCCTGATGGGCGAGTTTCGGGGGAGAGGTCAAACGGCCTCTCCCTGTCTTTCCTGATAACTGGCCCCCACGAGCACCGAACGGGGGCAGTTTGCCGCGCTCTTGAGAGCATGGGCATGTGCGGGGGACGCCGTGAACTCCAAATCATTCACTGTCATCGCCGCCATCGTGCTGGCGGTCGTGGCGATCTATCTGGGCGCGGAGGCCAAACCGCTGTCCCGTTCGATCGCCGATGTGGTCGGCTTCAGGTGGAAGCACACCGAACTGGTGCTGCACATTGTTGCGCTCATCTGTCTGGTCATGACCATTCATGTCATCGAGCTGCGCTGGCCGAAAGTGATCGCCAATTTCGAGGAGATCACGCTGGCCGTCGTGCTGGCGGCAATGACGCTCGTTTCCTTCACGCAGGTCGTGGCGCGTTACGGGTTCAACACCGGCTGGGGCGGGGCGCTGGAATTCACGCGCCTGCTCTTTGCCTGGATGATCCTGTTCGGCATGAATTACGGCGTGAAGGTCGGTTCTCACCTGGGCGTGGATGCCGGTATCCGGCTGTTTCCGCCCAAGGTCTTCAAGGGTCTTGCGGTGTTCGGCGCACTTTGCGGCGTCGCCTATGCCTGCATCCTGATCTCGTCCGACTGGCTCCAGATTTTCGGCATCAATACCCGCGGCGGGGCCATCGCCTACTGGTCTTTGAATTTCCGCACCGGGATCGGCCTGGATGATCTGCGCTATCCGGACCTCATTCAGGAGATGTTCGGGACCAAGGAGCGCGTCCAGCGCTGGATCGTCTATCTCGTGTTGCCCACCGGTCTCGCCTTTTTCGCCTTCCGCTGCCTGCAGGCGGCCATCGCCATCATGAAGGGCGAGCGGGAAATGATGATCGCGGCGCATGAAGCCGAGGATCTCGTGGCCGAAAACAAAGATGTTCTGAAGGACTGATCCCATGGAAGCAGCAGCTCTTTTCGTGATGGTGCTGACGTTCCTGTTCCTGGGCGTCCCCATTTCCATCTCGCTCGGTCTTTCGAGCGTCCTTGCAATTGCGGTGTTTTCCAACGACTCCATGTCGTCGGTGGCACAGCAGCTCTTCACCGCCTCGCAGAACTACACCCTGCTGGCGATCCCCTACTTCATTCTCGCCTCCGCCTTCATGTCCACCGGCGGTGTGGCCAAGCGCATCATCCGCTTTGCCATCGCCTCTGTCGGCCATGTGCGCGGCGGCCTTGCCATCGCGGCCGTGTTTTCTTGCATGCTATTTGCGGCCCTGTCCGGCTCTTCGCCCGCGACCGTGGTTGCCATCGGCACCATCGCGATCGCGGGCATGCGGGAGGTCGGTTACACCAAGGAATTCGCCGCCGGCGTCATCGCCAATGCCGGTACGCTCGGCATCCTGATCCCGCCTTCCATCGTGATGGTGGTCTATGCGGCGGCCACCGACGTCTCCGTCGGGCGCATGTTCCTGGCCGGTGTCATTCCCGGCATCGTCGCAGGGCTCATGCTGATGGTGGCGATCTATATCAACGCCCGGCGCAAGAACATGCCGAAGCAACCCTTTGTCGGCATCCATGAGATGCTCGTCGCGGGGCGCGATGCGGGGTGGGGCCTGTTCCTGATCATCATCATTCTGGGCGGCATCTATGGCGGCGTCTTCACGCCAACGGAAGCGGCGGCCGTGGCGGCTGTCTATTCCTTCGTCGTCGCCGTCTTCATCTATCGCGACATGGGGCCCTTGAAGAATGTGCCGTGGGTGACGGACGAGGACGGACCCAATGCCAGGGTGGGCTTTTCCGGCTCCATCTATGCGTTGGCGCTGCTCTTCATCTGGCTGATCTTGTCGTTCTTCTTTCTCGGGCATCTGGGGTTCGAGACGCGCTTCTGGGCGGGCATGGTGCTGGCGCTTGCCGTGCTGGCCTATTACCCGATCCTGCGCGCGGACCGGCGTACCGAAGGCATCGGCATCGCCTATCTTCGCTCCCTGCGGATCTGGCAGCGCAATGCCTGGCTGATCGTGAAGGCTTTCTTTCCGGCCTTCTACAATCACGAGACCCGCAAGGTGATGATCGAGGCCGCGCGCACGACGATCATGCTGATGTTCATCATCGTCAACGCCTTGCTGTTCGCCCACGTGCTGACCTCGGAACGCATTCCGCAGGCGATCACCGACTGGATGCTGGGGGCCGGGTTCAACTGGTTCACCTTCCTGATCGCGATCAACCTGCTGCTGCTCCTGGGTGGCCAGTTCATGGAGCCGTCGGGCCTGCTGCTCATCGTGGCGCCGGTCGTCTTCCCGATCGCCATGGAACTGGGCGTCGACCCGGTCCATCTCGGCATCATCATGGTGGTGAACATGGAGATCGGCATGATCACGCCGCCCATCGGGCTCAACCTGTTCGTGACATCCGGCATAACGGGCATGTCGCTGGTACAGGTGGTCCGCGCAGCGGCGCCCTTCGTGGCGATCCTGTTCGTGTTCCTGATCCTGGTGACCTATGTCGAGCCGCTCTCGACCTTCCTGCCCTATCTGCTGATGGGCCCGGAAATCGTCACGCGCTGATCGGGTGCGGTCCGCGCGAAACAAATGCGGCGGGGCAGGCAACTGCTCCGCCGTTTTGCATTTGAAGACAGGACGTGGTGCGGCTTGGCTCTAGCGCCTGAAGACGATCCGGCTGAGTTCTCCGGCTCCGTCTGAGCTGGTCAGCAGCAATTCGTCCGAACCTTTGGTCCATAGAAGCTGGCCGGAAACCGCCTTGCGGTTTTCCTTCGGCGGGAAGGTGAAGGTGAGGGCGACCGTCTTCCCGCGCGCCTTGCCCCGAATGGGGGCGGTGTCGTTGCCGACGGGGTTGTACCAACGTCCGGTGAAGCGCCCGTTCGCATCAATGATATAGCCCTTCACGGGGAAATTGGTGCCGGAGGCGGCGCATTTTCCGTCGATGGAAAGGCGCGGAGCCTCGAAACTGGAGGTGATCCGGCAGCGCACGATTTCCTTGTCGCCATCGCCCTTCCGCTTCACCCAGCCCTTGCCGCTCCAGCGCCCGGTCGCATCAGCGAAGGTCGGGTCTGCCGCTTTTGCGGGGCTCGTCTGTCCGATGAGGGCGAACGGGCTCACAAGCGTGAGGGCGAGCGTGGCAGCAAGCGCGGATCGGGTCATGAATGTGTCGTCCATTTCGGGCGTCGGAACCATTTGAGGCGCAAGATGGCTGGCAGCAGCAAGAGGTCTGCCGCCAGCGCGACGAAGAAGGTGGTGATCAGCATCAGGCCGAACAGGCGCACCGTGGAAAAGGCGCTGGTCAGCGTCACGAGGACACCGGCTGCGATCAGCACCGTTGTGATGATCATGACGCGCCCCGTCTGGCAGATGGCAACGTCCAGTGCCTCGTCAACGCTCAAACCCAGGCTGCGTTCCAGCCGGTAGCGGTTGGCGAAATGAATGGAATCGTCCACCGCGATGCCGAAGGCCACGGTCAGGGCGAGCACGGCTGTCGGATTGACCTGCCCGTCATTGAAGAGATGCAGCGCGGCCGCCGATAGGATCAGCGGCAAGGCGTTGGGAAACAGCAAGGCGGGTGCCAGCATCGGCCAACGGAAGGCGGCGGCGACCACGATGACGGCTATGAGGCAGGCCCCCATTAGCCCTTCCGCGAGTTGCCGGATCATCGGCAAGGCGTTGTGGCGCAGGACGGCGGGAAAACCATAGATACGCTGTGCCCCGGCCGACATGGCGGCCTCGGTGATTGCGTCATGGATGGCAAGCGTGGTGTGATCGCGCATGGGTTCGGGCACGAAGACGATCACATGGGCGTGTTCGCCATCGGGGGTGAAAAGCTGATTGCGCTGGCTGTTGTCGAGCATCTCCAGATCGTCTGCCGACGGGGCCTGCGCGGGGTTGCCCAGCCAGCGTGCGGCGGAGACCACGGACAGGACCGAATAGTCGGGGGCAGCCTTTTCGATGGCCTCCACGAGCCGGTTCATCCGCGCCCAGCCGTCAGGTGTTTCCAGCGCGTTTTCGCCGGTGATGTCGATGTCGATCCAGAGGCGGAAATAGCCGCCGAATGCCGTTTCAATACGGTCATTGGCAAGACGTACGGCGCTCTTTTCCGGCATGTTCTGGAACAGCGGAAACCACATCTCTGTTCGGGAGACGGAATAGAGCCCGCCGAGGGTCACGAGTGCGGCAAGCAGGACGACGAGCCGGGGGCGGCCCAGCGCCCAGCGGGAAACGAAGGCGGGCACGGGGGCGCGCATGAGGAAACCGCGCCGCGATTTGGCAGGCGGGCGGCAAAAGGGGGCCAGCAGCGTGAAGCTCACCAGCACCACGAAGAAGGAAGCCATGACCCCGCAGGCCCCCAGGATCGCCAGTTCGCGCAAGGGGGCATTGTTCGTGACGCCGATGGCGCTGAAACCGATGGCGGTGGTGAGCGCCGTCAACGCGCAGGCCGGGCCGACATCGGAAATCGTCTGAACCAGCCGCTCGCGCCGCGATCCTTCCGTCTCCACCAGGTAGTGCATGGTCAGGTGGATGCTGTCGGCAATGCCCAGCACGAGGACCAGAATGGGCACCACGTTGGAAAGCACCGTCACGGGGAAGCCGAGGGCTACGAAGAGCGCCAGCGAAACCATGGCTCCGACAAGGGCGGGGGCGACCACCACGAGCGTGGTGCGAAGGGTTGAGAAGATCAGGTAGGCCAGCAGGATGGAGATGACGCAACCAGCGGCGTTCAGGCGGATGAGGTCGGTCTTGATCGCGCCTGCGATATCGAAGGCGATGGCATCAACGCCGGTCAATTCATATGTGAGGCCTGTTGCCGTGAAATCGGCGGCAAGGGTGCGGATCTCGTTCATCTTGGCGCGCAACTGGCCGCGCCGCATGGTGCCGTCGATCGCGACAAAGACAAGAGCGCTCATGCGATCTGCGGAAATCAACGGGCGCACATCCGGCGCGCTCGCGCGGTAGGCCTGAAGCCGGGCCTCTATTTCGTCGTCGGCGATTTCAAAGGGAAAGACCGCTTCGCCGGGGTAAGCCGCATGGCTTGCCGGGAAACGCATGGAAAAGGGCGAGAGCACGAATTGCGCGCCGTCGAGCAGTTGCAGATCCAGCGAGAAGTCCCGCATGGCCGTGAAATCTGCCGCATCGAAGGGTGTCTCGCTTTCCACCAGCACCACGAGGTTACGCCCACTGGTACGCGATTCCGTGGTTTCGGCACGCGAGGCAAAGACACGCTGGACGTTGTCGTCGAAATGAAGCTTCGGGATCGCCAGCGCGGCCAGAGCGATCACGAACACAAGGATGACAGCCGCGATGGCCGGGTGATGGGCGGCCAGATGTCCGGGCAGATCCAGCCCGAAGCCAGAAAACGAGCTTTTCGGGCGTCGGTCGGGGGCTGTGTGCCCGGTGCCGTCACCATCTTCGTTGCCGTCGCCTTGCCTGGGGCCGCCGCTTTCCTGATCGGTCAACGCATCGCTCCCGAACGCCGGCGTGAAGTGTCGTAGGGGGCGCTGGGTGGCCTTGCAAGCATGCGGTCATCCGTAGGGCTGGGTTGCTGTCGCCCTCATCATGCACAGCCAGCCTGCAACTGGAAGGGTTCCAGTCCGGTCTTTCGCGATGATGCCGTCTTTCGCAAAAACACCATGGCGGGCGACACGCACGAATTAGCCAGCGCTTGAAATTGCAAACGTGATACACCATCTATTAACCACGCGGGTCCACCATCGAACAAGTTGAGTGGAGACCGCGACGGTTCTCGCCGGTGCGTTATGGCCCGGCGAAAAAGAATTGGGACCGTGCCCGACCAGCGTATATTCGCGGTCTTCTGGAGCACGGCCTTGATGTTCCCCCTTCCCGCGGATCTTTTTTCCAGAGAGCCGCAAGTACTGCATTTTCCGGCGATGCCGGGTGCGCAGGGGAAGCGTATTTATGTCCATATAAGGAAAAACAAAAATGGAAAACGGAAATGTGAAGTGGTTCGATCCGCAAAAGGGCTTCGGGTTCATTCAGCCCGACCATGGCGGACGCGACGTGTTTGTTCATATGAACGCGCTGAAGGCCTCCGGCCTCAATCGGCTGAGCGAGGGGCAGGTGGTCTTCTACGAGCTGTTCCATGAAGGAAATCGCCAGGAAGCGCGTGATCTGGCTGTTCTGTAACAAACGGGCAGCCAATGCAGATGCGCCGGCAAGCGTTATGTGAAAACGCGCCGGCGCAACGGATTTCATCAGGTTTCCGCATGCGGATTGACCGGGGACGCCTGCAACAGCGCGTCCCGCGCGTCCGCTTTGGAGCGGACCTCAGCCCTTCAGCTTGATGCCTTCATCCTCTGCGTAGAGGCGAACGATCGCCTCGAAATCGGCATCCGTGGTGAAGCCGAGATCAAGCGCACGCCTGGCATCGAAAGACTGGGCCCAGCCATCCACCATCTTGATGATCTGCTCGTCCGGTTCGTGCCGGATCAGATCAACGGCCTCCTTGCCGGCCAGTTTCTCCAGACATTCGATCTCCTCGCGCACCGTGACGGACAGTCCCGGCATGGTGAGGTTCGGGCGTCCGCCGAGACGGTCGGTGTCGAGGCTTGCGGCATGTTCCAGATAGCCGACGGCCGAGGTCGGGCTCGCCATCCAGTGACGCACGTCGGGATCGACCGGCAGGACAGCTTCCAGCCCGTTCAACGGCTCACGGATGATGCCGGAGAAGAAGCCGGAGGCGGCCTTGTTCGGTTTGCCCGGACGCACCACGATGGTCGGCAGGCGAATGCCGATGGCATCCACAAGACCTTTCCGCCGATAATCGGCGATCAGAAGCTCGCTCATCGCCTTCTGCGTGCCATAGGAGGTAAGCGGGGTGTGGTGGAACTCGTCGGGAATGGAGGGCGGGAAGGGCGTGCCGAAAACCGCGATGGACGAGGTGAAGACAAGGCGCGGGGCATGCTGGGCGGCGCGCAGGGATTCCAGCAGGTTGAGCGTGCCTTGCAGATTGACGCTGTAGCCCTTGTCGAAATCAACTTCCGCTTCGCCGGACACAACGGCCGCCAGATGGACGATGATGTCGGGCTTCATGCCGACAATGGCGTCCGCGGTCTCGCGCTTTGCGATGTCTGCGGCCATGGTCGTGACCGCAAGGCCGTCGGCGATCGCATCCGGTGTGCGAGGTTCCACAATATCGGCCAGAGTGAGACGGTCGAGCTTGTGGCCGCCGATGGATCCAGAAGCGGCCACCTTGGCCGCCAGCCGGGCGCCGACCATGCCAGCTGCTCCGAGAATGAACGCGTGTGTCATGAGTTTCTCTCCGATCCGGCCTGCGCGGGCCCTGGCGAGTGACCGTGGTCCGGGGGCGGGCCACTTAACCTCAGGGGGCGTCGATCGCCGTTTTCAGGGTGCGACGGGCCATTCTTGTTTAGCCAAAGGCGGGGTTTCAGGCGAAGGGTGGGGCAGGTGAAGGGTGGGCGGGCCGGTCGGGCCTCAAGGCCGGACCGGCGCCGATTTTTGGGCCCGTTGGCGGGCGAAAGGGTCAGTGATTGTCGCGCGGAATTCCCGGGATCGCGTGACTGCCGACCGCCGGGGCGGAATTGCCCACGTCGCGGTAGTTCACGGCCGGCTTCAACACCATGCCCTTGTCGAACTGTTCCACGAGGCCGCGCTGGATTTCCTGCCAGGGGGTCTGGTGCGCGGGATAGGCAAAGCCGCCCGCCGCCGCCAGAGCCTCGCGGCGTGCCGCAAGCTCGGCATCGTCAATCAGGATATCGGCGGTTCCCTTGTTCAGATCGATGCGAACGCGATCGCCCGATTTGAGCAAGGCCAGCCCGCCGCCAGCGGCCGCTTCCGGCGATGCGTTCAGTATTGAGGGCGAGCCGGAGGTTCCCGACTGGCGCCCATCTCCGATGCAGGGAAGGGCGGTGATGCCCTTCTTGATGAGATGGGCCGGGGGCTGCATGTTCACCACTTCCGCGCCGCCCGGATAGCCGATGGGCCCCGTGCCGCGAATGAAGAGCATGCAGGTCTCGTTGATGTCCAGCGACGGATCCTCGATGCGCTCGTGATAGTCTTCCGGTCCCTCGAAGACCACGGCGCGGCCCTCGAAGGCATTCGGGTCGTCGGGGTTTTCCAGATAGCGCTGGCGGAAGTCGGCGCTGATGACGCTGGTCTTCATGATCGCGCTGTCGAACAAATTGCCCTTCAGGTTCATGAAGCCCGCTTGCGCCATCATCGGGTCGGACGCAGGGCGGATTACTTTCGGATCGAGGTTTTCGACCGCCTCGCAATTGACGCCGATAGGCTTCCCGTTGACCGTCACTGCGTCCGGATTGGGCAGCATGTCGGCCTTCATCAGCTCCGCCACCACTGCCGGTACACCGCCTGCGTGGTGGAAGTCCTCCCCCAGATATTCGCCCGCGGGCTGCAGGTTGACGAGAAGCGGCACGTCATGGCCGAGCTTCTGCCAGTCGTCATTGTCGAGCGGTACGCCCAGATGGCGGGCGATGGCGTTCAGGTGAATGGGGGCGTTGGTGGAGCCGCCAATGGCGGAGTTCACCACGATGGCGTTTTCGAACGCCTTGCGGGTCATGATGTCGGAGGGTTTCAGATCCTCCGCCACCATTTCCACGATGCGCTTGCCGGTGAGATAGGAAATCTGGCTGCGCTCGCGATAGGGCGCGGGGATGGCGGCGGAACCCGGAAGCTGCATGCCGAGTGCCTCCGCCAGCGAATTCATGGTCGTCGCCGTGCCCATGGTGTTGCAATAACCGACGGAAGGCGCGGAGGAGGCGACCAGATCGAAGAAACCGTCGGTATCGATTTCTTCGGCGGCCAGCATCTCGCGGGCCTTCCACACGATGGTGCCCGAGCCTGTGCGCTCGCCCTTGTGCCAGCCGTTGAGCATCGGGCCGACGGAAAGGGCGATGGCGGGAATGTTCACCGTTGCGGCGGCCATCAGGCAGGCGGGAGTTGTCTTGTCGCAGCCAATGGTCAGCACCACGCCGTCAAGCGGATAGCCGTAGAGAAGCTCCACCAGTCCCAGATAGGCAAGGTTCCGGTCGAGCGTCGCAGTGGGGCGCTTGCCGGTTTCCTGAATGGGATGGACCGGGAATTCGAAACAGATGCCGCCCGCCTCGCGGATGCCTTCTCGTACGCGCTTTACCAGCTCCAGGTGATGACGGTTGCAGGGCGAGAGGTCGGACCCGGTCTGGGCGATGCCGATGATCGGCTTGCCGGATTGCAGTTCCTCGCGGGTCAGCCCGTAATTCAGATAGCGCTCCAGATAAAGCGCCGTCATGCCCGGATTGTCGGGGTTGTCGAACCATGCCTGTGAGCGAAGCATGCGCTTCTTGCCGTTGCTCATTTCCGTCCCTTTTTGCTGCTCGCCGCTCGCGTTTCCCTACGCCGGTTTGCCGACTTTCGTTCTACGCAGATTAGCGGTTGCATTCGCGTGCGCCAGTGCAGAATTGCGCGCGCAGGTCGGTATCGGATTGTTTGGGCAAGGTGCCCCTGGGGCAGGGTCGCTCGGTTCTTGGCGCAGTTCCGCGCCTTGAGCGAAATGCGCGCGTGGGTTCGTCGAACGCTGTGAGATTGTGGGTGGGGGTTTTGTCGCTGCCGAGCTGCAACTCCGGAGGTTACTGGCAGGGGCGCGTGGCCAGGCGGTCGATTCGCTTGCCCATCGATTGCGCATGGTGCGGCGAGCCTGGCGGCAAGAAAGCAGGTGTGGGCCGCAGGTGGTCCGAGACCCTTGCGCCACCTGTGTCTGACGGGGCCTGCGGGCCTGACGTGCTTTCCGAGAATGTTCCCGAAAGAATGCGTGCCGAGCGGGATCGATCGGCACGCAAGAGGCATGCTGGGTCTGGAAATCAGGTTGCGGTCAGGGTCGGATCCCAGACGAAGCAACCGAGCGTGTTCAGCGAGCCGGAGTGATATTGCAGGACGACAAACGACACGTTGTAGTTCTCGGTGCCGCTCTTGGCGATATCCGCCGTCAGATAGAAGTCGAACTGCTCCGTGCTGGTGTAGGTCGGCGGGAGCTTGATGTCGCCGGGGGTTGTACCGGGAACCGGCGTCTGGGGTTCGATCAGCTTTCCATCAACGGTCGACGTGATGGTCTCGCCGCTGAACTTCTGAATATTGTCCAGATTGGCGGAGTAGCTGGTATTTCCCGACAGGGAGATCATGCGCCAGCGGATGGTATCTCCGACATCCGCCGAAATCGACAGGTCGGCAGTGGCCTGGCCGCTTTTCACGTAGTCCTGGGCGGCGACCATATACGCGTAGTTATGGCCGATGGCCGTCGGATGATTGGGGTCCTTGCTGGGATTTGGATAATGGGCCATGAGATTCATGGTGTCGACGACGATTTCGATGTCAATTATTTCGCTCATCAATAGTCTCCCTAACAAATTAATTATAATTGAGAGTCTTACGACGACGAATACTAATTGAAAATAAGTCGAACTCAATTGACATACTTACGTAATAAAAATATAAATTATCGCCGCCTTCGGGAGGGGCTCGGTGTTCTCGAACTTGTGGGTAGACGAAATAACGCGCAGCCCTGTGAGGCTTGGCGCGCGGCCTCCCGGCGCTCTTCCCGCTTTAAAGGGGGAGATGGATCGTCAAGGTCGCCTCCCGGCAACAGGGGGGGCATTGGCGAGGCCATGGCGCTCATCCAGTTCAGGGAAGGCAGTCGCCGCCCCGGGAAGGCAGTGGCCGCTCCGGGAAGGCGGTGGCGCGGTAATCGGCGCGCCCGGAGACCGTCTGGATCCTGCCTGGAGTGTTACACCAAAGGGGGCATCCGGCTCCTGCCTGTCGCGGCATCTGGCGAGAGGCGGGTGGTTGTGCCTGCGCCGCAAGTGTTCGGCGGATCAATGTCAGGGAGAGCATTGCGGGCCGGGGCGTGGGAGCCGTATTCCGCGCTTGCCTTCGCCCACGAGCGTTCAGGCCTCACATCGGAGTGGGGCCCGGTATTGCCAGGGGGCGGGCATGGCACCCGATCCGCCGGGCCTCGCGTTCAGGCAATAGGCCGCCGCGCGGCCTCAGTCATGGTCGTCACCGCACCGGATATCCGCAGAAAGGAGGGTAATAGGGTAAGGCATGCTGACCTATACTTTCGTAGATAACGCTGGGTTCGCCAGGTTAGATGATCGTCTTTGCGGGTAATCGTCACGGAAATTGTAGTCAAGATATATAGTTAACAGATTAAACATGAGAGAAATACGGAAAAACGGGACATATTTTTCTCTTTAAGGGCGGTTTGTCCTTGTAAGAGATGTGTTCATGCGTTTTATATCTGACCTTCGGTTCCGAGGAGGGAACCAAAAATGTTTCATGCCGGTCGGGACCCGGCATATGCGCGTTTCGGACGTGTCGACCATGTTACGTCCGGAATTTACTCGGGAGGAATACAATATGGATCGTCGTTCGTTCTTGAAGAACGCCAGCATTGGTGCGGGTGCTGCTGCCGCCACCACCCTCGCCGCGCCGGCCGTGCGCGCTCAGACCACCACCGAAATGGTGATCGTGTCCACCTGGCCGCGGGACTTCCCGGGTCTGGGCACCTCTGCCCAGCGTCTCGCCGCGCGTATCGGTGAGCTGACCGAGGGGCGCATCAACGTCCAGTACTTCGCCGCCGGCGAGCGCGTCGGTGCCTTCGACAGCTTCGATGAAGTCGCCTCCGGCAATGCGCAGGCCTATATCGGCGCCGATTACTACTGGAAGGGCAAGCATCCGGCCTGGGCCTATTTCACCGCCGTTCCGTTCGGCCTGACCTATGCGGAAATGGATGCGTGGATGAAGTTCGGCGGTGGCCAGGAACTGTGGGACGAACTGGCCGGCGACTACGGCCTTCAGAACTTTGCCGCCGGCAATACCGGCGTGCAGATGGGCGGCTGGTTCAACAAGAAGGTTGAGACGGCGGACGATCTGAAGGGTCTGAAGATGCGTATTCCCGGTCTTGGCGGCGACGTCATGGCCAAGCTTGGCGCATCCCCGGTTTCGCTTCCCGGCGGCCAGATCTACGAAAACCTCGTCTCCGGCGCGATCGATGCCACCGAGTGGGTGGGGCCGTGGAACGACTACTTCCTCAAGCTCTATGAAGCCGCGAAATACTACTACTACCCGGGCATGCACGAGCCGGGCTCGCAGCTGGCTCTGGGCACCAACAAATCCTGGTTCACGAGCCTGTCGAGTGTCGACCAGCAGATCATCAAGGCTGCCTGCATGGAAGAAAACGCCGTGCAGATGGCCGAGACGAACCAGAACAACGGTGTCTACCTCAACAAGCTGATGACGGAGCACGGCGTTCAGCTGGAGAAGTTCTCCGATGAGGTCTATGACGCCTTCGGCGAGGCCTCCGAGGAAGTGTTCTCCGAGACGGTCGAGCATTCCGATCTTGCCCGTCGCACCCATGAGAGCTTCGCCAAGGCCCGATCTGAGCTGGGTCGATGGATGCTGCTTGCCGACACCGGGTACACCGAACAGCGTAACCGCGTTCTGGGCATTACCGTCTAGGACCAGGGCTTCCCTGGTTGCCGCTTCGCGCCTTTGGGGCGAAGCGTGCGCACGTGAAATTCACAAAGGCGATGCGGATTTTCGCATCGCCTTTTTCTTTTTTTGCCTGCCGTTTCGAACATGAATTTATCCGGCCACCCCCGTGAGTGCCGGGAAAAACATTTCATATAATGGATTGAAAGGGCTGAATATTTCGAAAATACGATTTCAATCGGAAATATAACCTGTGCCAGGGGGAGGCCGATGCCGCGTCAGTTTCGCTTGTTTCGCCATTAGCCGGGCAATATACCGGCACGAGATCCTTGGCGCAGGCGTCCAGCCTGTGCTGTTTCCTTGAATGGGCGCCACGCGGCGTCGGGCAATAACGCTCCGGAAAAGTGGAGAGGGAAGAGACATGGACCGTCGTGAATTCTTGAAGAAAGCCGGTGTCGGTACTGCGAGCGGAGCTGCTGTCGCGCTTGCAGCGCCTGCCGTCCATGCCCAGACCACCCGCGAAATGATGATCGTGTCCAGCTGGCCGCGGGACTTTCCGGGGCCGGGCACGGGAAGTCAGCGTCTCGCAGAGCGTATCGAAAAGCTCTCCGAGGGGCGTCTTGCGGTGAAGTATTTCGCTGCCGGCGAGCGCGTCGGCGCGTTCGACGTGTTCGATGAAGTGGCCTCGGGCAACGCGCAGGCCTACACCTCGGCCGATTATTACTGGAAGGGCAAGCAGCCGGGCTTTGCCTATTTCACCTCCGTTCCCTTCGGTCTGACCTATGCGGAAATGGATTCCTGGATGAAGTTCGGCGGTGGCCAGCAGTTGTGGGATGAGCTGTCCGACGAATACGGCATCAAGCCGTTTGCATCCGGCAATACCGGCGCGCAGATGGCGGGCTGGTTCAACAAGGAAGTGAACTCGATCGATGATCTGAACGGTCTGAAGATGCGCATCCCGGGTCTGGGCGGCGACATCATGTCGAAGCTCGGCGTGGCCCCGGTGTCGCTTCCCGCCAGCCAGAGCTACGAGGCGCTGGTGTCCGGCGCCATCGATGCCGCGGAGTGGATCGGGCCCTGGAACGACTACTTCCTGAAGTATTACGAAGTGGCGAAGTACTACTATTATCCGGGCATGCACGAGGCGGCATCCCAGCTTTCCATGGGCGTCAACAAGTCCTGGTTCATGGATCTTCCCGAGATCGACCGCGAGATCATCGAAGCTTCCTGCATGATCGAGAACGCCATGACGATGGCGGAATTCAATCACAAGAGCGGCATCTATCTCGACAAGCTGATCAATGAGCACGGCGTGAAGGTGCGTGGCTATTCGGAAGAAATCATCGACGCGATCGGCGAGGCCGCAGATGAGGTGTTTGCCACGACAGTGGAGCATTCCGACCTGACCCGCCGCATTCACGAGAGCTTCGTCAAGGCGCGTGGCGAACTCGGCCGCTGGATGGTGCTGTCGGATGCCGGCTACACCCAGCAGCGCAACCGGGTTCTCGGCATTACTGCCTGATTGCTCAACAGGTAACGCGGTTCGCGGGTTGCAAGACCTGCGAGCCGCACGTCTTGCGTTTTACCGTATATGTCCGTAAAAACAGGCGCTGGGGGAGGATTCGTGTTTTTGCGTACTGTGTGAGCGCATTGCCAAGGATGCGGATCCTTGATTTGTTATTCAAATGTGCGGGTTTCGCTGCACAAAATTCCATCAAAACCATTTAATTTCACAAGTTTTGATGGCCCCAGGGACTTTTCCTTGTGTGCCGTTAGGACATGCGCTTTATATCAGGTAGGAGATCCCGGTAATGGGACCTGCGCGTTCATGTCGGTTGGGAGGCCAGCATGAGCAGCCTGCGAAACGCTGCCGACACGGTGCACGCAGTTAATTTTGGGAGGTACTCATGAATCGACGTTCATTCCTCAAGAACGCGGGGCTTGGCGCTGGCGCCGCCGCTGCCGCCACCACTCTGGCCACCCCCGCCGTTCATGCCCAGAACGTCACCGACATGGTGATCGTGTCCACCTGGCCGCGGGATTTTCCGGGTCTGGGCACCTCTGCCCAGCGTCTCGCCGCCCGTATCGGTGAGCTTTCCGAAGGGCGCCTCAACGTCCAGTACTTCGCCGCCGGCGAACGCGTCGGTGCCTTCGACAGCTTCGATGAAGTCGCCTCCGGCAATGCGCAGGCCTATATCGGCGCCGATTACTACTGGAAGGGCAAGCATCCGGCCTGGGCCTATTTTGCTTCCGTGCCCTTCGGCCTGACCTATCCGGAGATGGACGCCTGGATGAAATTCGGCGGCGGCCAGGCCCTGTGGGACGAACTGGCCGACGACTACGGCCTTCAGAACTTTGCCGCCGGCAATACCGGCGTGCAGATGGGCGGCTGGTTCAACAAGGAAATCGAGACCGAGGATGACCTCAAGGGTCTGAAGATGCGTATTCCGGGCCTTGGCGGTGACGTGCTGGCCAAGCTTGGCGCGTCTCCGGTCTCGCTTCCCGGCGGCCAGATCTACGAAAACCTCGTCTCCGGCGCGATCGATGCCACCGAGTGGGTGGGGCCGTGGAACGACTATTTCCTCAAGCTCTACGAGGCCGCGCAATACTATTACTATCCCGGCATGCACGAGCCCGGCCTTCAGCTTGCGCTCGGCACCAACAAGTCCTGGTATACGGGCCTGTCCGCGGCCGACCAGCAGATCATCAAGGCCGCCTGCATGGAGGAAAACGCCATGCAGTGCGCCGAGACGAACCAGAATAACGGCCTCTATCTCGACAAGCTCTTGAACGAACACGGCGTGAAGCTCAGGAAGTTCTCCGACGAGATCTACGACGCTTTCGGCGAGGCATCGGAGGCGGTGTTCTCAGAGACGATGGAGCATTCCGATCTTGCCCGTCGCACCCATGAGAGCTTCGCCAAGGCCCGATCTGAGCTGGGTCGCTGGATGCTGCTTGCCGACACCGGTTATACCGAACAGCGTAACCGCGTTCTGGGCATTACCGTCTGATCGCGCCAGTCTGACGGGCGGGTGGGCCGATCCGGTCCGCCCGCTCTTTTCCTGTTAAACAGGGCTTCGCAATGCGGCGCGTCATCGGCGCGTTCATCTGCGAGGGGGGGGGAAGGTCGAAGGTGGGCGCCGCGTGCGAATGTCTCCGGCCAGAACAATCGAAATAGCGCGTGCGGGCTTTGGTCCCCAGCAGGTTCGAACGAGAGTGCAATGATATTCCGTCTCTTCGGTTGGTCGGTTCTTGCCGTCCTCGCAGCCTATCTGCTCAACAACTACCTCACATACTGGCAGGATCTGCCGGGGGCGGGTGCCTTTGCGTCCGGCGACCCGATGGGGATCCTCCAGGCGGCCCTTTATGTCGGCGGGCTGGCATTGGCTTTTCTCTATGTCGCGCGCAGCAAGGACACGTCGCTACGCGACGACTCCCGGCGGATCTCCGACATCAATGCCTTTCTCATCCGCGCCGCCTTCTGGTCGGTGCTGATCGTGGGGCTGACCGACATGGTGATCTCGTTCCTGCGCGTGGAGGACTTCCTTCCCTCCGTGGTCGGGTCGGATATCGCTGGCGATCTCGGGCGTTCGCAATGGCGGGGGCCCTATGTCCACATTCCGCTGATCGGCCTGTCCATCGTGATCGCGGCCTTCACCACCACGCTCGGTTTTCCCTGGCTGGCGCTTCTGGTCGTGGCGGCGGAACTGCTGATCGTGCTGTGCCGCTTCATCTTTTCCTACGAGCAGGCTTTCATGGCCGATCTCGTGCGTTTCTGGTACGCGGCGCTGTTCCTGTTCGCCAGCGCCTACACGCTGAAGGAAGAGGGGCATGTGCGGGTGGACGTGTTCTACGCCAGCTTCAAGCCGCGCACGAAAGGCTTCGTGAATGCCTTCGGTTCTGTGGTCTTCGGCATTGCGCTTTGCTGGGTGGTTCTGATCGTCGGCATGGGCGGCAAATCGAACATCATCAACTCTCCGCTCTTGTCGTTTGAGACGACGCAGGCCGGCTTCGGGCTTTACGTGAAGTATCTGATGGCCGGGTTCCTGGCGATCTTCGCGACGTCGATGATGATCCAGTTCACAAGCTATTTCCTTGATGCGGTCGCCGATATTCGCGGCGAGCCGGGTGGTCGCGACCACGACGTTCACGCCATCCAGTAGCCGTTCAGAGAGACACCCATGGAACTCTTCTTTCTTCTTCTCCTTGTTCTCCTGATGGCGCTGGCGCTTGGCATCGGTTTTCCGGTGGCCTTTGCACTGCCGGGTTCCGCCATTGTGACCATCGCCATCGCGGCCGGGTCGGGCTGGCTGTTTGCTGGCAGTCCCGATGCCTATTTCGCGCTCGGTGGCCCCAGCCAGTGGCTGTCGGCGGGCGTGACCAACTTCAGAGGCGTCTATTGGGAGGCGGAGCGAGATACGCTCATCGCCATCCCGCTTTTCGTCTTCATGGGCATCATGCTCCAGCGCTCCAAGATCGCGGAGGATCTGCTGGTCACCATGGCGACGCTGTTCGGCCCCGTGCCGGGCGGTCTCGGTATCTCGGTCGTCTTCGTGGGGGCGCTGCTTGCGGCCACCACCGGAATCGTGGGGGCAACCGTGGTGGCCATGGGCCTGATCTCGCTGCCTGCCATGTTGCGCTCCAATTATTCGGTGCCGCTGGCCACAGGCACGATCGCGGCCTCCGGCACACTGGGGCAGATCATTCCGCCGTCCATCGTGCTCATCATTCTGGCCGACCAGCTTGCAAGCGCGGTCGATCAGGCGGGGACGTTGCGCCAGCAGCTCTACAAGGCCTCGACTGGCGAGATTTCGATGCCGTCGGATTTCGCGGTGGTCTCCACGTCCGCCGGTGAAATGTTCCTCGGCGCCTTCATCCCCGGCATGCTGCTTGTTGGCATCTACATGCTGTTCATCCTGGGCTTTGCGATCGCAAAACCCCATCTGGCGCCTTCGGTTCGCACGGGTGAGAAGATCAACGGCGCGTTCCTCTTGAAGGTCACGGTCACGCTGGTGCCGCCGCTGGCGCTGATCTTCCTGGTGCTGGGCTCCATCATCGCGGGTGTCGCGACGGTGAACCAGGCCGGTGCAATCGGCGCCGCGGGGGCGATGGTCATGGCCGGCTACCGTCTGCGCGATGGCGAGAAGGGGGCCTATGCGCCCGCGATCATCACCGTGATCGCCCTGATCGCCATCTCCATGGTGGTCGGGTTCCACTCGGTCAACATCAAGTCCATCCAGACCAGCGCCGACGTGACCGCGCTGGTGGTGGCGGGCATCGGCGTGTCGCTGCTGCTGATCGCCGTCTTCTGGAGTGGCTGGCGTACGCTGAAATTCGAAAACACGCTGCGCGGCGTGATGCTTGAGACCGCGAAAACGTCTTCGCTGGTTTTCATCATCCTGATCGGTGCGGCCATGCTCACCGCGGCGTTCCGCGCGTTTGGCGGTGAAGAGCTCGTGCGTGAGTTCCTGCAGGGCCTGCCGGGTGGCTTCTGGATGCAGTTCTTCATCGTGATGATGGTGATCTTCATCCTCGGTTTCTTCCTCGATTTCATCGAAATCGCGGTGGTCGTCGTGCCGATCGTCGCGCCGATCCTGCTGGCCGATCCCGGTGCGAATGTCACCGCGGTGTGGCTGGGCGTGATGATCGGTCTCAACATCCAGACCTCGTTCCTCACGCCGCCCTTCGGCTTTGCGCTGTTCTATCTGCGCGGTGTCGCTCCGCCGACCGTGCGCACGACCGCCATCTACAAGGGTGTCGTTGCCTTCATCGGTCTTCAGCTTCTGGCGCTTCTGATCGTCGGGTTCTATCCGGCGCTGGTGAACTATCTGCCGAACCGCGTGTCGTTGACGTCGGACACGGCGCCGCCGCCGAAGAACCCGCGCCTGCAATATTGCATCGAAGAATGGGACCGCGAGCAGTTCGCCGAGAATGGCGACCAGATCAAGGCCGCCATTGCCAAGGCCGGGTCGCTTGATCTGACGGTTCTGCCAAAGGACCTGGCGGGCGATTTGGCGAAATCGATCGAAATGGCGGGCAAGGCGATGCCTGCGATGGACGAGATCGTTGCCGTCGAGGAGGCGGTGGCCAGGGCTGCGGTCGCCTATCGTCCGTTGCACGGCGAAGTTCGCCAGCTTGAACGTGATGCGCGTCGCATCGAAGCGAAGATCGAGGATCAGGAGCTGATCATTCAGCGCGCGGGTCCCAATGGCATCTACTCCGAAGCCGCGGGCAAAAAGGCCCAGATCAAAATGGAGGGGCTGAAGGCTGAAAAAGCCGCCCTTGAAGCCCAGATCCCGGCTGAGTGGGACGAGAAGCACAAGGCCTTCGCCAAGATCCAGCGGGAGGAGGACAAGGCGCGTCTGACCTTCCGCCGCACGGTGGATCAGGCTTATGAGCCGCTTCAGGAGATCCTGGCGGTTCTCCATGCGACCGATGCCTTCGCGGCGCTGGAGGATGACCTTCGCTCGCTCGACACCAAGCTCGCTCAGATGGAGCCGGCGGCCTATGTCGACTATGTGGAGGACGTCCGCTCGCGTGTCGGTGAGGTTGACGGGGCGGGGGATATCCGCTCCGGCGTCAATGCCGTGCGCAAGGCCATGCGGTCCAGGACGCCCGATCCGGAAGCAGCGCGCGAAGCCATTGCGAAGACCCTGCAAACGTTCCAGAGCGAACTTGCGTGGCGTCGCGAGGCTTCCCGGAAGCTGCTGCCGGAACTGGAAGCCTATGATGCCGCCATCCGCGACACGATCGGCCTGCGCGCCCAGCCGCGTTTGCCGGAGGAACAGGCCCTCTACGTGGCCGCCTGCTCGTCCGGGCATCGCGACGTGTCGCTGAGCTTCTGATCGAATGCCGCCTTCCGCGCCGGGTCCGGTGCGGGAGGCATCCTCCCGTCTTTGCCCCGGATCGTTCTGAAGACCCCGGAGGCAGAACCGGCCTTCCCATCAAGGGCCCCTCCTGGACCGCTGGTCTGCCGGTTCTCAATTCGCAAGCGCAATGCCCTGCGGATGCAACGTCTTAGCGGAAGTCCGAACATGCTCGCCGCCGCCCTTCTTATCGACCGGATCTCTATCTCCATCGGTCGCGCCGTCGCCTGGGCCTTGCCGCTCATGGTGGTCATCCAGGTTGCCGTCGTCCTGATGCGCTATGTCTTCGGA
The DNA here is from genome assembly GCF_963674635.1 of Breoghania sp. Lineage (NCBI taxonomy): Bacteria > Pseudomonadati > Pseudomonadota > Alphaproteobacteria > Hyphomicrobiales > Stappiaceae > Breoghania > Breoghania sp. The sequence goes on from NZ_OY771475.1 coordinate 3,854,584, forward strand.
CTGGGATCGATCTGGATGCAGGAATCGATCGTCTATCTCCATGCCGCCACCTTCATGCTCGCCGGCGCCTACACGCTGAGCGTGGATGCCCATGTGCGGGTGGACATTTTCTATCGCGAGGCACGCCCGCGTGTGCGCGCATTGGTGGATACGCTGGGGGCGGCGTTTTTTCTGGTGCCGATGTGTTTGGTGATCCTGGACTATGCCTGGCCCTATGTGGCGCGCTCCTGGTCGATCCTGGAAGGCTCGCGGGAGACGTCTGGCATCCAGGCCGTGTTCCTGTTGAAGACGCTGATCCTCGTTTTCGCGGGCCTCATGGCGCTTCAGGCGGTTGCGATCGTGCTGCGCGGTCTTTGCGCGCTCGCCGGTCAGCCCACGGCGCTCTTGCGCTTTACCCGTCAGGCGGGGCCTGACGGCGAGGAGGTCCGGTCGGCGTCATGAGTGTCCTGCCCTTCGATATTGTCCATTCGCTCGATATCGCCATGTTCGCGGCCGCCTGCGTGATGCTCATGAGCGGCTATCCGGTTGCTTTTACACTGGCCGGGGTTGCGCTGGTTTTCGCTCTTTTCGGCCATTTGGCGGGCGCTCCGATCACGCTTGCCGCGCTGCCATCGCGCATTTTCGGTCAGATGACCAATGAGGTTCTGGTGGCTGTGCCGCTCTTCATCTTCATGGGGGTGGTGCTGGAACGCTCACGAGTGGCCGAGGATCTTCTGGAATCCATGGGCCGTCTGTTCGGGCGGATGAATGGCGGTCTGGCGCTGGCTGTCACGCTGGTCGGGGCCTTGCTTGCCGCGTCCACCGGCATCGTCGGGGCGACCGTTGTCACCATGGGGCTGATGTCGCTTCCGACCATGCTGCGCAACGGCTATTCGCCTTCGCTTGCCTGTGGCGGCATCGCGGCGGCAGGAACGCTCGGCCAGATCATTCCGCCGTCCATCGTTCTGGTCATTCTGGGTGACCAGCTCGCCAGCGCCTATCAAAAGGCGCAGATGGAAATGGGGAATTTCGCGCCCGACACCGTGTCGGTGGGCGATCTCTTCGCCGGCGCCTTGCTGCCCGGCCTGATGCTGGTAGGTCTCTATATCGCGTGGCAGATGACGGTCGCGCTTTTCAGTCCGAAGTCCGCGCCCGCCATGATCGCGGATGACGAGGAGGCGGTGGATCTCGATCTGCTCGGCTCGCTGATGCCGCCGGTCGTGCTCATCATTGCCGTGCTGGGCTCCATTCTGGCGGGCATTGCCACGCCGACGGAAGCGGCGGGCGTCGGGGCTGCCGGTGCGCTGCTCCTTGCCGGGAACCGGCTCAAGGAGGGGGCGAGCCGGGCCGTGATGTTGGCCTTTGCGAGCCTTGTCGGGCTTCTTGTGCTGACGGCCTTCGTCGATCTCAGGCCCATGCGGGAGGAGATCCCCACCGGCGATCTTGTCGGCATTGTCGTGGCGATCATTCTGTCGGCGCTGTTTGCGGGAAGCTTCGCGCTGGTTCTGTTGCGGCTGATGCGCTCGGGCATGCTGGGCGATGTCTCGCGCCAGGGCGCTCGCATCACCTCCATGGTCTTCGCCATCGTGATCGGCGCGAGCTTCTTTTCGCTCGTCTTCCGAGACCTTGGCGGCGAGGAACTGGTGAAGTCGGCCCTGTCCGGGCTTCCCGGCGGCACCCTTGGCGCTGTCATCGCCGTCATGGTGGTGATGTTCGTTCTCGGCTTCTTTCTCGATTTCCTGGAGATCGTCTTCGTTGTCGTGCCGTTGGTCGCGCCGGTGCTTCTGAAGATGGAAATGCCGGATGGCGAGCTGATGAGCCCGGTGTGGCTTGCTGTGATGATGGCGGTCAATCTCCAGACGTCGTTCCTGACGCCGCCCTTCGGCTTTGCGCTGTTCTATCTGCGCGGCGTGGCACCGGATACGGTGCGCACCTCGGCCATCTACAAGGGCATCATTCCCTATGTGCTCCTGCAGATGGGGGCGCTGGCCCTGATCTGGTTCCTGCCGCAGATCGCGACTTGGTTGCCGAAGGTCATATACGGCTGATGTCGCCTCAGAAGCGGCGGCTGTAGCAGGCGAGCGCCAGCACCAGATAGCCGATGGCGATGAGCCACAGCGGAGCGATCGGCAGGACGATCACCGTGGTGACGGCATCGATGAGGCCGATGCCGACGAGGATCAGGGAGACGAGAAAAGCTGTCTGATTGGGGGCGTTGACGCTGATGCGCTTCATGAATTCGTATCCTTACGTGTATGACGGGCAAGAAGTGATCGACTTCCTGGGACAGGGGCTATTGCCGACATCCCAAGCATCCGGTTCTCGATTTCATTGGAAACGCACGGGCAACGTTTTGGTTCGATCTTGGGGCCACGGGATGTGCCCCCAATAAACCATTTGACGCAGCGTAGCCGTCTCGTTCAATCTGCGGACCGATATCTTGGGAGGCCGCAAATCTGACGGCCATCGTCAGCGGCGATTTGATCGATGCGGATGCAATGTCCGCAGGCGCAGCACCGGCCTCCGGGCCCGGTCGGCTGGCGCGCGCCGCATGACGATCCGCAAACTGCATGAAATTCAAATGGGAGATGATATGCGCCTGAAACCGGTTCGCCTTGATGACAAATATGACCTCGACGTCGATCAGGTCTTCGTCTCCGGAACCCAGGCGCTGATCCGCCTTGCCTTGATGCAGAAGGCGCTCGACGAGAAGGCCGGTCTTGTGACCGGCGGCTATATCACGGGTTATCGAGGCTCTCCCCTTGGCGCGCTCGATCAGCAATTCGCGCGGGCAAAGAAACTCCTTGAGCCGCGCGACATCCACTTCCAGCCCGCCATCAACGAAGATCTTGCCGCGACCGCCCTGTGGGGGACGCAGCAGGTCGCCCTGCGCGGTGAGGGGCGTGTGCAGGGTGTCTTCGGTGTCTGGTATGGCAAGGGCCCCGGTGTGGATCGCTCCGGCGATGCCCTGCGTCACGCCAATCTGGCGGGAACCTCGCCCCATGGGGGCGTTCTGGCGCTGATGGGCGATGACCACACCTGCGAAAGCTCCACCACCGCGCACCAGTCCGAATATGCCTTTGTGGATGCCATGATTCCGGTTCTGAACCCGGCGGGCGTTCAGGAAATGTTGGATTTCGGCCTGCATGGCTGGGCGCTGTCGCGGTTTGCCGGTACCTGGGCGGCGATGAAGCTCGTCAAGGACAACGTGGAATCGACCGGATCGATCGACGGCTCGCTTTCCCGTTTCGCACCCATCCTGCCGGATTTCCCGTTCCCGCCCGGCGGGCCGCATATCCGGGTCAGCGATCCCCCTCTGGCGCAGGAGGAGCGCCTTCACGAGGTGAAGCTGCCGGCCGTGATGGCCTATCTTGCCGCCAACGGTCTCGACCGGATCGTGCACTCCGGCGGTCAGAAGGCGCGTATCGGCATCGTTTCCACCGGCAAGAGCTGGCTTGATGTGTTGCAGGCGCTCGACAGTCTCGGGCTCGACGAGGTGGCCTGCGCCAATTCCGGCATCCGGCTTTACAAGGTCGGGTGCACCTGGCCGCTGGAGCCGGGGGGTATCCGCCGCTTCGCGGAGGGGCTGGAACAGGTCATCGTCGTGGAGGAAAAGCGCGGTCTCATCGAGAGCCAGATGCGCGAGATCCTCTATGGCATCGCCAATGCGCCTTCCATTGTCGGCAAGCGGGACGAGGTGGGGGAATGGCTTTTCCCAGCGAAGGCCGCGCTTGATGCCAATGACATCGCGGTCGGTATCGGCGAGCGTGTCGCGCGCATCGCGCCCAATGAGGAACTGGTCGCGCGCACGAAATCTCTGGCGCAAGCGCAAGCCGCCTGGCGCACCAACGAGGATGTAGCCACCCGCACACCCTATTTCTGCGCGGGCTGCCCGCACAATTCCTCCACCGTCGTGCCGGAGGGCTCGCGCGCCTATGCCGGGATCGGCTGCCATTACATGGTGCAGTGGATGGACCGCAACACCGAGGGCTACACCCAGATGGGCGGCGAGGGCGCCAACTGGGTGGGCGAGGCGCCCTTTTCGGTGCGCAAGCATGTCTTCCAGAACCTCGGCGACGGCACCTACAATCATTCCGGCTATCTGGCGATCCGGGCGGCGGCGGCCAGCAAGGCCAACATCACCTACAAGATCCTCTACAACGACGCGGTCGCAATGACCGGCGGGCAGCCCCATGACGGCGGGCTCACCGTGCCGCAGATCGCGGCGCAGGTGGCGGCGGAAGGGGCGAGCCGGGTCGCCATCGTGACCGACGAGCCCGGCAAGTATCCGGCCTCCATCGGCTGGCCGGAAGGAACGACCATCCAGCATCGCGACGAGTTGCTGGAAGTGGAACGCGAGATGGCGAAGGTGCCCGGTCTCTCGGTGCTGATCTATGATCAGACTTGTGCTGCGGAAAAGCGGCGGCGTCGCAAGCGGGGCACCTTTCCCGACCCCGATCGGCGCGTCGTCATCAATGAGCTGGTCTGCGAAGGCTGCGGTGATTGCGGTGTGAAATCGAACTGTGTCGCCATTCAGCCGCTGGAGACGGAGTTTGGCCGCAAGCGGCAGATCGACCAGTCGAGCTGCAACAAGGACTTTTCCTGTCTGAAAGGGTTCTGCCCGAGCTTTGTCACGGTTGAGGGCGGGAAGCTGCGCAAGAAGCCTGCCGGGGTGCCGGATACGGCGGGGCGGCCTGACGTTTCCGGCCTGCCCGCGCCGCAACAGGCTGAGCTTGGCGACAGGTCCTATGGCATCCTTCTTACCGGCGTGGGCGGCACGGGCGTCGTGACCGTCGGGGCGGTGCTCGGCATGGCGGCGCATTTGGAAGGCAAGGGCATCGGCATCATCGACATGGCCGGGCTCGCGCAGAAGGGCGGGGCGGTCACCAGCCATATCCGCCTTGCCAAGGATCCTGCGCAGATCCACTCCATCCGTGTTGGCGCAGGTGCCGCCGACCTGGTCATCGGCTGCGATATCGTCGTGGCGGGCTCAGCCAAGGTGCTGACGGCGGCGGACCCGTCGCGCTCCACCATTGTCGTCAACACCCATGAGACCTATCCCGGCAGCTTCACCCATGATGCCGACTTCTCGTTGCCCTCGCGCCGTCTGATCGAGGCAATCGGGCAGAGGGCGAAGCCGGGGCGTTCGCGGTTCGTCGATGCCACGCGCATCGCCACGGCGCTGATGGGCGACGCCATCGCCGCCAACATGTTCATGCTGGGTCTGGCCTGGCAGACGGGCGGCGTTCCGCTTTCGGCGGAAGCCATCGAGAAGGCCATCGAGATGAACGGCGTGGCGGTGGAGATGAACCGCGACGCGTTCCGCTGGGGGCGGCTTGCGGGGCATGATATCGCCAGCGTCGAGGCCCTCTTGAAGCGACCGGTGGCCTTGGAGACTTCAGCGGAGATCTCCGGCAGCGACAGTCAGCGGCTTTCCGAAACGCTGGAGGAGGCGATCGAGCGGCGAACGCGCTTCCTCGTGGACTATCACGGCGGTTCCTATGCCGAGGCGTTCACGGACCGGATTTCCAGGCTTCGTCAGGCGGAAGAAAAGGCGATGCCCGGTTCAACGGTGCTGGTGGAGGCGGCTGCGCGCAATCTCTTCAAGCTGATGGCGATCAAGGATGAATACGAGGTCGCCCGGCTTTACACGGACGGCTCTTTCCGTCGTCAGCTCAAAGCCCAGTTCGAAAGCTGGTCCAAGGTGAAGCTGCATCTTGCCCCGCCCATTCTGGGCGGCGTCGACCCGGCAACGGGGGAGGCGAAGAAGCGCACATTCGGGCCCTGGATCATGCCGTTCCTCAAGGTGCTGGCGGGGATGCGGCGCATTCGCGGCTCGGTGTTCGATCCCTTCGCGCGCTTTGCCGATCGCAAGATGGAATATGCCCTTCGTGACGACTACATGTTCGTCCTCGATGAGGTGGCCGCTGCGCTCGATGCGGACAATCATGCGGCTGCCGTCGCGCTTGCGGCGTGGCCGGAGGTGATCCGCGGCTATGGGTATATCCGCCGTGAGGCGATGGAGGCGGCCCAGCCGTTGCGCGACGGTCTGCTCGATGCTTTCCGGCGGCGCGAGCCGCTGGCTGCCGCCGCCCAGTAGCGGGCGGGCGCGCGACGGACGGTCCTCGTCCCAGAGAGCCGCCAGCTTGGATTTTCATGAGCGAGAAAGAGCGCGTCGCCGGGCAGGTGGCGCGCTCTTTGTTTCATTGGCTCCTGACATTTGTCCGCCTGTCTTTGCCCGCGGCAACCCGGCATGGTTGCGATGATGGTGATTGCCCGTCCCTCTGGTCCTTGTGCGGTGCATTGTAGCTGCAGCCTTTCGCGTGTGGCTTCGACCACGCAAGCGCGCTGTCTTCGGGCTCCTGATTGTCTAAATTGTCAATACAAAACAGGCAAATAGCATAAATTACGTAGGGTACGAAATGGCAGGTGATTTTGCGTTGCAATAGAATACTGCGATGCAGAAATAATATCTGATCTGCGTAAACAGTATGCAATCGGATAAATTCACATCTATTAACGTAAGGGGGCTTGATATTCGTGTTAAGCTCCGCCCATTATCCTTTCACAAACAAAACAAATACCCGCTTATAAAGATCACCTTCGGCGGGAAGCGATATGAGGGAACGCATGACGGAAGCGGTTACGGCCGCGGCCGGGAGGGTCAGCGTCTCGAAAACCGGCGCGCCGGAAGCGGGGGCTTCCACGGCGCCCATGGCAATGCAGTCGAAGTCCGCTGCCGGCCATTCGAGTGAGGATACCTTTCCGAAGTTGCTGCTGCGCAATGCGCGCATTCGGGGACAGAAGCCGGCGATCCGAAAGAAGGATCTCGGCATCTGGCAGGCATGGACCTGGGAAGACGTGCACGACGTGGTGCGCGACTTCTCGCTCGGGCTGTCCGGGCTCGGCTTTCAGCCGGGCGACAAGCTCGCCATCGTGGGCACGAACCGGCCCCGGCTCTACTGGTCGATGGTGGCGGCGCAATCGCTGGGCGGCGTTCCGGTGCCGGTCTATTCCGATTCCGTTGCCGAAGAGATGGCCTATGTGCTTGAGCATGCGGGTGTGCGCTTCGCCGTGGTCGAGGACCAGGAACAGGTCGACAAGCTTCTCTCCATCGCCGACAAGCTGCCCGCGCTGGAGCAGATCGTCTATGACGAGACGCGGGGCCTGCGCGACTATGAGCAGGGCCACCTTCATTCCTTCGACGCGGTGCAGAATGCGGGGCGGGCCTTGCGCTTTGCCCAACCCAATGCCGAAGCCGACTGGCTGGAGCGGATTGGCGAGGGCAAGGGCGCCGATCTTTCCATCATCCTCTACACCTCCGGCACGACCGGGCGACCGAAGGGGGTGATGCTCTCGCATGAGAACCTCATCATCTCCGCCGGACACGCCAATGCGTTCGACGCGCTGGACGAAAACGAGGAGACGCTCGCCTACCTGCCGCTCGCCTGGATCGGCGACTTTGTCTTCTCCGTCGCCCAATCCTACATAGCGGGCTATTGCGTGAACTGTCCGGAAAGCCCGGAAACCGCGTTTGACGACCGGCGGGAAATCGGGCCGACCTATTTCTTCGCGCCGCCGCGCGTGTTCGAAGGTCTTCTGACGCTGATCATGGTGCGCATGGAAGATGCGGGCCGCGCCAAGAAGAAGATGTTCGACTACTTCATGGATGTGGCCCGTCGTTCGGGCGAAAAGATCCTGAACGGGGAGCCGGCTCCCTTTTCCGACCGTCTTCTCTACTGGCTCGGCGAGTTTCTCGTTTACGGCCCGATGAAGAACCGAATGGGCTTCTCGCGGCTGAAGGTGGGCTACACGGCGGGCGAGGCCATCGGGCCGGAGATCTTCCGTTTCTACCGTTCGCTCGGTCTCAACCTGAAGCAGCTTTACGGCCAGACGGAAGCCAGCGTCTATATCGCGATGCAGCCCGATGGCGAGATCCTGGGCGACACCGTGGGCAAGCCCGCGCCGGATGTCGAGATCAAGATCGCCGACAATGGCGAGATCCTCTATCGCAGCCCCGGCACCTTTGTCGGCTACTACAAGGACGAGGCGGCCACCCGCGAAACCAAGACCGAAGACGGCTGGGTGCATGCGGGCGATGCCGGGTTCTTCACCGAAGAGGGGCACATCAAGATCATCGACCGCGCCAAGGATGTCGGGCGGCTTTCCGATGGCGCGCTGTTTGCCCCGAAATATCTGGAGAACAAGCTCAAGTTCTTCCCCAATATCAAGGAGGCGGTCGCCTTTGGCGACGGGCGCGACAAGGTTTGCGTCTTCATCAATATCGACCTGACCTCGGTGGGAAGCTGGGCGGAGCGCAACAACGTCAACTATGCCAGCTATCAGGAGCTGGCCGCCAATGCCCGCGTCTACGAGATGATCGAAGCGCATGTGGACCAGGTGAACCGCGATCTCGCGGGCGAGCCGCTGATGGCGGGCGCGCAGATCCACCGTTTCCTCGTGTTGCACAAGGAACTGGATGCCGATGACGGCGAGCTGACCCGCACACAGAAGGTGCGCCGCTCCTTTATCGCGGAACGCTACGGTCCGCTGATCGAGGCGCTTTACGAGGGGGTTGGCCGCAAACATGTGGTGACGGAAGTCACCTTCGAGGACGGCCGCAAGGGCTCCATCGAGGCGGATGTGGAGATCCGCGACATGAAAACCTACCCGGCCAAGGGTGACGGCGTCAGGGAGGCGGCTGAATGAACGCGCATGTGGATCCGGCAGAGGCCCGCGTTCCCGCGGACAGGGAAGAAGTCCTTCTGAAGGTGGACAACGTTTCGCTGTTCTTCGGCGGCGTGAAGGCCATCACCAACATCTCCTTCGATATCCGAAAGGGCGAGATCCGCGCGATCATCGGTCCCAACGGTGCGGGCAAGACGTCGATGCTCAACGTCATCAACGGTTTCTATCACCCGCAGGTCGGCACGATCACCTGGCGCGGCGAAGTCCGGCGCAAGATGCGGCCCTACGAGGCGGCCAGCCAGGGCATCGCGCGCACCTTCCAGAATGTTGCCCTTTTCAAGGGCATGACGACGCTCGACAACATCATGTCGGGACGCACGCTCGCCATGAAGCGCAATTTCTTTTGGCAGCTGCTGCGCCACGGGCCTGCGCTGGACGAGGAAATCGCCCATCGGCGCCGGGTGGAGGAAATCATCGACTTTCTCGAAATCGAACATATCCGCAAGACGCCGGTCGGGCGCCTGCCCTACGGCTTGCAGAAGCGGGTCGAGCTTGGGCGCGCGCTGGCCATGGAGCCGGAGCTTCTGCTGCTGGATGAACCCATGGCGGGCATGAACCTGGAAGAGAAAGAGGACATGAGCCGCTACATCGTCGATGTGAACGAGCAGTTCGGCACGACGATCGCGCTCATCGAGCACGACATGGGCGTGGTGATGGATCTGTCCGACCGCGTGGTGGTGCTCGACTACGGCAAGAAGATCGCCGACGGGCCGCCCGATGAGGTCAAGTCCAACCAGGATGTGATCGACGCCTATCTGGGCGTGGCGCATTGAGGGCCGGATTGATGAGCCGTTCCGGTATCAAGCCCGCGCATCGCATCGGCGTGGCGGCTTCCATTTACAAGGGGGCTGCGACCGGTAGAGAGGCGGCCTGTGGGCCATCGTGCCCGTCCGCATCAGCGCCGGCCGCAGCCAAGAGCCCGGCCCAATTGCCTCTCCCGTGGGGAGAGATCGGAGCGCAGGTCCGGGTGAGGGGCGCAGGTCTCTCGTGGAGACGCGGACATCTGATCCCCTCACCCCAGCCCTCTCCCCATGGGAGAGGGAGAGATATCGCGGGTGTTACGGCATCGGGGATCAGCGGCTCGACCAGCGGTGAAGGTATCGCCGCGAGGCATGCCTCCTCGGGCCGAGAGTTCGCCTGTGGGCCGTCGTGCCCGTTCGCATCCGCGCCAGCCGTAGCCAAGCGCCCGGCCCAATTGCCTCTCCCGTGGGGAGAGGTCGGACCGCTGGTCCGGGTGAGGGGCGCAGGTCTCTCGTGGATACGGGGACATCTGATCCCCTCACCCCAACCCTCTCCCCATGGGAGAGGGGGCAATATCGCGGCTGTTGCGGCATCGCGAGCCGGTCGACTGCCTGTCCGTGCGCTGGCCTTTATCACAGCTTTCTTCGAGCGAGCATCAGGGAACACGCTCCATGCTCTATGACATTTTCATCGACCCGTTCGTCCAGATGGCCGCCCAGCCGGACTTTCTGCTCCAGGTGCTGTGGGAAGGCTTCGTGGCGGGGATTCTCTACGCGCTGATCGCGCTCGGTTTCGTGCTGATCTTCAAGGCCTCGGGCGTGTTCAATTTCGCGCAAGGCATCATGGTGGTGTTCTCCGCGCTGACCCTGGTGGGGCTGCACGAAAGCGGCGTTCCCGCCTATCTGGCGCTGCTCATGGCCATCGCCGTGATGGGGCTTCTGGCCTATACGGTGGAGCGGGTCGTCATGCGTCCGTTGGTCAATCAGCCGGAAATCATCCTGCTGATGGCAACCATCGGAATGACCTATTTCCTCATCGGCTTCGGCGAATTCGTCTTCGGCGGCGAACCCAAGGCGATGATCACCGAGGAACTGGGCCTGCCCACCGGCTCCACCGCCTTCGAAATCGGCGAGCGGGGGCTTCTCATCCTCCAGCATATCGATATCGCGGCAGCGGTCATCGCCATCATCATGGTGGCGGGGCTCGGGATCTTCTTCAACAAGACGCGGATCGGCCGTGCGCTTCGCGCGGTGGCCGATGACCATCAGGCGGCCTTGTCGGTGGGCATCTCGCTCAATCAGATTTGGGCCATCGTGTGGTTCGCAGCAGGCATCGTGGCGCTGACCACCGGCATCATGTGGGGCGCGCGGTCCGATGTGTCCTTCGCGCTGGAGATCATCGCCTACAAGGCGCTTCCCGTCCTGATCCTCGGCGGCTTCACCTCCATTCCCGGCGCGATTGTCGGTGGTCTCGTCATCGGCTTTGGCGAGAAGATTGGCGAGATCTACTGGGGGCCGCTGGTGGGGGGCAGTATCGAGAGCTGGCTCGCCTACATCATCGCGCTGATTTTCCTGCTGTTCCGGCCTCAGGGCATGTTCGGCGAACGCATCATCGAGAGGGTGTAGGGCCATGTTCTATCGTGAAGCTGGTCAGTTCAAGACCACCTACCAGGCCGATCAGGCGATCTTCCCTCTGCGCCAGGACCGCATCGGCATTGCTGTCATCGCGTTTGCGGCCTTTGTGGTCGTTCCGGCCCTGGCGACAGACTTCTTCCTGACCTCGGTGATGACGCCGTTCCTGATCTTTGCGCTGGCCGCCATCGGGCTCAACGTGCTGACGGGCTATGCGGGGCAGCTGTCGCTGGGAACCGGCGCGTTCATGGGCGTGGGGGCCTATGCCGCCTACAAGCTCACCTCCATCTTTCCCGAAGCGAACATCATCGTCGTCATTCTGGCGTCGGGCATTTTCTCGGCCTCCATCGGCGTGGTTTTCGGCCTGCCGTCCCTGCGTATCAAGGGGCTCTATCTGGCGGTGACGACGCTCGCGGCGCAGTTCTTTCTGGAATGGTGCTTCATCCGCATTCCGTGGCTCTACAACTACAATGCCTCCGGCGCGATCGAGGTGCAGCAGCGTGAAATGGCGGGTCTGATCGTGACCGGGCCAGCCGCAGCACCCCTGACGCAATACTTCATCGTCCTGTGCGTGACCGTGGGGCTCACCTGGTTCGTCTCCAACCTGATCCGGGGCCGGATCGGGCGTCAGTGGATGATGATCCGCGACATGGATATCGCAGCCGAGCTCATCGGCGTCCGTCCGCTCACCGCCAAGCTCTCCGCCTTCGCGGTCTCGTCCTATCTGTGCGGCGTGGCTGGCGCGATGATGGTCTTTTTCTGGCTGGGTGCGGCGGAGCCGTCGGCTTTTGCGATCTCGCTGTCGTTCCAGGTGCTGTTCATGACGATCCTGGGAGGGCTCGGCAGCCTGATCGGCTCCTATATGGGGGCGGCCTTCATCTGGGTTCTGCCGGTGGCGCTGCGCATGATCCTGCCGTCCGTCGGCTTCGATGTGGCGGCGGAAACGGTCGAGCATCTGACTTTCATGATCGTCGGCGCGCTGATCATCTTCTTTCTCATCACGGAGCCGCACGGGCTTGCCCGGCTGTGGCAGCTTGCCAAGGAGAAGCTGCGCTACTGGCCGTTCCCTTATGGCTGATCCTGTGCCGGGGCCGGCATCCGCCCCGCACAAACCTCACCCGGGCATGGAGCCGGCCCGACAGTGACGCTGAGAGGCTCCAACCCGGAGAACATTTCCGGAGGAAGGGAGGAAACGATGAAGAACACCTTGTTGGCCACAGGCCTCGCTGCGGCGGTCGTCGCCGCCAGCTTCGCCGTGCCGGCCGCACAGGCGGAAGACAGCATCTACGTTCCGCTGTTCACCTACCGCACCGGCCCCTATGCGGGCTCCGGCATTCCGATCGCCAACGGCATGGAGGACTATTTGTCCATGCTCAATGAGCGCGATGGCGGCATCGGTGGCGTGAAGATCGAATTCGATGAATGCGAGACCGGCTACAACACCCAGAAGGGGGTGGAGTGTTACGAGACGGTCAAGCCGAAGAACCCGGTGATCCTTTCGCCCTATTCCACCGGCATCACCCTCCAGGTGATCCCGAAGGCGTCCGTTGACCGCATCCCGGTTCTTTCGATGGCCTATGGCCTGTCGGCGGCGGCCATCGGCAAGACCTTTCCATGGATCTTCAACGCGCCGGATACCTATTGGGACGGCGCATCGGCCATCATCAAGGACATTGCGCGCCGCGAGGGTGGCCTTGAGGGGCTGAAGGGCAAGAAGATCGGTTACATCTTCCTCGATGCCGGTTATGGCCGCGAGCCGATCCCGCTGCTGGAGAGCCTTTCCAAGCAATACGGGTTCGAGATGACCCAGTATCCGGTCGCGGGCAAGGAAATGCAGAACCAGTCCTCGCAGTGGCTGAATGTGCGCCGTGACCGTCCCGACTACATGATCATGTGGGGCTGGGGCGCGATGAACCCGACCGCGGTCAAGGAAGCGACCAAGATCCGCTATCCGATGGATCGCTTCTACGGTGTGTGGTGGTCCGGCGGCAATGACGATGCGGCTGCCGGTGGCGAGGCCGCCAAGGGCTATCGCACCTTGAATTTCAACGGTGTCGGCAAGGACTACGGCGTCATTCAGGACATCAAGAAATATGTCGTCGACGCTGGCAAGAGCCAAGTCGAGCCCGCGAAATTCGCCGACAATCTCTACAACCGCGGCGTCTACAACGCGATGCTGATCGCGGAGGCGATCCGGACCGCTCAGGAATATTCCGGCAAGAAAATGGTGACGGCGGAGGACGTGCGTAACGGTCTTGAGACGCTGAACCTCACCGAAGCGCGCATCGAAGAAATGGGCATGACCGACTTCATGGCCCCGCTGAAGATGTCGTGCGAGGACCACAATGGTCACGGCCCGCTTTACATCGTGGAGTGGGACGGAAAGGACTGGAAGAAGGCCAGCGAATGGTTCACGCCGATGACCGACGTCGTCCAGCCTCTGCTGGAGGCTGCTGCGGCGGAATATGTCGCGTCCAACTCGCCCTGGCCGGAGCGGGATGTGCCTTGCGCCCAGTAAGGGGCCTGTGCCGCGCATAGCCGCGCGGCATCCGACAACCGGGGCGCGGGTCCATCCGCCCGCGCCTCCTTTCCAAGCACCCGGGCTCTGATACTCGGGTTCCGGCATTCGGGATGGCCGGACCCGGTCCCGGCAGGAACGGCTCACCCCCAGGAACGGCGACCATGACGCAGCACGCACCCCAAGCCGCCAGCGAAGTTGCTGGTGATACGATCCTCGCGGTCAACAATATCGAGGTGATCTACGATCACGTCATTCTCGTGCTCAAGGGCGTGTCCCTGAGTGTGCCCAAGGGGGGCATCGTGGCGCTTCTGGGCGCAAACGGCGCGGGCAAGACGACCACGCTGAAGGCGATCTCCAATCTTCTGCGCGCCGAGCGTGGCGACGTCACCAAGGGCAATATCCGCTTTCATGGCGAAGAGGTTCAGGCGCTGTCGCCCAACCAGCTGGTGCGGCGCGGCTGCATTCAGGTGATGGAGGGGCGTCATTGTTTCGGCCATCTGACGATCGAGGAAAACCTTCTGACCGGCGCTTATACGCGGCGGGATGGCGCGAGCGCGATCCGCGACGACCTGGACATGGTCTACACCTATTTCCCACGCCTGAAGGAGCGCCGCCAGAGCCAGGCGGGCTACACTTCCGGCGGCGAGCAGCAGATGTGCGCGATCGGGCGTGCGCTGATGTCCCGGCCCGACATGATCCTGCTGGACGAGCCGTCCATGGGGCTTGCACCTCAGCTCGTCGAAGAGATTTTCGAGATCGTGAAAGAGCTGAACGGCACACAGGGCGTGTCCTTCTTGTTGGCGGAGCAGAACACCAACGTGGCTCTGAAATACGCCACCTACGGCTATATTCTGGAAGCGGGCCGGATTGTGCTCGATGGCGATGCCAAGGCGTTGCGCGAGAACGAGGACGTGAAGGAATTCTATCTCGGCGTGGGCGGCGAGGGGCGTCGCTCCTTCCGGGCCGTGAAGCACTACAAGCGCCGCAAGCGCTGGCTGGCGTGAGGCGGCGGGAACGTCTGCGGCCTGTCGGTTATCCGCGATCCCGCAAGGGGCACGATGGTTCCCCTTCTCCCACGGGGAGAGGGTTGGGGTGAGGGGATGGGGTGCGCGCGTGGATACGGAAGGGCCTGTCACCCCTCACCCGTCGCATTCGCGCCGACCTCTCCCCTTGGGAGAGGTGATGGGGCCGGTCTCTTCATCGGCGCGTCTGGCTTTGCGTTGAGGTTGCTGTCTCGGGCTGTCGGTTATCCGCGATCCCGCAAGGCGCACGATGGTCCCCCCTCTCCCATGGGGAGAGGGCTGAGGTGAGGGGATGGGATGCTGCTTGGATACGGAGGGGTCTGTCACCCCTCACCCGTCGCATTCGCGCCGACCTCTCCCCCTTGGGAGAGGTGATGGGGCCGGTCTTTTCATCGGCGCGTTGGGCTTTGCGTTGAGGTTGCCCTCTCGGGGCTGTCGGTTATCCGCGATCCCGCAAGGCGGACGATGGTCCCCCTCTCCCACGGGGAGAGGGTTGGGGTGAGGGGATGGGATGCGCGCGTGGATACGGAGGGGCCTGTCGCCCCTCAACCGGCGCATTCGCGCCGACCTCTCCCCTTGGGAGAGGTGATGAGGCTGGTCTTTTCATCGGCGCGTCTGGCTTTGCGTTGAGGTTGCCGTCTCGGGTCTGTCGGTTGTCCGCGACCCCGCAAGGGGCACGATGGTACCCCCTCTCCCATGGGGAGAGGGCTGGGGTGAGGGGATGGGATCTCTCGTGGATACGGAGACACCGATACTCTCATGCAGAGCTTCGCTCCGGTCTCTCCCTATGGCAGAGACGCGCGCGCGGGCTTTTCCTTTTCGCTGAGCCCTGCCACCATACATGTGACGCCATTCGGGCCAGGACCCCGCGCCTTGGGAGCTTTCATGCTGAACCGGATTTATGCTGCATTGGCAGCCCTGCTGATCGCGCTTCCGCTTGCCGCACAAGCTGAGGTCGCGGTTGAGGGGCGCTTCGTCGCGCGTCTTGCCTGTCCCGCGACGCAGAACATCAAGGCCGGGACCAATCCAGGCAATGTGATGACGCAGGCAGAGCGCAGCTATCCGGTCCATGCGGCCAACCGGCGCGATGCGACCCATTACCGGATCGAGGTGGAGGGCGCGGAGCCGCGCCTGCGTTGGGTGGCGGCCGGATGTGGTGCGCATCTGGTAACGGGCGCCGCCAGTAAGGATGAGGCAGTCGTGCCGCGCGTGTCCCCGCTTGAGCCCGCAGGTCGGTCCAAGTCGCGTCCGCAACCGACATGGCATGAGGCCGGGGTGCCGGAATATCTGCTGGCGATCACCTGGGCGCCCGCTTTTTGCGAAACCCATCGTTCGAAGCCGGAATGCCGGAGCCAATCGCCCGGGCGTTACGATGCACGGCATCTGTCGCTGCACGGGCTGTGGCCACAACCGATCGGCAACTTCTATTGCAATGTGCCCGCAGAGCAGAAATCGCTCGATGAATCCGGGCGCTACGGTGCGCTCGATCCGATCCCGCTGAAGCCGGAGACCCGACGCCAGCTTGAGCGCGTCATGCCCGGCACGCGGTCAAACCTTCATCGCCATGAATGGATCAAACACGGAAGCTGTTTCGGCAACAGCGATCCTGACGCCTATTTCCGGGCCTCGATCGCCATGGTTGACGTAATCAACGGCTCCGCCGTGCGCGATCTTCTGGCGGCCAATGTGGGCGGGCAGGTCACGGCGCGCAGCATTCGCCACGCCTTTGATGACGCCTTTGGTCAGGGAGCGGGATCGCGGGTCGCCATCACCTGTGACAGGGGTATGATCCGGGAATTGCGGATCGAACTGCGCGGGCACGCGGACGAGCATACGCCCCTTGCCGATCTTATCCATGCCGCAGAGCCCGTGCCGGAGGCGCGTAGCAATTGCCGAAGCGGGCGGGTCGACCGGGCTGGATTCGAAGGCTGAAGCCTGGGGCATGTACATGAGGGGGATGGAAGCCTTTGAGGCTTCCGAAGGTCCCTGGACAGGAACTTCGGGCCGGGAGGAGACCAGAGTCAGATGAATGAGAAATTTGATACGCGCGAAACGCGCGATCCGCAGGAACGCGAGGGAGAGCTTTTCCGGCGGTTGCCGGGCTTTCTTGCAAAGGCGGTTTCCGCCGCGCCGGGCCTTGCCGCGCATCTGGAGAACATCGATCCGACGCAGATTACCTCGCGCGAGGCTCTCGCCCGCTTGCCGGTGCTGCGCAAGCCCCAGTTGATGGCGGCCCAGAAGGCAATGCCGCCCTTTGGCGGGTTCGCGGCGTTGGGACGTGCTCCGGAGCGGGTGTTTCTGTCTCCGGGCCCGGTCTGGGAACCGCAAGGCGCAGGCGCCGATCCCTGGGGGGCGGCGCGCGCGCTTTATGCGGCGGGGTTTCGGCCCGGCGACATCGTGCACAACTCCCTAGCTTATCACATGACGCCGGGTGGCTTTATCCTCGATCTTGGAGCGCGGGCCTTGGGCTGCACAGTCTTTCCCGCCGGTGCGGGCATGACGGAAATGCAGGCGCAAGCCGCCGCGGCGCTTCGTCCACGCGGCTGGTGCGGTACGCCGGACTACCTGAAGGCGATCCTTGAAAAAGCCGATGAGCTCGGCCTCGACTGCTCCTCGATCAAGGTGGCGCAGGTCTCCGGCGGAGCTCTGTTTCCCTCGCTCCGCGAGGACTATGCCGCGCGCGGCGTCGCGGTCACCCAGTGCTATGCGACCGCCGATCTCGGCGTCATCGCCTATGAGAGCGAGGCGCAACAGGGCCTCATTCTCAACGAGGATTTCATTCTGGAAATCGTGCGCCCAGGCACCAACGATCCGGTGCCGGATGGCGAGGTGGGCGAGATCGTCGTGACCTCGTTCAATGCGTCCTATCCGCTGGTGCGTTTTGGCACGGGCGACATGACGAAAGTGGTTGGCGGCCAATCGCCGTGTGGCCGCACGAACACCCTGATAGCGGGCTGGATGGGGCGGGCCGATCAGCGCACCAAGGTGAAGGGCATGTTCGTCGATCCCGAGCAGGTGGCGGACGTGATGAAGCGTCACCCGGAGGTTGCCCGGGCGCGGCTTGTGGTCTCGCGCGCCGATGAACAGGATGTCATGAGCCTGAAGATCGAGGTGCCGCCGGGGGCGGATGGTCTGCCGGATGCGGTGGCCGCCACCTTGCGTGAGGTGACGAAGCTCGGGGGAACCGTGGAAGCGGTCGCGCCGGGCTCACTCCCCAATGACGGCAAGGTGATCGAGGACGCGCGCGATTACGGCTGAGCGCGCCCGTCCGCCTCATCGGTGACGATGGCCGGGGCGGGGATGTGACGGTGGATGATCTGGTGGGCGGGTATCTCGATGGTGAACATCGTTCCCGCGCCATCCGGGTTTGCCGATGCCGTTATTTGCCAGCCATGCCCCTCCACGATCGACTTTGCGATGGCAAGGCCAATGCCGACCTCGCTGGCGACCGGGTCCGCGCTTGCGTGCGAGGGACTGCGGCGGGCAAAGGGTTCAAAGATGCGATCGCCCTGCGTGCCGGGCAGCCTTGACCCGTTGTCGGTGATGGTGAGCAGAGCGGAGCCCTGCTTCAGGGGGCGGCTCTCGATGCGCAGGCCGCGCGGGCTTTCACCTTGCGTGCCGGACAGCGCGAATCCCAAAAGGTGATGGAAGAGGCTGGACAGCGACTTCGGGTCGCCGGTCACCTGGGGCAGAGCCGAAATCTCGATCTCCGCCTCGATCGGCGGCACGATGGAGGTCAGGGTATCGCTCACCAGCCGGTTCAGGTCGACGGGCAGGCGCTTGACGCCGCGCTGGGTCTCGCGGGTGTAGGTCTGGAGGTCGTTGACGAGCTTGGTCAGGCGGTCGGAGGATCGCTTGATGACTGTCAGCGGATTGCGCACGTTCTCGTCTTCTATCCCGGAAAGGGATTCGGTGAGGACATCGCCGAACAGGCGGATCTTGCGCAAGGGTTCCTGAAGGTCGTGGGCGGCGATGGCGTTGAAGCGCTTCAGTCCCTCGTTGGTGCGATGCAGCCCCTCGTTGAGCCTGGCAAGCGAACGCAGGGCGCGATTGCGGTCGGTGACATTGTTGATCACGGCGAGCACGGTGAAGGGAAAACTGCTGGATCCCACCAGCGTGGACGCCTCCACCTCCACCAGTGTTCCGTCGGCGCGCACCGTGGTGAAGGGAACATCGACAAAGGGATTTTCGATCAGGTCGAATATGTTGTCGGGAAGGTCTGCCTTGCTTGCATCCGTCAGGTAGTCGGCGATCGGCCGACCGATCACCTCCTCGCGCGAATAGCCCAGCGTATCCGTCCAGGTCTTGTTGACGTCGGTGATCCGCATATCGGCATCGACGGTGTGCATCATGATCGGCGAGTTCTGATAGATGAAGCGGTACTTTTCCTCGCTCCCCCGCAGCTCCGCAATCCTGCGCCGCCGCATGAGCGCGTAGGACAGCCACTGCACCAGAATGCGGATCAGCTGGATGTCTTCGTCCTTGAAGGGGGCGTCGCGCGCCTCCGGCGATGCGAAACTGAGCGCCCCGTAGAGTTTCCCGTCGACATGGATTTCCGCACTCAGGAAGCTTCGCATGTTGAGCCGTTTGCGGAAGGGGGCGTCCGCATAGGGGGTCTTGAAGATATCCTGGATGGCAACGATGCTGCCGCGCGAATGGGTGATGGAGGTGTAGGAGTATTCGAGCGGTACGGTCGCGCCGATGGGCGAGATGTCATGGCGGACCTGGAATTCGGCGGTCACCCCTTCCGGGCCGCAGCGGCTGATGACGCCGGCAGTCATGCGAAAATAGGCGTGGCCAATCTGCAGAATACCCTCCACGACCTCGTCGGTGTCGAGCGAGCGGTCGTTGGTGATGCGGATCAAGTCTTCCAGCGTTTCGTTGTAGCGATACTCCTCGGTGACATCCCAGAACAGGATCAGGATCTTCTCCAACGCGCCATCCGCATCGAAAACCCCGTTCAACTGCCAGATGCGCCGCCTTTCGCGGTGATGCAGGACCTGCAGGACCGGTCGCGAGGTCACGTTCGGCTGCGACGGGGAGAGGCGGCCAAAGTAGTCTCGGGTCAGCCGCTCTGTTTCTTCGTTGGCCCGTTCAAAGATGGAGCGCCCGATGATCTGCTCATGCTCCAGTCCGAACGCCTCGCAATAGGCCGGATTGGCCTCCAGCATGACGCCATCCGCTGTCAACAAGGTTGCGGGCATGGGCAGATCCTGCAGCGACGCCAAGTGCGCAGCGCCGTCGATCGGGTCGGGACCGGATCTTGCCTTTGCCACTCAGGACCTCTTGTCGTTTCTGGGGGAGGGGACGTCATCCGGATTTTGCCCGGCGGCTGCCGCCGTATTCGTCTGGATGACGAAATCGGTGCCCGGTTGATCGTCGCGCGCGTGTGCGATGACCTTCCAGCCGTGACCCTCGACAATGGAACGCACCAGCGCCAGCCCGATGCCTGTTCCCGTCGTTCGGGAGGCATGAAGGCGCACGAAGGGTTCGAAGATCTCCTCTTGCGCGCCTTCCGGCAGTCCGATGCCGTTGTCGCGCACGACGAGCTCGCAATTGCCCTGTTTGCACTTGCGGGCGAACACCTCGACCTCGGGCGGGCGTTCGGGATGGCGGTATTTCAGGGCGTTAAGAATGAGGTTATGGAAGACCCGCTGGAGTGGCACCGCATCGCCGTTGACCTTCGGCAGGGGGGCAATCTTCACGTTTGCCTCGGTCTCGCGGATCAAGAGGGCCATGTCGCCAAGCACTTCCTCAATCAGCGGGTTGAGGTCGACCGGGTCGCTCGCATAGCCGCGCTCGCTTTCGCGTGAGAACGCCAGCAGATCGCGTACCAGCCTGGACAGCCGCTCGGCCGCACGCGTGATCACTTCAAGGGCATGGCCGGTTTCCGGATCGCAGTCTTCCGGCAGGTGTTTTGCGAGCTGATCGCCATAGAGGCGTATCTTGCGCAGCGGCTCTTGCAGATCATGGGCGGCAACGGTGTTGAAACGCTTGAGGTCCTCGTTGGCGCGCATGATGGCGCGGTTGGCGGCGTTCATTTCTTCGCGCAAGCGGTTGCGTTCGCTCATGTCCACCCAGACGCACAGGATCGGCAAATCCTCTGCGGAAACGGCCAGTGAGGAGAGCTGGGTGGCCAAGATGACGCCGTCGCGGGTGATGAAGTCGAGATTCTGGGTGGCAATCGTCAGCGGTTGGCGGTCGAGCGGTTCGGCGTCAAGAGCCTCACGCGATTGCGGTGTGACGAAGTCGGCCAGGTTGCGCCCGATCACCTCGCGCAGATTGTAGCCGAGCCGCTGCAGCCAGGCTGCATTGACGTCAAGCAGCCGCCCCTGCTTGTCCACGACCGCCATCATGATCGGCGCGTGCTCGAAGATCCGGTGATAGCGTTCCGCGCTCACCTGAAGCCCGACATAGAAGAAGTGCTTTTCCAGCGTGTAGCCGATCCAGCGGGCGATCAGCCGGCAGAACTGGATCTGTTTGTCGGAAAAGGGCTCCGTGCGCGCTTTCAGCGTGCCGAAATTGATGATCCCGTAGAAGCGGTCGCCGACATAGACCTCGGAAGCGATGGTGCTTTGGAGCGGCAGGTTCTCGTAGAAGGGGTAATTGACGTATTCGGTCTCGCGGATGTCGTGAATGGCCACCACTGGCCCGGCCCGCAGGACCAGATCGACATAGGATTTTTCGCGCGGGAAGGGGTGGCGTTCGCGCAGGTGATCGAGATGGAAGTTGAGCACCAGAGGATTGGCCAGATCGCCCTCCAGCCGCGTGATGCCGGCGAGGTCGGCGTCGAAATACTTCACGCCCACAGACAGGATCATGCGGGCACGCTCCTCCTGGCTCTTTCCGACGTCGTTCGAGATGCGCATCAGGTCTTCCAGCGCATTTCGGTAGCGCAACTCTTCCGCGATGACACGGCCGACTGCAACCGCGTCAATCAATTCGCCATGCGAATCAAAGCGCCCCTTCAGGCTCCATTGCGCCCAGCAATTGCGCCCCTGTCCGTCAGTGACTGGAAACTCCAGGACGGTCTCGGGGCTTTCAACCGTCAGACCGGCAATTGTATTGCGGATCCGATTATGGCTCGGTGACGGAACGAAATCCAGAAGATTACAGCCCTCTGGCAGGGGCTTACCGCAACGGAAGATAACGCAATAGTGATGATTTGCAAAAGAGATCGTGCTGTCCGGCCTCAATCGCAATGCCGGAGTGGGAAGAAAATTAAGGTCGAAGTAAAATGGCTGATTTCCGTCAATCCCGGCAACCTTGCGGCAATTTTGCAATGATTAACGCCCTCTTCGCCTCACTTGATCAAAGCCGATTCTATTGTGGAACCTGTCCATTCGACACTATAGTATTTTGTAACGAAGTGGGAAGCTGTCTGTGCGACATTGCCGTCGAGTGAGGTCGGTCGTCGCATTGTTACTATTAACGGTGAGGTTTCTGGTTCATGGGTACCGCGTCGGACAAGAAAGAACATGCAGATCCGCTGGTGGATGCGCGTGTCTTGCTGGTCGAAGATGACCCCGACGATATTCTGGTCATAAAGCGCTCCCTGCGGGATGCGCCGATCCGACTGGAGTTGAAAGTCTGCGAGGATGGCCGCGAGGCCTTCGAGTATCTGGAACAGGCTGCAGCTGACGAGAACGCCCCACCGGATCTGATCATCCTTGATCTGAACATGCCGGTGGTGGACGGCACGACCTTCCTGCACAAGCTGCGCGCGCATGGACGGCTGCATTCGGTGCCCGTCTGTGTGCTGACCACGGCGACAGACGAGGAAACCATTCGTCGCGCCTATGAAAGCGGGGCCAATGCGGTGGTGTCCAAGGTCGACACGCTGGAAGGCATGAGCGCGATCCTCAACACCATCGTGGAGTTCTGGTTCTCCACTGCCCGGCGCTATTACCTGGATTAAGCTGTTTCGATCCGGCCGGAGGCGGGTATCGCATTGGATTCGCCTGATGTCGGTCTTGCGCCGGGATGAGGGCGGTTGCTCTGTGGCGGGACAACAGATGGCGGCGGGGCGAAAGGCCGTGTGCCGCCGGACGACGTGCCGCCCGACGACGTACCGCCCGACGACGTACCGCCAGGGGCCGCCGGTCGCGGCCTCTTTCGTTTCAACGTGCAGGCAGGTGCAGCAGGCGCGCGGGCGGCTGGGTCTGGTGGTCGTCGAGTGTTCCGTAGATGCGCCTTGCCCGCGACGCGACGGGGAAGCGGCGGTTCCAGATTGCGCCTGCCGCGTCGATGCGGTCGTTGAGGATGCGCGCGGTGCAGGGCGTGACGACGATTCCGTCGAAGCCCAGGGCGCCTGCGTTTCTGGCATGGTCGCGGTCGATGCGGTCCGTGCTCAACATCGCGGTCATGTTGCGAAATCTGGGCTCGCTCGACTGACGCAACGCGCGGATCAGGCAGCCGATGGCGGGAAGGCCCAATCGTCGGTCGATGATCACCAGATCGAAACGCTGGGCGACAAGCGCGGACAGGGCGTCGGCGAGATTATCGCAGCCGACGATGCCGTTGCTGCCGATCTCGGTGACCAGCGCCGTCATCCGCCTGCGCCCGAAAGCTTGCGGATCGATGATCAAGACGTCTCCGAGGCCGTCCCGATCGAACGGGTCGTTCAATGCCATGGCGCCTGTCCTTGTCTATGTCGCGCCTTGCGGGCGCTGTTGGCCGCAATCTTGATGCGCAAGTCTGAAAAATACTTGAAGATCAGTCTATTGGGTAATGCTTAAGTCGTTGCTCTGATGGACGGCGTCGGGGCAGGCCCAACCGGCGGCCGGCATGGCGCGGGCTTGAGATATGCGCTATGTCTGGCTATCGCAGGCGCACGGCTCAAACGGGGGACGGGGAGGTCATTGCTTGGGGGGCCACGACAGGCGATCCATCCTGCAAGGACTGGCGGGGAAGGCGCATTTCGGGTCGCGCGAAGCGGTCCGGGAAGCGGAGCGTCCCGCACCACGCCTGGCGCGGGAGGAACACGAGAAACGCCGTTGCGAAACTTGCCCTCGAAAACTTGCCAATATCGTGGTCATGCCCATATTCGGCTTTCAACCGGTCCATGTTCAGCTTTCAGCCCGAATGCCGGATCCCGCCCGCCCCGATTATCGCTGCCCATCCCGACTGAGGAGCAATGCGTAAAGCCATGACAGAGACCACGGTCCAGTCCGTCGCAACAGGCCGGAGCCCGGCTCAGCCCTCCTCCAGCACACTGCACCTTCCCGCCGATCACCCGAAGGTGGCGGTCGGCAAGGTGGGCGTGCTCTTGATCAATCTCGGCACGCCGGACGGCACGGATTACTGGTCGATGCGGCGCTATCTTTCGGAGTTCCTGTCCGACAAGCGGGTGATCGAATGGCCGCGGCTGCTGTGGTATCCGATCTTGTATGGCATTGTGCTGATGCGCCGTCCGTCCAAGTCGGGCGAAGCCTATGCTTCCATCTGGAACAAGGAGCTTGACGAGAGCCCGTTGCGCACGATCACCCGCGCACAGGCCGAAAAGCTCGGCGAGGCGCTGTCCTCTTCGCCCGAGGTGGTGGTGGACTGGGCCATGCGTTACGGCAATCCCTCCATCGCGGAACGTCTCAATGCGCTGGCGGCGGCAGGGTGCGACCGCATTCTCGCCTTTCCCCTCTACCCGCAATATTCCGCTTCCACGACGGCCACGGTGAACGACAAGGTGTTCGAGGTGCTGCAGTCCATGCGCTGGCAGCCGGCGCTGCGCACGGTCCCCGCCTATCATGACGAGCCGATCTATATCGATGCGCTGGCCAATTCGATCGAAACGCATCTGGCGAGCCTGGATTTCGAGCCGGAGGTGGTGCTGGCGTCCTTCCACGGCATTCCGCAATCCTATTTCGACAAGGGCGATCCCTATCACTGCCATTGCCAGAAGACGGCGCGGCTGCTGCGCGAGAGGCTTGGCTGGGACAAGGACCGGCTGCGGATCACCTTCCAGTCGCGCTTCGGCCCGGAGGAATGGCTTCAGCCTTACACCGACAAGACCGTGGAAAAGCTGGCGCGCGAAGGCGTGAAGCGTCTCGCCATCGTCAATCCCGGTTTCGTGACCGATTGCCTTGAGACGCTGGAAGAAATCGCGGGCGAGAATGCCGAGATCTTCCATGAACATGGCGGCGAGAAGTTCTCCCATATCCCCTGTCTCAATGACAGTGAGCAGGGCATGCGCGTGATCGAGGCCGTGGTGCGGCGCGAGCTTGGCGGCTGGGTTGCCTAGCAGCGGGCACTCTGATCTTTTCCCCGTGCGCATGAGCGGGCATAGTCACGCCCGTGCGTCGACTGTATCGCGGCGGTTTTAACGCCGATCCTCTTTGCGGAGATCTTCCATGGACTTTCTGACCGGCTCAGACGTTTTCATTATCGTTCTTTTCCTGCTCGTGGTGCTTGTTTTTGCCGCCGGGGTGAAGACGGTGAGCCAAGGCTACAATTACACAATCGAGCGGTTCGGAAAGTACACCCGCACACTTCATCCCGGCTTGAACCTGATTGTTCCGTTCTTCGATCGCATCGGCAACAAGATGAACATGATGGAGCAGGTTCTGGACGTGCCGTCGCAGGAGGTGATCACCCGCGACAACGCCACGGTGACCGTGGATGGCGTGACCTTCTACCAGGTGGTCAATGCAGCGCGCGCCTCCTACGAGGTTCTGGGGCTGGAAAATGCCATCCTGAACCTCACCATGACCAATATCCGCACCGTGATGGGGTCCATGGATCTGGACCAGCTTCTGTCCAACCGCGACGAGATCAACGCCCAGCTTCTGCGCGTCGTCGATACGGCTGCGGAGCCGTGGGGCATCAAGATCACGCGCATCGAGATCAAGGACATCAACCCGCCGCGCGATCTCGTGGAGGCGATGGGCCGACAGATGAAGGCGGAGCGCGAAAAGCGTGCCGCCATCCTGGAAGCGGAAGGCAAGCGGCAGTCGGAGATCCTGAAGGCGGAAGGCCAGAAGCAGTCGCAGATTCTGGAGGCCGAAGGCCGGCGTGAGGCGGCTTTCCGCGATGCGGAGGCGCGCGAGCGCGAGGCGGAAGCGGAAGCCAAGGCGACCACCATGGTCAGCGAGGCGATCGCGGCGGGTGACGTTCAGGCCATCAACTATTTTGTCGCCAACCGCTATGTGGAGGCGCTGGAGGCGATGGCCAAGTCGCCGAACCAGAAGACGCTCATGCTGCCGCTGGAAGCGACCTCCATTCTCGGTGCGCTGGGCGGTATCGGCGAGATCGCGCGTGAGACCTTCACGGGCGAAGCGCCGGCATCGAGCAATCGGCGTTCCGGCCGTATTCCCGCCACGCGCTCCGGCGGGGTCGGGCAGACCTCGGGAGATGATCGTCCGTGAGCCTGTTCGCAACCATCATCGGCCACCTGGGGCCTTGGAGTTGGCACATACTGGGCCTGTTGCTGCTCGGACTGGAGATCCTCGCGCCGGGCACCTTCTTCCTGTGGTTCGGCGTGTCCGCCCTGATCGTCGGCACGCTGGCGATCTTCGTGGACCTCAGCTGGCAGGTGGAGGTGGTGATCTTTGTCGTGATCGCCTTTGCCTGCCTGTTCGCCGGCCGTCGCTATATCCTGCGCAATCTGCGCGGGGGCGAGCGGGAAGGGGAACCTGGCCTCAATCGTCGCGGCGCGCGCTATGTGGGGCGTGAATTCGTGCTGAGCGAACCGATCCGGCAGGCCTCGGGACGTCTGCAGGTCGATGATACGGTGTGGCGTATCACGGGACCGGATCTGCCCGAAGGCACACGGGTGCGTGTGGTGGAGGTGGACGGGACGGTGCTTCGGGTGATGACGGCCGAGGAATAGGGTCGCGCTTTTCCCCAGGGCCAGACAGAGCAGATCGGAGGCCCCTCAGGCCTCCGCAGACAAGAGCGATGAGGAGCGTTGTTCTTCTCATCCTCCCGGGTATTTGCCCGGCTTGGCAATCGTCAGGGCTTGTAGTCGATTGGCAATGGCGGGCTTTCATTCATCAGCAGGATCGAGATCCGCCGATTGGCCGCCAGATAGGGGTCGTGGGGAAACAGCGGATCGGTGTCGGACTTGCCGACCACCGCAAAGAAGCGATCGTCCTTCACGCCGTATTCGGACAGGATCTGGCGCGCGGCATTGGCGCGGTCGGCGGAGAGTTCCCAGTTGGTGTAGCCCGATCCCTGAACGCCGCTTCCCGACATGGTGTGCCCGGTGATCTTGATGCGGTTGGGCATGCTCATCAGCACGGGAGCCATCTTGGACAGCAGGGTGCGGGTGGTCTCGTAAGGGTATTTGGAGCCTTCCGGGAACATCGAGCGGCCATCCTGGTCGACCAGCATGATGTTCAGCCCTTCCTCGTTCTCTTCGATCACGAGATTGGACTGGAACTCCGTGATTTCCGGCATTTCCTGCCAGGCCTGACGAATGGAGGCGGCGGCGGTCGCGAATTGGCGCGGGCGCTCGATATTCGCCTTTTCCACGTCGTGGGTATTGGCTTCCGGGCCCTGTTTGGAGCGCCGCTCATGGCGCTCGGTGGCGAAATCGGACTCTTCTTCCTGCGGGCGCTGGGAGACGTCCTTCATGAAGTTGCGGATCGGGATGCCGGACACTTCGATGATGCCGTTGCGGCGCGAGTTTTCCTTCACGCCGAAGGCGTCCTTCATGGACCCGGCGACGACCTGCAGCTTTTCCTTGTCCTGAATGGAGAAGGAGATGATGAGCACGAAGAAGCATACGAGCAGGGACATGAGGTCCGCGAATGTCACCAACCATTCGGGAGCGCCGCCGGCTGCTTGTTTTTTCTTGGCCACTGGTCGTCCTCCGCCTTACGCGGCTTCCTGGAAGTCGGCTCTGCTCTTTTCCGGCAGATAGGCGATAAGCATCTCGCGGATGATCGCCGGGCTCTTGGACTCGC
The DNA here is from genome assembly GCF_963674635.1 of Breoghania sp. Taxonomy (NCBI): domain Bacteria; kingdom Pseudomonadati; phylum Pseudomonadota; class Alphaproteobacteria; order Hyphomicrobiales; family Stappiaceae; genus Breoghania; species Breoghania sp. The sequence goes on from NZ_OY771475.1 coordinate 3,882,128, forward strand.
GGATCTGCATCACGCCGTCGATGATCAGCGTCTGGTTCAGTTCCTCGATGTCGAACTTGCTGTCGAGCTTGTCCACCAGCGGCAGACAGACCGCATTGGACAGCAACGCCCCGTAAAGTGTCGTCAGCAAAGCCACCGCCATGGCGGGACCGATGGTGGAAGGGTCATCCATGTTGGCAAGCATCTGCACGAGGCCCACCAGTGTGCCGATCATCCCGAAGGCGGGGGCGCTGTCGCCCAGCGCCTTGAAGACGCGCTTGCCTTCCGACAGACGCTCAAGGAAAAGGTCGCGTTCGCGTTCCATCGATCCCTTGATGAAATCGCCGTCATAACCGTCGGCGATGTACTGCACACCACGGGCCAGCGTCGGCTCGGAAATCTCGACATTTTCCAGACCCAGCGGGCCGGACTTGCGCGCGATGTCGGCAAGTTCGGAGATCTTCTCCACCAATTCGCGCGGATCCACCTTCTTGTGCGAGAAGGCGACCTTGGAGCCGAGCACGAGCGCACCGCCGATGCCGCCGATGGGAAAGCGGACGAGGGTTGCTGCAAAGCCGCCGCCGATGACGATGAGAATGGACGGAATATCCACGAACTGGCTGAAGCTGCCGCCGACAAAGATCGCCGCAAGGACGACTGCCATGGCCCCGACAACGCCGATGATACTACCCAGATCCATAACCGAATGTCGCTCCTCAGACAGACGCGCATCAAAGGGACGCGCCGTCTATCCTCGTTTACGTTAAGACTCAGTGGTTTACCGACGAGTGCCCCGACCTGAGCGTGGTTTCCCGATCTCTTTATGTCCCGATTGTTCGCGCCACAATAGCGGGAGCGTCGCTAAACAATTGCTAATCGCGGCCGCAAATAGCTGCCAGAAGCACTTCGCCATGCTTATGGTTTACAAAGGGAAAACGCGGAGGCCTTGCAAGCGGATTTTTGCAATGTGGGAAGTGTCATGAATTTCTTCGCAGGTCGTCGTCCTTCCTGCGAAGAAATGGCCGAAATGCGCGGGGCCGCGGGAGTGGACCCGGCCCGGCCCAGGTGCAGCCCCCCCGAATATAAGCGCACTTTCCAGCGACGCGATCCGGTTTGCGCGCATGAGCCTGCAGTCTTGTCGGGGCACCCGCCTGAAGGGAGCGCCCCGCGCAGGGTGCGATGCTAGGCCGCGCCGACGCGCAGCAGATCGTGGAAATGCACGATGCCGATCGGACGGCCATCCTCGACGACGAACAGCGCGGTGATGGAGGAGGTGTTGATCTGTTCGAGCGCGGAGGCGACGAGCAGGTCGGGGGCGACGACCTTCGGAGACGGCGTCATGATCTCTTCCACCGTGCGGTCGAGGAAATTGCTGTCGATATGGCGGCGAAGGTCACCGTCGGTGATGATGCCGACGAGCTTGTGCAACTCGTTGACGATACCGAGACAGCCGAAGCCCTTCTGCGTCATCAGGACGATGGCTTCGCGCACCGGCGTGCCCAGCGGCATCAGCGGCAGGTCGTCCCCCGTATGCATGATGTCACGCACCAGGCGCAGGCTGGCGCCCAGCCGTCCGCCGGGGTGGAAGACGGAGAAGTCCTTGGCGGTGAAGCCGCGCGATTCCAGAAGCGCGATGGCCAGTGCATCGCCGATCGCCATCTGGATGATGGTGGAGGAGGTGGGGGCGAGCCCGAGCGGGCAGGCCTCATCAACGCGCGGCAGATCGAGACAGACATCGGCGGCGCGGCCCAGGGCGCTGTCCTTGCGCGAGGTTACCGCGATCAGCGGGACATTGAAGCGGCGCGTGTAGGCGATGGTGGGGGCCAGTTCCTGTGTTTCGCCCGACCACGAAATGGCGATCACCGCGTCGCGCTCGGTGATCATGCCGAGGTCACCGTGGCTGGCTTCGCTTGCATGAACGAAGAAGGCAGGCGTTCCGGTGGAGGCGAAGGTGGCGGCCATCTTGGTGCCGATATGACCGCTCTTGCCGACGCCGGTCACGATCAGGCGGCCTTCCGTCAGTTTGCCGATGACATCGACGGCCCGGGAAAACTTGGCCGAGAGGCCATTGCCGAGGGCGGCGCGCAGCGCCTGGATGGCGGCGATTTCGGTATCGAGCGTACGTTCGGCGGAGGCGATCCAACCACGGGCGCGTTCATCGGTCGAGGCTTCCGCCTCCGATCCGGGTTTGTTTTCCGGGTTCAACTTCGAGCATCCCTGTCTGAAACGGCGCGGCCAAACCAAAGCGGTCTGCATCGCTGACACGCGCCCGTCAGGCGCGCATTCATGCGTTTCCGCGTGCGCCCTGTTTCGCATTCTTTGCCCTGAACATCAAACATTTGCGGCAATTGCGAGACGAACGCGCCGGGGGGCGGTGCAAAGCTGTGCACGGGCCGGTGAGAGCCTGTTACAACCGACTGCGGTCGTGACGTCATTTACAAGACAAAATTAACCAAAGTTTTTCACACTCCGGAAAGTATGCCGGGCTGTGTGTCCGGCCTGTTTCGCGACCGGATCACATAGGCGAATGAACCGCATCCTGCCCGCATTCTGCGTGATGGCCGTCGCAACGGCCGCCGCTGCACAGACATCTGAATCGGCATACGATTCGGATTTCCTGCGCGGCACGCTGGAGACTGGGCAGCCGGGAGGCGATGTCGAGGATGGCGCGGCCGGCGATGATTTCCTGATTTTCGACGGGGCGAGCGATGCGGCTGCAAGCAATGCAGCCGGTTCCAAGGTGTCCCCGGGAGCTCAAAAGGCTGCCTCCGACAATAAGACGGCCTCTGGCAATGAGGTGCGTGGTTCAGGGCGAACGTCGTCTGCCAACAGGATCACCGATACCCGTGCCGGGCCGGTTCCCCCCTCGCGGCCCATCCAGTCCGCCGGACCGCTGGCGCCGGTCGCGCCTGCCGCGCCGTTGACGACGGGCTCCATCGGGGCGGCCACGGACAGGGATGCGCCCTTCGGCGGCGATACCTTGCGCGACCAGCCGCAGGGCATCCGCGTCGGCACGTTTCTTCTCTATCCGGAACTGATCCTGCGTGCAGGCGCGAGTTCGAACGTGGAAGGCGTTGCGGGCGGCGAGGGCGGAACGCTGGCGCGTGTGGAGCCTTCCTTGCGTCTTTCCAGCGACTGGGATCGCCATTCCCTTGAAGCGACGTTCAGGGGCACATTCACCGGCTATCCCGATCCGCCAGCGGGGACATCCTCCAGCGAAAGCAGTGCCGAGGCGTCGGCCACGCTGCGCATCGACGCGGGCGAGGTGACGACGCTTGAGACGCGCGCGGGCTATACGGTTTCACCGGAATCGCAGTCGAGCCCGGAAAGCGCGGGCGGGGCGAAGCGCACCTATCAGCACGGCGTGAGTGGCTCGCTGGCGGTGACGCGCGATGCGGGGCTCGTCGCGGTGACATTGCGCGGCAATCTCGACGCGACGCTCTACAGCGGCGGGACAGAGGTTGGAAACCGGGACAACATGGTCGCCTCCGGGTCGGTGCGGCTCGGATACAATCTGCGCGCGACCCTTTCACCCTTTGCCGAGGCGACCGTTCTCGGACGCTTCTTCGACGACGGTTCGAAACGCAATGCGAAGGGCTATGCGTTGCGGTCGGGCCTTGGCCTCAATGCGGGGCCGAAACTGACCGGCGAGGTCGGGATCGGCTGGCGTTCCGAAGATCTTGAAGGGGCCGTTTACAAGAAGCTGCAGGGACTTCTGGCCGATGCGGATCTCGTCTGGTCGCCGTCCCGGCTCACCACGGTGCGGTTGAACGCATCAACGGCCTTCGAGGCCTCATCCCTGGCCGGAGCGTCCGGGTCTCTCGTGCATTCGGGCACCCTGTCGGTGGCGCATTCGCTGACAAATGACCTCGCCGTGACGGTGTCGGGCGGCGTTGCGCGGCGTGACTATCAGGGCGTCGAGTTGAGCGAGCTGACCTATACCGGCAGCGCGTTGGCGACCTATGCCATCTCCGACATCGCCGCCTTGCAGGCGCAATACAGCTTCGAGCGGGTCGACAGCTCGCGGGTCGGTCAGGATTACAACAGTCACACGATCGAAGCAGGGGTTCGCATCCGGCGTTGAGGCGGAGCTGGATGGTTGGGGGCGACCCCGCCATTCCTCTGCCGGATTTGCCGGGGATCCTGTTGTTTCGATCGCCAGATGAACATCGATTTTCGGATAACGGAGTAGAGATGCTTTCCATGGCAAAATCCGCCATTCGATCCTTCGACGGACGTTTCTTGCGATCACGTGCCGCGCGCATGGCTGCCGCCATGCTGGTTGCGGCCACACTCGCGATCCCGGCGCAGGCCCAGTCCGGCTTTGATGGCTGGAAACGGGCCTTCTGGCGTCAGGCACAGGCCGCCGGTATTTCCAAGACGACCTACGATCACGCCATGCGTGGCGTCACGCTCGATCGGGAGGTCATTGCCAAGACGGACAATCAGGCAGAGTTCGTGCGGCCCGTGTGGGGCTATCTGGAGCGCACGGTTTCCAGCTCGCGTATCGAGAACGGGCGGGAAAAGCTCGCCCGTTACGGGCCCGTGCTCGATCAGATCGAGAAGTCCTTCGGCGTCGACCGGCATGTGGTCGTGGCCATCTGGGGCATGGAATCCTCCTATGGCGCGGTGCTCGACAACGACAAGATCATGCGCTCGGTCATCCGCTCGCTGGCCTCGCTCGCTTTTGATGGCGGACGCTACAAGAAATTCGGGCGGACGCAGCTCGTCGCCGCGCTGAAGATCCTCCAGCGCGGGGATATCGATCTGGCGGGCATGACCGGCTCGTGGGCGGGGGCGATGGGCCATACCCAGTTCATTCCCACCACCTACAACGCCTATGCGGTCGATTTCGATGGCGATGGGCGGCGCAACATCTGGGGCTCCATCCCCGATGCGCTGGCCTCCACCGCGGCCTATCTGAATTCCTCAGGCTGGGAGCCGGGCAAGACATGGGGCTACGAGGTCCAGTTGCCGAAGGGCTTCAACTATGCGCTTGGCGATACCCGCAAGAAGCGCACATTGGAGGAATGGTCGAAGCTGGGCGTGACGCGCTCCATGGGCCGCTCTTTCCCGCGTCCATCCGACGAGGCTTACCTGCTGGCGCCGGCCGGCGCGCGCGGCCCGGCCTTCCTGATGTTGAAGAATTTCGATGTCATCAAGCGTTATAACAACGCCGATTCCTATGCGCTGGCGGTGGGCCATCTTTCCGATCGTCTGCGCGGCGGCAACGCTTTCGCGCGCAACTGGCCGGACGGCGATCGCCCGCTCAATGATGAGGAGACCAAGCGCATGCAAGCGCTCCTCAACAGCCGCGGGCACAGTGCCGGAACCGTGGATGGCAAGGTCGGCAACCAGACCCGCGCCGCCATTCGCTCCTATCAGCGCCGTCGCGGCATGGCTCCCGACGGGTTTGCCAGCCTGCATCTTCTGGAGCGTCTGCAGGGCAGCTAGGCTTGGTCTTTCCCGGTGACAGGCCGGTGTTTGGCGGATGGATGGCTTGCGCGCGCCCGTGGCCGGTATATGGTGCGCGAAAAGGCAAAAACGGAGCAATCATGCGCGCGTCGGGCATTCGATCTCTCGGTCTGGTCGTGACGTTTCTGACGACGCTTGGCGTTGCCGGAACAGGGACCGCCGCGTCCGCCGCACCCGCCACAGCGGGTTTGTCCGGCCCGTCCTCCGTCTCTGCGACACTGACGGTGATGAAGCCGTCGACGTCCGCCCCCTCTCTTCAGGATGGCCAGATCGTGCTCGCCCAGAACGATCGCGGCTGGCATCCGCTGTCGCCCTTGTTGCGGTTATTCCGGGGTGGGCGCAGTTCCCGCCCCACGCGAAAGCTGCGTGAGCCGGAAAGGCCCAAGCGCTCGATCACCCGTGCGGTGCCCACCCAGCCCAAGGTTGTGGAAGAACCGAAAACCGAGAATGCGCGAACGGTTCTGGTCGTTGGCGACAAGATGGCCGAAGGGCTCGCGCGCGGTCTGCAGGCCTCCTATGCAAAGACGCCGACCATCAAGGTGGACAGCGAAATTTCGCGTTCCTACGGGCTCTTGCGCGAGGCCGACCCCGACTGGCCGACACGCATCAAGGCGCGTCTGGAAAGGGGCGAGGCCGATGTTGTGGTCGTGATGCTGGGCACCGATGATCGCCGTGGCCTCGTGCTGGATGGTCAGCGCACGAATTTCCGCGATCCGGCGTGGCAGGAGGTCTATCGGGCTCTCGTCCAGAGGACGGTCGCATCCGTTCGCGATGGGCGCAGGCCGCTTGTCTGGGTGGGGCTGCCGCCGGTCAGCGGCCCCGATCGGCGCTCCGACTTCAGCTATCTGAACGATTTCTACAAGGAGAAGGTGGAAACCGCCGACGGCATCTTTGTCGATATCTGGGAAGCGTTCCTGTCGGAGGAGGGGAAATACACCTCCTTTGGCGCCGACGTGGATGGTCAGCGCCAGAGGCTGCGCACCAATGATGGCCTTTATTTTACCTGGCCGGGCTATCGGAAAGTCGCGTTCTTCGTCCAGCAACGTCTTGCGCGAATTCTGGGGGAAGGACCGGCTCTGGAACTGGCCTTTCCAGGGGGCGACAGCAACGTTGTCCTTTTGACGGGCGGCGCGTCGCGAGAAGAAACGCTGGCGGGCGAGGAGATCGCGCCGGCGATCCCAACGGAAGGCTCGCTTCAGCACAGGTTGATCGTGGAAGGGCGGGCGTTACCCAGGGTTGAAGGGCGTGTCGACGACTTCCGGCGGACAGAATAGTCGCAGCAAGGCGCCTTCTTTCGCTACGATATTTTTACCTATGACCAGCAGACTTCGGATCGACACGTAGACGGGAGGCGCGTGCAAGGGTTGCATCAGCTGCTTTTCCCGTTTGCGGGCCGTGCGTAGCCGAGGTTCCCAGATGCTTGAAGCTTCCCGCTCGATTTTCCGCCTGACCATCCTCGCCCGTTTCATGCTGCTGGTTGCCGGTGCCGCCGCGATCATGGTGGCCGGTACGGCCTACTCCTTTTATGTTTTCGGCCAAGCGCTTACCTCCACCCTCGGCAATCCGGATCTCGCAGCAGCTTTCGTCGGCGGCGATCTGAGCGCCAACATCAACGCGTTGATCATCGACCAGATGATGCAGATCGCGCTTGTCTGCATGCCGGTGGGCATTGTTTTCGTCATCGTTGCGATTGTGCTCGCCTACGGGGTGGCGCGGCCTTTGAAGCGGCTGCAGGGCGGTCTGGAGCAAATGTCTGCGGGGGACTACGAGGTTCATATCGATGGCGGGTCGCGCAATGACGAAATCGGCGCGATCGCGCGCTCGGTGATCGCGTTTCGAACCGGGTTGGCCGAACGCGCCCGCACCCAGGCGGAGGAGCAGGCTGAGGCGCAGCGACGGGCGGATGAGGAACGTCATCAGCTGATGATGGATGTGGCGGAAGACTTCGAGCGCTCCGTCATGAGCGTGGTGGCGGCACTAAGCGTCGCGGCCGGGAAGGTCGGCTCCAACACCGACAATCTGCGCGATGCTGTGGGCGCTTCGGGCGATGCGGTGTCGGCGGTTTCGCAGGCCTGTGCCGATTCCAACTCCGCCGTGGATGCGGTCTCGTCCTCGGCTGAAAAACTGTCGGAGGCGATCAGCGGCATCGGGCGGGAAATGACGCAAGCCGCCGCCATTGCGGAGGAAGCGGTTGGCGAGGCGCGTGAGACGGACGTCATTGTCGGCCGGCTCGCGGAGACCGGAAAGGCCATCGGCGAAGTGGTGGATCTGATCAACCAGATCGCCGATCAGACCAACCTTCTGGCGCTCAACGCCACCATTGAGGCGGCACGGGCCGGGGAGGCGGGGCGCGGCTTTGCTGTCGTTGCCAATGAGGTGAAGGCGCTTGCCGGACAGACCAGCAAGGCGACGGAGGAAATCTCCGCGCAGGTGGCTTCCGTGCAGAAGGTCGCCGATCAGGCGGTGCAGGCCATCCGTTCCATTGCCTCCACGATCACCCGGATTTCCGAGATTTCCGGGCATATACTCGGCGCGGTGAATGCGCAGACAGAGGCGACGCAGGAGATCTCGCGTTCGGTCGTTCATGCCAATGGCAGCACCGAGCAGGTCAATCTCAACGTGGACAGGCTTGCGGCCGCAACCTCGACCAGTGACGGCGCATCGCAGGAAATGCGTGCGGCGGCAGGGGAGCTTGAAACGCTCTCGGGCCGCCTGGAGGAGCAGGTCGGCCAGTTCCTGACAAGCATGCGCGCGGCGTAGACGACGGGCGTCTGCGCCCTGTCCGCAAATGGCTGTCGGGCCTGTCGAGCAAGCGGCCGATCCTTCGAGACGGTCGCTGACGCGACCTCCTCAGGATGACGTTGTGTGGTTGGGCGGACCTGCGGAGTGTGCGCCACCTTTAACGTCATCCTGAGGAGGCCCGAAGGGCCGTCTCGAAGGATCGGCCACCCGCTCGTGCCTATCGCCTTTTCTCACACAGACATAAAAAAACGGCGCGGCCCGAAGACCACGCCGTCCTTGTCGTTTCAATCCCGCTTGCCTCAGCGCGGCAGCTCGGTCGTGCCCATCAGGTCCAGGTCGATGGAGCGTGCGGCCTGGCGGCCTTCGCGGATCGCCCAGACCACCAGCGACTGGCCGCGGCGCACATCGCCGCAGGCATAGATGCCCGGCACGGAGGTGCGATAGTCCTCGGTGTTGGCCTTGATGTTGGTGCGCGGATCAAGTTCCAGATCGTCGCCCAGTTCCTTGATGTAGGTGTCGAGGCGCGGGCCGGAGAAGCCGATCGCCGCCAGCACGAGGCTTGCGCGCAGCACGAATTCCGTGCCCTCGATGGGAACGCGGCGCTCGTCCACGCGGGCGCATTTCACACCCGTGACGTGTCCGTCCTCGTCACCGATCAGGGCCAGCGTGGCGGCGGAGAATTCGCGCTCCGCGCCTTCGGCCTGCGAGGAGGAGGTGCGGAACTTGGTCGGCCAGTAGGGCCATACCGCCAGCTTGTCCTCTTTCAGCGGCGGGATCGGGCGAATGTCGAGCTGCGTCACCGAAACCGCGCCTTGACGGAACGAGGTTCCCACGCAGTCCGATGCGGTGTCGCCGCCGCCGATGACGACGACATGCTTGCCGCCGGCCCACAGCTGCTCCTCGTGGGAAACGTCCTCGCCATTGATGCGGCGGTTCTGCTGAACGAGGAAGGGCATCGCCCAGTGGCAGCCGTCGAGCTCCATGCCGGGCACACCCGGATCGCGCGGCCGCTCGGCCCCCGTTGCGAAGAGGAACGCGTCGTGGCGGCTCTTCAGTTCGGCGACGGAGACCGTGGTGCCGACATCGACGCCATATTCGAAGACCACGCCTTCCGCTTCCATCTGCTGGACGCGGCGCTGGATGTGGTATTTTTCCATCTTGAAGTCGGGGATGCCATAGCGCAGCAGGCCGCCCGCAAAGGGCTCGCGCTCATAGACCACGACATCATGACCGGCGCGCGCAAGCTGCTGGGCCGCCGCAAGGCCCGCGGGGCCCGACCCCACGATGCCGACGCTCTTGCCGGTGCGCTTTTCGCAAGGCTCTGGCGTGATCCAGCCGTTCATCCATGCCTTGTCGGCGATGGACTGTTCGACCGTCTTGATGTTGACCGGAATGTCCTCAAGGTTCAGCGTGCACGCTTCCTCGCAGGGCGCCGGGCAGACGCGGCCCGTGAATTCCGGAAAGTTGTTGGTGGAGTGGAGGTTGCGTGTGGCCTCCATCCAGTCTTCTTCAAAGACGAGATTGTTCCAGTCGGGGATCTGGTTGTCCACGGGACAGCCATCCGGGCCGTGACAGAACGGAATGCCGCAATCCATGCAGCGGGCCGCCTGGCGCACCACTTCCGGCTCGGAGAGCGGAAGGGTGAACTCGCGGAAGTGGCGAATGCGATCGGAGGCAGGCTGATACTTCTGGTCCTGCCGGTCGATCTCGAGAAAGCCGGTTACCTTACCCATTTTCTGCGCTCCCTATTCGGCCGCTGCCTGGTTGCCCAGGCGCCGCTCTTCCATTTCGCGCAGAGCGCGTGAGTATTCGACCGGCATCACTTTCACGAATTTCGGTCGGAAGTCGTTCCAGTTGTCCAGGATCTCCTGCGCCCAGGCGGATCCCGTGTGGTGGATGTGCTTGGCAAGGATCTGGCGCAGACGCTCGTCATCGTGACGGGTCATGTCCGCGGTCAGGTCCACACGTCCCTTGTGCTCGATGTCGCCGCCATGGTGGTGCAGCTTCTCAAGCAGGTCGTCCTCTTCCGCCACCGGTTCCAGATCCACCATCGCAAGGTTGCAGCGCTGGCGGAAGGAGCCGTCCTCGTCGAGCACATAGGCGATGCCGCCGGACATGCCCGCCGCGAAGTTGCGGCCCGTCCAGCCCAGAACCACGACAACACCGCCGGTCATGTATTCGCAACCGTGGTCGCCGATGCCTTCCACGACCGCCAGAGCGCCGGAGTTGCGCACGGCGAAGCGTTCGCCCGCGATGCCGCGGATGTAGCATTCACCCTCAGTCGCGCCGTAGAGGATCGTGTTGCCCGCGATGATCGAATGATCGGGATCCGCGGCGCATTTGGGATCGGGTCGGATGACGATTGTGCCGCCCGACAGGCCCTTGCCCACATAGTCGTTGGCGTCGCCCATCAGATCGAAGGTCACGCCGCGGGCCAAGAAGGCGCCGAAGGCCTGACCGGCCGTACCGTTGAGCGACACGGAGATCGTGTTTGCGGGCAGGCCCTTGTGGCCATAGCGCTTGGCGACCTCGCCCGACAGCATGGCGCCTGCGGAGCGGTCCACATTGTCGATATGGGTCTCGATCTTCACCGCTTCCTTGTTCTCAAGCGCGGGCATCGCCTGGGCGATCAGCTTGCGGTCGAGAATGTCGTGGATCGGATGCTCCTGAAGCTCGGTGTGGCGGCAGGCTTCGGCCGGCGCATCGGGCTTGTAGAAGATGTTCCCGAAATCGAGCCCACGGCCCTTCCAGTGATCGATCATCGGCTGCTTGTCGAGCAGGTCGGAGCGGCCGATCAGTTCGTCGATGGTGCGGAAGCCGAGTTCGGCCATCAAGGCACGAAGCTCTTCGGCGACGAAGAAGAAGTAGTTGATGACGTGTTCCGGCGCCCCCTTGAACCGCTTGCGCAGGACTGGGTCCTGGGTCGCGATGCCCACCGGGCAGGTGTTCAGGTGGCACTTGCGCATCATCAGGCAGCCCGCCGCGATCAGCGGCGCGGTGGAGAAGCCGAACTCGTCCGCGCCCAGAAGCGCGCCGATGAGTACGTCGCGACCCGTGCGGATGCCGCCGTCGACCTGAAGCGCGATGCGCGAGCGCAGCTTGTTAAGAACCAGCGTCTGGTGGGTTTCCGCCAGGCCGATTTCCCAGGGGCTGCCGGCATGCTTGAGCGAGGTCAGCGGGGAAGCGCCCGTGCCACCGTCGTAGCCGGAGATGGTGATGTGGTCGGCGCGCGCCTTGGCGACGCCCGCGGCAACCGTGCCCACGCCCACTTCGGACACCAGCTTGACCGAGATATCGGCCTCCGGGTTGACGTTCTTCAGATCGTAGATCAGTTGCGCCAGATCTTCGATCGAGTAGATGTCATGGTGCGGCGGGGGCGAGATCAGGCCCACGCCCGGCGTGGAATGCCGGGTCTTGGCGATGACCGCGTCCACCTTGTGGCCGGGAAGCTGGCCGCCCTCGCCAGGCTTGGCGCCCTGCGCGACCTTGATCTGTATCATGTCGGAGTTGACGAGATATTCCGTCGTCACGCCGAAGCGGCCAGACGCCACCTGCTTGATGGAGGAGCGTTCGGGGTTGACGGTCCCGTCGGGAAGCGGGTTGAAGCGCTCCGGCTCTTCGCCGCCCTCACCGGTGTTGGACTTGCCGCCGATCTGGTTCATCGCGACGGCCAGCGTCGTATGCGCCTCACGCGAAATCGAGCCGAAGGACATCGCGCCGGTGGAGAAACGCTTCACGATCTCCAGTGCCGGTTCCACCTCGTCGAGCGGGATCGCGGTGTTGCCGATTTCCTCCGCCGACTTGATGCGGAACTGACCGCGGATCGTGAACCGGCCGTTCTCCTCGTTGATGACGCGTGCGAACTCCAGATATTTCTCCGGCAGGTTGGAGCGCACCGCATGCTGGAGATGGGCGACCGCATCGGGCGTCCACATGTGGTTCTCGCCGCGATTGCGGAAGGCGTATTCGCCACCCACATCGAGCGAATTGCGCAGCACCGGCATATTGGAGAAGGCCGCCTGGTGGCGGCGCACGGTCTCTTCCGCAACCTCGTCGAGGCCGATACCCTCGATGCGGGTGGCGGTGCCGAAGAAGAACTGGTCCACGAACTTGGAGGACAGGCCGACCGCGTCGAAGATCTGGGCGCCGCAATAGGACTGGTAGGTCGAGATGCCCATCTTGGACATGACCTTCAAGATGCCCTTGTCGATCGACTTGATGTAACGCTTGACGACTTCGTACTCGTCCACTTCCTCGGGGAAGTCGAGGCGTTCGTGCATCTGCAGGAGCGTCTCGAAGGCGAGATAGGGGTTGATCGCTTCCGCGCCATAACCCGCCAGCACACAGAAATGGTGCACTTCGCGCGGCTCGCCGGTTTCCACCACGAGGCCCACGGAGGTGCGAAGCCCCTTGCGGATCAAGTGATTGTGGACGGCGGCGGTGGCCAGCAGCGCCGGGATCGGAATGCGCGAATGCGATACCAGCCTGTCGGACAGGATGATGATGTTGAAGCCGTTATGGACGGCCTTTTCCGCACGTTCGCAAAGCGCCTGCAACGCATGGCTCATGCCGCCTGCGCCCTTTTCCGCCGCGTAGGTGGTGTCGAGCGTGGTGGTCTGGAACTGGTTGTCGGCGATGTCCCCGATGGCGCGGATCTTTTCAAGGTCCGCGTTGGTCAGGATCGGCTGACGCACTTCAAGGCGCTTGCTGTCGGACAGGCCTTCCAGATCGAACAGGTTCGGACGCGGGCCGATGAAGGAGACGAGGCTCATCACCAGTTCCTCGCGGATCGGATCGATCGGCGGGTTGGTGACCTGCGCGAAGTTCTGCTTGAAGTAGGTGTAAAGCAGCTTCGGCTTGTCGGAGAGCGCAGATAGCGGCGTGTCGGTGCCCATGGAGCCGATGGCTTCCTGGCCGACGGTCGCCATCGGCGACATCAGAAGCTTGATGTCTTCCTGCGTGTAGCCGAAGGCCTGCTGGAGATCGAGCAGGCTCTCGCTGGAAAGGGGCGTGCGACCGGAAACCGGGTCCATGTCTTCCAGCACGATCTGGCTGCGCTTGAGCCAGTCGCGATAGGGATTGGCGGTGGCAAGCTGCTGCTTGACCTCCTCGTCGGCGATGATGCGGCCTTCCTCAAGATCGATCAGCAGCATCAGGCCGGGCTGAAGACGCCACTTCTTGACGATCTTTTCCTCCGGCACCGGCAGCACGCCGACTTCCGAGGACATGATGACGAGATCGTCGTCGGTGACGATGTAGCGGGCCGGACGCAGGCCGTTACGGTCGAGCGTCGCGCCGATCTGGCGTCCATCGGTGAAGGCCACGGCGGCGGGGCCGTCCCACGGCTCCATGAGGGCTGCGTGATATTCGTAGAAGGCAGCGCGTTCTTCGCTCATCAGCGGATTGCCGGCCCAGGCTTCCGGGATCAGCATCATCGCCGCATGGGCCATGGAATAGCCGCCCATGACGAGGAATTCGAGCGCGTTGTCGAAGCAGGCCGTGTCCGACTGGCCTTCATAGGAGATAGGCCAGAGTTTGGAGATGTCGTCGCCGAAAAGCGGCGAGGCGACGGAGGCCTGACGGGCCGCCATCCAGTTCACGTTGCCGCGCAGCGTGTTGATCTCACCGTTATGGGCAACCATGCGATAGGGGTGCGCCAGCTTCCACGAGGGGAAGGTGTTGGTGGAGAAACGCTGGTGGACGAGCGCGAGCGCGGTCTCGAAGTCGGGGTCGATGAGGTCCTTGTAATAGGCACCGACCTGCTCGGCCAGGAACATGCCCTTGTAGACAATGGTCCGGCTCGACATGGAGACGATGTAGAAGCCGTTGTCGCGGCCGTCATTGAGCGCGAAAATCGCGTTGGAGATGATCTTGCGCGTCAGGTAGAGCTTGCGTTCGAAGGCATCGTCGTCGAGCCCGTCGGGGCGCGAGAAGATGACCTGCCGGTGAACGGGCTCGGTGGCCGCGATCTCCGGGTCCTTCGAGAGCGAGGAATTGTCGGTGGGCACCGTGCGCCAGCCGAGCACGTTGAGGCCGTTTTCGGCCGCGGCGCGCGCAACGACGGCCTCGCACTCGGAGCGCACGAGGTCCTCGCGCGGCATGAAGATCTGCGCGATGGCGTAGTGGTTCGCCTCCGGCAGCTCGAAGCCGAGCTTGGCCGCCTCGCGGCGGAACAGCTTGTCCGGGATCTGCAGCAGGAGCCCCGCGCCGTCGCCCATCAGCGGATCCGCGCCCACCGCGCCACGGTGGGTGAGGTTGACCAGCATGCGCAGGCCGTCCTCGACGATCCTGTGCGACTTCACACCCTTCATGTGGGCGATAAAGCCGACGCCGCAGGCGTCATGTTCGTTGCGCGGGTCGTAAAGTCCTTGCGCGGCGGGCAGGCCATGGGCAGCCGCGCGCGTCGTGGACCGTTTGGCTGCCGTCGTGGCGGTGGTCGTTTTCACGCCTCCGGCCTTGGCGGAAATATCGTGCCGGTCCCAATGCGCATTATCGGTTCTGCTCATGCTCTTCCTTGCCCCATTTGCGGCCAGCGCGCCATTTGCGGCGGATGGCCGTTCTCCCTTTTCGCGAGCCCGGCCGCTGGGGGCGGTCGGACCTTGCGGACATCATGCCCGCGCGCAGTTTCCCGCAGCCTTGGGTCAGACCTCCTCTCTCGGGTCATACCCCGTCAGGGTACGGCTCGAGCGACGAGACCGGCCAGGGCCGCGGCTCTGTCGAGTGTGAACGGCTGGCCAGGCGCAAGCCGCTCCCTAGTCGGGCGGGGTTATAACCCCTTTTCAAGCGCGATGCTCGCGGCTTTGTATGCGCGACGTTCATCCCGTCCCGCAAGCGGTTGCCGGTCAGCGGATGCCTTGTCGTCCGTTTTTTGTCGGACGGTTCGCCATTTCCGCGGTCCTGCTGCCGCCAGCCGTGCCTTGCCACGCGACCGGCTGGCTGGCGATGTCATCAATCATGACACCGATCATCACGCCGGTCTTGCGTCTGGCATTGCGCCCGGACGGGGGCAAGCCTGCCTCCATCCGCAGTCCCTGTCGGCGATCGCGACCCTTGCCAGTCATCCTGCGCGCAGGCGCGCGACGCGGGCTTGGAGCGATTGCCGTCCGGACCGAATAATTGGACAGCAGTGCTGTCCTATTCGGGGGCGCAACATGCCAGATTTCTGATCGCACGGCAAGCGGCATTGCGGTTTGGACATTGTGTTTGTTGCCTGCCCGGCCAACCAATTGTCAGTAAAATAAAATTTCACCCGCTTCCAAGCAAGAAAATTGCTGGGAGGCCTCCGGCGAGCGCCTTTTCGAAATGGGTGCCTACGACCTTCGTCGGGGGCGGCTGTGTCTGCGAGGGACGCGCCAGCGGCCACGCCGCCGTGTCTGGCAAGGCGAGGGCGCGGGGAACCTGACGGTTTTATCCGGAATCACCTGGTGTCGAATGCGTGTCGCACGCAAGCGTCACGTTGCTTTGATTTCCGATTGATCGACCGGCTTCGCACAGTGGCCTCCTCAAGCGAGGCGGAGCGGGTCTCGCCCGCCGCCTGAAAGGCACCCGGAACAGGGGCAACGTGTCGCAGCGGGAGGCGTCCTGCAGTGGGCCGGTTTTTCAATGGGAGAGCAAAGCATGAGTGAAGCGAACACGAAGCGTCCGGCAGCACGGGCGGCATCCGGCGTGGTTCTGGCCGCGGCCGTAGCAGCGGCTGTCGGCTCCATGGCCGGGCCGGTGGCCGCGCAGGAGCAGGAAAAATGCTACGGCGTCGCGCTTGCCGGACAGAATGACTGCAAGGCCGGACCGGGCACGACCTGTGCGGGAACCTCCTCGGTCGATTATCAGGGCAATGCCTGGAAGCTGGTGCCCAAGGGGACCTGTCAGAGCGTGGAGCTGCCGGGCGATCGCGTGGGCTCGCTGGTCGAGCTTGAGCGCGATCTGCCGCAAGGCTGATGCCGGCATGTCCAAGGCGATCCTTCCGGACAACAGGGCGGGGGCGGGCCTGAAGCCCGCCCATGTGGGCGAGATTCTGGCCCAGATGCCCGATATCGGCTTCTTCGAGGTGCATGCGGAGAATTACATGGGAGCGGGCGGCCCGCCCCATGCCCAGCTTGGCGCGGTATGCGCGCACTATCCGATGTCATTGCACGGGGTGGGGCTTTCCATCGGTGGCGAGGGGCCGCTCGACGAGGCGCATCTTTCCCGGCTCAAGGCGCTCAATGAGCGTTATTCGCCCGCGCTTTTTTCCGAACATCTGGCCTGGTCCAGCCATGGGGGCGTCTATTTCAACGATCTCCTGCCGGTTGCCTATGATCGCGCGACGCTTTTGCGCGTGGTGGCGCATATCGACCGGGTGCAGGAGGTGATGGGGCGCCCGATGCTGCTGGAAAACCCCTCCACCTATGTCAGCCTTCAGGCGAGCACGATGGGAGAGCTCGACTTTCTCACCGAGGTCTCCACCCGGTCCGGATGCGGGCTCTTGCTGGACGTGAACAATGTGCATGTGAGCGCGGTCAATCACGGCTTTTCGGCGGAAGCGTATCTCGACGCCTTTCCGATCGAGCGTGTGGGGGAAATACATCTGGGCGGGCATGCGCCCGATAGGGACGATGAGGGGCGGCCGCTTCTGATCGATGCCCATGATCGCGCCGTCGATGATCGTGTCTGGATGCTCTATGAACGCGTCATCGCGCGCGCCGGTCCGCGCCCGACCTTGATCGAGTGGGACAATGACATTCCCGCCTGGCCTGTCCTGCGGCGCGAGGCGGAACGGGCGGATGCGATCATGGCGCAGCATGGGCGGCGGGCCGAGCCGCGAAGGGCCGAACCGCGAAGGGCCGCACATGGCGCAGGACGCTAGGCTTTCAAACCGGACGGCTTTCGCCGAGGGGCTTCTTGTCCCGAGGGACGGCGACCTCGTTGTGCCCGCCGGGCTTTGCGCGCCCGCAGGCGGTGGCGTTCGCAGGCGTTTTGCGGTCTATCGCAACAATGTCGCCGTTTCTCTGGGGGAGGCGTTGAGGGCGACCTATCCCGCGCTGGTCCGTCTTCTGGGCGAGGACTATTTTCGTGCGCTGGCGGCGGAGTTCGTATCCCTCCATCCCCCGCGCTCGCCGGTGCTTCTGGAATACGGGGCAGGGTTTGGCGACTTCATCGACGGCTTCCCTCCGCTTGCGAGCTATCCCTATCTTGGGGACGTTGCGCGGCTGGAATACGCTTGGCTTTGCGCGTTCCACGCCGCCGACAGCGCCCCGCTTTCTCCCCACATCCTGAGCGGGATCGACGCGGCTGCGCTGGAGACACTGCGCTTCAAGGTACATCCTGCGACATATGTCGCGCGCTCGCGCTATCCTGTGGTTGCACTCTTTCAGGCGAATCGCGAGGGCGCTGGCGAGGGCGTACCCGGCAGGCCGGTGCCGGAGGCTGCGCTGGTGACGCGACCGGGACTTCCCGTTCATGTCCGCCGCCTTGCTTGTGGCGAGGCGGTTTTTCTGGAGGCGCTGATTGCGGGGGCGACCCTCGCGGAGGCGGTTGCCGCCGCACAGGCGGAGGCGGAAGCGTTCGATCCCGCGCAAGCCATAGCCCTCATGCTGGAGGCGGGCGTCTTCGCGGATGTGATCGAAGAGGGCTGAGCTCAAGGCTGGGCAACGATATCAAAAGGGCTGGGACGTCATGTTTTTTGGAATTTTCAAGCTGCACACGTTGTTCTTCGCCCGGGTTCAACGTGCGTTGCACGGCTGGTTTCCGGGACTGGTGGCGCGCGCCATCTTTGCAAGCGTCTTGCTCTTCTTCTTCCTGAATTCCGCCATGACCAAGGTCGGGACCGGGATCGCGGGGCTGATCCACCCAAGCGCCGGGGCCTATGCGCAGATCCTGCCGTCCATGATGGAAAAGGTCGGCTACGACGTATCGAAGATCGAGTTCTTCCCCTATGGCCTGATGGTGGTTGCGGGCATGTGGGCGGAGTTTCTCCTGCCTGTCCTCATCGTCATCGGCCTGTTCACGCGGCTGGCCAGTTTCGGCTTCATCATCTTCATCGCGGTGATGACCTGGGTGGATATCACCGCGCACCATGTCGGGGCACAGGCAATAGGCGGTTTCTTCGATCGCGCGCCGGGTGCCCTCATTGCGGATCAACGGCTCTTGTGGCTGTTTCCGCTCATCTACCTGACCATTTACGGTGCGGGCGCGGTGTCGCTGGACCGGCTTTTGGCGCGCCGTCAGCTGGATCGGATGCGAGGCTGGTAGGGGACGTGAGGGTCCCTTGCGCAATTTGCGCACTTGCACGTTACGCGCGTGCGTCCTACGGGTTTTTCCATGTATTTCGCCAGTGACAATTGGGCGGGTGCGTCGGATCAGGTAATGGCCGCGCTTTCTTCCGCCAACGATGGTTTCGCCCCGGCTTACGGTGCGGACGATCTTACGCGTCGGGTGGAAGCCCGGTTCAGTGAAATCTTCGAGCGCGAGGTGGCGGTGTTCTTCGTCGCCACCGGTTCGGCGGCCAATGCGTTGGCCCTGTCGCTTTCCTCCAAGCCCGGCGGCGCGATCTTCTGTCAGGACGAAGCGCATGTGGCGGTGGACGAATGCGGCTGTCCGGAATTCATGACCGGAGCGTCCAAGCTCGTGCGCATTCAGGGGCCGAACGGCAAGATCACGCCGGAAGGCTTTGCCAAGGCCATGTCGGCCTTTCAGGATGGCTTCGTCCATCATGGTCGGCCGCAGGCGGTCACCATCACCCAGTCCACCGAAATCGGCACGGTCTACACGCTCGACGAAATCGCCGCCATCAAGGCGGTTGCCGACACCCGCTCCATTCCGCTTCACATGGATGGCGCGCGTTTCGCCAATGCGCTGGTTTCGCTTGGGGTGAGCCCGGCGGACATGACGTGGAAGGCGGGCGTGGACGTTTTGTCCTTTGGCGGCACCAAGAACGGCTGCTGGTGCGCGGAAGCGGTGGTGGTCTTCGACAAGGACAAGGCTGGCGAACTGGAATGGCTCAGAAAACGCGCAGGCCAGCTCTTTTCCAAGAGTCGCTTCATCTCCGCGCAGTTTGACGGGTATCTCGCCAACGATCACTGGCTCGACATGGCGCGCCATTCCAATGCCATGGCGCAGAAGCTGGCCGATGCGGTGGAGGCCAGCAGCACGGCGCGCCTGCCCGCGCGCCCGCAGGCCAACGAAACCTTCATCGTGGTCAAGAAAGCGCGCATCCCGGCCATGCGTGAGGCGGGAGCCGCCTTCTACGAGTGGCCTGCCGATGGTCTTGCCCCCGATCAGGCGCTGAAGGCGGATGAAGAGCTGATCCGCCTCGTGACGAGCTTCCGCACCCGCGAGGCCGATATCGACGCCTTCATGAAGCTTCTCTAGCGCGAACAGGGGCGGCGTGTTTTGCGCCGCCCGTCTCCCTCCCGTTTCCTCTCCCTTGAGCTGCAGGGGCTGCCGATGATCCTCCTGAGCGATGAACACCTCACCCGACTGCTGGCGCAGGATGTGCCTTGCGGGGACCTGACAACGGATGTGCTGGGCATTGAGGATATCCCGGCACGGATGACCTTCCGCGCCCGCGATCGAATGGTGGCTTGTGCCTGCGAAGAAGCCGCGCGGATGGTGGAGCTGAGCGGCGGGGAGGTGCTTTCCTTTGTGCCCAGCGGCACCGCGGTCGAGCCGGGGGAGCTTTTCTGGGAAGTCGAAGGCACCGCAGGCACGCTCCATCTCGCTTGGAAGGTGGCGCTGACACTGGTTGAATATGCCTCCGGCATCGCTACGCGCGCCAATCGGCTCGTGGTGGCTGCCCGGGCCGGAAATCCCGATATCGTGGTCGGCTGTACGCGCAAGAATTTTCCCGGCACCAAGGAAATCTCCATCAAGGCGGTGCTGGCGGGGGGCGCGACGGTTCACCGGCTGGGGCTTTCGGAGACCTTCCTTGTTTTCGATAATCATCGCCGGTTCCTGAAAGGCCCGGTGGAGAGCTGGGTGGCGCGCGCCAGGGCTCAGATCCCGGAAAAGAAGATCTGCATCGAGACCGACACCGTGGAGGAGGCGATAAGGCTGGCGCGGGCGGGGGCCGATGTCCTGCAACTGGACAAGATGCCGGTGGCGGACGTGGCCGAGGCCGTTGCGCGGATCCGGGAGCTGGGCCTGTCATGTGTTCTGGCCGCGACCGGCGGGGTCAATGAGAGCAATGCGGCCGCCTATGCCGCGACCGGCTGCGACATGCTTATCACGTCGAGCTGCTATTTCGGGCGGCCTTGCGATGTGAAGGCGGTGATCGAGCCCATCGGCTGAAGAGCACAAGAAAAAAGACGCTCCAAGGTGGGCGGAGCGCCTTGAGGGGGAGCCGGCCGGGGAAACCGGCTCCGTTCAGGTCAGGATATCAAATCGGGGTGGCGCGGTTACGCGGCCGTTGCCTCGATCTGCTTGTCCGCCTCGTTGGCGTTGCGGATCTCGATTCTCCGGGGCTTCATGGCCTCGGGGATCTCGCGCACGAGGTCGATGTGCAAAAGCCCGTTCTTCAGGCTGGCGCCGCGCACTTCCACATGATCAGCCAGTTGGAAGCGACGTTCGAAAGCACGCGCGGCGATGCCGCGATGAAGAATGCGGCCTTCTTCCTCTTCCTCCACCTGCTTCTCGCCCTTCACGACCAGAATCGATTCCTTCGATTCGATCGACAGGTCTTCTTCGGCAAAACCGGCCACCGCCATGGTGATGCGGTAGGCATTCTCGCCGGTCAGCTCGATGTTGTAGGGCGGATAGCCGGCATTGGACTCGTTGCCTGCGTTGTCGAGCATCGAGAACAGGCGGTCAAAGCCAACGGTGGAACGATAGAGGGGGGTAAGATCGAAATGACGCATCTGAAGGTCCTCCTTTGAGCGACTCATCGGTTGAAACGCCGTCCCTTCCTTCGCGCACCCGATCATCGCCATCACACCGTTGAAGAACGGGGTGCGGGACACGGAAGGAACGATCCGGCGCTTTTCTTCGCCCGCCGTCATTGGCCGGGCGCAAACGCCGATCAGCGGGCCCGTCTGGCACCCGCAGACCATAGGTGGGCATGCCCTTTTCGCGATTCAAGGGCTTGGCCTCTGCCTGCGTTGAAATCTCCGGAAATCGGCCGTTTCGCTCCGCATTTGCGCAAGCTGCGTTCTCATGAACGGTACCTGAACGCGGGCTTCGGGAAGCATTCAGGGCGGCTTTGCGAAAGTCCCTCCATCACACCGGGACATCCTCACGAGAAGGAGAGACAAGATGACCGCATCAACCGCACAGCCCCGCAGGCTCCGCCGCTTTGCCGCCCGTGCCCTGGGCGCACTCACCGCACTGACGCTGGTCGCCGGCATGGCGCAAGGGGTTCAGGCCGGTGAACGCACTGACCAGCGTGCCGCCGCCGCCACCTCCGCGCAGCGCCTGCATCGTGCCGATCACCGCGCAACGCCCGTCATCCGCATCGATCATCGCCGCCACGACCGCTATCGCCATGATCGCTATCGCCGTGATCATCGTCAGATGAACCGGCGCGACGTTGTCCACTTCCTGCGTGCGCGGGGGTTCCATCGCATCCACGATGTGCGTCGTGCCGGCCCGGTCTACCGGGTGCGGGCGGTGGGGCGCGGCGGGCATCCGGTGCGCGTGGCGGTGAACGCCCGTACCGGCCGCATTCTGGATGTCCATCGCCTCGGCCACGGGCGTCCCTATCGTCGCTGGTAGGCCTTGGCCCTGAATTCAGCCTCAGGGACGGACCTCGGTTCGTCCCTGCAACTTCGACACATGAGCCTTTGCGGCGTCGCCTTCGGGCGGCGATCCGAACTGGCCGGTTGTGGGCGGCGTGAGGCTTCGCTATGACAGAGGCAACGCAGCGCGCTGCGCCCTGTTCGCCGGACCCGCCCATGGACCTCGTTGCGCATCCCAAAAATCCCATTCCCACCGGTGTGCATGCCGGTTTCGTGACCACCGATGATGGTCGCAGGATCCGATATGCCCGCTTCGATGCGGTGGAATCGCCGTTGCAAGGCACGGTGACCATCTTTCAGGGACGGGCGGAGTTCATCGAGAAATATTTCGAGACCGTGCAGGACTTGCGCGCCCGCGGCTTTGCCGTGGTGGCGTTCGACTGGCGCGGGCAGGGCGGTTCCGAGCGGCTGATTTCCGGCTCCCGGCGCGGCTATGTGGACAGTTTCGAAGAATATGTCCATGACGCGATGGCCGTCATCGAACAGGTCAGCCTGCCCGATTGTCCCGGCCCCCATTACGGGCTCACCCATTCCATGGGCGGGCTGGTGGCGCTTCTGGGGCACAAACGGCTGCGCACGGTGTTTGAACGGGTCGTGATGTGCGCCCCGCTGTTCGGGCTGGGGAAATTCGCCCCCAGCGAGAGCTTCGTAGGGCCTCTGGCGGCGGTCGCGACCCTGACCGGCTTTGCGGAACGGCCGCTGGCGCTCACCGATACAAAGGCTGCGGCCAATCCGTTCGAAGGCAATCCCCTCACTCATGATGCGCATCGCTTCGAGCGCATGATGGCCCTGCTGGACAAGGCCCCGGAACTCGATACCGGGCCCGCCACGATCGGCTGGCTCAACGCGGCCTGCCGGGCCATGCGCCATGTGCGCGAGGACGGCTTTGCTCCGCAGGTCTCGCTGCCCGTTCTGTTCGTGGCCGCCGGGGCGGATGAGGTTGTGTCAAGCAGGGCGACGGAAGAGCTCGCCTCGCGCATGCGTGCGGCCGGGTTCGTGGAAATCCCCGGCGCACGGCACGAGCTGATGGCGGAAGCGAAGCGCTTCCGGGAGCAGTTCTGGGCCGCCTTCGATGCGTTCATCCCCGGCAGCGAGGGCTGAGCGGGGCGCCTTTGTCAGGCCGGGCACTTCGCCAGATCGCGCAGCACGATTTCGTGCAGCGCGGGATCGCCGCTCGCCACGATCCGACCGCCATCGGTCGCGGGACCCCCGGTCCAGGTGGTGATGAGGCCGCCGGCCCCTTCGATGATGGGCACAAGCGCCGCCACGTCGTAGTTCTGAAGGCCCGATTCGATCACCAGATCCGCCTGTCCGGCGGCCAGCATGCAGTAGCCGTAGCAATCGGTGCCGTAGCGGGCGAGGCGGGCCGCGCGTTCGATGGCATCATAGACGGGGCGCTCATTGGCATCGAAGAGGGCTGGGGTGGTGGTGAAGAGAACGGCGTCCGACAGATTTGCGCAGGCGCGCGTCGACAGCTTTCCCTCGCCGTGCGGGCCGCGATACCAGGCCTGCTTGCCGGTGCCGAAGAACCGCTCGCCAATATAGGGCTGAGCCATCATGCCAAAGGCGGGTTTTCCTGCCCTCATCAGGCCGATAAGCGTGCCCCACAGCGGGACGCCGGAAATGAAGGAGCGTGTGCCGTCGATGGGATCGAGCACCCAGACATGTTCCGCATCGCTCTGGTGAGCGCCGTATTCCTCGCCCACGATGCCATGATCGGGCAGGTGTTCCTCGATCAACGCCCGCATGGCCCGTTCCGCCCCGCGGTCGGCTTCCGTCACCGGGTCGTAGCGGCGCACGTCATCGGCGGGCGTGTCGCGCGAGCCCTTGTTGTCCACCTGAATTGAGGTGCGGAAGCCGGAAATCGCAACCTCTCCCGCCGCATCGGCAAGGCGGTGGATGAAGGCGAGGATGTCCTGATCGGATTGCATGGCGGTTGTGTCTTTCTGCGTGGCGGAGGCCAGATCGGGCCTCGTGTTTCCCTGACGGAGAGGAACGGCGCGACTATAGTTCCAACTTCGCCCGATTTTGTCGCAACTTCAGCCTTTTCCCGCGAAAATTCGCCCAATGTGCCAGGCGCTTGCGTCGAACGGGACAGGTGGGCTGATTTCGCTTGCCGGGAGTATTGACATTTGTGCGCTGCGGTGGCAGATTGTGCAGTGCGATATGGCTTCATATCGCAGCCCTTCTTGGGCGTTTCCTCCCTAGACTTCAGGCCGCTCATGTTCGAGCGGCCTTTTTTTTACCTTGTCACTTGTTTTCAGAAGAGAATTTCTGCCCAGACGCGGCCACGTCGTCAAGTCGGCGGCGGGTTGCAATGGGGCTTGCGGTGCGCCGCGATGGAGGGGCAGGAGAGGGCGCGCGTCTATTCGGCGGCGATCGCGGGGTCGTTCAGATCCTGCGCAGGGATCGCTGTCAGGTGCCGGATGAAGGTCGTCAGGTCATTGGCCATGCGCTTGAAGCCGTCATGAATGCAGTGTCTTGCCTCGTCCATGTAGAGGCCACGATTGATCTCGATTTGCAGCGCGTGCAGGCCCTTGGCGGGGCGGCCGTAGTGTTCGGTGATGAACCCGCCCGCATAGGGGCGGTTGCGCGCCACACGATATCCCATCGACGTCAGAATGCCTGCGGCGGCTTCGGTGAGTTCCGCAGAGCAGCTGGTCCCGTAGCGGTCGCCGAGAATGAAGTCGGGGCGCTGGAGGCCGTTATGGCCACGCACACAGGACGGCATGGAGTGGCAGTCGATCAACACCGCATGGCCAAAGGCCTGATGGGTGGAGGTGAGCAGATCGCGCAAGGCGCGGTGATAGGGCTTGTAGAGGGTCTCGATGCGCTCAAGCCCTTCCGAGACCTCAAGGCTGCGGCCATAGATTTCCAGACGCTCGCCCACCAGACGCGCAATCGTGCCAAGTCCACCCGCCACCCTGACGGAGCGGACATTGGCGAAAGGCGGGAGCCGGTCGCGGAACATTTTCGGATCGAGCTCGTAGGGCTCGCGGTTCACATCGACATAGGCGCGCGGAAAAAGCGCCCGCAGCATCGGTGCGCCCAGCGGGACCGCGTTCACAAAAAGCTCGTCGACAAATGCGTCTTCGGACCGGCGGATCTGCAGGCTGTCGAGCCTGGCGTCCTGGAGAAAGGCGCGCGGATAGGAACGCCCGCTATGGGGCGAATTGAAAACGAAAGGCAGGGTCTGGCGGGGCGGCAGGAGAACATCCAGACAGTTCGTCTGGTTGAACCCGTCAATGACGATCAGGCTTTCGTCGGCCTGATGACGGCCCAGGTTCTTCCCCACACCCATTCGCTCTATCCCGTTTCGCGCCTCTCGCGCGCAAGTCCTGTGTCGGCGAAACCCGGTTTCAGCTTCCGGTTTTCCGAAAAAAGGGGTTTTCGAGCGGCCCGCGACAGGCTTCGCGGCGCGCCAACTCCCTTGTTGATCATAGGTGCCCACAAAGCGGCGGGACTGTCCAGACCAGAGGAAACGCGAATGGAGCCGCCCCTTGTGGTGTTGCCGATGGTGCGGTTGCCCACTGGCAGCGCCATGCGACACCTGCGACAGCCGGATCCATTCAGGTTTCACCGGATGTTTACATAGTTCGGCGGTTATGGGATGAAAAGAATTCGGATGGTGTGAGCCGCCAGGCTCGTTTGCGCAGTCGTTCGCAGTCCTGTTTCGAAAGGCCGGTTTCATAGCGGCTTCGGGCAGGGGACGCCGCGCGACCGGGTGGCGGAGCGGACGTCCGATCATATTTCTCGATCATGGTTGGGTGTGATGTCGCGAATCCTTCTCGCGGAAGATGACAATGACATGCGGCGGTTTCTCGCCAAGGCATTGGAGAACGCCGGATACGACGTCGTATCCTTCGACAATGGCATGAGCGCATATGAGCGCATTCGAGAAGAGCCCTTCACGCTGCTCCTGACCGACATCGTCATGCCGGAGATGGATGGCATCGAGCTCGCCCGACGCGCCACCCAGCTCGATCCGGATCTGAAGGTGATGTTCATCACCGGATTCGCCGCCGTGGCGCTCAATCCCGATTCGAACGCCCCCAAGGACGCCAAGGTGCTCTCCAAGCCCTTCCACCTGCGTGATCTGGTCACCGAAGTGGAACGGATGCTGGCGGCCTGATCTATGGCTGGGTCATCGGCAGCGGTGGCCCGGCATTCGTGGTTTCAAGGCGTGCGGATTTCCACAAAACCCATGCCATGTTTCCACAGGACGTTGCGGCGAGGCGCCGGGACGATTAAAAACCCGATCAACGGTCTTGCGTAGCGGTTCGGTTCCCGCTATATCGCTGACCACCGCGGCGGGCTTCGCCGCGAACCCGCCGACCGGTCGCTTCCCTGAAACGACCCAGCCCTTGTCGAAAGGGGATGGCTCGCAAGGATCGCGAAGCCGGTCGCAACCGAAAAGTTTCGGGCGTGTAGCTCAGCGGGAGAGCACTACGTTGACATCGTAGGGGTCACTGGTTCAATCCCAGTCACGCCCACCATTTTCCCGGCCTTTTTGCTCCGCGCATGCGGAGTGGAAGTTTGTCGGAGGGTTACGGTCCGCCGGAACCCGGTGCTTCAAATTATGGATCAGGGCCCTGCCTTTCGGTGGGGCGGTGAGGATAATCCCGGACGGGAACGAGAACGATGAAGATCAAGAATTCGCTCAAGGCCCTGATGGGCCGTCACCGTGACAACCGCATGGTTCGCCGTCGTGGCCGCGTCTACATCATCAACAAGCGGAACCCGCGCTTCAAGGCTCGCCAGGGCTGAGGCAGCGCGGCTGGCCTTTGGTCGGCCTGCTTGTGATCGTTTCCTTCAGGCGCGCGGACCCCGCGCGCCTTTTGGCGTTCGGGCTATCGCGACCTCTCGGCTATCCAGGCGCCTGACGCGTCTTTCACGCGGGCGGGCCTGTGCCGTTTTCCCTTTTGCTGATTTCTCATCAGGCGCGTCACTTCACGCCTGATTGATCGCGCTTGAGCGCATCCGGCCTTCTGCGCTTTTGACGCCAGGGCCGTCCCATGGGCATAATCCGTTCATGCGCCCATTCCTTCTGTCCACCTGTTCGCCGCCAAGGCGCCTTGCCGGGTCCTGCCTGTCGGGGCTTGTGCTGCTGTTGGCCATTTCGGCGCAGGCCAGGGCCGCGTCGGATCTGCCGCCGTTGAACGCTCCCGTGCCGGTTCAGATGAACGTGCCCGATCTGACGCCGCAGGTGCCGGACATTCCGGACCTGCGCGAGGAAGTGGTGCCGGATTTCGAAGACAGCCCGATCGCTCCCGGCGAGGTTCCTCCGCCGCCGCGCGCGGATGCCCCTCAGGAGGGGGACGGGGCGGCGGAAAAGGACGCCAGGCCTGATCTCGACACGCTGTTTTCCATGCTCAGGCAAGAAGACAGCGACAAGGCGCGGGCGGGGGCGGCCCATTCCATCCAGATGCTCTGGCTGCGCTCGGGCAGCGCGACGGTGGATCTCCTGATGACGCGCGCCGCCAAGGCCATCTCGGTGAAGAAACCCGCGCTGGCGCTTGATCTGTTGGATGCGGTGGTGCGCTACAAGCCGGACTATGCCGCAGGCTGGAACAGGCGCGCGGCGGCCCACTTCATGGCGGGGGACATGGGCAAGGCGCTTGTCGATATCGAGCGCACCTTGGCGCTTGAGCCGCGCCACTGGGGCGCGCTGGCGGGTCTGGCGGCGATCCAGCAGGCGACCGATGATGACGCCGGTGCGCTGCGCACCTATGAGCGCATTCTGGAAATCTATCCTCATCAGGAAAAGGCGGAAAAAGCCGCCGAAGACCTGCGCAAGAGAACAGGCGGCGTCGCGCTCTAGGAGGCCGCGATGCTGGCTTCCATCAAAAAGGCCGCCCCATGGGGCGGCCTTTTGCATTTCTTCAGACGGATAAGTCCGTCCTCTAGATGCCGCCCAGCCCGTCGGAGCCGACGAAGGCGATGCGCAGCATGTTGGTGGAGCCGGGGGTTCCGAAGGGAATGCCCGCGGTGATGATGATGCGCTGGCCCGGCTTTGCGAACTTGTTGGAGAACGCGATGCGGCAGGCGCGGTCGATCATCTTCTCCTCGTTGTCCGCATCCTCGGAGACCACGCAATGAGTGCCCCATACGAGCGCCATGCGCCGTGCGATGGACACCACCGGCGACAGGCAGATGATCGGCGTTGAGGGGCGCTCGCGCGCAGCGCGCAGGCCCGTGGCGCCGGACGTCGTGTAGCACACGATGGCCGCCAGGTTCAGCGTATCGGCGATCTGGCGGGCGGCGGCGGAAATCGTGTCCGCGCCGGTCGCCTCGGGCTCGGTGCGCTGGGAGTGCATGATGTTGACGTAGTTGAGGTCCTGCTCAACCTGCTCGGCCACCCGGTTCATCGTCGCGACCGCGGCCTCCGGGTATTCGCCCGCTGCCGATTCCGCCGACAGCATCACCGCATCGGCGCCTTCGAAGACGGCGGTGGCGACGTCGGAGACCTCCGCGCGGGTGGGAACCGGCGAGGTGATCATGGATTCCAGCATCTGCGTTGCGACCACCACCGGCTTGCCGGCGCGGCGCGCGGCCCTTGTGATCTGCTTCTGGATGCCGGGCACCTTTTCGAGCGGCATTTCCACACCGAGATCGCCACGCGCGACCATCAGCGCATCGGAAAGCTCGATGATCTCGGCCAGCCGTTCCACCGCCTGGGGCTTCTCGATCTTGGCGAGAAGCCCGGCGCGCCCGCGGGTCACCTTGCGCGCTTCGGCAAGATCCTCGGGACGCTGGATGAAGGAGAGTGCGATCCAGTCCACATTGGCGTCCAGCGCGGCGTCGAGGTCCTTGCGGTCCTTCGGCGTGAGCGCGCTGACGGCGATGGTGGTGTCGGGCACGGAAACGCCCTTGCGGGCCGAAAGCTTGCCGCCGACTTCCACGCGTGTCGTGGCGCTGGTGGCGTCGCATTCCGTGACGACGAGTTCGATCTTGCCGTCATCAAGCAGAAGCCGATGGCCGGGTTCCAGTTCCGACAGGATTTCCGGGTGGGGCAGGAGGACGCGGGTCGCGTCGCCGGGCTCATCCTTGCTGTCGAGCACGAAAGTGGCGCCCTTTTCCAGCATCACCGATTTTTCATGGAAGGTGCCGACACGCAGTTTCGGGCCCTGAAGGTCGGCAAGAATGCCGATCGGACGGCCAAGGTCGGCTTCCACCGCGCGAATGCGCGTGACCAGCGTGTTCAGCAACGCGTGGTCCGTGTGGCTCATGTTGATGCGGAAGACGTCGGCGCCAGCTTTGAATAGAGTCTCGATCATTTTCTGATCGGACGAGGACGGGCCTAGAGTTGCAAGGATTTTGACCCGTCTGTTGCGCTTCATCTGCTACCAGTTCCTTGTTGTACGGGCTCGGTCAATTGGACCGTCCAGCTTCGCTGTTCGCCCGTGTCGATCTCGAAGAATCCGGTCCGTTCATAGCCGCGCGCAATACAGTCCGCAATGCCGCGAATCGTGAATTCCTTTTCCCTTGTGCACATGAACGCGCGGCCACCCCATTCCCCGCCCTGATCGTAATCAATGGCGTATACGTAGTAATAACGTGAGGAAAGATGACCAGGGATCAGGGTCTCGCAAGTCTTGGCCGGGAGGTTCCACCAGCCTTCCGTCGACCACTCGGTCTTGTCGCGATAGCCGATTGCAACGCCGACCTGGCTCTCGGTCTTGTTGCAAAGCCTGAGGTCCGCCGCGGCGGGTGCCACGCCCAGAAACGTCATGCAGGCGCTGGTGGCAGCCAGCGCGAATGCCCACGCTACGGCCTTGTTCAGGCTGCGCGGCAAACCTTGTCTTGTAAGGTTGGACGACTTCATGGGGTGATCATTAAGTCCGCAATGGAAACTATTGTTCTTATTGCGAATGTTACGGTCGTTTGTCAACGTCACCCTCTTTGAGTGCCGGAGACGTTCCAGTCAGGCCCGTATATATTGGCGTTTCGTCCGACCGAACAAACGCAGCGTCGCATGTCTCAACAGACAGTGTGGTTTCGCCCGAAAAATGAGGCGGTATCAAGGCCGTGCGTAGTCAAACGGGTCTTGCCCTGATTATCCAAGACGATCCTGCCGCCGGAGCGGTCTGTTACCGTTTCCGTATTTCTGGCGATCCAGGGGCTTAGTATTTCCGGCTTTGCGAACGTGTCATCGAAATCGCGCGGTGTGTACAACCGACCCGATTACGGGCGCGTTTCGAAAGGTGACGATGCTGTTTCGCCGGTTTCCGCAACGGGGCCTTGCTCCACACCGGTGAAGGGGGCTGCCCCGGGGGCCGCCAGATCGGCGGCGTTCGATTTTGAGGGGCGCGGGCGGGCCACCCAGATGCCGACGAGAATGGCCGCGCCGCCGGCAAACTGGAGCGGCGACAGGGTTTCGGAAAAGATCAGCCAGCCGAAGAAGGCGGCCGCCACGGCCTCAAGGAAGATCACCAGCGAGGAAAAGCCCGCCGACAGGTGACCCAGCGCGAAGGCGAGCAGCCCCTGGCCTCCGGCATGGCTGATCACGGCGACCGCGATCAAGGCGGCGACGCCCGCCCAGCTTGCGGGGGTGAAGTCGTTTTCCATGACAAGGGCGGCCACGAAGAGGGCGGCGGCGGTGATGAGCGTGGAGCGATAAAGCACGAGCCCCGGGCGGGCATGGCGGCGGGCAACGCGCACGGCGAGGAAATAGGCACCGAAGAACATCGAGGTGATGATGCCATAAAGGTCGCCGTCCAGCCGTTCCGGTTCCAGCTGCACGCTGGAGCCGACAAGCGCGCCCGCGCCCAGCAGGCAGAAGCCGAGGCCGAAAAACATCTGCCGGGTCACCCGTTCCCCGATGAAGAGGCCCGATCCCATCAGTACCCACACCGGCGCCATGGTCGCCAGGAACGTAGCGTTGGCCATTGTGGTGTTGACGATGGCCAGGTGCCAGAAGATGAGATCGCCGGCAAAGAAGAGGCCGGCCAGAACCGTTGCGCGGTTCCAGCGCGGGCAAGACTGGCCGCCCGATTCAAGGCGCGCCCACAGCGCCAGCAGCGGCAGGGCGAGGGTCACGCGATAAAAGGCGCTGGTGAAGGGGCCCACTTCCGCATAGCGCACGAAGACCGGCGAGACGCCCATTGCGACCGCGCCCGCCAGAAGAGCCACGACGGCGACCGCGACGGTGCCTGCCTCGGCAATGGGGGCTGTGGGTGTTTGAGGAGTGGTCGACATTTGCGGGCGGCTCGTTTCATCGGCCCATGGCGCATATGGGCGCGATCATTCGGTTTTCGGTGGTTTCGCTTTGCCTGCGCATGCCCAAAAGGCGGTTTCAGCACGGCGCTTCAATCGTGCAATCCATCGCGCAGGGTGGACGATGCGCCCATTCCTATGGCAAGCGATTATCCACGTCACCCTAAATCGGGCCATCCGGCTCCAAACGGACCACCCATGCACAGCGTGAACCGAGACAGCGCGTCCCCTCTTGAAGCTGGTGTTGCGCAAGACTTTGAACCGGTCGAAATCCTTGCAGGCAACGAGAGCGGCGGATTGTTGCTGCTGTGTGATCATGCGCGCAACGAGCTTCCGCAGGCTTACGGCACACTGGGCTTGCCGCGCGCACAGCTGGAGCGGCATATCGGTTACGATATCGGCGCCAGGGACCTGACGCACACGCTCGCCGCCCGGCTCGGCGCGCCCGCGGTCCTGACCACCTTTTCGCGCCTGTTGATCGATCCGAACCGGGGTGAGGACGATCCCACCCTGGTGATGCGCATCTCCGATGGCGCGCTCATTCCCGAAAACGCCTATATCGGCGCGGAAGAGCGTCAGAAACGGATCGAGCGCTACTATCGGCCTTATCACGAGACGGTTTCGGCAACGCTGGACCGGATGACGGCGAGCGGGCGTCCGCCCGTGATCATCTCGATCCATTCGTTCACGGCGATCTGGCGCGGGTGGGCGCGGCCCTGGCACACGTCGATCCTGTGGGATCTTGACCCGCGTGTGCCGGATATCCTGTTTGCGGCGCTGGCGCGCGATCCGGCGCTGATCGTGGGCGACAACGAGCCTTATGATGGCGCCTTGCGCAATGACACCATGTACAAGCACGCCACCACGCGCGGGCTTGCCCATGCGCTTATCGAGGTGAGGCAGGATCTCATCGGCAATGCGCAAGGTGTCGCCGACTGGGCGGACCGGCTGGAGCCGATCCTGCGCGAGGTGAACGCGGTGGAGGAGACCCATGTGGTCCGCCACTATGGCTCGCGCGCGGATCCTTCGCGCACCCGGCAGGCACAGCGCAACAGGACGTGAGCCAGCGCGCGTCTTGACGTTTCGGGTGCGGGGCCCGATCTGAAGGCGTCGGAGAGATTTCACAGGTTCGGGAGGGACGGCATGTCCGGAAGCAAGATCGATATCGACGAGGCCACGCGCACGGAACTTGAGGCGGCGGCCTTTCGGCGCCTGCTTGAACACCTGCGCACCCGCACCGATGTGCAGAATATCGACCTCATGAACCTCGCGGGCTTTTGCCGCAACTGCCTGTCCAACTGGTACAAGGATGCGGCGGCGGACAGGGGGCTTGAGCTTTCCAAGGATGCCGCGCGCGAAATCGTCTATGGCATGACTTACGAGGAGTGGAAGACCCGCTATCAGAGCGAGGCGAGCGCCGAGCAGAAGGCGGCCTTCGAGGTGAACAAGCCAGCCCATTGATTGTTCTGAGGTGCGCGGCTTTGTCCCCTCGGGGAAGCTGACAATGTCCTGCGTGTGGGATCAATCGCGCCTTGACCGGCTCCCTTGTTTCTGGCACCCAAGCGACCCGAATTTTCCGCGCGCCGTTTCGCGCGCGCCGATTCCATCAACCCAAATGAGGAGCTCTCACCATGGCTGACACGGGTGGGGTTGCCGCCGATCAGTTGCGCGCCTTCGTGGAGCGTATCGAGCGGCTTGAAGAAGAAAAGAAGGCCATTTCCGACGACGTGAAGGACGTCTACGGCGAGGCCAAGGCCATGGGCTTTGACGTCAAGATCCTGCGTCAGGTCGTGCGTCTTCGCAAGCAGGAGCCGCATGAGCGCGAAGAGCAGGAAGCGATCCTCGATCTCTACCTGCATGCGCTCGGCATGCTGTCTGCGGGTGCTCCGCAGGAAGACTGAGCCACACGGCTCCTTTGGGCAGGCTTTTGCCTGCCGGTTCTGATGAACGGCCCCGCAAGGGGCCGTTTTCATGTGCGCCTGGCGTCTCAGCCTGCCTGCCTGACCGCGCCGGCGATGGCCTCAAGCGCGGCGATCACCCGGTCGCGTTCCCCTGTCAGGCCCTTGTAGGCGAGCTGGTCGGCATCGAGCGCCAGAAGCTGGGCGCGCAGCCCTGCTGCAAGGCGGGCACCGTCGGGATGGCGGGCAAAGGCTGCGAAGGGATCGACATGAACGCGGATGGTGAAAAGCACGTCGCCCGATTGCGGCAGACGGCGCAGCGTCTGGCGTTCCACGCGCACGAAAAAGGACGGATCGCCCTCACCGATCTGCGCTTCCAGGGATTTCGCAGCCGGGTGATGCAGCTTGCCATCGCCATAGATCGACCAGTTGAGCCGCCAGACCGGAGCGTCCACGGGCAGGTTTTCGAAGATCCGCCCGACGATCGCCCCCATGCGCGCGCCGTTGAAGCCAGGCACGTTTTCATGGATCGCGGTCATGTCCTGCGAGAACTTCTCCCGAAGCGACCATGACGAGGGGAAGGTGAGGGCGGCGGCGGCCAGCCGGTAGCCGTTTGGCCCCTTGCGCATCAGGACGAGGTCTTCCTGCACCAGAAGGGCGGCAAGCTTCAGGGGCGCCGCGGCATGGTCGGCGATGCGATGGCTTTCGCCCGTTGCTGTTACGGTGAGCGTCGCCCCGTCGAAGCGGTAGAGATCGGGAAACCGGTTCGGCAGGTGCTCGACAAGCAGCGCCAGCGTTTCGGCCTGTGCATCGAGCGTCTCCGGCTCGGCGGCAAAGACCGCACTTTCATCGTGCCGGAAAAGCTCAGCCTTCTGTTCCAGGTAATCGCCAAGCTGGTCGTCGATCTCGATCCAGTCATGGAGATCGAGCGGGGCGAGGCCGACCGTGAAGGGGGACCTGTCGCCATCATAGGGCGTGTGGGGAAGGGGCGTGCGAACTGGTTCCATGCCGCCAGAATGACCGGGCATCAGCACTTTACGCAAGGACCAGATCAAGGTTGCGATGGAGCCAGCGGCGGGGGGATCGCGGGCAAGAAAAAAGGGCGACCCCAAGGCCGCCCTTTCCGATCTCGATTTGTGTCTCGCGCTCAGTCCATGGCGGCCAGTTCGTCGATCATGCGCTCGATGACCGAAAGCCCCTTCTGCCAGAAGGCGGGGTCGGTGGCGTCCAGACCGAAGGGGGCGAGAAGCTCCGAGTGGTGCTTGGTGCCGCCCGCCTTCAGAAGCTCGAAATACTTGTCCTGGAAGCCGGTCTCCGCTTCCTCGTAGACCGCGTAGAGCGAGTTCACGAGGCAGTCGCCGAAGGCATAGGCGTAGACGTAGAAGGGCGAGTGGATGAAGTGCGGAATGTAGGTCCAGAAGGTCTCGTAGCCTTCGCCGAAGGTGAAGGCGGGCCCGAGGCTCTCGCGCTGGACGTCCATCCAGATCTCGCCGAGGCGCTCGGCGGTCAGTTCGCCTTCGCGGCGCTCGGTATGGACGCGGCGCTCGAAGGTGTAGAAGGCGATCTGGCGCACCACCGTGTTGATCATGTCCTCCACCTTGGAGGCGAGCATGATCTTGCGGGCCTGCGCATCGGGGGCCTTTTCCAGAAGCGAGCGGAAAGTCAGCATCTCGCCGAAGACGCTTGCCGTTTCGGCCAATGTCAGCGGCGTCGGGGCCATCAGCGCGCCATTCGGGCCTGCCAGCACCTGGTGAACGCCATGGCCAAGCTCGTGCGCGAGCGTCATCACGTCCCGCGTCTTGCCCTGGTAATTGACCAGCACATAAGGGTGTGCGGAGGGAACCGTCGGGTGCGCGAAGGCGCCGGGCGCCTTGCCCGGGCGCACCGGTGCGTCGATCCAATTCCGGTCGAAGAAGCGTTCCGCGATCTCCGCCATGTCGGGTGAGAAACGCGCATAGGCGTCAAGCACCGTGGACTTGGCCTCATCCCACGGGATCTTGCGATCATCGGCCTTGGGAAGGGGCGCGTTGCGGTCATAGTGCATCATGGTGTCGAGGCCGAGCCATTTGGCCTTCATCGCGTAATAGCGGTGCGACAGGCGCGGATAGGCCTCGTGAACGGCTGAAACCAGCGCATCGACCACCTCGCGCTCCACCCGGTTGGCGAGGTGGCGGCTGTCGGCCACATCCTCAAAGCCGCGCCAGCGATCGGAGATTTCCTTGTCCTTGGCGAGGGTGTTGGTGACAAGCGTGAAGGTGGAGAGGTTCTTGGAGAACACCTTGGCGAGAGCATCGCTCGCCTCCTTGCGCTTTTCGCGCTCGGGGTTCTGCATGTAGTTGAGGGTGGCCTCCACGCCGAGCGTCTTGCCGTCGACCTCGAATTGCAGCGAGGAGATGGTCTCGTCGAAGAGACGGTTGAAGGCGGCGCGGCCGGTGGCCGACTTTTCATGGAACAGCTGCTCAACCCGGTCTTCGAGCTGGAAGGGGCGTTCCTTGCGGATATCGTCGAACCAGGGCTTGTAGTGGCCAAGCTCGGCATTATGCATGGCGGCGTCCAGAACGGCGTCCTCGATGCGGTTCAGTTCCAGCGTGAAGAACAGCAGATGCGTTCCGGCCGTCGTCAGCTTGTCCTGCACGTCGCCGTAGAATTTCTGGCGGGCGGGATCGGTGGTCTGGCCGGAATAGACGAGACCGGCAAAGGAAATCAGACGGCCCAGCAGTTCTTCCAGCGCCTCGTATTCCTTCACAACCTTCGCAAGGCCCGCCGCGTCATCGCGCGCCAGATCCGCCAACTTGCCCTTGTGGGCTGCCTCGAAAGCGCGCGCATCCGCCACCGATTTTTCAAGATCAGCCTTCACGGACGCATCGTCCATGGAGGGGTAAAGGTCGGTGAGGTTCCATTCCGGCAGGTCGCCGAGCGTATCAGCTGCGGCGGCGTCGGCAGGGGCGGAAACGGGTTTCATGGAAAACATGTTTGCTCCGAAACGAATGGTGAGGTCACGGGCCGTGCGGCCGGGTCTGAAGCCCTTTGCGAAAGCCCGCGATGAAGCTGTTGGTGGGGGAGCATATAGGGTTCGCCGGCGCTTTCGGAAGGGCCTGCGAGCTTGGTGATGTTTCGGATCGGGGACTTGCGTGGGTTTGGCTATTTGTTAACCGGCCACAATCACAATGGATCGAAATGAGACAGCCGCGAGCGAGCCGAGTCGCGCCGGGATTGCGCCCTTGGGGTGTCCGATCCGGCAAGAGCCGCAGCGGTGGAATTCAGACCGAGTGAGTGCCTGTACACATGAGCGGACGTATTCTGATCGTCGATGATGATCCGGTGCAGCGCCGGTTGCTGGAAGAGGCGGTGCGCCGCTTCGGATATGCATCGCGGGTGGTGGAAAACGGCGTTCAGGCGCTGGAGGTGATGCTTGCGTCCGAAGGCAGCGACATCGATCTGGTCATTCTCGATCTGGTGATGCCGGAGCTTGACGGTTTCGCGACGCTTGAAAAGCTGCGCGCGGAGGGCAACGCCACGCCGGTGATCGTGCAGACCGCGCAGGCGGGCATCGATACGGTGGTCGGCGCGATGCGCGCGGGCGCTCAGGATTTCGTGGTCAAGCCGATCAGCCCGGAGCGGCTGGAGGTCTCGATCCGCAACGTGCTGAAGGTCTCCGCCCTTGAGGGAGAGATCGTGCGCTTCCGCAAGCTTGCAGGCGGCACGCTGACCTTCAAGGACATCATCACCCGGTCCTCTTCCATGGAGCGCGTGATCCGGCTCGGCGAACGGGCCGCCGCCTCCAATATCCCGATCCTGATCGAAGGCGAATCCGGTGTTGGCAAGGAATTGATCGCGCGCGCCATTCAGGGCCAGAGCGACCGGGCCGCCAAACCCTTTGTCACGGTCAATTGCGGGGCGATCCCGGAAAATCTCGTGGAATCGATCCTGTTCGGCCACGAGAAGGGCGCGTTCACCGGCGCCGTCGACAAACATGTCGGCAAGTTCCAGGAAGCCCATGGCGGCACGCTCTTCCTCGATGAGGTGGGCGAGTTGCCGAGCGAAGTGCAGGTCAAGCTCCTGCGCGCGCTCCAGGAAGGCGAGATCGATCCGGTCGGCGCACGCCGTCCGCAGAAGATCGATTTCCGTCTGATCTCCGCCACCAATCGGCGGCTGATGGATCTGGTCAAGGAAGGCCGTTTCCGCGAGGACCTCTATTATCGGCTCAACGTGTTTCCCATCTGGATCCCGCCCTTGCGTGACCGGTTGGAGGATATTCCGGAGCTGACGCGGCATTTCCTTGCCCGCTTCGCGGCAGAAGAACACAAGCCCAAGATTTCCACCGTCGCGCCGGACACGGTACAGCTTCTCCAGACCTATGACTGGCCGGGCAATATCCGGCAGCTGGAAAACGCGGTTTTCCGTGCCGTTGTGCTGTGCGACGACACCTGCCTGAGGCCCGACGATTTTCCGCAGGTCCAGGCCCAGTGCGCCGGGCGCAGCGCAAGTTCGACGCGCGGCGTCGGCATGAGCGCGAGCCTCCTGGGCACGCCGGAAAAGATCGAGCC
Organism: Breoghania sp.; assembly: GCF_963674635.1. Lineage (NCBI taxonomy): Bacteria > Pseudomonadati > Pseudomonadota > Alphaproteobacteria > Hyphomicrobiales > Stappiaceae > Breoghania > Breoghania sp. Next base: position 3,919,691 of record NZ_OY771475.1, read on the forward strand.
GCCGCTTATCGCGGGCGAGGCCGTGACACCGCAGCCGGTGCCCGGATATGGGGCGCGGGGCGACTGGGTCGGGCATGTCGAATATCATTCGGGGGCGCAAACGGCCCCTCAGCCGGCGGCGCTTTCCGGCCAGGCGGGCGCGCCTTCGGGCGGCTTTGCCGGTTTCGTCGAAGGCGCGGCGCCTTTCGGGTTCTTGAGGGCGCTCGATCAGAACGGCCATGTCCAGACGCTGGAAAGCGTGGAGCGCGACATGATCGTCACCGCCATCGATCACTATGGCGGGCGGATGGCGGAAGTGGCCCGGCGTCTGGGGATCGGCCGTTCCACGCTTTACCGGAAATTGAAGGACTACGGTCTGGAGGCCTCCAACGGCCAGGACGCCGCACAATAGGCGTCCGCGACCGGGCTTGCGTGCTGTCGGCGTGGGGGAATGGGGCGTCTGTCATTGCGGACGACTTGCCTTTGATGCAGACAATACAGGCCCCGACGCAGGGGAACTCAAGACCTGTGTCAAAATGCGCAGCCATTCTTGCCGCAAAATCGCCCGCTTGCCATGTTGACTCGGTGCCCGTACCGAGGGCAGGGCCGAGTTTTAGGCAATCCGAGACTGAGTTTCCCGGTTCCCATGGCTGTCCTGCCCCAGGATTTTCCACGTCGGCGAAGCGGACATGCGCCAATCCGCGTGGTTGTTGTTTCCTTTCGAAATACGGTAAAAACTCGTTAACCGAGTCTGTCGTATTTTAAGGACACTCGGGGGTATCAGGGGTGCCGGGTAACAAGGGTTGGCGACATGCCGTCGCGACCTCGCGGCAGAATGCGAGAAACACATTGAGCGAGTATCTGCTCCGCTTCCCGCTGAGTGCCACGACACGCGCCTTTTTTGTCGGCGTGTTCGTGACCCTCGTCTCCCTGACCGGGCTGTCTTCGGCGGCCACGGCCGAGACGCGCTCGCTGAAGCTCTACAACAATCACACCGGTGAACGCGCCACCATCGCGTTCAAGCGCAACGGGCGCTACATCCAGTCGGGTCTGCGCGATCTGAACCAGTTCCTGCGCGACTGGCGGCGCAATGAAGCCACCAAGATGGACCCGGAACTGTTTGACCTCATCTGGCAGGTCTATCGCGAATCCGGCTCCAGCGATTACATTCACGTCGTCTCCGGCTATCGCTCCCCGGCAACCAACAACATGTTGCGGTCCCGCTCGCGCGGTGTTGCCAAGAAAAGCCAGCACATGCGCGGCAAGGCGATGGATTTCTTCATTCCCGGCGCCAATCTGGCCAAGCTGCGCGCCATCGGGCTGCGTCAGCAGGTTGGCGGCGTCGGCTATTATCCGACCTCCGGGTCCCCCTTCGTCCATATGGATACGGGCAGTGTGCGCCACTGGCCGCGCATGACGCGCCAGCAGCTTGCGCGCGTCTTCCCCAATGGGCGCACCATCCACATTCCCAGCGACGGCAAGCCGATGCCCGGCTACAAGCAGGCACTGGCCGAATTGCAGTCGCGCGACAGCCGCACACGTCCGGTCGCGGTTGCCTCCAATACGCGCGATACGGTTCGCAACAGCGTGCGTCCCTCTCCGCTCAACACGCGCGGCCAGGTTCTCACGGCTGCCGACAGCAATCCGGCCATCCGGCAGCCGGCCACCGCGGCCAATGCAGGGGGAGGGTCCCTTCTTGCATCGCTCTTCGGCCGCAATACGCCGACGCCACCTGCAAATGTCGGCTCGCAGCCGGCCGAACCCGCGACGCCGAGCGTTGCGTCCACTGCCGGGTCGGGGGCGGTTCTTCCCGGTGTGCGCACTGCCGACGTGACCCCGCCGTCCAAGCCGGGTGAGCTGGCCCAGCCCGCTGCCATCGCGCAAGAAGAGCCCATCGCTTCCCCCGCCGCTCCCATCGTCGTAGCCGCCTTGCCGCTGGCCAAGCCGCAGCGCGTGAGCCGGCCGGTCGACGCCATCGATGCCATCGATGCGATCACCGCGGCTGGAAAACCGGGACGTGGGGGGGATGCCGTCAATCCGACGCTGGTCGCCTATGCGCCGGGATCAGAACCGGTTCCGGCCCTGCGTCCGCGCTCTTCCGCGCTTTCCAATTCTCAGCTTTCGAACGGTTCGGGCGTTCCGGGCGCCGAGCGGGGCGCGCGCCGCGCAACTGCGTCCGCTTCCGGGATCGGCGATCTGGTCGCCTCCGACGATCTTCGCAAGGAAGCCCGCGCGGCGCTGGCCAGCGCCTCCGCCAATCATGGCGCGGAGATAGCCGAGCGTGTTGAACGGACACTCGCCAAAGCGCGCGACAAGGCGCGGTCGCCTGTCCTGTCGGGCCGCATTCCGGCAAGCGCGCGCGATCCTTTCGCTCGCTTCGCGTCACTGCCGCGTCCCAACGAGGCGCGCATGATTTCCGGCGAGCACAGCACCCGCACCAGCGCCTTCGCGGATCTGCACCATCCCGATCAACGCCAGCTGTCGGGGCTTCTCGACCGCCCGGCCCGGCTCTTCAACGCAGGCTTTGAGCGCCGCATCTATGGCTCCCTCAGGACCGACCGTTTCGATGGTCCCGCTGTGGTGACGCTGTCGCTTGTCTCGATCAACTAGGGTCGTGGCCGTTAAGAGCAGGCCTGGAATGGCCAGCAAGCGGCGTCTGACGGCTGCGTCTTTGCAAATCCCTGAAAACAGGGGCGGCTTGCCCCAAAGCCGACGTACCGCATCCGACCCGCTCGGCCAGGGCGCTCCTGTCTCGTTCATGGGGCGGTAACTCTGGTTTGAATATGCGTATTTGGGGGTGTGGATGGCCCGTCCGCGCCCTACATGTTCTTTCACCGTGACGGCATTCACGATCGGGAACAGGGCACCAGCATCCATGGTTGATGACGAGACAAGGCGCGACCGCGAGGCAAACCGGCTTTCCGCGCGGGTGGGTCGCTATGCACGGGTGGGGACGCAGATGGGCGGGTTCGCCGCCAGGGTCGCAGGCGCGCGGCTGGTGGGCGGCGGGCGCGATCACGATCGCAATGCCGCGGAGCTGACGGCGTTGCTCGGCGGGCTCAAGGGCCCGCTCATGAAGGTTGCACAGCTCCTCTCCACCATCCCCGATGCCATTCCGGCCGAATATGCGAGCGAGCTTGCGACGCTGCAATCGGCGGCCCCGCCCATGGGCCGCGCCTTCGTGAAGCGGCGCATGATGGCAGAGCTCGGGCGCGACTGGCGAAACCGCTTCGAAGAATTCAACGACACGCCTTCGGCGGCAGCCTCGCTCGGTCAGGTGCATGAAGCGGTGGGGGCGGGCGGGCGCAAGCTTGCCGTGAAGCTGCAATATCCGGACATGGCTTCCGCCGTGGAGGCGGATCTTGCTCAACTCGGCATGATCCTGTCGATCCACCGCCGCATGAAGCCCGCCATCGACACCAGCGAGATCGCGGAAGAATTGGGCGAGCGGGTGCGTGAGGAGCTGGATTATGTTCGCGAGGCGCGTCACATGGCGGCCTATCGCGAGATCTTTGCCGACGATCCCTCAATCCGCGTGCCGGAGGTGGTGGAGGCGCTTTCCACGGGCCGCCTTCTCACCATGAGCTGGCTGGAGGGGCGCCCGCTTCTGGGCTATCGCGACCATCCGCTTGAGGCGCGCAACACCATTGCGCGCACCATGTTCAAGGCATGGTGGCATCCCTTCTCCCATGTGGGGCTCATTCACGGCGATCCGCATCTGGGCAACTACACGGTGTTTGAGGAAGAGGGAGCGCCTGCGGGGATCAACCTGCTCGACTATGGCTGCATCCGCATTTTCCCAGGGCGATTCGTGGCGGGTGTCGTCGATCTTTATCGCGGTCTTCTTGAGGGTGATGAAGCGTGGGTCGTCCAGGCCTATGAGACATGGGGCTTCAAGGGGCTGACGCGGGAGCTGATCGATGCGCTCAATATCTGGGCCCGGTTCATCTACGGGCCGCTTCTGGATGACCGCACCCGCGCCATCGCGGACGGGGTCAGTCCGGCGGAATATGGCCGGCGGGAGGCGTTTCGTGTGCATCAGGCGTTGCGCGAACACGGGCCGGTCAAGGTGCCGCGGGAATTCGTGTTCATGGACCGTGCGGCGATCGGCCTCGGTGGTGTCTTCTTGCACCTGAGGGCGGAATTGAACTTCTATCGGCTCTTCAACGAGCAGATTGAGGCGTTCGACCAAGGCGAGGTGGAGCGGCGGCAGGAGGCTCTGTTGACCGGCGTCGGCCTGCAACCTGCCTGACAGGGGGCGGGGCTGGCACCAAAGAACAATTCCAGTTGACCCTACGAAGGGCTTGCGCTTCATTTCGTCGCAGTGTCTATGGTTCACTTTCACTGGTGAGCGGACGGCCGATCAGGCATTCGCGAAGGGAGCGACAATGAGTGAAAACAATCCTTCGGCGATGGATTACGCCGAACACGAGAAAACCTATGCCGGTTTCATCGCCTTTTCGAAGATTGGTGCGATCACCACGATCAACGTGGTTTTGTGTCTATTGATCTTCGGACTTGGCAGCGGCTATTCCATTCTCGCTGGCTGGGTTGCATTATTGGCGACTATCGTCGCAGCCGTCGTCGGCCTTGCTCTGGGGCAAAAGGGCTGGATTCCCTCGGCATATGCCTTCGGGCTTGCCGGGCTGCTTGCGATCCTCACCGTCGCCTGAGGCCGGTTCGGAGCGCAGCGGCGGCAGATTAATTCGGACTGGGGCTGGGTTATCCCCGCTTCATCCACAAACCGAGTGGCCCGGACACCCTTGAACGGTTACGGGCCGCTTGCATGTCAGACCGGGCACGGTCGGCGCGAAACGGGAAGCGTTTCGTGTGTCTTGCCGTGCTCCCCAAAGGGGGATGCGTATGAAGATCGGGGTGCCGCTCGAACGCGACGCCGTAGAAACCCGGGTCGCCGCGACGCCGGATACGGTGAAGAAATACATTGCGCTCGGGTTCGAGGTGCTGGTGGAGAAAGGAGCCGGCAAGGCTTCGCGGATTCCGGATGCGGAATTCAAGGACGCCGGTGCCAAAATCGTTCCCGACGCCGCCGCTGCGCTGAAGGATGCGGATCTGGTGCTGAAAGTGCGCCGTCCGACGGCGGCGGAGCTCGGCTCGATGAAAGCCGGCGCTCTCGTCATCGGCATCATGGATCCCTATGGCAATGAAAGCGACGTGGAGGCGATGGCCAAGGCCAACGTTGCCGCCGTTGCGATGGAATTCATGCCGCGCATCACGCGCGCCCAGTCCATGGACGTGCTTTCCTCCCAGGCCAACCTCGCCGGCTACCAGTGCGTCATCGAGGGGGCCGCGGAATTCGATCGCGCGCTTCCGATGATGATGACGGCCGCCGGCACCGTTCCCGCCGCGCGCGTCTTTGTCATGGGCGCCGGTGTGGCCGGTCTCCAGGCCATCGCCACGGCCCGTCGCCTGGGCGCCATCGTCACGGCCACGGACGTGCGTCCGGCCGCCAAGGAGCAGGTCGAATCGCTCGGCGCGAAGTTCATCGCGGTCGAGGATGACGAGTTCAAGCAGGCGGAAACCGCCGGTGGCTACGCCAAGCAGATGTCTGAGGAATATCAGAAGAAGCAGGCGGAGCTCGTTGCCTCCCACATCGCCAAGCAGGACATCGTCATCACCACGGCGCTGATCCCGGGCCGTCCGGCTCCGCGCCTGGTCACCAAGGAAATGGTGGCCTCGATGAAGCCCGGTTCGGTCATCGTCGATCTGGCGGTGGAGCGTGGCGGCAACGTGGAAGGCGCAAAGCCTGGCAAGGTTGCCACGGTGAACGACGTCAAGATCGTCGGCCACCTGAACATGGCCGGCCGCATCGCCGCTTCCGCGTCTTCGCTTTACGCCAAGAACCTGCTGACCTTCGTCACGACGCTGGTCGACAAGGAGACCTCGTCGCTGAAGGTCAATTGGGAAGATGAACTCGTGTCGGCAACGGTGCTGACCCGCGACGGCGCGGTCGTCCACCCGGCTTTTGCTCCGAAAGGGGATGAATAATGGCGAGCGAAATGGCTCTTGAGAAGGCGCGCGCCGCGGCTGATGCGGCGGAGACCGCTGCTGCGGCTGCCCGCGCTGCGGCGGATGCCGCACAGACTTATGCGGATCAGGCGATCTCCGGCGCGTCCGGGGCGGCAGATGCGGCAGGCGCCCTGGCGCATGCGGCGACCGGCGGTGCCATCGATCCGTTCGTGTTCCGTTTTGCGGTTTTCGTGCTGGCGATCTTCGTCGGTTACTACGTGGTGTGGTCGGTGACCCCGGCGCTCCACACGCCGCTCATGTCGGTGACCAACGCAATTTCCTCCGTCATCGTGGTCGGCGCGCTTCTGGCGGTCGGCGTGGACGCGGTGGCCGGTCAGGAAGCAAACACTGCCTGGGCTCACGGCTTCGGCTTCATCGCCCTCATTCTTGCATCGGTGAACATTTTCGGCGGGTTCCTGGTAACCAGCCGCATGCTCGCCATGTACAAGAAGAAGTCGTGAGAGGAACGGATCAATGACAGCGAATTTCGCAGCCTTCCTCTACCTGATTTCCGGCGTCCTGTTCATTCTGGCGCTGCGCGGTCTTTCTCATCCCACCACGTCGCGTCAGGGCAACGTGTTCGGCATGATCGGCATGGCGATCGCCATCCTGACCACGCTGGGCATTGCGGTTCCGAGCGGTTCCGGCTGGTTGCTGATCGTGCTCGGTCTCGCCATCGGCGGCGGCATCGGTGCGGTCATCGCGCGCCGCATTCCGATGACGGCCATGCCGCAGCTCGTCGCCGCCTTCCACTCGCTGGTCGGTCTGGCCGCGGTGCTGGTGGCAGCCGGTGCGCTCTATGCGCCGGAAGCCTTCGGCATTGGCGAAGTCGGCTCCATCCACGCCCAGGCGCTGGTGGAAATGTCGATCGGCGTGGCCATTGGTGCGATGACGTTCACCGGCTCGGTGATCGCGTTCCTGAAGCTTGATGGGCGCATGTCCGGCAAGTCGATCCTGCTGCCGGGTCGTCACGTCATCAACATCGCGCTGGCTGCCGCCATCGTGGTGATGATCATTGTGCTGACCATGACCGAGAGCCACACCGTCTTCTGGGTGATCGTGCTGCTGGCGCTTGCTTTTGGCGGCCTGATGATCATTCCGATCGGCGGCGCGGACATGCCGGTCGTCATCTCCATGCTGAACTCCTATTCGGGGTGGGCGGCTGCCGGTATCGGCTTCACGCTCGGCAACATGGCGCTGATCATCACCGGTGCGCTGGTGGGCTCCTCCGGTGCGATCCTGTCCTACATCATGTGCAAGGGCATGAACCGGTCGTTCGTCTCGGTCATTCTCGGTGGCTTTGGCGGTGAAACTGCTGCAGCCGGCGGTGCCGGTGGCGGCGAGGAGCGTCCGGTCAAGCAGGGTGCGGCGGAAGACGCGGCCTACCTGATGAAGAACGCCTCCAAGGTCATCATCGTGCCGGGTTACGGCATGGCGGTCGCCCAGGCCCAGCACGCCCTGCGCGAGCTGGCCGACACGCTCAAGGCGGAAGGCGTCGAAGTCAAATACGCCATCCACCCCGTGGCGGGCCGTATGCCGGGTCACATGAATGTGCTGCTGGCGGAAGCCAACGTGCCTTACGACGAAGTGTTCGAGCTTGAGGATATCAACTCCGAGTTCGCACAGGCGGACGTCGCCTTCGTCATCGGTGCGAACGACGTGACCAATCCGGCCGCGCGTGACGATCCCTCGTCCTCGATCTACGGCATGCCGATCCTCGACGTGGACAAGGCCAAGACGGTCCTCTTCGTCAAGCGCGGCATGGGCTCCGGTTATGCGGGCATCCAGAACGAGCTGTTCTTCCTCGACCAGACCATGATGCTGTTCGGCGATGCGAAGAAGATGACGGAAGAAATCGTCAAGTCGATGTAATCGACGCGGATTTCGTCGAAGAGATTGAAGGCCGCGCCCGCAGGGGCGCGGCCTTTTTCGTATTCGGGAACGGCGTTTGCGGGCTGTGGCCCATCCTTCGAGACGGCGCTAAGGCGCCTCCTCCGGATGACGTTGTGGGTGAGGCGGGACTTTTAAAGGCTGGCCCGATCTGAAGCCTGCGCCTGCCCCCGACCTACAGCCGCAACACACTCAACGTCATCCTGAGGAGGGCGGAGCGCCCGTCTCGAAGGATGGGCCCCACACGCGCAGGGGTGCCAATGGTCCTTGCGCGTGGTCGTGCGGAGGTGTGTGAGGCTGTCGTGTTGCGCGTGAGGGGGATTTGTGGGCGTCTCTCGCGCAAGGCGTCTACGGGCCTCCCGCCCGCGTCAGATACCCTCTCGGCCCAGCTCCTCCATCTTTTCCAGCCAGCCCTTGCGCGTTGCCTCGTCGGCGGTCCCCGCGCCTCCGAACAGGATGGCCTTGAGTGGCTTCATTCCCACCATCGCCAGTACGTTGCGCTCAAACCCCTTGAGTCCGTGCGCCCGGTACCACAGGCGATAGAAAAAGGCGGGCATGCCCATGGTGACCACCAGGCGCGCGGTGCGCCCTTTGAAGCGGCCGTGGGGAAAGCCACCGTCATTGTCCTCGAAGGCCGTGTCACGGTGGAAGACCTGCTCGAAGAAGGCCTTGGTGAGCGCGGGCAAGGTGCCAAGCCAGAGGGGAAAAAGGATGACGATGTGCTCCGCCTCGCGCAAGGCGGCGTAGCTCTCCGCCAGACTGTCGGGGACGGGGCCGGAAAATTCGGCCTCGTTTCGCAGGATCGGAAAGTCGAGATCGCCGATCGTGATTTCCCGCACATTATGACCTGCGGCTTGCGCAGCCTTCACGTACGCATCGCCCAACGCCTGGCAAAGATGTGTGCCCGCGCGATCGGGATGTCCGTGAATGACCGTGATCGTTCGTGCCATGATGCGCCCTCCCTGTTTGCCAGTGAGCGCCCTTCGCGAACGATTGTCCAGTCTGCGCCTTTTGGCTTGCGGCACACGGGTGCCGGGCGCGACATGGAGGATGGCGGGAGCGGGAATGCGGGGAGGGCAGTCGCGTCTTGGCAAACGGAAACGGACCGTACGGTGACCCGTACAGTCCGTTTTGATTTCGAACGCGGTCTATTCAGCTCGGCAGTCTGCGCTCTGAGCCGACTGGGTCCCGTCCCGCGCTCCCGGACCGAAGGTCGGGAATCGATTCACTTCCCGCGTTCCAACCGGAAACATCGGGTCGGGCAGAGAGTGAAATCGGGATCTTGGGAGGCGCAGGCGGCGCTCGATCAGGCCGTTGACCTGATCGCGGCAGCTTAGCGGCGGCCGGAACGACCGGTCAGCAGGCCTTCGCGCTGGGCGCGCTTGCGGGCCAGCTTGCGGGCGCGGCGGATGGCTTCAGCCTTTTCGCGCGCACGCTTTTCGGACGGCTTTTCAAAGTGGCCGCGGAGTTTCATTTCCCGGAAGATGCCTTCACGCTGCATCTTCTTCTTCAGCGCCTTGAGCGCCTGATCAACGTTGTTGTCGCGAACGAGAACTTGCACGCGTTATATCCCGTGTTGCCGAACTGGTCAGGTTGTCTGATGTCTACCCGAAGCGCCGATCAGAGTTGGCCGGGTGGCCGGTCGAGATCGGGGCGATGCTCCGGCGCGCCGCACAAGGCGTCGCGAAAGTGGGCCGTTCCTTAGCAGATGCTCTGTGGCTTGTCCACTGTGGAGGGCCAAAGAATACACCGCCCATGACAATTGTCGAGGGATTGGCGCCCGGCAAGGCAAGGCGGCCAGGCTCGTCAAAATGCCCACTGATGCGGGTGGACGGGAGCTGCATGGGTCGGTAAGCTCGCCCACGTTGCGCCGGGTTAAAGCGTCCGTGGCCCTTGTGTGCCGGATGCCCGCATCGTTTTCGCCCTCGATCCCGGACCGCGGCGAATCACTTTTTTCCGGAGCTATCCGATGGTTTCGCAGGCGAGCGATGGCGCCGCGCGGGCTGGTTTGTCCCTGTGGATGACCGAAATACGGGCGACGCTTGCGCTGGGGGTGCCGATCGCCGGTGCCCAGCTGGCACAGACAGCGATCAATACGACCGATGTCCTCATGATCGGGCAGCTTGGGACGAAGCCGCTGGCTGCCGCCGTTCTGGCGTTCAACTTCTACATCATGATCTGGCTGTTTGGCTGTGGTCTGGTGCAGGCGGTCATGCCGTTGGCGGCCAGGGCGCGCGGCGAACGCAACATGCGCGATGTGCGCCGCTGTGTGCGCATGGGGCTTTGGGTGGTGATCGCCTATTCGGTCCCGGCCATGATCCTCATGTGGCATACGGAAACGCTGCTGATCTGGGCCGGGCAGGACCCGGAGGTCGCGGGTCCGGCCGGCCTTTACATGCGCTATCTCCAATGGACCTTGCCGCCCTCGCTGGCGACGATCGGCATGCGGAATTTCGTCGGCGTCATGGAAAAGGCGCAGGTGGTCATGTGGGCGACGGTGGGGGGCGCGCTGTTCAATGCGCTGGCCGACTACATGCTGATCTTCGGCAATTTCGGTGCGCCGCGGCTGGAGCTGATGGGGGCGGGTATCGCCTCGGCGCTCACCGCCACCTGCACGTTCCTGTTGGTCGTTGCATATACAATGCGTCAGCGCCGGTTGCGCCGCTTCTCGATTCTGGGTCGTTTCTGGCGGCCAGACTGGCCGGTCTTCTTCCGCATCCTAAAGCTTGGTTGGCCCATCGGGTCCACTATGCTGGCCGAGGTGGGGCTTTTCGCTGGCTCCGCCATGATGATGGGCTGGATCGGCACGGTGCCGCTCGCCGCCCACGGCATCGCCATGCAATGCGCGTCGATCACCTTCATGGTGCCTCTGGGCTTCGGCCTTGCGGGCAGCATCCGGGTGGGGCTTGCGCATGGGCGCGGCAACCTGGCGGGCATCGCACGGGCCGGCTGGACGGCGATCGGGCTGGCTGTCGGCTTCATGATCATGGCCGCATTGTTCTTCGTGAGCTTCCCGGAGCTGCTGATCGGGGCCTTCATCAAAGAGGACAATCCCAACACGGACGCAGTCTTCGCCATCGGCGTCAGCTTCCTTGCGGTCGCCGCCGTCTTCCAGATCTTCGACGGTGCGCAGGTGGCTGCGGGCAATGTGTTGCGCGGGCTCTCCGATACGCGCATCCCGATGTTCATCGCGATCGGCGGCTATTGGGGTATCGGCCTGTCGCTCGCCTATGTGCTCGCCTTCTGGGCGGGCTGGGGCGGCGTAGGGCTGTGGTGGGGGCTTGCAAGTGGGCTTGCGGTCGTCGCCGTCGCCGCGATCTGGCGGTTCTCCGCTCGCGAACGGCTGGGGCTCGTATAAACGAAAGAAAGACGGCGGGCCGAGGCCCGCCGTTCGTCATCCATCCAGTCGGCTGCAATCTAGCTGATGCGATTGACGTGACCCATCTTGCGGCCCGCGCGGATTTCCGCCTTGCCGTAAAGATGCAGCCGTGCGTGAGGCTCGGCCAGAATGGCCTGCCAGTTCGCGGCATCCTCGCCGATCAGGTTCTCCATCACCACGTCGCAGCGCCGTGCAGGCGTTCCCAGTGGCCAACCCGCCACCGCGCGGATGTGCTGCTCGAACTGCGAGACCGCGCAGCCGTCCTGCGTCCAGTGGCCGGAATTGTGAACCCGCGGGGCGATCTCGTTGGCGACGAGATGCTCGCCCTCGCCATCGCGCACCACGAACAGTTCAACTGCCAGAACACCCACATAGTCCAGCGCCTCGGCCACCTTCGTGCCCATCGCGCGGGCCGCATCCTGCGTCTTCTCGTCAAGGCGGGCGGGAATATGGGTCCATTTCAGGATATGGTCGCGATGCTCGTTCTCGGCGATGTCATAGGCGGCGGTTGCGCCGTCCGCGCCCCGCGCCGCAATGACCGAACATTCAAGCGCGAAATCGACGAGACCTTCCAGCACGGCAGGGGCCTTGCCGATGCGCGCCCAGGCGGCCTCTGCCTCCTCAAGGCTGTCAATGCGGGTCTGGCCCTTGCCGTCATAGCCAAGGCGCCGGGTCTTGAGGATGGCGGGCAGGCCGGTGACTTTCGCCGCGGCCGCAATGCCCTCGGGACCATCAACGGCGGCGAAGGGGGCGAGCGGAATGCCGATGGAGCTCAGGAATTCCTTTTCCGAAAGCCGGTCCTGCGCAACCGCCAGCGGCCTTGCGCCAGGGCGCAGAGTGACGCGCTCGCTCAAAAACCGTGCCGTCGCTTCCGGCACGTTTTCGAATTCGTAGGTCACCACGTCCACGGCCTCGGCAAAGGCGGCAAGCGCGGCCTCATCGTCATAGGCGGCAAGGGTGAAGGCGTCGGCGACCTGGAAGGCGGGGCTCGCCTCATCCGGGCAATAGACATGACACTTCAGGCCCAGCGGGGCCGCGGCTAGCGCCAGCATGCGGCCAAGCTGACCGCCACCGAGAATGCCGATGGTGGAGCCCGGTTCAAGCTTCGTCTCGGCAGCGGACTTTGCAGCAGCGGACATGGGGTCAGGCCTCGTCCACGGGAAAGTCGGCCACGGCCTCGCTCTGGCGGGTGCGCCATTCATCGAGCCGGGTTGCGAGCGCCTCGTCGTTCAATGCGAGCACGCTTGCCGCCATCAGCGCGGCGTTGACCGCGCCCGCGCGCCCGATGGCAAGGGTGCCGACGGGGATGCCGGCGGGCATCTGGACAATGGAATAGAGGCTGTCGATGCCCTTCATGGTGCGCGATTCAATCGGCACGCCGAAAACCGGCAGCGGCGTCATGGACGCGACCATGCCCGGAAGATGGGCCGCGCCGCCGGCACCGGCGATCACAACCTGGACACCGTCGGCCTTCGCGCCCTTGGCAAAGGCGACGAGACGATCGGGCGTGCGGTGGGCGGAAACGATGCGCGCCTCGTGGGCGATGCCCAGGGCTTCGAGCGTGTCTGCGGCATTTTTCATCGTGGGCCAGTCGGACTGGCTCCCCATGATGATTGCGACGGGGGGCTTGTTCTGCGCCATTCTAGCTCCGTGGGGTGCCTCAACTCGCTACTTTTGCCGAGTTTTTGCCGGAAAGGCGCGGATTATAGAAGTCATGTGCCGACAGGCAAGCGGTTAACACCTCTGAAAGGTCTGTTAACCACGAAACAGCTTGGTCTTGGACAAGGTACGTCAAAACACTGACGTAGCGCCCCCTTTGAATTAAATTAAGGGTCGCAATAAAGCGGGGGTCGACCATGAGGGTGGCATATGCAGAGATGACGGCAGCCATCTGCCGTGACGGAGCCAGGGCACTGTATCGTCAAAGCGATCTCGTGGTGCCAGAGCACATTCGGGTGCTGGTCGAGGAATTGAGCGATGAGGTGACGAGATTGATGGATGTGATTACCGCCCAACGCTTGGAAATCCGTCGTCTGAGGCATGACGCCGTGCGCGATGCCCTGACAGGCCTGTTGAACCGCCGTGGCTTTGAAAGGGTGCTGGATCGCTCGATCGCCTTCGTCTCGCGCTACGCCTCCGACGTGTCTCTGCTTTATGTCGATCTGGACAACTTCAAGCACATCAATGACACGCTGGGCCATTCTGCGGGCGATGCCGCCCTGAAGCACGTGGCGAGCGTGTTGACGGGTGTGCTGCGGCGCTGCGATGTGGTGGGGCGTCTCGGCGGAGACGAATTCGTCGCCCTGTTGTGGAAGACCGCCGATCAGGAGGCGCGTTCCGTGGCGCTGGAGGTTAACCGGGCGCTGGCGGACAACCCGTTCCGCCATGAGGGGCGGCGCTATCCGCTTTCCGCCTCCCTCGGTGTCGCGCGTCTTTGCGGCGATGACCGGGCGGGGAGTGTGCTTGATCGAGCCGATCGCGATATGTATCGCGCCAAGACGGGCTTGCGCTTCTAGCACTGCCTGGCGGAGTGTTCACAATGAAAGATGTCGGCGCGTCGTGACGGCGCGCCTTGCGGTTGTTTCAAAAAAAATATGCGGCTGCGCCCTGGGCGGGCGCGCGGAATTGTTTTTCCCCGATAATGCCTGTCAGGCGATGATGTCGGGAAGGAGCCGGTCCTCGATGGAGGTGATCCGATCCTTCAGGCAGAGCTTTTTCTTCTTCAGACGCTGCATCTGAATTGCATCGGCCCTGCCGGTCTCGATAAGCGCCTCGATCGAGGCATCGAGATCGCGGTGCTCCTGACGCAATTGCGCAAGTTCCGAACGCAGCGCATCTTCCATGTCTTCTGTCATTTTTGCTTCCACAGACGCAGCCCCTTTCCTGTCTCCACCCAGGATACGGGCGGGACAAGAGGTCGGGCGCGAACGAACCGGACAGTCCAAACGGCAAGGCGGCAAGTCTGCCAATGATCGCAATGTAGCATAGCGAAAGCGCGAAGGGGATCGAAGAGCGCGCGGGCGGGGGGAAAGCTGTGTGGGGGGCGCGATGTCTTGCCAGAGCGGGGTGTAGGGTGTCCTTGCGTAATCGCTGTGCGTGTTTTCCCGCATGTCATTGAGAACAGGGAGGGTTATTGCTCAGGTCGCGACGTTCGGTCACGCCGGGAGCCTTGCGAAATTCCGCCAGGGCAGGCACCCGTGACCGGACGTCATTTATTTTCAGCGCGTTAGTGGCTCGTCCCCTCGGGCGGTATTGTGTGCACGTCGCGCAATTTCCAAGAAATTGCCCGGAAATCGTACGACCGATGTGATCAATTCGTTCACTCACGGGCGGCGCGGCGTTCGACACCGTTCTCAGCCTGTGTCACACTCTTGTTGTTCTAGCCGAACTACATAGGAGGCTTTGCCCAATGTCCTTGCAGTCGCATCTCTTAGAGCTTGAACGGCGCCATGCTGACCTGGAACGCGAAATCGAAAAAGCGATGGTCAGTCCGAGCACGGATAATCTTGAAATCGCTGATCTGAAGCGCCGAAAACTGCATTTAAAGGACGAGATCGTACGCCTTCGCAAGGAGACCATTCACTGATTTTCGGTTTGGCCCGCGAGGCTGAAAAGCCCGCGTGAGGCTTGATATAACCGCGGTCCCGGATGCGGGATCGCGGTTTTTATTTGCCGGCGACCGTTGGGTCCTGTTCCTCCAGCCGTTGGCGGACCTGTACAGCGAAGGCGCTATATGCAAATTGCCTTCCCGGCAAACTGTCTTCCCAGCAAATTGTCTTTTCGGGAAATTGCCTTCCCGCTTATTTGCCTCATTTACTAGAGATAATGGGCCTGCGCGGTGCCCATCTGATCTTCATTTCCCGTTACGCCAGTTCATCGAGGCCACAAGAGAGCATGTCACCCGAACTATCCTTGGCCAATGCGCTGCATCAGTTCGCGACGTTGTTCGCCGTCATTGATCCGGTGGGTACAGTGCCGGTCTTCATTGCGGTGACCGCCTCCGTCGCCCACGATCGGCGTCGCTCGGTGGCCTTTCGGGCGGTGCTTTTCGCAGCCCTGGTGCTGATGGGGTTTCTGATTGCCGGTCAGCCGGTCCTCAATGCCATCAGCGTCAACCTGACCTCGTTCCAGATCGCTGGCGGCATCGTGCTGTTCCTGTTCGCGCTGACGATGATTTTCGGGGATTCCAAGCCGGAAAAGGAGATTTCCGAGGTCTCCAGGAATGTTGCGGAATGGGCGGTCTACCCGCTGGCGATCCCCTCCATCGCCTCGCCTGGGGCGATGTTGGCTGTCGTTGTGCTCACCGACAACAACATCCATTCCATTCCCGCGCAGGCAATGACCGCGGGGATCACGTTGATGGTTCTGGGCTTGTCCCTCTTGTTGATGCTCGCAGCCATGCCCGTGCAACGCATGATTGGAAAAGCCGGGGCCTCAATCGTCAGCCGGGTGATGGGGCTCATCCTGGCCGCGGTCGCGGTCGATCACGTGATCAACGCCATCATCATCCGCTTCGGGCTTTGAGGGGGAACGGCATCGCAACAGGGGGCAGGTCTTTCGTCCCGCCCCCGGGCTGATGTCGTTCAGATCGCCTTGGCCATCTCGCGCAGCTTGAATTTCTGCATCTTGCCGGTGGAGGTCTTGGGGATCTCCGCGAAGATGACATGGCGCGGGCACTTGTAGCGGGCGAGGTGCTCGCGGCACCATTCGATCAGGTCCTCCGCCGTGGCGCTCTGGTCGGGCTTCAGCTCCACGAAGGCGCACGGGGTTTCGCCCCATTTTTCGTCCGGACGCGCCACCACGGCCACGGCTGCGACCGCCGGGTGCTTGTGGATCGTATCCTCCACCTCGATGGAGGAAATGTTTTCGCCGCCGGAAATGATGATGTCCTTTGAGCGGTCCTTGAGCTGGATATAGCCATCCGGATGGCGCACGCCGAGATCGCCGGAATGGAACCAGCCGCCCGCAAAGGCCTTGTCGGAGGCTTCGCGGTTTTTCAGGTATCCCTTCATGACGACATTGCCGCGGAACATCACTTCGCCGATGGTCTCGCCGTCCCAGGGCAGTTCTTCCATCGTCTCCGGATCGCGGATGGTCAGATCGTCAAGAGCCGCGTAGCGCACACCTTGCCGGGCCTTTTTCACCGCTTGTTCGGCAGCGGGAAGCGCGTCCCATTCCGCTTTCCAGTCATTGACGACCGCCGGCCCGTAGGTCTCCGTCAGGCCATAGAGGTGGGTGACATTGAACCCTTCTTGCTTCATGGCGGCGAGAACCGATTCCGGTGGCGGGGCGGCGGCGGTGAAGAATTCCACCTGGTGGTCCAGATCGCGCTTTTCGGCGGCGGGCGTTGAAAGCAGCGTCGACATGACGATGGGCGCGCCGCATAGATGCGTCACGCCGTGATCGGCAATCGCGTCCCACATCGGCTTCTGGCGCACCCAGCGCAGGCACACATGGGTGCCCGCGATCACCGACAGGGTCCACGGGAAACACCAGCCATTGCAGTGGAACATGGGCAGCGTCCACAGATAGACCGCGTGCTTGGCCATGGAGCCGGTGATCACGTTGCCTTGGGCCAGAAGCGCGGCGCCGCGGTGGTGGTAGACCACGCCCTTGGGGTTTCCGGTGGTGCCGGAGGTGTAATTGAGGCTGATCGCGTCCCACTCGTTGTCGGGGAGCTTCCATTCGAACTCCGGATCGCCGCTCTGGAGGAAATCCTCATAGTCGATGGAGCCGAGCTTCTCCCCGGCTTGCGGGAACTCGTGGTCATCATAGTCGATGATGATGGGCTTCACGTCCGCCAGTTCCAGCGCCTCCTTCATCACCGCGGAAAACTCTCGGTCGGTGATGACGAGCTTGGCCTCCGCATGGTCGAGCTGGAAGGCGATGATGGCGGCGTCGAGCCGGGTGTTCATGGAGTGCAGCACCGCGCCGACCATTGGAACCCCGTAATGGGCCTCCAGCATGGAAGGAACGTTGGGCAGCATGACCGAAACCGTGTCGCCCTTGCCAATGCCCGCCTTGTGGAGGGCCGAGGCGAGGCGGCGGGAGCGGGCGTAGAACTCGCGATAGGTGATGCGCGCTGCACCATGCACGATCGCCACATGGTCGGGGAAGACCATCGCAGCGCGTGACAGGAATGAGAGCGGCGAGAGCGGCTGGAAATTGGCCGGGTTCTTGTCGAGATCGACGGAATAGGGGCTTGTCACGGTTCCTCCCGTAGAGTTACGGCCCAGGGGCTTGCGTCGGGTGACGTATGGCGCGTTTGTCCACATCAAAGACCAAGCCGCAAAGGGGGGCAAGCGGTCGCAAACAGACGTGCACGTCTTTTATGGCGGCAAGACGGAATTGACGCAGGGGGCGGGCGAGGTCATCTTCGCCCCACCTACGGCAAGGAGAGTTTGATGGTCCGCTACATTTGCGGTGGCAAGGCCGCCGATCTTGTTCCCAGCGACACGATGATCGCGCTTCGCATGACAAGCGGGGCGCGGATCGCGGAGGCGCGGGGGAGCACGGGCGGGGTTGGGCCACAGGGCGTGGCGGCGTTCATGGAGCTGGGGCGGGAGGCGCGCGCAGCCTGCGAAAGGCTGAAGCCGATGCAGGGCATGGATCGGCCCGATATCGGCATCTTTTCGGCAGGCGGTGAGGACGTGACGGATCTTTGTGCCGTTCTTGATGCCGATGAGGGCGTCGAGTTCGCTGGCAAGGTGCTGGTCGACGCGGTCTCCGGCGAGCCGGTCCTCTATTCCGGCGATATCTTCATCCGGTTCGCCGACGACTGCCGGATAGCGGACGTGAAAAGCCTGCTGGACAGGTATGCGGCGCATCTGGGGCTCTTTCGCAGGCTTCCCTTTGCCCGCCACACCTACGTGCTGCGGCCGCAAAAAAGGTTGGGGCCGAAGGTCTTCGAGATGGCGCTCGCCTTGCTGGACGAGCCTGCCGTCACCCATTGTCATCCGGAAGTCCTGCGCAGGCGCGCGCCGCGCTCCGTGCTGCGCACTGTGCCGCGCTGGCCGCGCCAGTGGCATCTGGGTGACCGGCTCGTGGATGGCGTCGCCATTCACGCGCACGCCCATGTGGAGCGCGCATGGGAGATGAGCCGCGGGGCGGGGGCCTGCGTCGCCATTATCGATGATGGCATCGATCCGGTGCATCCCGATATCTCCGGCCCCGAACGATTGCTCGCGCCCTTCGATGTGACGCTCGATCTTGCAGACGGATCCCACAAGCTTCTGGGCGAGGGGCATGGGACCGCCTGTGCGGGGGTCGCCTGCGCCTCCGGCGTGGTGGGGGCGACGGGTGTTGCGCCCGAAGCGCGGATCATGCCGATCCGCATGCGGGCGTCTCTGGGTTCTCTTCAGGAGGCGGAGGCGATCTGGCGGGCGGCGGCTTCCGGCGCGGACGTGATTTCCTGTTCCTGGGGCGCGATTGGCGGCGCTTGGGACGATCCCATGGATCCGCGTCACGGACGGCCCGTCCTGCAAAGCGACATGACGGCGGCGGCCATCGAGGCGGCGACGACGCGCGGGCGCATGGGGCGCGGGGCGTTGATCGCGTGGGCTGCGGGCAATTCCAACGGCAATGTGGATATTGACGCCTATCCGGCCAATCCCGCGGTCATGGCGATTGCGGCCTGCAACGATACGGGCGTGCGCAGCGCCTATTCCGATTATGGGCAAGCGATTTCCTGCGCCTTTCCCTCCAATGACACGGTGGAGGCGCTGACGCCCGGCATATGGACCACCGACCGTTCGGGCCGCTTTGGCTACAATCACGGCAATCAGTCGATGGGGGATGAGGCGGGGCTCTTCAACGGGGCTTTTGGCGGCACGTCGGCGGCCTGCGCGGGCGTTGCGGGCACGGCGGCGCTGCTGGTCTCGGCCAATCCGACATTGAGTGGCAAGGAGCTGCGCGCGATCATCGAGGGAACGGCGGACAAGATCGATCCGGATGGCGGGCACTGGGACGAGGCGGGCCGCAGCCCCTATTACGGGGCGGGCCGGGTCAATGCCGCGGAGGCGGTTGCCGATGTGTTTTCCAGGGATGTTGTCGCCTCTGTCTGAGATCAGGCCAGAAGTCCGGCGATCCCATCCCAGATCAGCTTCACGGCCACCAGAAAGACGCCGACATAGGTGATCCGGTAGAAAAGCTCTTGCGAGACAAGTTTGACCAGACGCACGCCCGCATAGGTGGCCAGAGGCGCCAGAGGCAGGAGGGCGGCCGAGGTGAAGAGGTTTGCGCGGTCAAACTGTCCGAGCAGGAAATAGGGCACCAGCTTGACGAGGTTCATGACCGCGAAGGTGATGACGATGGTGCCCGATAACAGCACCGGGCCGAATTTCTGCGGCAGCAGATACATCTGCGCGGGTGGGCCGCCCGCATGGGAGACGAAGCTGGTGAAGCCTGCCACCATGCCCCAGAAGATGCCCTTGGACGCGTTCTGCTTCTTTGCAGGGCGCGCCGCGCCGCCGGTCCAGTAGTCGAGCACGAAGAACACGGTCACCAGGCCGACGATCAGGCGGACCCAGGATTCATCCACCCACGCTGCCGTTGCCCAGCCCAGCGCGATGCCCACGACCGCGCCCGGCAGCAGGACGGCGACGGAGGGGCGGTGAAAGATCCCGCGATAGGAAACAACCGCAACCGCATCCATGGCGCACAGGATCGGCAGCATGATGCCGGCTGCCTGGATCGGCGAGACCACGAGGCTCATCAGCGGTACGCCAAGCATGGCAAGCCCGGTGGCGAAGCCGCCCTTGGCCAGGCCGACGAGGATGACCGCGGGAATGGCCGCAGCGTAGAAAAGCGGGTCAGAGAGAAGGGGCAAGGTTTCGTGGCTCTGGTTGCGTTGGTGGGGATGTTGGCGGAAGAATGGGGGTCGTAAGATTGGGGGCGGTTTGAGCAAATGCGCCAATTCCGCCGTAAAGGCAATGCGCGGGGGATGAAATACACATTTAAACACAATTTGAGGCCGTTTGATCCAATCCAAAGTCGAAGGCCGACATCCTTGCTTTAATCGCTTGGATTGCGCCAAATTCCCGGCAGCAACGATGCCTGCGATGTGGGAGGAAAACACCATGGCAAGTCGTTATCACGAGGTCTACCAGGCATGGCGGGACGATCCGGAAGGGTTCTGGTCCGAAGCCGCCGCGGGCATTGACTGGAGCAAGCCTTGGGACAAGGTTTTCGATGCGGATCGGGGCGTCTTTGGCCAGTGGTTCGCGGGCGCGGAAACCAACACCTGTTACAACTGTCTCGACCGGCATGTGGAGCGCGGGCGCCCGGGACAGGCGGCGGTCATCTATGACAGTCCCATCACCGGCAGGTGCGAAAGCTACACCTATGCCGAAATGCTGGAGCGCGTGAACGCACTGGCGGGCGTTCTGGTGGACAGGGGCGTTGCCAAGGGCGATCGGGTCATCATCTATATGCCGATGGTCCCGCAGGCCCTGATGGCGATGCTGGCCTGTGCGCGCATCGGGGCGGTGCATTCCGTGGTTTTCGGCGGCTTTGCGGCCCACGAACTGGCCACGCGCATCGACGATTGCCTGCCCAAGGCGATCATCGCCGCTTCCTGCGGCATCGAGCCGAACCGCACCATCGCCTACATGCCGCTCATCTCCACAGCCATCGAACAGGCGGCGCACAAGCCGGATTTCTGTCTCGTCTTCCAGCGCGAGGAACTGACCGCCGATCTGGTGGACGGTCGCGATATCGATGCGGGCGCCGCGGTCCAGGCGGAGATGTCCAAGGGTCGCAAGGTCCCTTGCGTACCGGTGGCTGCCACCGATCCGCTCTATATTCTCTACACCTCCGGCACGACCGGTCGGCCAAAGGGCGTTGTGCGCGACAATGGCGGGCACATGGTGGCGCTCAAGTGGTCCATGTCGAACCTCTATGGCATCGAGCCGGGCGAGGTCTTCTGGACGGCCTCCGACGTGGGCTGGGTCGTGGGCCATTCCTATATCGTCTATGCGCCGCTGCTTCATGGCTGCACGACGGTGGTGTTCGAGGGCAAGCCCGTGGGCACACCCGATGCGGGCACCTTCTGGCGGGTGATCGCCGATCACGGGGTTTCCGCGCTTTTCACCGCGCCCACCGCCTTCCGCGCCATCCGCAAGGAAGACCCGGATGCAAAGCTCCTCGGGCAATATGATCTAGCGAGCTTGCGCACCCTGTTTCTGGCCGGCGAACGCGCCGATCCGGAAACGATCAAGTGGGCGGAGGAACATCTCAAGGTTCCCGTCGTCGATCACTGGTGGCAGACGGAAACCGGCTGGTGCATCGCGGGCAATCCGGTGGGGCTCGGCCTGCTGCCGATCAAGCATGGGTCGCCGACGGTGGCCATGCCCGGCTATGACATTCAGGTTCTGGACGATGCCGGTCATCCGGTTCCCGCCGGAACGCTTGGCAATATCGTGGTGAAACTGCCGCTGCCCCCTGCATGTCTGCCGACGCTTTGGGGAAATGATCAGCGTTTCCGCGAGGCCTATCTCCTGGAATTCCCCGGCTACTACAAGACGGCGGATGCGGGCTTTTGCGATGAAGACGGCTATCTCTTCATCATGTCGCGCACCGACGACATCATCAACGTGGCGGGCCATCGGCTTTCCACCGGCGCGATGGAGGAGGTGCTTGCGCAGCACCCGGATGTCGCCGAATGCGCGGTGGTGGGCATTGCCGACCAGCTCAAGGGCCAGCTGCCCTGCGGGTTCGTGGTGCTGAAATCGGGCGTGGACCGTGATCCGCAGGAGGTCGAGCGCGAGCTGGTTTCACTGGTGCGTCAGGAAATCGGGCCTGTTGCGGCCTTCAAGGTCGCGGTCTCGGTGGATCGTCTGCCCAAGACGCGTTCGGGCAAGATCCTGCGCGCGACCATGCGCCAGATCGCCGATGGCGAGGAATATCGCATGCCCGCGACCATTGACGATCCGGGGGTGCTGGACGAAATCGCGGATGCGATCAGAGCCCGCGGGATTTCCCGCTCGTCGTGAGCCCTGCGGGGTCCGGCGGGACATCCCGCCGGCGTTCTCCCGGCAACGCCCATTGCGGCATTGTCGGGGAAAAGGGCCCCGGGGTCATTGGCGAGGGGCCTTTTCGCAGGCGCGAGAGACGTTATAAGTACGGTTCAGCCGATTGGCGAATACAGGAGAATTGACCTTGGCCCTCACCAACAAGGTAACGATCGTTACCGGCGCCGCTCGCGGCATCGGTCTGGCGGTTGTCCGTCGTTTTCTCGAAGATGGCGCGAAGGTCGTCATGTCTGACGTCAATGACGAGGCAGGCGAAGCCGCGGAAGCCGATCTCAAGTCGCTCGGCGATGTGACCTATGTTCACTGCGATGTCAGCGAGCGCCTCGACGTGCGCAACCTGCTGGCCGCCGCCATCGATGCCTATGGCGATATCGATGTGCTGGTCAACAATGCCGGCATCGTCAGCCCAGGTGACATTCTCACCATCGACGAGGCCGAGTTCGACCGCGTTCTGGGCGTGAACCTGAAGGGTTCCTTCCTTGTCGGCCAGGCGGTTGCCAAGCACATGGTGGACCGGGTGGAGAATGGCGGCCCGGCGGGCTCCATCATCAACATGTCCTCCGTGAACGCCGTTTTCGGCCTGCACAGCCAGCTTCCCTACACCGTCTCCAAGGGCGGTGTGAACCAGCTCACCAAAGGCATGGCCGTGGCGCTCGCGCCCTACGGCATCCGCGTCAATGCCATCGGGCCGGGCTCGATCATGACCGACATGCTGTCCTCGGTGAACGACGATCCGGCGGCGCGCAACCGCATTCTCAGCCGGACGCCCATGGGGCGGATCGGCGAGCCGCGTGAAATCGCTTCCATCGCCGCCTTCCTTGCCGATGAGGACGCGAGCTACGTGACCGGCCAGACCATCTACGCCGATGGTGGCCGCCTTCCGCTGAACTACACGGTGGATGTGCCGGACGCATAAGGGCGGTCCGACATCCAGCGAATTCAAGATAGGGCGGCTCGTTGGGGCCGCCCTTTTTCGTGTTAGGACTCGTGTTGCGCGGACGGCTTGGCGTGTGTGGCCATTTGGGGGGGCTGAGTTGTGGCCGATCCTTCGAGACGGCGTCTGTGACGCCTCCTCAGGATGACGTTGTGTGGGTGGCGGACTTTTCAGGAGAACCTTCCCCACCCACAACGTCATCCTGAGGAGCGCCCAAAGGGCGCGTCTCGAAGGATCGGCCTCAATCTCGATATTCCGGCGCGCGGGTCTTAATCCTGGCCCAGCGCTTCCAGGCCCTGCGCGCCGCGCTCGAATTGCAGGCGCGCGAGGCGGGCATAGAGGCCGCCCTGGGCCACCAGCGTCTCGTGCGTGCCCTGCTCGATGACGTGGCCCTTTTCCATGACCAGGATGCGGTCGGCCTTCAGCACGGTCGCCAGCCGGTGGGCGATGACCAGGGTCGTGCGGTGGCTCATCAGGCCATCCAGCGCGGTCTGGACGAGCGTTTCGCTCTGCGCATCCAGCGCCGATGTGGCCTCGTCCAGCAACAGGACCGGGGCATCCTTCAACAGCGCGCGGGCAATTGACAGCCGCTGGCGTTCGCCGCCGGAAAGGGTAACCCCGCGTTCGCCGATCACCGTGTCGTAGCCCTGCGGCATGGCCTCGATGAAATCATGGGCATGGGCGGCGTGGGCGGCTGCGCGGATATCCTCGTCGCTGGCGTCGGGGCGGCCATAGAGCAGGTTCTCACGCACGCTCGCGCCGAAGATCACCGTATCCTGCGGCACCAGCGCGATGCGCGCGCGCAGGTCCTGCGGATCGGCATCGCGCAGATCAACCCCGTCCAGCGTGACCCGACCGGTCTGGGGGTCGTAGAAACGCATGATCAGGTGGAACAGCGTGGACTTGCCTGCTCCCGACGGGCCAACCACGGCCACGGTTTCGCCCGGGGCGATGGTGAGGTCCAGATCATGGACGACCCGTTCGTCGTCAAGCGAGGGATAGGCGAAGCCGACATTTTCGAACCGGATCGCACCGCGTGAGGGGGAGGGCAGGCGCATCGGGTGCGCGGGCGCGCGAATCTCCGGCTCGATGTCCAGAAGTTCGGCCAGACGTTCGGCGGCGCCCGCGGCCAGCGAAAGCTCGCCCCAGACCTCCGACAGCTGACCCAGCGCACCGGCGGCAAAAACCGAATAGAGCACGAACTGGCCGAGCGCGCCGCCGCTCAGGCGGCCTTCCATCACGTCGTTGGAGCCGATCCACATGACCATGACGACGGAGGCGAAGATCACGAACATGCCGAAGGCGGTGAGAAGCGCGCGCGCGGTGAACGACGAGCGGGCGGCGGCGAAGGCGCGTTCCACCTGGGCTGCAAAGCGTTCGGAGGCGAAGCGTTCGTTGGTGAAGGCCTGCAGGGTGCGGATGGCCGAAATGGCCTCCACCGCATAAGCGGAGGCTTCCGCGAGCGTATCCTGTGCAAGGCGGGACCGGCGGCGCACCAGCCTTCCGATGACGATGAGCGGGACCACCACGAAGGGGATGGCGAGAAGCACGAGGCCCGACAGGCGCGGGCTCGTATAGACCATCATGCTGGCCGCGCCGACGAAAAGGGCAAGATTTCGAAGCGCGACAGAGATGGAAGAGCCGACGGCGGATTTTACCTGTGTGGTGTCGGCGGTCAGGCGGGAGACGACTTCGCCGGAGCGGGCGCTGTCGAAAAAGGAGGCGCTCAGCTGCGTGATATGGGCGAAGACATCGGCGCGCAGCCTTGAGACGATGCGCTCGCCCAGCCAGGTGACGAGGTAGTAGCGGGTGGCGCTGGCAATGGCGAGGGCGGCGACCACCACCATTAGCATGGCGAAATACTTGTCGATGAATTGCGGATCGCCGCCGCCAAATCCGAAATCGATCATGCGGCGGATGGCCAGCGGCACGGCAAGCGTGGCGCATGTTGCGGCCACGAGGGCGAGGAGGGCGGCCGACACCTGCGCGCGGTACTGCCGGATATAGGGGGCCAGCATGCCCAGCGGCTTCAGGGATTTCGACTTTCGGGGGTGTTCCGCAGCGGAGCTTGTTTCGTTCTTGTCCTGCTTCGCCAAAATCCTGCTCCCACCCGTAGTCGTATCGTTCTTCTGCACGCTGTGACATCTTGGACGGGCAGGGTCAATCTTCAATCGCCCTCCCGCCCTCGCAGGCGGGAAAAGGCGCAATTTAGAGCCTGCGCACCGTCCGGCGGAGGGCTTTCGAGCCCCCTGTTTTCGATGTTTGCACAATGCCTCGCGGGAACGTTCACTTCAAGGTGGGCGAAAACCTTGAAAGCGTCGCCGGAGTGGGGTATAGCCTCGCCCGACTGTTTCCGGTCGCCGCTGGCTGCGTGCGGCCGATTTTGATTGAAATGCGTTGTATCCTGCAGGTCGCATCGGCCCGGACAACGTGGCGAGAGGATCCGGCTATGAAGAGCGACATTCATCCCGACTACCACATGATCAAGGTCGTCATGACCAATGGCGACGAGTACATGACCCGTTCGACCTACGGTGAAGAAGGTGCGGAACTGCGCCTCGACATCGACCCCACCACGCATCCGGCGTGGACCGGCGGCCAGCAGACCCTGCTCGACCGCGGTGGTCGCGTTTCCCGCTTCAAGAACAAGTACTCGGGCATTTTCGGCGGCTGAGCCGAATCGCCACGGAACACGAAAAAGCCCCGGCATCGCGCCGGGGCTTTTTTGTTTGTGCAGCAGGTCAGGCGTTGGCTCCGGCGGAAAGGCCGGGCAAGGATGCCCCAGCCCAGCCCTGTTCGGCCCAGTCCTGGTTAGTCCAGTCCTGCTTCGCCCGGCCCTAGCCTTTCAAGAACAAGGCGGCGTTGGGGAAGGGGAGGCCAAAGTCATCCACATCCCGGCGGGACATTTCCTGGAACCCGAGCGTGGCGTAGAATCGAACGGCCTGTTCATTCGCGGTGTAGACCTCAAGAGACAGCTCTCCCTTGCGCTCCAGCGCATGTGAGATCAGCCGCCGCCCGATACCCAGACCCTGCCGGTCCGGGGCGACGAATATCCCGCCGACAAAGCTGCCCAGCAGGCTGATGAAACCGGCCGCCTCACCATTGAGGCAGGCAACCGACGTCTCCGCCTTTGGCAGATATTCCTCTTCGATCAGGCGTCGTTGTTCGACAAGCCTTGGCTCCCCAATGAAGGGATGCGCCTTGAGGGATGCGTCAAACCAGATTTTTGAGAGTTTTTCGAGATCCGTCGCCGCTTCATAGGGCCGGATCGTCACGTTTTCGTTCTCCATGAGAACTCCACACAAAAGCATGCAAAAAGGATCGGCAACCAGGTGCCGAGCGATGCCGCTGGACGCGGTTCAATCAAGTCCTCTGTGCATGAAACTCCTTCTGTGATCTGGCCCAACCTAACTTTGGCGAACGGCTCATGCAAGGGCCGCTTAGCGCCCGCGCCGGGCATCGGCGAACGGGCCGCACCTGTGCCGTATCCGTCGTCCGGGGGGATCTTTTCCCTTTGAAACAAAACGCCCCGCCTCGGGCTGCGAGGCAGGGCGTGTCGTCAATTCGGTACGCAAGAGAAGGATCGGGCGTTGCGCCTTCAGCCGCCGAAAGCTGCGGCCAGCCGGTCGAGCTGCTGGTTGACCGGGTTGGCATTGGCCGGGCGCATGATCTGCTTGTCCGACATGCCGCCATCAAGCTGCTGCACACGCTTTTGAAGGTGCACGGAGGCCGTGATCAGCTCCTTCAGCTCCACGGGGATCTCATCCCAACCCGGACCGCTGGTGGCGGTGGAGAGGCTTGCGAGGTTGACCTTGTTCTTTTCCTGGCCGGCCTGCGCAGCCGTCATTTCGCCTTCGTTGACCGCGCGCTGGAGCAGAAGCCAGGAGGCAAGCTGCATGAGGCGGGTCGTCAGGCGCATCGACTCGGTCGCATAGACGAGAGAGCCCGCACGGCTGAGCGTACGAGAGGCGTCGCGGCCCGGGCCATCCAGATAGGCTGCGGTCTCCTCCACCAGCGCCATGCCCTGTCGGAAGAGATCGTTGAAGGAATCGGAGCCGATCAGCCTGTTCGCGAACGAAATCGGGGCCTCGCCGGTAAAGATATCCGTATGATCCGTCATCGCACTCTGTACTCTCTGCCGTTTTTGATCGTCGCGGCATCAACGTCTGGAGGTCTGATTGTCGAAAGCCCTGTTCTGAAAGGGGCCGACTGTGCTCCAGAAGACCTCGATCCATTTTGAGGCCCGAAATTCGAAGATGTGTCCCGATACGATCCAGGTTGCGTCTTTCGCCCTGAACGTCGCAAAGGGTATGCCAGTTGAATTCCGGGATCACATTTCCCGAAACCGGCTGCTCATGCCGATCCGCTCCGATATGCCCTGAAGGGTCAGCGATCGGGGGCGGATAATGGCCGCCTGCGTATGCTCAGCATAGCGTAAATGAATTGCAAAAAAAAAGAGCCGCAAGGGTGCGGCTCTTGAGAAGTTAACAGGGAGGCGTCAAACAGAGTGGACAGGAACCACTCAGTGTCCAGAAAATCTGGATAAGTCTGTTAATATTCCAGAATGCTTAATGGCTGGTAAACAGAACCGCCGAAAAGGGCCAAATAGGCGGATTTTAACGATAAAATGCCCAAAACTGGCACAGGTTGACGCAAAGGAGCCTGTGATGGGGCGAGCAGAATGTGGCGTTGCAACCGCTTTTGGCGCGCTCTGATACCGGCTTGAGGCCGGGTGGCGGGCTTGACATGAAAAATCTCTGGACGGGGTCCGCGCGAGCCCTTCATCGGGTGCATAACCCGCTCTTCAGCTCTTGTTAACCATGATTTCCGCAGGGTGAGTCGGTCCGTTTTGATGCCACCCCGGACGCATTGCGGCTGCGCCTGCAGCGTTGGTGCGGCGTTTGGGCCCGGTGCATGGACCCTCCAAAAAAGGGGGCAGGCACTGAAAAGGGACGGTGAGGCTTGTTGAAGGGGCGCGGGGGGCGGTCCGGCTTTGCGTTACACACCCGCCCCAGTGCCAGTCCGGGACGGGACCCATCGAGGCGACGCGTTCAGGAACGGGACGTCTCAGCGTGAGAAGAGCGCGTCGGCCGCGGAGCGAGTGGCTGCCTTTTGCGCCTTCGCTTCCTCAAGCCGGGCGACCTCGTCGCGCAACAGCGCGATGCGTTCCACCAGTTCCTCCACCGAGAGGGTGGAGATGTCCTGTCCGACCAAGTGCAGCGCCGTTGCGATGCGCGGGGTATCGTCGGCGGCAAGAGCCATGTGGTTTCTCCCGAAACGGTGACAGCGGCCATCCTATCAGACAGCGGCCATCATATCAGAAGGGAGGGGCGCTTGTCAGTTCGGGCCATGCTCGCTACATCCCTGAGAAGGCGGGATCGGATAAGACGCTGCGTCATGTCTTCATCGCCCGCGCCGCGACAGCCACCGGACATCCCTCACACCGGGTGGCCGAGAGAGAGGACACGACCAAGCCATGACAGACCTGCCCACCACCATGACCGCGATTGCCATTTCCGAACCCGGTGGGCCGGAGGTGCTCAAGGCGGAAACGCGGCCCCTGCCGCAGCTGTCGGGCAGCGAGATCCTCATCAAGGTGAAGGCGGCGGGCGTGAACCGTCCCGATGTGTTCCAACGCCAGGGCGCCTATCCGCCGCCCAAGGGGGCGTCCGATCTGCCGGGGCTGGAGGTCGCGGGTGAGGTGGTCGCGCTTGGCCCCGATGCCACGCGCTACAAGCTGGGCGATGCGGTCTGTGCGCTGACGCCCGGGGGCGGATATGCGGAATTCTGCAAGGTGGAAGAGGGACATGCCCTGCCAAAGCCGCTCTGCCTGAGCTTCGCGGAAGCCGCCGCCGTACCGGAGACCTTCTTCACCGTGTGGACGAATGTCTTCGATCTGGCGGGCCTGAAGGCGGGCGAGACCTTTCTCGTCCACGGTGGCACGTCGGGCATCGGCACGACGGCGATCCAGCTTGCCAAGGCCTTTGGGGCGCGTGTCTTCACCACGGCCGGCAGCGCGGAGAAATGCGCCTTCTGCGACGCGCTCGGTGCGGATCTGGCGGTGAACTACCGCGAGAAGGAATTTGTGGAGGAAATCCAGGCGGCGACCGAAACGCACGGTGTCGACGTGATCCTCGACATGGTGGGCGGCGACTATGTGTCCCGCAACTGGAAGGTGGCGGCCATTGGCGGCCGCATCGTCCAGATCGCGACGCTCAGGGGCGTTTCGGAAAAACTGAACTTCTCGCTTTTGATGTCGAAGCGGCTGACCCATACGGGCTCCACGCTGCGCCCGCGCGACACCGCCTTCAAGGCGGCGATTGCCGCAGCCCTTGAGGCCAAGGTCTGGCCGCTGATCGAGGCGGGGGAGGTCAAGCCGGTGATGGACTCCGTCTATCCCCTTGATGAGGCCGCCAAGGCGCATGCGCGCATGGAGAGCTCCGGCCATATCGGCAAGATCGTCCTCACCACGGATGCCTGATCGGGGGGGATGATCGCCCGTGAGCAATAAGGTGAAATTGCGGGTTTGCTTCGAAAGGCCCAAGGGCTTATATTCACCGCGATTTCCCGTCAATTTGACGAATTGCGGCTTTCCCGGGATGCCTCCCGGGGGACCGGACGAGAGGAGCTTATCAAAATGTCGAACACGCCTTTGATGCCCAAGGCGACCGCGGTTTGGCTGGTCGACAACACATCGTTGTCCTTCGATCAGATCGCGGCCTTCTGCAAGCTCCATCCGCTTGAAGTGAAGGCGATTGCGGACGGCGAAGCCGCGCAGGGGATCAAGGGGCTCGATCCGATCCAGACGGGTCAGCTGACCCGCGAAGAGATCGAGCGCGTTCAGAAGAGCCCCTCCGCCAGCCTGAAGCTTTCCACCCCGAAGACGCGGGTGCCGGAAGCCAAGCGCCGCGGCCCGCGCTATACGCCGGTCTCCCGCCGCCAGGATCGCCCCAACGCCATCATGTGGCTGGTGCGCAATCATCCGGAACTGAAGGACGCGCAGATCATGCGCCTCGTCGGCACCACCAAGCCGACCATCGAGGCGATCCGCGAGCGCACCCACTGGAACGCGGCCAACCTCACGCCGTCCGATCCGGTGACGCTCGGCCTGTGCAGCCAGCTTGAGCTGGATCTGGAAGTGGAAAAGGCCGCCCGCCTGATGCCGCCGCCGGTGGCGCAGCCGGAGGAAGAAGCCACGCTGCTCCCCGTGGAAGATACGACTTCCGAGGATGCCATGGCCGCCGCTTTCGCCAAGCCCGCGCCGAAGCAGCCGGAAGAACAGCAGTACGATGCTGCCGCCGTCTTCGCGAAGCTCACCTCGCTCAAGAAGAACGATGCGGAGGAAGACGAGGAATAAGCCTCGCTCTTCTCATGGTGGAATTGGAAAAGGGCGCCTTGGGCGCCCTTTTTTGTTGGCCTGGAGACGCGCGGGACGCCCTACCGCTCGGTGAGCTTCAATTCAATCCGGCGGTTGCGGGCGTAGGCATCATCCGTGGTGCCGTCATCGAGCGGCTGGTTTTCGCCGAACCCGGCGGCGACAAGCCGTTTGGGGTCCACGCCGCGGTCGATCAGGTAGCGCACGACGGAAATGGCGCGGGCTGCCGAAAGCTCCCAGTTGGAGCGGAAACGGCTGGCGGCAGAGACGGGGCGGGCATCCGTGTGACCGTCCACGCGCAACACCCAGTTGATCTCTTCCGGGATTTCCGCAGACAGTTCGTTGATGGCCTGGGCCAGCTTGTCGAGTTCCGAGCGGCCAGCCACGTTGATCTCGTCGGAGCCTGAGGAGAACAGCACTTCCGACTGGAAGACGAAGCGGTCGCCGACAACGCGGATGTCTGAGCGCTGCGAGAGGATCTGGCGCAGGCGGCCGAAGAAGTCGGAGCGGTAGCGCGAAAGTTCCTGCACGCGCTGGGCCAGCGCCACGTTCAGGCGGCGGCCGAGATCGGCGATCTTGGTCTGGCTTTCGCGGTCGCGGCTTTCCGAGGCTTCCAGCGCATCTTCAAGGGCGGCGATCTGACGGCGCAGCGCCGAGATCTGCTGGTTCAGCAATTCCACTTGAGAAAGCGCGCGCGCCGACAGGCGCTTTTCGTCCGAGAGCTTGTTTTCCAGCTCCGCGATCTGGCCGCCGGCCTGGGAGGCCGCGCCCGTGCGGCTGTCCAGCATGCCCTGAAGCCGGTTGCGGTCGCTTTCGGCACTCGCCAGCGAGGACTGGAGCGATGCCAGCTGGTCCTGCAGGTCGCGGCTGTTGCCGCGTTCCAGAGCCAGCAACTGGGTCAGCTCGTTGATCTGCGAGTTCAGCCGGTTCAGCACCGTGTCGCGGCCGGAAATCTCCTGGCTCAGGAAGAACTGCGACAGCATGAAGACGACGAGCAGGAAGATGATGACGAGCAGCAACGTCGCCATGGCGTCGACGAAGCCCGGCCAGTAATTCGTGCTTCTGTCCCGTCCGCGTCCGCGCGAGATCGCCATGTCAGCCCCTCGGGTCGCGCAGCGCTTCGGAAAGCTGGGCGAGCAGCTGTTCGATGCGGGCCTGTTGTTCGGATTGCGTTTCCGCCCAGTCGCGCATCATGCGCTGTTCGGTGCGCACATGCTGGACGAGGCCCTGAATGCCCTCCGCCAGATTGGCCATGGCCTGCGAGGTGGCGCGACTGCCACTTGTGGCGCCGTTTTCCTGCACCGTGCGGCGCAACTGGTCGATGGCGACGCGAAGCTCGGAATAATTGGAGGAGCTTTCGCCCGCATAGGCCCCGCCCTCGTCGTCGATCTCGATCTCGGTGACGGTGGAAAGCCAGTCCTCCAGCTCGTTGTAGAAGCGGGTCTGGGCCTGTGTGGCCTGAAGCTCCAGAAAGCCCAGCAGGAGCGATCCCGTCAGGCCGAAGAGGGAGGAGGAGAAGGCCGTGCCCATGCCGCCCAGCGGGGCTGCCAGGCCGGTCTTGAGGTCTTCGAAGATCACATTGGCGTCGCCGGAGCCGACATTGAGCGACTGGATGACATCGCCCACCGCGCTCACCGTCTGCAACAGGCCCCAGAAGGTGCCGAGAAGGCCGAGAAAGACCAGAAGCCCCGTCAGGTAGCGGCCAAGCTCGCGGGCCTCGTCCAGGCGTGTGCCGATGGAATCCATCAAGGAGCGCATCACCTGCGGGGTGATGGCCATGTCGCCGATCCGATCGCCGATCAGCACCGACATCGGGGCCAGCAGCACCGGCGGGCGGCGCACCTCCAGGCCCGGATCGCCGCGGCGGAAGCCGTTGACCCAGTTGATCTCGCGAAACAGGCGGATGACCTGCACAAAGGACAGAAGGATACCGAGCCCGCCAACCAGAATGATCACCCCGTTGAGGAACGGGTTGGAGGCGAAGGCCGTCATGATCGGCCGGTACAGAATGACGGGGATGAAGCTCACCAGCGCGAGGAAGATCAGCATCCGCCAGAGGTAGATCTGAGGACTGGAGAGCTTGTAGGGATCGAGATCGCTTGCCATGTCGTCTGCCGGCCGGTCGTGGTTAACCTGCAGGCAGTGATACCGTGATTTCCGGGCGCATTGAAACCGGAAATCGGCATGCGTGATGGTTGGCATGCCAAATGACAGGCCCCGGGAAGGGCTGTCGGCGGACAGCCCTTGCGCCTTTACAGGCCATGCTCACGGTGGGCGGGAGCCGCAAAGCGGCGGAAAATCAGGCCTGCTTGCGGGCGTTCTTGAGCTG
The DNA here is from genome assembly GCF_963674635.1 of Breoghania sp. NCBI lineage: Bacteria > Pseudomonadati > Pseudomonadota > Alphaproteobacteria > Hyphomicrobiales > Stappiaceae > Breoghania > Breoghania sp. The sequence goes on from NZ_OY771475.1 coordinate 3,952,634, forward strand.
GGCCAGCAGGTGGTGATGGATGTATTCGTTGCCCGCGACGACCGATCCGGTCTCCAGCATCTTCTCGCCGCCACTGGCGTCGGAAACGTAGCCACCGGCTTCGCGAATCATCAACAGGCCCGCCGCCATGTCCCACGGGCTGAGGTCGTGTTCCCAGAACCCGTCGAAACGGCCCGCGGCCAGCCAGGCCAGATCGAGGGCGGCGGCGCCGCAACGGCGAATGCCGGAAACCTCGCCCATGACATGGCGCAGCTCCATCAGCGCGCGGCCATGGTCGCCGCGGCCCAGATGCGGGATGCCGGTGCCAATGACGCAGTCGGTCAGCGTGGCGCGGCCCGCAACCCGCAGGCGGCGGTTGTTCATGAAGGCGCCGTTGCCGCGCTCGGCGGTGAACAGCTCATCCATGACCGGATTGTAGATCACGCCGGCGACGATCTGGCCCTGCCGCTCCAACGCGATGGAGATGGCGAAGAGCGGAATGCCATGCAGGAAGTTGGTGGTGCCGTCGAGCGGATCGACGATCCAGCGGTGCTGGGGATCGGTGCCCTCGATGGTGCCCGATTCTTCCATGAGCAGGGAATAGCCGGGACGCGCGCGCTGCAGCTCTTCGCGAATGACCTTCTCCGCGCGGTGGTCGGCGGCGGTCACGAAGTCACCGGGGCCCTTGCGGGAGACCTGGAGGTTTTCAACTTCGCCGAAATCGCGGGTGAGACCGCGGCCTGCCTTCGTGGCAGCGGCGACCATGACATTGAGAAGAGCGGAACGGGCCATCTTGCCCCTCCTTGGGGGCTGGAAACGTCGGCGGCCGGCGCTGGGCCGACCGGGAACAGGTTGGTGCGAATGCGCGGGGCCGAAAAGGCCCGCGCGCCTTGCGGAACGTGGTTGCGCGCCCTAGTCGGCGCGCTTCACGTAAGCCACTTCGTTGGTGTCGACCACGATGCGTTCCCCTGCCGTGATGAAGGGGGGAACGAGAACGCGGACGCCATTTTCCAGAACGGCGGGCTTGTAGGAGGAAGACTGCGTCTGCCCCTTCACCACCGCGTCGGCCTCGGTGATCTGGAGGGTGACGAACTGCGGCAGGTTGATGCCGATGGGCTTGCCGTCATGCATGTCGAGCGTGACCGTCATGCCGTCCTGTAGGAAGGCGGAGCGATCGCCGACGAAGTCGGTCTGGAGCTCGATCTGCTCGTAGGTGTCGCTGTCCATGAAGACGAGCATGTCGTCCTGGGCATAAAGGTACTGGAAGTCCTTCTGCTCCAGGCGAACCTTCTCCACCTTGTCTTCGGAGCGGAAGCGTTCGTTCAGCTTGCGGCCGTCCAGCAGGTTCTTCATTTCCACCTGGGCGAATGCGCCGCCCTTGCCGGGCTTCACATGCTGAACCTTGACCACGGCCCACAGCGTATCCTGGTGCTGCAAGACGTTGCCGGGCTTGATTTCGTTTCCGTTGATCTTCATGGATCTCGTTCGCGTCGTTGAGGGCTGCCGGGCCTTGGCGCCGGGGGCGCGGGCGATGCCGGTTTTCGCGGCTGTCTCCACCACATTTCCGCGTCGTTTTCAAGGTAAAACGGTTTTCGCAGACGCGGCGGTACGGGCTTTCACGGCTTTTCGGGCGCGCGATCCTGCGGAACGCGCTCCTGATCGCGCGTTGCATCCGGCGTCGGACCGGCTGCCGTTCCGGCAGCGACCATGTCCTTGCCTTGGGTCCAGTTGGCGGCTTCCGCCTGGGCGCGGCCAAGGACCGTCTTGTCCAGCGAGGCCAGAAATCCGTCCAGCCACAGGTCGGAAATCCCGGCCTTGCGGGCCACGAGGTGCCACGTGGCGGCCTTCAGGTCGTCGGGTTCCACGCCGCGTCCGGTGGCGTAGAGGCGGGCCAGCCGGTTCATCGCCACCGGGTTGCCCGACTGGGCAGCGCGCTCGAACCAGATCGCGGCTTCCTGCTCATTGGGCTCAACGCCCTCGCCCTTGAAGCGCAGGATGCCATAGCGAACCTGTGCCGCCACATTGCCGTTGCGCGCCGCACGTCCCATCCAGAACGCACCCTGCATGACATCGCGTTCGGGCGCGGTGGGGTCGAGATAGGCATCGGCCAGCGCATATTGCGCCTCCACGTCGCCATTGTCGGCGGCCTGGTGGAAGAGCGCGAGGCCCTTCTTGCGGTCGAGCGGGCGACCGTCGCCGGTCATATAGAGCACACCGAGATTGTAGGCGGCGCCGTCGAGCCCGGCCTTCGCTGCCTGCTCGAACAGGTCGCCGGCCTTTTTCTTGTCGCCGTCCACGCCCGTTCCCAGCAGATAATAGAGCCCGAGGCGATAGGCGGCCTGCGGGTCCCCGGCCCTGGCGGCGATCTCGTACCAGCTTGCGGAGGTCTTCACGTTCTGCTGGACACCGTAGCCGCGCTCGTAGAGCACGCCCAGCAGCGTGGCGGCGGCCGGGTCGTCGTCCTGCGCGCGTCGGGTGGCGACGGCCACGGCGGTCAGGTAGTAGCCGCGCTGGAACGCGCCATAGGCATAGTCGCGCTTGGCATCGCGCGGCACCGGGCCGGTGGCGATCTGTGGCGGCTCGACGATGGCGAGCGGCAGCCTGTTGTTCAGGCCGGAGGCGGGAAGGGACTTGGTCTCAAGCGGTGTCGGTGTCGTCAGAGGCGCGCCAACACCCGGCGTCATGGACGTGCCGGGAGCAGACGGAACTGACGCGTTTTCTCTCTTGCTGTCCGTCGCCGCCCCCGCGGTGCCCAGCGTGGTCGAGGCGACCAGCATCGCCACGGCGAGCGCCTGCACATGGCTGTGCAGCGCGGCAAGCGCCTGCGCCTTGACGGGATGTCGGTTCTCGCGGTTCGGGCAGCGGGAAAGCCGCATCAGGCTCTCTCGTCCTCGGCGGCCTTCAATTCGGCGGCAACCGTATCAAGTGTTGCGTTGGCGGCGGCGACAGCGGCCTTGGGCCCTTCCGGGTGCTCCCAGACGCCAGCGCGCAGGGCGACGAATTCGGCGCGTGTGCGCGCGATCGTGTCGACGGAGGCTAGGTCACGTCCGGCAAGCGCCACGCAGGGGATCTCGAAAACCTCCGCCCACCACTGGGCGAAATCGATGGTCTTGCGGTGCGGCTCGTCGTGTTCCTCAAGATCCAGCATGCCGAAGAAGACATAGTCGGTGTCGAGTTCCGCCAGTTCCATCGCGGTGTGGCGGTCCTTGATGTTGCCGACGCCGACAATGCGATTGGGCTGGAAGGTCTCCTGAGCGAGCTTCAGGTCCTCGAAGCCGGTATCGACCTGCACACCGTCGGCATGGGCGCGGCCCGTGATGCGCGTGTCGTTGAGGATCAGGGCGGCTGCGCCCGCGTCCTGCACGATGGGCGTCAGGCGCTCGGCGATTTCCTGCGCGGAGCTTGAATCGCCATCCTTCAGCGTGATCAGCACGCAGGCCACGTCGCCGCCGGACAGGGCGTCCGCAAGCGCATCGGGAAAGGTCTGCGCGTCAAATTCGGGCGGCGTGATGAGGAACAGGCGGGAACGGAACAAGGCGGCATCTCCTGAAGGTGTCCGATGCGATCTGGCATCCAATAACGGCAAAATCGCGCAGACGGCAAATGGAGAGGGGCAAAGAGGTCAAAAAATCCTTCGCGCGGCTCTCGCTCTGTGGGTGTTTCGGGCCCGAAAGCCAGGCGGCGTATGGTTGCGCGAAGGCTCTTGAAGGCGCCCGAAGGCTCCAGGGGCTGCCCGAAGGCTTCCTGGGGGGCAAGGCTTCGGGGGCTAGGCCTGAAACGAATCGACGGGCGCGCGGCCCGTCAATCCTTGTCTCATCTGATGGGACCGGGCGCCGGTCAGGCGTTTTCCAGATCCGCCGACCAGGTGCCGGTTGCGGCGAGGCCGTTCATCTTGGCGCGGTGGGCAAAGGCCGCCTGCGCTGCCGGGACGTTCTCTTCCTTGCCGCCCCATGCCTTCAGAGCCGCCTGCTGAAGCGCGCGGCCATAGGAGAAGGTGAGCGTCCAGGGCAGGTTGCCCATGGCGTTCATCAAGGAGAGGTTCTCGGTCGCCTGAACGTCGCTCTGGCCGCCCGACAGGAAGGCGATGCCGCCAACGGCTGCCGGAACGGTGGATTTCAGGCAGCGCACGGTCATTTCCGCGACTTCCTCAGCCGAGGCCTGATCCGGGCAGGTCTGGCCTGCGATCACCATGTTCGGCTTCAGGACCATGCCTTCAAGCAGGATGCCCGCCTGATAAAGCTCGGCGAAAATGGTGTTCAGCGTCCACTCGGTGACCTCGTAGCAGGTCTCGATGTCATGGGACGAGAAGGCGCCATCCATCAGCACTTCCGGCTCCACGATCGGCACGATGCCCGCTTCCTGGCAGATCGCGGCATAGCGGGCCAGCGCATGGGCATTGGCCTGGATGCAGTTGGAAGACGGCATCGCATCACCAATGGTGATGACACCGCGCCACTTGGCAAAGCGCGCGCCGAGGTCATGGTACTCGGCCATGCGCTCGCGCAGGCCGTCGAGGCCCTCGGTGACCTTCTCATCCTCGAAGCCGGCCAGCGGCTTGGCGCCCTTGTCGACCTTGATGCCCGGAACCGCACCCGCAGCGCGGATCAGATCCACAAACGGGGTGCCGTCCTTGGCCGACTGGCGCAGCGTCTCGTCGAACAGGATGACGCCGGAAATGCGCTCGTTCATCGCGTCTTCGGCGCGGAACAGCATCTCGCGATAGGCGCGGCGGTTGTCCTCGGTGTTCTCGACGCCGATCTGATCGAAGCGCTTCTTGATGGTGCCGGTGCTTTCGTCGGCGGCCAGAATGCCCTGGCCGGTTGCCATCATGGCCGCAGCAATGTCTTCAAGATTCTCGCTCATGTGGTGCCCTTCAATTCCGACTGTGGTTCTTGTCTGAGGGTAAACGGGGATCAGGCTTCGGCTTCCAGTGCCGCAACGCCCGGCAAGGTCTTGCCTTCCAGCCATTCAAGGAATGCGCCGCCGGCGGTGGAAACGTAACTGAAGTCCTGTGCGGCGCGCGCATGGTTGAGCGCGGCCACGGTGTCGCCGCCACCGGCGACGGAAAGAAGCTTGCCTTCGCGGGTGCGCGCCGCCGCATGGGCCGCAGCCGCCACGGTCGCGGCATCGAAAGGCGCGATCTCGAAAGCGCCGAGCGGGCCGTTCCAGACCAGCGTGGCGGCAATGTCGATCTTCGCCTTCACGGTCTCGATGGATTTTGCACCGACATCGAGGATCATCGCATCGGCGGGAATGGCATCGAGCGCCACGGTCTCGTTTTCGGCCCCGGCCTTGAACTCGCGCGCCACGACCGCATCGGCGGGCAACACGATCTCGCAGCCTTCGCGGGCCGCCTTTTCCATGATGCGGCGGGCGGTATCGGCCAGATCATGCTCGCACAGCGACTTGCCCACATCGGTGCCCTTGGCGGCGAGGAAGGTGTTGGCCATGCCACCGCCGATCACCAGCATGTCGACCTTGGCCACCAGATTTTCCAGAAGGTCGATCTTGGAGGAGACCTTCGCCCCCCCGACAACGGCCAGCACCGGGCGCTTCGGTGCGGCGAGGGCGGCCCCCAGCGCATCGAGCTCCGCCTGCATGGTGCGCCCGGCGCAGGACGGCAGCAGGTGGGCAAGCCCTTCGGTGGAGGCATGGGCGCGGTGGGCGGCGGAAAAGGCGTCGTTCACATAGATATCGCCATTGGCGGCCAGTGCCTTGGCGAAGTCCGGATCGTTCTTTTCCTCGCCCTTGTGATAGCGGGTGTTTTCCAGAAGAAGAATGCCGCCGGGCACCATCTTGTCGACGGCGGCGGCGGCTTCCGCGCCGATGCAATCCTCGGCGAAATCAACGGCGAGACCCAGCAGTTCCGACAGCGGGCGCACGACCGGCTTCAGCGACATGGAGGCGACGCGCTCCCCCTTGGGGCGGCCGAAATGGGCCAGCAGGATGACCTTGCCATTGGCAGCTGCGATGTCGCGGATCGTCGGCAGAATGCGCTCGATGCGGGTGGTGTCGGTGACCCGACCGTCTTCCATCGGAACGTTCAGATCGACGCGCACCAGAACGCGCTTTCCCGCAAGATCCATGTCGTCGAGAGATCTGTAAGCCATATCCCTTCGCACCTTCCTCTATCGTTCCCCCGGCCCGCGCGGCGTCAGCATTCAACGCCTTGAGGCGGTTTTCCAGTTCCCAATTCGCTAAACCGCTGCGGCACTTTCGCATGGATCCGATCGGACGGTCCCCCGTCCCGGGGCATGCGCGCGCCGAGCATGGTCTACGAATAGAAAAAGGGCGCGGACGTTTCCGACCGCGCCCATTCTGCAATCAGATGTGCTTGGCGATCGCCACGGCGGTGTCGGACATACGGTTGGAGAAGCCCCACTCGTTGTCGTACCAGGACATCACGCGCACCAGCGTTCCATCCATGACCTTGGTCTGGTCCATGTGGAAGGTGGAGGAGTGCGGGTCGTGGTTGAAGTCGATGGAGACGAGCGACTCGTCGGTGTAGCCGAGGATGCCCTTCAGCTTGCCATCGGCGGCTTCGCGGATCGCGGCGTTGATCTCTTCCACGGTGGTCTCGCGCTTGGCGATGAACTTCAGGTCTACCACGGAGACGTTCGGGGTCGGCACGCGGATGGCGACGCCGTCGAGCTTGCCGTTCAGTTCCGGCAGCACCAGGCCCACGGCCTTGGCGGCACCCGTGGAGGTCGGGATCATCGACATGGCGGCCGCACGGGCGCGGTAGAGATCCTTGTGCATCGTGTCCAGCGTGGGCTGGTCGCCGGTATAGGAGTGGATCGTCGTCATGAAGCCCTTCTCGATGCCGACGGCCTCGTTCAGGACATAGGCGACGGGAGCAAGGCAGTTGGTCGTGCAGGACGCGTTGGAGACGACGAGGTCATCCTTGGTCAGCGCGTCGGAATTCACGCCATAGACGATGGTCTTGTCGGCGCCGGAAGCGGGCGCGGAGACGAGCACGCGCTTGGCGCCGGCCTCAAGGTGGAAGGCGGCCTTGTCGCGGGCGGTGAAGATGCCGGTGCATTCCATCGCCACGTCAACGCCGAGCTCGCCCCAGGGCAGTTCCTTGGGATCGCGGATGGCGGTCACCTTGATGGGCTTGCCACCGTCGATGGTGATGGTGTCGCCGTCGACCTCGACCTTGGCCGGGAAACGGCCATGGACGGAATCATGACGCAGCAGGTGGGCATTGGTCTCAACCGGACCCAGATCGTTCACCGCCACGACCTCGATATCGGTGCGGCCGGATTCCACGATCGCACGCAGCACGTTGCGGCCGATGCGTCCGAAGCCGTTGATAGCAACTTTCACCGCCATTTCGTCATTCTCCTCTCACCACGCGCCTGTCGGCGCTTTCATTTCCGGCCCCTTGCGGGGCTTCGCGCCCCGGCAACCGCGGTCACCGGGGCCTTGTCGCTTGATCGTCATGTGAAACGGCCCGTTTCCGGGCCGTCTCCGATTTTCTAGTCTTCGGCTTCGTCTTCCGACGCGCCCAAAGCCTCAAGCCTGGCCTTCGCGCGGGAGACGACAACCTCCGCGGTAATGCCGAAATGCTCGTAGAGTTCCTTGTAGGGACCGGACGCGCCGAAGCTGTCCATGCCGACAAACAGGCCGTCATCGCCGATGAAGCGCGACCAGCCCATCTCGATGCCGGCCTCGATCGCGATCTTCACCGGGGCGGTGCCGATCATCGAGGCGCGGTAGTCGTCGGACTGCTTGCGGAACATCTCGAAGGAGGGAACCGAGACGACGCGGGTCGGGATGCCGTCCTCGGTGAGGATGGCCTGGGCGGCCATCGCGATCTCCACTTCCGAACCGGTGGCAAACAGCGTCACCTTGGCGTCGTCCTCTGAGCCCGACGCCTCATAGGCGCCGCGCGCGCAGAGGTTCTTTTCCTCAAACGCGGTGCGGAAGGCGGCAAGGTTCTGACGGGTGAGCGCCAGAACGCTCGGGCCGTTCCTGTTCTCAAGCGCCATCTGCCAGCATTCCGCCGTCTCCGTGGCGTCCGCCGGACGCAGCACCAGAAGGTTCGGAATGGCGCGCAGCGCGGCCACGTGTTCCACCGGCTGGTGGGTCGGGCCGTCTTCGCCAAGGCCGATGGAATCGTGCGTCATCACGTAGATCACGCGGATACCCATCAGGGCGGACAGGCGAATGGCCGGACGGCAATAGTCGGTGAAGACAAGGAAGGTGCCGGAATAGGGAATGACGCCGCCATGCAGCGCCATGCCGTTCATCGCGGCCGCCATGCCGTGCTCGCGGATGCCCCAATGGACGAAGCGGCCGGAGAAGTCGTCCGGCGTGATTGCCTTCATGTCCTTGGTGCGGGTGTTGTTGGAGCCGGTCAGGTCGGCGGACCCGCCGATGGTCTCCGGCACCGCCGCGTTGATCGCCTCAAGGGCGACTTCCGAGGCCTTGCGGGTGGCGAGCGAGGGCTTGTCCTGCGCCAGCGTCTCTTTCAGCTTGCGGATGGCTTCGCCAAGGCTTGCCGGAAGATCGCCGCGCATGCGGCGTTCGAATTCCGCGCGGGTTTCCGCGTCGGCGGCGGCGAAGCGCTTTTCCCAGTCGGTATTGGCCTGGGCGGCGCGCAGGCCGGCGATGCGCCAGGCGTCGCGGATGTCGGCGGGGATCTCGAAGGGTTCCTCGCTCCAGCCGAGCGCCTCGCGGGTCAGGGCGATTTCATCGCTGCCCAGCGGCGAGCCATGCGCGGAGTTCTTGCCCGCCTTGTTGGGCGAACCGTAGCCGATGGTCGTCTTGCAGGCGATCATCGTCGGGCGCGAGGACTTGCGTGCGGCTTCGATGGCGGCGGCGATCTGGTCGGGATTGTGACCGTCGACGCGCGCCGTCTCCCAGCCGCTCGCCTTGAAGCGCTCGATCTGGTCGGTGCTGTCGGAAAGCGAGATCGATCCGTCGATGGAGATGCCGTTGTCATCCCACAGCACGATCAGCTTGTTCAGCTTCAGATGACCGGCAAGCGCGATGGCCTCCTGCGAGATGCCTTCCATGAGGCAGCCGTCGCCGACGAGGCAATAGGTGTAGTGGTCAACCAGATCGGTCCCGAATTCGGCCTGCATCATGCGCTCGGTCATCGCCATGCCGACGGCGTTGGCAATGCCCTGGCCGAGCGGGCCGGTCGTGGTCTCGATCCCGCCGCCATGGCCATATTCCGGGTGGCCGGCGGTCTTCGCGCCGATCTGACGGAAGTTCTTCAGCTCTTCGAGCGGGAAGTCTTCGTAGCCGGTCAGATGCAGCAGGGAGTAGAGCAGCATCGAGCCGTGGCCGGCCGACAGAACGAAGCGGTCGCGATCGTACCAGGTCGGTTCGGTCGGGTCGAAGCGCAGAAAGCGCGTGAAGAGGACGGTGGCGATGTCGGCCGCCCCCATCGGCAGGCCCGGATGGCCGGACTTGGCCTTCTCCACGGCGTCGATGGAAAGGAAGCGGATCGCGTTCGCCATCCGGTTGTGTTTTTCGAGATCGGTCATTTGTTACCTGTGGCCCGTGCGGTCGATGCGTCCGTGGCGTTCAAGCGCCGAGGCGGCTCATGCGTACCCGCAAGCGTCCGAGGTTAGGGTTTGAAGCAGGGGTGTCCGCCCATGAAGACAAGACCCCATACCACGCGCCCCTGCGAGGCGGGAGGACAAATAGCAGGAACCTTCAGCGAGTCAATGCAACGACTTGTGGCAACTACCTAGCGGAAGGGCACACCAATGCGCGGTGCCCTGGGCATTGATTAAGGGATTCGCGAAAGCGCACGTGATCGCCACACGCGTGAAAGACAATGAGGCCGGGCGCGCTCGTTGCGGGCGCGGGATTGTTCACAGGAGACCCCTTCTTCTACATGTCATTTGGCAAGATCGCCTCGCAAGCCTCCGCGATTGTTGACGGACTGGCGACCGTGCGCCTAATCTTGAGCCGCCAGCGCGCGCGGCAACGGCAGGCCGGACGAGCGAGCCCGCTTTTCGCGCGCCGGTGAAACGGGGACGGTAAATTCGGGTCGGGTCGGGACGGGCGTTTCCCGTGCCAGACGGCATTCGCAGAGACGATCTCCTGGCCGGACCGCTTTGCGGTTGGGCTGCAAAAGAGATTCTCACACGGGAAAAGCATGGACCAGGCCAGCAAACTCGATGCGGCTTTTCAGCGACTTTCGGCTTCCATCGGCCAGCTTGAGGCGGCGGTGAACCGTCGCATGACGAGCGAAAAGACCGTGGGCGCGCTTCAGGACGAGCTTCAGCGCCTCAACGAGGACCGGGCCCGGCTTGCCGAAACGCTGGACGGCGCGGAATCGCGCTCCGATCGGCTGGAACAGGCCAACAAGGAGGTTTCGCGCCGCCTTGTCTCGGCCATGGAATCCATTCGGTCCGTCCTTGAAAACCACGGAGGCTGAAGGGCATGGCGCAGGTCAACGTGACGATCAACGGGCGCGCCTATCGCATGGCTTGCGATGATGGCGAGGAAGAGCGGCTGATGGGGCTCGGTCGGCGTCTCGACGCGACCATCGACCAATTGCGCTCCAGTTTCGGTGAAATCGGCGATCAGCGGCTGACCGTGATGGCGGGCGTGATGATGACCGACATGCTGAGCGAGGCGGAAAAGCGCATCCAGGCGCTGGAAGGCGAACTGGCGGGCCTGCGCGAATCCCGCGAGGCGGTGATCGATCGCAGCGCGCAGAGCGAATCGGAACTGGCGAGCCGCGTGGATGAGGCCGCCGCGCGCATCGAGGCGCTGGCGCAGGCGCTCAACAAGTCGGTGCGCGAAGAACAGGTCTGAGGCCCCGGGGCGCATGCCCCCCGGTGCAAACGGTTCTTGGCTTCGATGGTGCCAGCCTTTGGCACGCTTCGTTTTCCCCAGCGGTTTTCGGGCTTTGTGCATCTTGCACATGGTTTGAGTGCGGATGCGCATTCTTCCTCTGGAACCGGGGATGCGGACGGCCTATATGTGCCAGTGGCGTTGCTGCGCTGCGCGTTAGCAGACACAATCCCCGGGGCCTTACTGATCCCTAAGGGAGCTGTACCTGACCGGGCCCGTGGGCTCGGACATACGGCGCCCACCTACGTTGTAGGTTTCCCGGGATCGCACTCTCGACGGCTGCCGTGGCTTCGCCATTTTCCTTGCCTCTCTTGTCTGTGGATCGTTCGGGTAATCCGGGCTTCGGCCCGGCGCATTCCGCCCTGTGGCCTTGGGCGCGCATACGGTCTGATGCGCGAAATTGCTGCGCATGGACGCGAAATTGGCGGCGCTTCTTGCGCTTGCGCGCCTGTTGACGCTATTTGAGATCAACGATCCCGCTGCGGGCCTTGCGCGTGGCGTGTGTTTTTGTTTGTTCGAAAACCCGGCCGGATACTCAGGCTTTTTCAGGCACCCAGGCTTTACCTTTGTCCCCTTCGCTCGACAACGCAGCCCGCAAGACCGAGATGCGCCGCAAGGCCCTTGCGGCTCGGGCCGCGATATCGGCCGAGGCGCGGATCGAGGCGGCGCTCTCCATCGCCGATGCGGCGGATGCGCTTGTGCTTGCGCGCGGCGCGATGGTGTCCGGCTTCTGGCCGATCCGCGACGAGATCGATCCGCGTCCCTTGATGAGCGCGCTTCGCGAGCGCGGCCACGGGCTTTGCCTGCCGGTTGTGGCTGAGCCGCATCTTCTGTTTCGCGAATTGCTGCGCGGGGCGGAGCTCGTCGATGCGGGCTTTGGCACGATCGCGCCGGGAGCGGACGCGGCGCAGGTTCTGCCTGACGTGATGCTGGTGCCGCTGGCGGCCTTCGACCGCTCCGGCCATCGCATCGGCTACGGGCAGGGCCATTATGACCGCGCGATTTCGGCCATCGGAGCCGACCGCAAGCTCCATCTGATCGGGGTTGCCTTTTCGGTGCAGGAAGTCGACCGCGTGCCTTTCGAGGCGCATGATCATCCGCTCGATATGGTGGTGACGGAGACGGAGGTGATCCGGTGCCGGGCGTAGCGGGCTTTGCAGTTATCAAGAAGAGCATGAAGAAAAGTGAGTGCGGCGCATGAGGCTGCTGTTTCTGGGGGATCTGGTCGGCCGTGCGGGCCGCAACATCGTGATCGAGCGCCTGCCGGGCCTGATCGAGGATTACGCGCTCGATTTTGTCGTGGTGAACGGCGAAAACGCAGCCGGCGGCTTCGGCATCACCGAGGAAATCTGTCAGGACGTGATCGACGCGGGCGCGGATGTGGTGACGCTCGGCAATCATTCGTGGGACCAGCGCGATGCGCTCGTCTTCATCACGCGGCAGGACCGGCTCCTGCGCCCGGTCAACTATCCGCAAGGCACGCCGGGGCGCGGATCGCACCTCTACACCGCGCGAAATGGCGCGAATGTGCTGGTGATGAATGTCATGGGGCGGGTCTATATGGATGCGCTCAACGATCCCTTCGCCGCTGTGGGGCGTGAGCTTGATGCCTGTCCGCTCGGCCAGGTCGCCGATGCGATCATCGTCGACATGCATGCGGAGGCGACCAGCGAGAAACAGGCGATGGGCCATTACTGCGATGGGCGGGCGAGCCTTGTCGTGGGCACCCACACCCATGTGCCGACCGCCGATCATCAGATCCTTGAACATGGCACGGCCTACATGTCGGATGCCGGCATGTGCGGCGACTATGACAGCGTTCTGGGCATGGAGAAGGACGAGCCGATCAACCGGTTCCTGACCAAGATCCCGTCAGGGCGTTTCACGGTCTCGAACGGTCCGGCGACGCTGAGCGGCGTGGCAGTGGAAACCGACGACCGCACCGGCCTTGCGGTCAAGATCGCGCCGGTGCGCATCGGCGGCAAGCTGAGCCCGGCCCTGCCGGATTTCTGGTAGGCGCATCGCGACGCGAACCACCCGAACGGACTTGAAAAGGGGGCGGAGAGGCTTGAGAGGCGTTTCCTCACCTCTTTTGCGGGTGTTTGTGCGATGATTCTGCCCCTTGGCTGGATTTCCGTGGCGTCCCGAATTATAAGCGCCCCTTGAAGCCAATTCCGCCGGGTGATGTGTGCGCGAGACAAGCTGGTTCCCGCAACCGCGCACCCGCGTGGCGGTGAATTCCCTTAAACGATATGCCAGGTAGCTCATGGCCGGACATTCACAGTTCAAGAACATCATGCACCGCAAGGGCCGTCAGGACGCGGTGCGCTCGAAGCTGTTTTCCAAGCTTTCCAAGGAAATCACGGTTGCGGCGAAGGTCGGCGGCCCGGATATCGACGGCAATCCGCGCCTGCGTCTGGCGGTCCAGAACGCCAAGGCCCAGTCCATGCCCAAGGACAATATCCAGCGGGCGATCAACAAGTCCCAGGCCGGTGACGCCGACACCTACGAAGAGATCCGCTACGAGGGCTACGGTCCCGGCGGCGTTGCCGTGATCGTCGAGGTTCTGACCGACAACCGCAACCGCTCCGCCTCCAACGTGCGCTCCTATTTCACCAAGTGCGGCGGCGCGATGGGCGAAACGGGTTCGGTCGCCTTCATGTTCGACCGGGTTGGCGAGATTGTCTTCAAGCCGGAAGTGGGCGACGCCGACAGCGTTCTGGAAACCGCCATCGAGGCGGGCGCCGATGACGTGCAGTCCGACGACGACGGCCACACAATCCTGTGCGCGTTCGAGGATCTGGGCGACGTGTCCAAGGCGCTGGAAGCCGATCTCGGCGAGGCAGAGACCATCAAGGCGATCTGGAAGCCCCAGAACAACACCGAGGTGGACGAGGAAAAGGCCGGCACGCTGATGAAGCTGATCGGCATGCTCGAAGACGATGACGACGTGCAGAACGTCTACACCAACTTCGAGGTTTCCGACGAGGTGATGGCGAAGCTCACGGCTGCCTGAGGCGCCGGATTTTCGTTGAAGAAGTTGAAACGGCGGGGCTCATTGGGCTCTGCCTTTTCTTTTGGCCGGGCACAGCGATTGAGGCTGGCTTCGCTCGCCCTTTTCTAGCGCAGCGGGCGCTCGAAGATGTCGGCGGGAATGCCGCTGTCGTCGCCGCAGCTCTGTGTGCTTCCCGTCTTCGAAAACCCGCGCGCCTGATAGAAGGCGACGGCCTTTTCGTTGGCGGGTTCCACCTCAAGCCGCAGGGTCGTGGCGTCGTGGAAGGCTTCGGCGATCTCCTGGAGCAGATCCGACCCGATCCCCTCGCCCTGACACTCGGGGTGAACATAGAGCTGGTACAGGACGGCGATCTTGGGCGCAGACGGATCCATCGCGGCAAAGGCCACGCCACCCAGGCGGCTGCCGTCATCGGCGACGATGAATTCCGCGTTCAACTGGTCCAGCCGCGCGGCAAGCGTCTCGGGGGCGTGCCAGGAAGCGCTGATCTCGCTGACCTTTTCGGCCCCGTAGATGCCATCATAGGTGTGATGCCAGGTCTGCGACAGGAGAGCGGAAATCGCTTCGAGATCCTGCCGGGTGGCGGTGCGGACGAAAAACAAGGGCGAACTCCAGTGTGGGGCGATGGGCCGTCCGGCACATCTACCCGTTCCCGGAGGACGGTTTCATCAAAAAAATGTGTGATCGGGTCCGCATCGCGCGAGCTGAGGCCGTGCGGGCGGGGGCCGAGGCCGTGCGGGCGGAGGCTGAAGGGGCCTCTCGTGCAGCGGCAGCTTTGGGAGTTGTCGCCCCCAAAAGCTGCCGTGCCGCGAGGAGCATTGTATGCTTCAGAGTAACTCAAGCATTGTTGGCTTTTTCTCTGCATTCAACTGGTGGTTTTCTTCCATTATCCTGGAATTAAAACTACCATTTGATGCATTTTGTGGTCGATGGGGCTGACGTCACTCGTGGATACAATGACAAATACTATACCAAAGCCGAATTGAATTGCGAGCCTGTTTTGCAAGCCCGCTCTTCGCTCAATCCGCTGTGGAGCGCTTTAGCGCAGCAGGTTGTCCAGCACGGGAAGGGAGCCGATGGCGGCCAGCGCGACGAGGATGTAGGCGACCCGGCGGAACGCGGTTTCCGGCGCGAGGCGGAACATCTGCGTCCCTGCAAACAGCGCCAATGCGTAGATCGGCATGAGGATCACGACGTGGTTCACGACTTCCATCGTGAAGAAGCCGTTCCACCAGAAGGCGACGGTCGAGGCGATGCTGGCCAGCGCGAAATAGACGATCAGGTTGGCGCGGATGACATGGGCGGGCGAGGGGCCGCTCATCCAGAAGGCGACGACGGGTGGTCCTGCGACCTGCGAGACGCCTGCCAGAAAGCCCGCTGCCACGCCGACGCCTGCCGAGAGCGGCAGGGTGGGGCGGCCCGTGTAGCGCCAGCCGGAAACCAGCAGGACCAGAAGCCCCAGCACGAGGGTGGAAATGCCCCAGCGCAGCGCGATCGTATCGCCGTTTGCCAGAACGGCGGCTCCGATGGGAACCGTGATGAGCCCCGCCAGAACGGCAGGCAGCACCGTGCGCCAGTCGCACAGGCGCACCGCACGTACCGCCAGCGGCAGGGCGACGACTTCATCCAGGATGAGGAAAGTCGCCGCCGCCAGCCGCGGATCGACCAGCGCGCTGACGAGCGGCATGAAGATCATCGCCGCGCCGAACCCGGCAAAGCCACGCACCGCGCCCGCAGCCACCGCCGCGGCAACGACCATGGGAAAGGTGGAACTGTGGAGAATCGACAGGAGAGCGTCGGTCATGGGCAATTTCGGTGAGGCGACGAAGCGTCGGAGGAGGGGCGCGGGCAGCTTTAGGCTGCGCGGCATCGATGCGCAACCGGTTCGATGTCGGCGAGGGTGGACGCTGGCGGTGCAGGCTTGCGCGGGGGGCGTGGCACGGGGTGGAAATTCCCCGTTCGTGCGGGGTCGCGAAGCGGCAAAACGGCTTTGACGGAGCATGCCGTCTGGCGCTGGCCGGGTTTCGTTGTTACCTGTTTGTTCTATGAACTCAACGATTCGCATTCTTGGCATTGACCCCGGTCTCAGGAACACCGGCTGGGGGGTGATCGACGTGGTCGGCACGAATTTGAAATTCGTGGCCTCGGGAACCGTGCGCTCGACCCAGGCCCGGCCTTTGGCAGAACGACTGGTGGAACTCCATGACGGCTTGCAGGCGGTGATGAAAGACCATCGCCCCGATGAGGCGGCGGTGGAACAGACCTTCGTCAACAAGGATGCGGGCGCGACGCTGAAGCTCGGTCAGGCGCGCGGCATCGCGCTGCTGGTACCGGGGCTTCTGGGGCTGCCGATCGGCGAGTACCTGCCCAACCTCGTCAAGAAGACGGTGGTGGGCGCAGGCCACGGCGACAAGAAACAGATCCGCATGATGGTGAAGGTGTTGATGCCGAAAGCGGTGTTCAATTCCGACGATGCGGCGGATGCGCTGGCAATCGCCGTCTGCCATGCGCATCATCGCGGGGCGGCGGCAGCCGCTGCGAAGGTGGCGGCCAGAATCGGCCAGTGATCGGGCAACCGAGGCCGCATCGGTCAAGGACCGGGCAAGAGAGGGAATGACAGCGTGATCGGCAAGCTGAAGGGCGTGATCGATTCCTATGGCGACGATTTCGTCATCCTCGACGTTCACGGCGTCGGCTATCATGTGCAGTGCCCCTCGCGGGTCCTGCAAGGCCTGCCTTCCCCCGGCGAGGCGGCGACGCTGTCCATCGAAACCTTCGTGCGCGAGGACCAGATCCGGCTTTTCGGGTTCGCCTCCGATCTGGAGCGCGAGTGGTTCCGCATGCTGATGACGGTGCAGGGCGTGGGCGCGAAGGTGGCGCTGGGCGTGCTCGGCATAATGCGGCCCACGGAACTGGCCAATGCGATATCGCTTGGCGACAAGGCGTCGATCGCACGCGCGCCCGGTGTGGGCAAGCGCGTGGCGGAACGCATCGCGACGGAGCTGAAAGCCAAGGCGCCTGCCTTTGCCGATGTGGATGCCGGTGTCATTCAGGCCAATGCGGCGATCGAGGACAAGGCGGCCCCGCGGCCCGTGGCCGATGCGGTTTCGGCGCTGGTCAATCTGGGCTACGGCCAGCCGCAGGCGGCTGCGGCCGTTGCGGCTGCCCAGCGCGTGGCGGGCGAGGATGCGGAGGCCTCCAAGCTCATCCGTCTGGGGCTGAAGGAGCTTTCGCAGTGAGCGGGCGGCGTGAACGCGTCGGGGCGTCTTTGCGGGGCCCATCCTTCGAGACGGCGCTGACGCGCCTCCTCAGGATGACGTTGGGGGTGTGGCAGATTTTGCAGGCTCGCAATTCTCATATTCTCAACGCACACAACGTCATCCTGAGGAGCCGTCGCAGACGGCGTCTCGAAGGATGGGCCGCCACCACCATCACTTCCCGCGCCCGTCCACTTCCTTCCCATTCCGTCGAGGCCCGCTCATGAGCGAAGACAGGATCGTCTCCCCGAACGAGCGCGGCGATGAGCCGGACAGTTCGATCCGTCCGTTGGCGCTCGATGAATTCGTCGGCCAGCAGCAGGCGCGCTCCAATCTTTCCGTTTTCATCGAGGCGGCCAAGGCGCGCTCCGAGGCGCTCGACCATGTTCTCTTTGTCGGGCCTCCGGGGCTTGGCAAGACGACGCTCGCCCAGATCATGGCGCGCGAACTTGGCGTGAATTTCCGTGCGACCTCCGGTCCGGTTATCGCCAAGGCGGGGGACCTCGCCGCGCTCTTGACCAATCTGGAAGAGCGCGACGTGCTCTTCATCGATGAAATTCACCGGCTCTCTCCGGCGGTGGAGGAAATTCTCTACCCGGCGATGGAGGATTTCCAGCTCGACCTGATCATCGGCGAGGGGCCCGCGGCGCGTTCCGTCAAGATCGATCTGTCCAAGTTCACGCTCGTTGCCGCCACCACCCGTCTGGGGTTGCTGACGACCCCCTTGCGCGACCGCTTCGGCATTCCGATCCGGCTCAATTTCTACACCGTGGAAGAGCTGGAACACATCGTGCGCCGCGGCGCGCGGGTCTTCGGCATCGGCATGACGGATGACGGGGCAAAGGAAATCGCGCGGCGATCGCGCGGCACTCCGCGTATCGCGGGGCGTCTTCTGCGCCGGGTGCGCGACTTCGCGGTGGTCGCAGGCATGGAGGCCGTCGATGCGGCCATTGCCGACAAGGCCCTGTCGCAACTGGAGGTGGACAAGGCCGGGCTCGATGCGCTCGACCGGCGTTATCTCACCATGATCGCGGAGCATTTCGGCGGCGGGCCGGTGGGCATCGAAACGATCGCGGCAGGCCTGTCGGAGCCGCGCGACGCCATCGAGGATATCGTCGAGCCCTATCTGATCCAGCAGGGCTTCATCCAGCGCACCCCGCGCGGGCGGCTGCTCATGCCCAAAAGCTTCGCCCATCTGGGCCTTGCCGTGCCACAGGGGGCGACGGCGGCGCAGATGGGGCTCTTTTCGGAAGACAGCTAGGCGGGTTTCGTCTTTTTTCGAAAGTCGGGGGAGGCGCCGGCTTGGCAAGTCCCGCTCAAGGCGGGCGGGGCCTGGTGACCTCTCGCGGTGCAGACCGTGTGCCGGGCGGGCGACACATCAGGTTTTTGGGAACCCGCTGCCGGTCGAAGGCGTTTTGAACGCACAACAGGATATTCGGAGAAGTCATCCATGTTTATCGGTTCGGCCGAGATCGGCCCCATCGTCGCCCTTGCTGCGGGTGTTCTGATCCTCATCATGCCGCGACTGCTTGCCTATATCGTCGCGATCTACCTCATCATTACCGGTCTCATCGGTCTGGGCGTCGTCAGCAACATCTTCGGTTGACGCGGGTCCGTCGCGCCGGCCCTTTCGCATCAAAAAACGGTCCGGTTCCTGACCGGGGTTGAATATCGGACTGAACGGTCCATATTTGTCCCCCATGGAAACGAACACGCCTCTTCCCTCTGACGTTCACGGTGTCACGACCCGCTCCGCCGGGCCGGGGCGGCCGCGCGAGTTCGACGAGGGCGAGGTTCTGACCGCGGCGCTGGATCTCTTCTGGGAAAACGGGTTTGAGGCCACGTCCGTCGATGCGTTGACGGCGGCCATGGGCCTGTCGCGCTCCAGCTTCTATGCCGCCTTCGGCTCCAAGCAGGGCGTTCTGCTGGCGGCGCTGAGATATTATTCCGACGCCTCCTACAGCGGTCTGGCGGATCTTGTTGCAGCACAATGTGCTGCGACAGGCTGCGGTGAGCGCGGTGGTGATGCGGACGGAAAAGAAGGTGCGCTTGCGCTGGTCAACGCCCTGTCCCGCCCGGACCGCGGGCCGCGTGGCTGTCTGTTCGTCAATGTGGTCACCGAACGGGGACCCCATGATCGCGAGGTTGCCGAACTCGGGCGACGCCATTTCGCCCGTATCGAAGCCCTTTTCGCACGTTGTCTCGATGCCGATCATCCCGAACTGGTGCGCGACCGTGCCCGTGCGCTCATGGCGTTGGCTTTCGGCGCAATCGTGCTGCGCAAGTCCGGCCTTCCGGCCGCCGACATGGAACGCATTCTCGATCAGGCCAACGATCTGATCGGACCCTGATCCCATGACCATGAAACCCTCTTTCCATCCACTCTTGCGCTCAATAATGGACCGATTGGTCCATAAATAACCTCATCCAGCGGACGCCGCTTCCCAAGCTGTCCCGCCCCTTATCTGACAGGAGCAATCCCGCATGACCGATAAGCTGTTTACTCCCCTCAAGGTCGGCGATGTCGACGTCGCCAATCGCGTGGCCATGGCCCCGCTGACCCGCAATCGCGCGCTGCCGGATGGGGATGTGCCCCATGCCTTGAACGCCGAATACTATGCCCAGCGCGCGGGCGCGGGTCTGATCATTTCGGAAGGAACGCAGATCAGCCCCACCGCCAAGGGCTATGCCTGGACGCCGGGCATCTATTCCGATGCTCAGGTCGCCGGCTGGAAGCTTGTGACCGATGCGGTCCACGCCAAGGGCGGCAAGATCTTCGCCCAGATCTGGCATGTGGGTCGTGTCTCGCACACCTCGTTGCAGCCGGGCGGCCAGGCTCCTGTCGCGCCGTCGGCCATCACGGCGGAAACACGCACCTATGACGGCAAGGGCTTCGTGGCGACGTCGCAGCCGCGCGCGCTGGAGATTTCCGAGATCGCAGGCATTCTCGACGACTATCGCAAGGCGGCCGCCAATGCGGAGCGCGCCGGGTTCGATGGGGTGGAGATCCACGCCGCGAATGGCTACCTGATCGACCAGTTCCTGCGCGACGGCTCCAACACCCGCGATGACGCCTATGGCGGCTCCATCGAAAACCGCGCGCGGTTTCTCGAAGAGGTGGTGGACGCGGTGACCGGGGTTCTCGGTGGCGGTCGCGTCGGCATTCGTCTCAGCCCGTTTGCAAACGCCAACGGCATCACCGACAGCAACCCGCAGCCGCTTTTCGAACATGTGGTTGATCGGCTGAACCGCTTCAATCTTGCCTATCTGCACATGGTGGAAGGGCAGACCGGCGGGCCGCGCGAGTTGAAGGAGGGCGAGAGCATCGAGGCGCTGCGCAAGCGGTTCGACGGCGTCTATATCGCCAATAACAACTATACGCGGGAAATGGCCATCGAGGCGGTGGAAAGCGGCAAGGCAGACATGGTGGCCTTCGGGCGCGCGTTCATCGCCAACCCGGATCTGGTGGAGCGCCTTGCGAAAGACGCTCCCCTCAACGAGGTCGACCGCGACACGCTCTATGGCGGTGGGGAAGCCGGCTATACGGACTACCCGTTCCTGGAAGAGGTCAAAGCCTGAGGGCCAACGCCTCTCAGCATCTGACTCTTGGAAACCCCGGATGGTTCAATCATCCGGGGTTTTTGTCTGTAAAGACGTCATGGGGTGGTGGATTCATAATTCTTATTCATATCAACGATGTGTCTTGAAAATACACGTTTCAAACGAGAATATTGCCCATTCTGGTTTAATGAAATTTTTCCAAAGCGCGGGCTAGTCTCCCCCGATGAGTAGGGGAGGAAGCTTGATGCTTCGCAATAGTCTGTCGACGAAGATTTCTGTCATTTTTATCGGATGTGCCTTTGCGTTATGCGTTGCGCTGGTGATTACGGCGGCCCAATTGGCGGGCAGTGTCGCCAACGAGCAGGCCGACAAGGCCCTGTTGAGCGCCACCGTGGGCAAGCGCAAGGCGGTGGAAATGGGCCTTCAGCAGGTCCGCGACAGCGTCGGTTTCTTCACCACATTGCCCACCGCCAAGGACAGCATCATGAAGATGCGGGCGGGCTGGAAGAACCTGAAGGAAAATCAGACCGCGCAGCTGCGCAAGATCTATGTCGACGACAACCCCAACGCGGCCGGCGCACGTCACCTGATGAAGGAGACGGACGAAAAGAACTACTACACCAATTCCCATGCCCTGGTGCATCAGGAGGCGGAGGATCTGATCGGGCAGCATCTCTTCCGGGATCTCGCGCTCGCCGATCCGGACGGCAATATCGTCTACACCTATCGCAAGGACGAGGATTTCGGGCGGGCCTTCGACGATCCGGCCATGTCGGGAATGGCCATTCAGGCGGCCATGACGCCGCTGATGGAAGCTGCGAAGGCTGGAACCCTGAAAGCCTCCGACCTGTTCTTTTCCGGTTTCGACGTGAACGAAGCGGGCAATGTCTCCGCTGTCCTGGCCACGCCGATCTTCTATCTCGACAAGTTCTTCGGTGCTGTCGCCTTCTCCATCGACATGGAACGCTTTTCCGCGCTTCTCAATGACAAGACGGGCATAGGCGAGAGCGAGCGCAGCATGCTCGCAACGCCGGATGGCAAGCTGATCCAGTTCGCGAAAGAGGGCGGGACGCGCGCGCAGATGAAACTCTCCGATGTGCGCATCTCCGACAACGAGCTGCATATCGACAGCGCGGACTGGCGCTTCAAGGCGTCCACGGCGACCTTTCTCGGTCAGGAATTTACCGTCATCGAGGCGGTGGAACAGGCGGAACTGTCCGCGGCTGCGTCACGTATCACCAATGGCGTGACAATTGCCGGGATCATCTGCCTGATCCCCTTCGCCGGGCTCATCTGGTGGCTGACCAAGCGGATGTTTGCGCCGCTCGTGCGTCTTTCCTCCCTGTCGCGCCGCATTGCGGAAGGCGAGCTGGATACCGAGGTCGGCGGGGTCCAGCGGGCCGACGAGATCGGCGAAATGGCGCGCTCGGTTGATATTTTCCGCAATAACTCGCTGGAGCGCGAACGGTTGAGCCGGGAGAGCGCGGCGGGCGAAATCGAGCGCAAGAAGCGGGCGGAGGCGATTGACGCGCTGATTTCCGGCTTCCGGGCGGAGGTGACGGAGGTCTTGTCCAACATGGGCGAGGTGCTGGACGGCGTCGCAAGGACCGCGACCGATCTTGCGCAAAGTTCCTCGAATGTGGCGGCGCAGGGGGCGGACGCGGAACAGGAAGCGGAACGCGCTTCGGGAAATGTGGAGGCGGTTGCGGCTGCCACCGAAGAGCTCAACGCCTCGATTGCCGAGATCGAACGTCAGGTCGCCACCACCGCCGATGTGGTTCTCAAGACCACGCGGACCACGGCGTCGTCCAATGAGAAGGTCGCCGGTCTTGCCCGTTCTGTGGATCGGATCGGCGAAGTCGTCGGGCTCATTCAGGCGATTGCGGAACAGACCAATCTCCTCGCCCTGAACGCGACCATCGAGGCGGCGCGCGCAGGCGAAGCGGGGCGCGGTTTTGCCATCGTGGCCTCCGAGGTCAAGGACCTGGCCGGTCAGACGGCCAAGGCGACGGAGGAAATTTCTGGCCAAATCGCGGAAATCCAGGCCTCCACGACGGAAGCCGTGACCGAGATCGGGGTGGTGACGGAGAGCATCGCGGAGGTGAACGGCTACACGGAAGCCATTGCGTCGGCGGTGCGCGAGCAGGGCAGCGCGACCTCGGAAATCTCGCACAACGTTTCGCAGGCGGCCAATGGCACGCGGATCGTCAACGAGTCCGTCTCTGTCCTGTCCGCCCGAATGGGCGAGAGCGCGGGGGCCATGGACGAGCTGAAGGCGACGACCAGCGTGCTGATGGAGCGGGCGGAACAGTTGCGCGCCTCCATCGACCACTTCCTGAGCGACGTGGCAGCCGCCTGAGGCGGCAGCGCGCGTCGCTCATGGTTTGTCACCCGCTTACAGGGAGAGGGACTCGATCTGCGCCTTGAGGATCGTCGCGCTTTGGCGAAGTGCTGCGTGCTCGGTTTCATCGAGCTGCGGCACCAGATCGGTGACCACGCCGCCGGCGCCCAGGACACGGGGGATGGACAAGGCCACGTCGCGTACGCCCTCGATCTCCTCCGTCACGCTTGAGACGGAAAAGACCACGTTCTGGTTTCGACCGATCACCTCCACAAGGCGGGCAAGCCCCGCGCCGATACCGTAATAGGTCGAGCCCTTGCCATTGATGATGGTGTAGGCGGCGTTGCGCACGCCGCTGTCGATTTCGGCGCGCACGGCCTCATCCAGCGACACATTCACCTGGGCTGCGACCTGCGCGATCGGCAGCGCGCCCGCGCGTGCGCTCGACCAGGCCAGAACCTCGCTGTCGCCGTGTTCGCCCAGCACATAGGCGTGAATGGAATGGGGCGAGACGCCGAGATGTTGGCCCAGCAGCGAACGGAAGCGTGCGGAATCCAGAATGGTGCCTGAACCGATGACGCGGTTTGCGGGAAGTCCGCTGACGCGATGGGCGATCTGGGTGACCACATCGACCGGGTTCGAGGCGGCGATCAGGATGGCGTCGGGGGCCACCCGCAACACCTCTGTGACGATGGAGCGGATGATCCCGGCATTGCGCGAGAGAAGCTCCAGCCGGGTTTCTCCCGGACGCTGGCTGGCCCCGGCTGCGAGAATGACGATGCGCGCGTCCTTCAGGTCGTCGAAAGAGCCGCTTGCGAGCCTGGTCGATGACGCGAAGGGGACGGCATGGGAAATATCCTGCGCCTGCGCCTTTGCCAGCGCCTCGTTCGCATCGACCAGCGTGATCGAGCTTGCATGTCCCATGAGCGCGATCGCGAATGCGGCGGAGCTTCCAACCATGCCCGCCCCGACAATTCCCACCTTCATCGCCCGTCCGCCTTTTGTCCGGAACCGTTACAGGCTCCAAGAGACGCGTTTTGGACCGGTCTTGCAATGCGTGAGATTGACCGGGAGGCGCCTTGCCTGATCCAGGCCGACGTAAAACACGGGCGCCGGGTGCCCGCCTGTGGACGGCATTGGCGATAATTGACGGATCACAATGAGCCGGGGCAGGGGCGGGCGTAGCCATGGCAGCTTCGCGCCTCAGCGACGTCCCTTCTCGTGCGAAGGCCGTGTTCCCCTGAGCGATTTCAGCGCGGGAGCAGACGGTTCGACTTGCATCGGCTTCGTGCGAGGAACGCCGCGAGGCGCGTTTCGATTGTCGAAACGAGACGAAAGGGTGTAAGTCACCGGCATGTCTGATGCGAAGAAATCCTGGCCCGATCTGTCCGGCCGCCTCGATGCGGGGGCGCATGTGCTCGGCGTGCGCGTCTACTACGAAGACACCGACTTTTCCGGCATCGTCTATCACGCTTCCTATCTGCGCTTCATGGAGCGCGGGCGCTCCGATCTGTTGCGGCTTTGCGGCGTGCATCACAGCGCGCTGGATGCCGGGATTACCGGCGAACGGCTGGCCATCGTCGTGCGCCACATGGATATCGACTATCTCAAGCCGGCCCATATCGATGACGTGCTGGAAATCCGCACCTTCTGCCAGCATGCGCGGGGCGCGAAGATCATTCTTGAACAGACGGTGGAGCGCGCGGGCGAGGTGCTGATCCGGGCGCGTGTCACCGCCGCCGTGATCAACAGGGAAGGGCGCGCGCGCCGTATTCCGCCCGAGGTGGTGGAAAGGCTCGGCGTCGTGATCGCCAGCGCGGACTGACCGTTCCAATTTTGCCTGTGCTTTGGCCCATGTGCCCTGGCTCCCGCCGCCCTCGCGGCGGAGGGCGGGGATCTCTGTGCCCTATTTATTGACGAAATTCGCGGCAACACGTGCCCCGTTAAGGCGACGGTAACCTTGACAATGTCTTGCTACGGCGAAGTTTGCGTGGCGATAAGCCCCTGTTTCGCCAAAATCGGCCTCCACACAAAGCGGGTCCTGCGCTGGAGGCTTCGCCGATGATCGGGGGCATGGCCGGGAAACCGGCGCCAACGCGAAAGAACAGCGCGGAAGGTTGATGATTTCGCCGCGCAGGGCCGCTCGCAGCATTTGAGGTTCATCTGAATGATTTCGGAAGCGTTTGCGCAGACAGAGCTTGCCGCGCCGGTGGCCGACATCTCCTTCTTTTCCCTGTTCATGCATGCGCACATCATGGTGCAGGTGGTGATGCTCGGATTGATCGCCGCCTCGGTCTGGTGCTGGGCGATCATCGTCGACAAGCAATTGCTGTTCACGCGCACCAAGCGGCAGATGAGCCGGTTTGAGAATGTCTTCTGGTCCGGCCAGTCGCTTGAGGATCTGTACCAGACGCTGGTGAGCCGGGCGAATACGTCCATGGCGTCGCTCTTCGTGGCGGCGATGCGCGAGTGGAAGCGCTCGCACGAGGGCAAGAAACCCGCCATCGCCAGCCTTCAGCAGCGCATTGACCGGGTGATGGATGTCACAATCTCGCGCGAGATGGAGCGGCTTGAAAGTCGCCTTCTGGTGCTGGCGACCGTCGGGTCCGCCGCGCCCTTCATCGGACTGTTCGGCACCGTCTGGGGCATCATGACCTCGTTCCAGGCGATCGCGGCGTCGAAGAATACCAATCTCGCCGTGGTCGCGCCTGGCATTGCGGAGGCGCTGTTCGCCACCGCTCTCGGCCTTCTGGCGGCCATTCCGGCGGTGATCGCCTACAACAAGTTCTCCGCGGAAGCCGCGCGTCTCTCCAGCCGTATGGAGGGCTTCGCCGACGAGTTTTCAGCCATCCTGTCGCGCCAGATCGACGAACGCACGCAAGGATAGGCCGGCATGGGTGTTCACATGGGAGCAGGCGGGGGCGGCTCGGGCGGTCGTCGCGCGCGCCGCAAGCGGCATCAGCCGATGGCGGAAATCAACGTCACGCCGATGGTCGACGTGATGCTGGTGCTGCTCATCATCTTCATGGTCGCGGCCCCGCTTCTTACCGTCGGGGTGCCCATCGATCTGCCCGAGACCCGCGCCAAGGCGCTGCAGGACGATGTGGAGCCGATTGCCATTTCCGTTTCCAAGGACGGCAAGGTCTTCCTGCAGGAAACGGAGATCGACCCGGACGAGATCGTGGCCAAGCTGGAGGCGATTGCCCGCAATGGCTACGAGGAACGCATCTATGTGCGCGGCGACCGCGATGCCGATTATGGAACGGTGATGCGCATCATGGGACGGATCAGTGCGGCTGGTTTCCGCCGGATCGGGTTGGTCACAACCGAGGAACAGAGCCAGTAAAGCATGCGCATTGGGCTCACCGTATCCGCCTTTGGCCACGCGGCCGTGCTGCTTTGGGGGCTTATCGCCTTTCCGAACACGGAACCCTTTTTCGTGGAGCCGGTCGATGCGCTGCCGGTTGACCTCGTGCCCTTGTCGGAGATGACGCGCACACAAGTGGGCGAGCGCACCGCGCCAAAGGAAAACGCGCCCGCGCCAAAGCCCGCCGACAAGCCGGTGGAGGCCCCGAAGGACGCGCCGGAGCCGGGCAAGAAACCCTCCGAAGCCGCCAAGCCGACGCCGCCGGCAGAGCCGAGCCGGACTGCTGCCACGCAGCCCGAACCGTCGCCGGAAGCCGAGCCTGCGCCGCAGGCGGAACCCGCACCTGAGGCCGAGCCCGAACCTGCGCCACAGGCGGAAGCCGCGCCGGAGCCGCCCAAGCCGGTCAAGGTCGTGCCGCAGTCCAAGCCGCGCCCGCCGCGCCGCACCCAGACGGCGGCGACGCCGCCTTCCACGACGCGCGAGCCGGAAAAGGAATTCGACCCGAACGAGATCTCGAACCTTCTGAACAAGGTCACGCCTTCCGGCGGTCAGCAGACGGCCACAAACGAGCCGGCAGGCCTTGGCGCGCGTGAGGCGACGCGGCTTCAGGGGCTTTCCACCAGCGATCTCGATCTGATGGTTTCCAAGATCAAGGAACGCTGGAACTACGTGCCCGATGCCTTCCCGTCCGATCTTGTCGTGGTGGTGCAGTTCTCGCTGACACGCGACGGCCATCTGGCGAGCACGCCGCAGATCATGAATTCGCATCCCTATCCGCGTTTCCGGCAACTGGCGGAAGCCGCGGTTCGGGCGATCATCGCGGTGGATCGCAGCGAAGGGTTCAATTTTCTGCCCGCGGACCGTTATGACGGGAACGGTGGGTGGAATACGGTGTTGGCCAATCTGAGGCCGCAATGATGGCGGAAAACGCGAGGATATGTTGATCGGCGCATTGAGGGGGCGGCTCATCGAGGCCGCAGGGAGAACCGGCAGCCTTGCCCAGAGCAAACGGGGCAGGCGCGATGCGTGCGATCAGACTGAAGGGAAAGCGATGCAGGTTTCGATCAAACGACTGGCCGCCATGGCCGTAGCTGTGCTCGGGTTCATCGCCGTGGGTGTCCAGCCTTCCAACGCGCTGGTGGAGATCAACGTTTCGGGCGGCAATATCGAGCCGCTGCCCATCGCGCTGCCGACTTTCGGCGGTGACGATGCGAATTTGTCCGCCGATATCGTTTCCGTGATCACGGCAGACCTGCGCCGGTCCGGGCTTTTCCGCCCGCTCGATCCGCAGAGCTTCATCCAGAAGGACATGGACGTGAACACCCAGCCGCGCTTCGGCGACTGGCGGGTGATCACCGCGCAGGTGCTGGCGACCGGCTCCGTCTTTCGGCAGTCGGACGGGCGGCTTCGTGCGGAGTTCCGTCTGTGGGACGTGTTTGCGGGCGAGCAGATGCTCGGCCAGCAATATTTCACCACGCCCGACAACTGGCGTCGCCTTGCCCATATCATCGCCGATGCGATCTATGAGCGGCTGACCGGCGAAAAAGGCTATTTCGATACCCGCGTGGTCTTCGTCAGCGAAAGCGGACCGAAGGACAAGCGCGTCAAGCGACTGGCCATCATGGATCAGGACGGCGCGAATGTGCGCTATCTGACCCGTGGCGATGACCTCGTGCTGACCCCGCGCTTTTCGCCGACGAGCCAGGAGGTCACCTACATGTCCTACGCGTCGGGCGATCCGCAGGTCTATCTGCTGAACATCGAGACCGGCCAACGTGAAGTGGTGGGCAATTTCCCCGGCATGACGTTTGCCCCACGGTTTTCGCCCGACGGGCAGCGGGTGATCATGAGCCTGCAGCAGAACGGCAACGCCAATATCTTCGCCATGGATCTGCGCTCGCGGCGCACCACGCGGCTGACCAATTCCGCCGCCATCGACACCTCGCCCTCCTATTCGCCGGATGGGCGTCAGGTGGTGTTCGAATCCGACCGCGGCGGCGCGCAGAAGATCTACGTGATGAATGCCGACGGCTCCAACACGCGCCGCATCAGCTTCGGTCCCGGCTCCTATTCCACGCCGGTCTGGTCGCCGCGCGGCGATCTCATCGCCTTCACCAAGCAGCATGAGGGCCGGTTCATGATCGGCGTGATGAAGCCCGATGGCAGCCAGGAGCGCATCCTGACGGAGGGCTTCCATAACGAAGGCCCGACCTGGGCCCCCAACGGCCGTGTGCTGATGTTCTTCCGCGATACGCCGGGGGCCAATGGCGGGCCGCAGCTGTGGACGGTGGATCTGACCGGCTACAACGAACGGCGCGTGGAGACGCAAGGGTTCGCCTCCGATCCGGCCTGGTCGCCGCTTCTCGACTAGATCAAGACTTCGTCATACGTAACGTGAGCGAACGGGCCCGCCGGACTTTTCCGCGGGCCCGTTTTTTCTTGCGCGTTTGCGCATGTTTTTTGGAACGCCAAAGCCCTGGATTGGTTAACACCACGCCTTTGTGAGGGGCGGGCATGTTTGCCATGATCGGGGTTACCCTTGAATGCCGGGCGCGGGACGATTAGGTTCGCTCAAGCGCCAATCGCACGGGCGCGCGGCGTTTTCTGTGTGCATCGCGTGGCTGTTAGGGGTTGATTAACCATCTCCGCAAACCACCGCTTAACCATCTAAGGCTAGGTTCGGTTTACCCTATCGGGGCTCGGTGGGGACGAAGGAGTAGCGGGACAATGAAAATGAACGGGACTTTCATGCGCGGAATGCGTTTCGCTGCGGTGGCGGCGGTTGCGCTTCTCGTCGCAGCCTGCGCCCAGACGAGGCCTGACAACATCGCCAACAGCACGGTGGCGCCGGGAACGGCTCAGGACTTCGTCGTCAATGTCGGGGATCGGGTGTTCTTCACGGTCGACAGTTCCGACCTGACCGCCGAAGCCCGCGCCACGCTGGACAAGCAGGCGCAGTGGTTGCAGCAATATTCGAGATACTCGATCCGCATGGAAGGTCATGCGGATGAACGCGGTACGCGCGAATACAACATCGCGCTGGGCGCTCGTCGTGCCACCGCCGCACGTGACTACCTTGTGAGCCGCGGCGTCAATGCCAGCCGCATTCACGTCATCTCCTACGGCAAGGAACGGCCGGTGGCGGTGTGTAACGACGCCTCGTGCTGGACCCAGAACCGCCGTGCGGTGACGGTCGTCAACAACGCGGGCAGCTGATCGGCAATCAGCCGGTCGGCGGGCTCAAGGCGGCTTGAAGGGCGATCAAACGGGAAGCTGATCGTTCCGACGCCCGCCAGAGCCGGATGATCCGGCCTCCCATCCCCTGGGGGCTCGAAATGCTCGCCGCATATCCGGCGAGATCCAGAAAACCGGCGACCCCAGGCGGTGTCGCCGGTTTTTTCTTGCCCTGTCGCGGGCCTCGTCCTCGGCCTGGCGCCGATCTGTCGGGCTTGCTGGCGGCTTGCGGGGGGGCAGGTCAAACTTTGGCCGAACTCGCAGGTGCCTATGATTGGTCGTGTTTGCGTTGACAGGCGCGGGCGGACGGTTTTGGTATACCGATTGCCGGGTTCCCGCGTCATCACAGGGAAAGCGGCTGACCCAATTCCTGCGGCCCGATCGTTCGGGAACGCCTCAACCATACTTGAAGAGCCCACTTCCCGGGCCTCGGGGCTCGAGACAACGGATCGATCATGACGATATTACGCATTCCTGCTGCCGTATGTTCCACTGTCCGCGGCAAGGGCGTGTCTCTGGCGCTGGCTCTCGCCCTCGCCGTTTCCGCGCCATTGACGATTGCCGCTCCGGCGCAGGCGCAAGGGTTCTTCGGGTCCTCGTCCAACCGCGATGACGGGCAGCTCGCCGTCCGGCTTGGGCAGCTTGAGGAGCAGGTGCGCCATCTGACGGGCCAGGTGGAAGAGCTGAGCCATCTTCTGCGCCAGACGCAGGACCAGTTGCGCCGCGCTCAGGAAGACAATGAATTCCGCTTCCAGGAGCTGGAAGGCGGCAAGCCGCGCAAGCGCTCCGACATTCCGGCTGCAAACAAGCCGGCCGTTGCGGCCAATACCGGCAATACCGGCCAGTATGGCAGTGCGCCGCAGACGGGTGATGACCGTTATGCGGCGGAGCGGGCAGGCACGGTGCAAAACCTCGGATCCTACAATCCGCCCGTCGGGTCGGGCGATGATCAGGGGGCGGGCTTCGGCGGCAGCGGCCAGCCGCTGGATCTGTCCATGCTGGCGCGCGGAAACGGCGCCAATGGCGGGGCGGACGCGGGCGCGCCGATCTATGAGGAGCCGGACAATCCGCAAGGCGGCTTCGGGGTTCCCGGTGTCGATGCCGGAACCAACGACGCGATCGGCAATCTGGCCTCGACCTCGGGTTACGGCTCCGCGCGGGGCGAATATGACGAGGCCTATGCGATGGTTCTGAACGGGCAGTACGATCAGGCGGCCCGCAGCTTCCAGGCTTTTCTCGCAACCCATCCGGATGATCCGCTGGCGGCCAATGCGCAATACTGGCTGGGCGAAAGCTATTTCGGACGCGCGCGCTACCGCGACGCCGCGGATGCCTTCCTCAAGACCTACACGGACTATCCGGACAACGAAAAGGCTCCCGACAGTCTGCTGAAGCTCGGCCTGTCGCTCAACGGGCTCGGGCAGAAGGATGCGGCCTGCGCGACCTATTCGGAGCTTCTGGCCAAATATCCCAACGCATCTGGTGCGGTGCTGGACCAGGCGCGCAAGGAGCGGAAGAGTGCCGGTTGCCGGGGCTGAAGGCCGCCCGATTGACGAAGGAGAAGCGTCGGACCTCCTCCAATCGTTGACGCGTTTTGATTTTCTCGCGCTCGCCGTTTCCGGTGGGGGCGACTCCATGGCTTTGTTGCATCTGTTCGATCGCTGGAGGCGCGCCTGTCCGGCAGCGCCGGAAGCGGTTGTTTTCACCGTCGATCATGGTTTGCGGGCCGAAGCGGCCCAGGAGGCGGCGATGGTGGCCGCCCTTTGTGCCGCCATGGGCCTTCCCCACCACACCCTGCACTGGCGCGGAGCGAAGCCGGAAGCCGGCATTCAGGACGCCGCGCGCACCGCGCGCTATGCGTTGATGGCGCAGGCGCTTGCGGCCGCCACACCGGCAGGGGCCGAAAAATGCGGGCTCGTGCTCGCCCACACCCGCGACGATCAGGCGGAGACCTTTCTCGACCGACTTGCGCGCGGCAGCGGCGTCTATGGGCTTTCGGCCATGGCGCGCGAGAGCCGCCGCGCCGACACGGTGCTTCTGCGTCCGCTCCTCGATGTTTCGCGCGCCCGGCTGAGAGCGACGCTCGACGTCCTTGGCGCGACGTGGGTGGACGATCCTTCCAATGAAGATCCGAAATACCGGCGGGTGCGCATGCGTCGTCTCCTGCCGGTTCTTGAGGCGCAGGGGCTCGGCCCCGAAAGGCTGGCCGCGACCGCGCACTCCATGGCGCGTGCCGCCGAGGCGCTTGATGGCTGGGTGGACCGGGTCGTGGAGGCGCACGTCGTGCATCATCCCGCCGGGCCCTGCCGGTTCCCGTCCGCGCTTCTGGAGGATCTGCCCCAGGAAATAGCCTTGCGTCTTCTGGCGCGGCTGCTGCGCGATACGGCGGGGGCGGTTCACGTGCCCCGTCTGGCGCGTCTGGAAGCGGTTCTGGCGGGCCTTCGTTCCCCCGCATCGCCCTGTCTTCGTCGCACATTGGGCGGCTGCGTGATCGCATCACGCGGCGGCCAGGTCGTGATCCATCGCGAACGTGGACGGCAGGGGCTTTGCGAGCTTGATCTTGAGCCCGGCGAGACCGGGCTTTGGGATGATCGCTTCGCCGTCACGCTTGGCAAGGATGCGGCGGGGCCGGTGCGGGTCCAGGCATTGGGCGAGGGGGGCTTGAAGCGAATCGGGCTTGCGCCGCCGGAAGGCTGGCCGCGTACTGCTTTCGCAACGGCCCCGGCTGTGCTGGCCCGCGTGGATCCGTCGCACGACATGCGAGATAGGGAGCCGGGCGTGGATGACCGCGTTCCCGAAACCGCGCATCCTGAGGGAAAATGTACCGGAGCAACGGAAATCCTTGCCGTGCCGGGATTTGAGATTGAACCCGCCACCGGATGGCGCGGATGTATCTCGATGCGGCGGCTTGGTAGAGGCGTGAGCGCCTGAGCTTCGCCAAAGTCGCGGAATTCGGGGATTTTTCGCAGGCAAGGCGAGGGTTTCCGGTGCGGTTTGCGCCGCGATGAGGCGGTTGCATTTGAGAAAATGGCATGCGGGAAAAAGTTACCGCTGCGTTCCCGCCTTAACAAAATGTCGACATCGTTCGATTGATAATGGCTCCATGCCTTGTTCCGGGTGGGGGCGAGGCCTATCTTTCGGCAGGAAAGCCACAGACGACGCCCAGATGGCGTGCGTCCAATCGAACCCCCGTCGGGGACGCCTTGCATCGGATGGAATAGTCCGCTTGCGCGAGACCCGACCGGCGGCCAAGGGACCGTTATGAACTCAAATTTCCGGAATTTCGCGCTCTGGGTGATCATTGCCCTCTTGCTGATCGCTCTGTTCCAGCTGTTCCAGAGTTCGAACCAGCGCACCACGACGACGGAGATCGCGTTCTCCCAGTTCCTCGATCAAGCGGAACAGGGCAACGTCAGCGACGTCGTGATCCAGCAACAGCAGATCACCGGCCATTACGCCAAGGGCGGCACGTTCCAGACCTATGCTCCGGAAAACGAGCAATATGTCGATATCCTTCGCTCCAAGGGTGTGAACGTCACGGCCAAGCCGCGCGCGGAAGGCTTCTCGTTGATCAGCACCCTGATCAGCGCGCTGCCGATGCTGCTCATTCTGGGTATCTGGATCTTCTTCATGCGCCAGATGCAGGGCTCCGGTGGCAAGGCGATGGGCTTCGGCAAGTCCAAGGCGAAGATGCTGACGGAAGCCCATGGCCGCGTCACCTTCGAGGATGTCGCCGGCGTTGATGAAGCCAAGGAAGATCTGGAAGAGATCGTGGAATTCCTGCGCGACCCGCAGAAGTTCCAGCGCCTCGGCGGTCGTATCCCGCGCGGTGTGCTGCTCGTCGGCCCTCCGGGTACGGGTAAGACGCTTCTGGCGCGCGCCATTGCGGGCGAGGCCAATGTGCCGTTCTTCACGATTTCCGGTTCGGATTTCGTGGAAATGTTCGTCGGCGTCGGCGCGAGCCGTGTCCGCGACATGTTCGAACAGGCCAAGAAGAACGCCCCTTGCATCATCTTCATCGATGAGATCGACGCCGTGGGCCGCCATCGTGGCGCGGGCCTTGGCGGCGGCAACGATGAGCGTGAGCAGACGCTGAACCAGCTGCTGGTCGAGATGGACGGTTTCGAGGCCAACGAGGGCATCATCCTGATCGCCGCCACCAACCGGCCCGACGTTCTGGACCCGGCGCTGCTGCGCCCGGGCCGTTTCGACCGTCAGATCGTGGTGCCGAACCCGGACTTCACCGGCCGCGAGAAGATCCTCAAGGTCCATATGCGCAAGGTTCCCCTCGCGCCCGACGTCAACGTCAAGACGCTGGCGCGCGGCACACCGGGCTTTTCCGGCGCGGATCTGATGAACCTCGTCAACGAGGCGGCCCTGCTGGCTGCCCGGCGCGGCAAGCGTCTGGTCACCATGTCGGAGTTCGAGGACGCCAAGGACAAGGTGATGATGGGGGCGGAGCGCCGCACGCTGGCGCTCACCGAAGAGGAAAAGAAGCTGACCGCCTATCACGAGGCGGGACACGCGCTGATCGCGTTGCACATGCCGGCCTCCGATCCGATCCACAAGGCGACCATCATTCCGCGCGGACGTGCGCTCGGCATGGTGATGCGTCTGCCGGAAAAGGATCAGGTCTCGCTGACGCGCGCCAAGTGCCATGCGGATCTGGCGGTGGCCATGGGTGGCCGCGTGGCGGAAGAGATGATCTTCGGCTACGAGAAGGTGACCTCGGGCGCGTCCGGCGATATCCAGATGGCGACGAAGCTGGCCCGCGCCATGGCAACCCAGTTCGGCATGTCCGACAAGCTGGGACCGCTGCTTTACGCGGAGAACGAGGAAGAGGTCTTCCTCGGCCATTCGGTCGCGCGCAGCCAGAACGTTTCGGACGAGACCCAGAAGCTGGTCGATTCCGAGATCAAGGGCTTCGTCAACACCGGCTACGAGACGGCCAAGCGGATCCTTACCGAGAACGAGGATCAGCTTCACATCATCGCCAAGGGGCTTCTGGAATACGAGACGCTCTCCGGCGACGAGATCCGCAACCTGCTCGACGGCAAGCCGCCGGTCCGCGATCTCGATGATGAGCCGATCATCCGTGGCTCGGCAGTGCCCAAGACCGGTACGCCCAAGAAGGACGGTGATGAACCGGCTGGCGGCGGCCTTGAGCCGCAGCCTCAGGGCTGAGCGTCAGGTCCCTGACCGGACCGCGCCGATCCGGAAGGGATCGCCGACAGAATTGAAAAGGCCCGTTTCGACGGGCCTTTTTTCATGGCCGCGTCGTCATCCCCCGCGCGCGGTCTGCGGCGCTTGTCACAAACGCAAACAATTTTTGAACCCTTTGCCAACCATAGTTCGCTATGTAGACGCACGCATGGATGGTGCGGGCGGGCGACGGGTTTCCTTTTGCAACCGGGCAATCATTCACGACAGGCAGGGCGAGCCGTGCAACGCGACCCATTCCCGGGACGCTCCGGTCGCGCCATGCCACGGTTCAGGACATTGGCGGATTCATGAGCAGAAGCTATTTCGGAACGGACGGCATTCGCGGGCAGGCCAACAAGTGGCCGATCACCCCGGAAGTGGCGATGAAGGTCGGCATGGCCGTCGGCATCATCTTCCGCAATGGCGGCCATCGCCACCGGGTGGTGCTTGGCAAGGATACGCGCCTTTCCGGTTACATGATCGAAACGGCGCTGATCGCGGGCTTCACCTCCGCCGGTATGGACGTCTTCCAGCTGGGGCCCATTCCCACGCCTGCGGTCGCCATGCTGACGCGCTCCTTGCGGGCCGATATCGGCGTGATGATCTCTGCCTCCCACAATGCCTTTGCCGATAACGGCATCAAGATTTTCGGTCCCGACGGGTTCAAGCTCTCCGACGAGGTTGAGCGTGAAATCGAAAGCCTGATCGAGAGCGATCTGACCCGCAAGCTGGCCGCGCCGCGCGATCTTGGCCGCGCCAAGCGCGTCGACGGTGTGCGCGATCGCTATGTCGAATACGCAAAGCGGACGCTCCCGCGCAACATGAGCCTTGAGGGCATGCGCATCGTGGTCGATTGCGCCAATGGCGCGGCCTATCGCACCGCGCCCGAAGTGCTGTGGGAACTGGGCGCGGAAGTGTTTTCCATCGGCGTTGAGCCCGATGGGCTCAACATCAACAAGGATTGCGGCTCCACCTCTATCGGGGCGCTTTGCGAGCGGGTGCGGGAGTTGCGCGCCGATATCGGCATCGCGCTCGATGGGGATGCGGACCGGGTGATCCTTGTCGATGAAAAGGGTGAGGTGGTCGATGGCGACCAGCTCATGGCCGTGGTGGCGGAAAGCTGGCAGAAGAGCGGGCAGCTCTCCCAGCCCGGTATCGTTGCCACCGTGATGTCCAATCTGGGGCTGGAGCGGCATCTGGACAGCCTCGGCCTGACGCTTGCGCGCACCAAGGTGGGCGACCGCCATGTGGTGGAGCACATGCGGCAGAACGGCTTCAATCTGGGTGGCGAGCAGTCTGGCCATATCATTCTGTCGGATTTCTCCACCACCGGTGACGGCCTCGTGGCCGCCCTTCAGGTGCTTGCTGTCGTGCGCCAGGAGGAGCGTCCGGTCTCGGAGGTCTGCCGCCGGTTCGAACCGGTACCGCAGGTCCTCAAGAACGTGCGTATCGCTGGCGGCAAGCCGCTGGAGGCGGACGATGTGGTCAAGGCAATCGAGGCGGGCAAGGCCAGGCTCGGCGACGGCGGGCGTCTGGTCATCCGTCCCTCCGGCACCGAACCGCTCATCCGGGTGATGGCAGAAGGCGACGATCTCGATCTCGTCAATGCCGTGGTCGATGATATCTGCGCCGCCGTGACAAAGGTCGCCGCCTGAGTTTCGCCAGGTGATCAGGGGGCGACCGGCCCTCGGCCCCGTTTGTAAACCTGTGATCTGTCAGAGCCTGTCGCAACAGGTCTTCCAGCAGTTGCATGACCGACCTGGC
This sequence comes from Breoghania sp., assembly GCF_963674635.1. Taxonomy (NCBI): domain Bacteria; kingdom Pseudomonadati; phylum Pseudomonadota; class Alphaproteobacteria; order Hyphomicrobiales; family Stappiaceae; genus Breoghania; species Breoghania sp. The sequence goes on from NZ_OY771475.1 coordinate 3,989,176, forward strand.
AACTTGCCATGGGCGGGGTTTCAGTCTGCCTCCAGGCTCGAACGCCTGGGGTGGGAGAAAATGGCTCTGTCCGAAGTCATATGCTCCGACTGGCGTAGTTATATTTGAAAAATACTATTCTGAGACGCCAGTTCAGGGGTTTCAACACAGGTCTGACCCGCGCGCTTGTCGATGGCTGGCTGCAAGCAGCACAGGTTCAAATCCCCACCAACGGATCTGTATGCCCAGTTTTGTGCGAAAAAGGAAAGAATGACGCTGTTGCCTTGCCGCCAGAGCGTGCGAAAGGCCGGGTCATTCCGAATGCCATTTTCTTTAAAACAATTGTTTTTTCGAGGCGGCGGGCGGGGCGTCGATGGAAATCGTTAACCATGCGACCTACGGCATTGTGCGCAGGAAACAGGGACTGTTTATTGATATTTATAGCGATTTCCGGGGCTGGCAGCGTCTCGGAGTTGGTCAGCGATTTACGAATGCGTTAGTGTGTCCTAAGAATTTATTAACTGGAAAGGTTAATGTAAAGTTCTATTAATACTATTTATTAGCCAATTTCATTAGGGTTAAGCGCCCATTAAGCTTTCCCGTTCATAAGTACTACCCATCACGTTCGTCTGTGAAAGCGGGTGGTGCGGTAGGTGCTTCCGCGCCGCGGCCACAACACAAGGGATGGGGTGCGAGATGAGCAACCTGAAGAGACTTTTCATCGCAGCCAGTATTGCGTTCGCACTTCCGTCGGTCGCATCAGCTGCAGATTTGCCTGAATACATTCCCGAGCCCTATGTGGCTCCGGAGGGGGGCTGGTACTTGCGCGGCGACATCGGCTTCAAGATCTATGCCGATCCGGCCGCACGTACGACTTACAACAATATCGGTGAATTCTGGAGCGAGAGCCTCGATCACACGGCTCTGGTCGGCGCTGGTGTCGGCTACTACTTCAACAGCTGGTTCCGTGCGGATGTGACGGTGGATCACGAGTTCAAGGCGGGCTACTCCGGACGCGCACGTTGCGTGACGAGTTGCGGTGGCGGTTCCTCTTCTCTCGAAACAGCGAATATCGATGCCTGGTCGCTGATGTTCAACGCCTACGCGGACCTCGGCACCTGGCATGGCTTCACCCCTTATGTGGGCGCCGGTATCGGCCTGTCCTATCTGCGCGCGACGGATATCCGTTTCGTCAACGCCGGCGGGATCACCGGCACGTATCGCGATCACGGTCGGGTCGATCTGGCCTGGGCCCTGATGGCGGGCACATCCTATGAGCTCACGCCGAATGTCATGATCGATGCCGGCTATCAGTTCCGGTCGCTCGGCAAGGCCAAGAGTGGTCGGATCTATAGCACCAAGAACCGTATCGAGTATGACGACATCTATGCGCACGAGATGCGCGTGGGCCTGCGCTACAACTTCAATTGATACGCGCTCACGCAAGAACCAAGTGATCTGGGCTGGCCGGGTCGGGTGTGAAAACGGGCCGGGAGATGTGTCTCCCGGCCCGTTTTCGTATTTCATCAGGCCATTGAAAATGTGTCGAAAAATCTCTCCCCCGCCCCGGCGTCATCGTGTCTTGAAGAGATGCAGAGGTGTCAGGCCCGCGCGAGCAGTGGCCCAACAGGCCGATTGACCGGCCCGGAATTTTCGACTACCCCGGTCAGTGGGACACCCCTCCCCAACGAGGGGCGCCTATCTGTGAGGGTAGATACATGACAGCGAATACCAAACCGGCCACGCGGCCGGGCAATCCCAATTTCTCTTCCGGCCCCTGTGCCAAGCGTCCCGGCTGGACGCTCGATGGCCTGAAGGACGCCCCGCTCGGGCGTTCGCACCGGGCCAAGATCGGCAAGGCGAAGCTCGCCGCCGCCATCGACAAGACCCGCGAAATTCTCCAGGTGCCCGCCGATTATCGCATCGGCATCGTGCCCGCATCCGATACGGGCGCGGTGGAGATGGCGCTGTGGTCGCTTCTGGGCGCACGGCCCGTGGACATGCTGGCCTGGGAAAGCTTCGGCTCCGGCTGGGTGACCGATGTCATCAAGCAGCTCAAGCTCGATGCGCGCAAGCTGGAAGCCGGTTACGGCGAATTGCCGGACCTCGCCTCCGTCGATTTTTCCCATGACGTGGTCTTCACCTGGAACGGCACAACCTCGGGCGTCCGCGTCCCGGATGCGGACTGGATCCCGGCGGACCGCGAAGGCCTCGTGATCTGCGATGCGACCTCTGCCGCTTTCGCGCAGAAGCTCGATTTCGCCAAGCTCGATGTGGTCACCTTCTCCTGGCAGAAGGTGCTGGGCGGCGAGGCGGCCCATGGCGTCCTGATCCTCGGCCCCCGCGCCGTGGAACGCCTTGAGAGCTACACGCCCGCATGGCCGCTGCCGAAGATCTTCCGCATGACCAAGGGCGGCAAGCTCAACGAGGGCATCTTCAAGGGCGAGACCATCAACACGCCCTCCATGCTCTGCGTGGAAGATTACATCGACGCGCTCGACTGGGCGGCGTCCGTGGGCGGGCTCGACGGCCTGTGCGGTCGCGCCGACGCCAACGCCAAGGTGCTGGCCGACTGGGCTGCCAAGACCCCGTGGGTCGATTTCCTGGCGGCAGACCCGGCCATCCGCTCCAACACCTCCGTGTGCCTGAAGATCGTCGATCCGGCGGTCACCGCGCTCGATGAAAAGGCGCAAGCCGCCTTTGCCAAGGCCATCGTTTCCGCGCTCGATGCGGAAGGCGTTGCCTATGACATCGGGTCGTATCGCGATGCGCCTGCAGGCCTCAGGATCTGGTGTGGGGCGACGGTGGAAGCGGGCGATCTCGCCAAGCTGACGCCCTGGCTCGACTGGGCGTTTGAGGCCGAGAAGGCAAAGCTCGCCACTGCCTGAGGGCAGCTGGTCATTTCACATCACGTTGAAAATTCAGCGAATTGCCTGACTTTCCGGACCGGTTGAACCGGTCCGGAATGCGGCGGGGAGGTTGGGCTCCCGGCGCGCGCGAGGCGCTTCGCCTTTCCAAGGGGACTGCTCGATCATGGCACCCAGGGTACTCATTTCCGACAAGCTTTCGCCGGCGGCCGTCCAGATCTTCAAGGATCGGGGACTGGACGTCGATTTCCAGCCCGATCTGGGCAAGGACAAGGACAAGCTGGCCGAGATCATCGGCAACTATGACGGTCTCGCCATCCGCTCCGCCACCAAGGTGACGGAAAAGATCATCGCCAAGGCCGACCGGCTCAAGGTGATCGGCCGCGCCGGGATCGGCGTGGATAACGTCGACATTCCGGCGGCCACCGCCAAGGGCATCATCGTGATGAACACGCCCTTCGGCAACGCCATCACGACCGCTGAACACGCCGTTGCAATGATGTTTGCCTGTGCGCGTCAGATCCCGGCGGCGGACCTCTCCACGCAGGCCGGCAAGTGGGAAAAGTCCAAGTTCATGGGCGTGGAAATCACGGCCAAGACGCTGGGCCTCATCGGGTGCGGCAACATCGGCACCATCGTCGCCGACCGGGCCATGGGCCTGCGCATGAAGGTGGTCGCCTATGATCCGTTCCTGTCCAAGGAGCGGGCGCGCGATCTGGGCGTTGAAAAGGTGGAACTGGACGAGCTTCTGCGCCGCGCCGATTTCATCACGCTGCATACGCCGCTCACCGAGAAGACCCGCAACATCCTGTCTGAGGAAGCCATCGCGTCCACCAAGAAGGGCGTCTACATCATCAACTGCGCGCGCGGCGGGCTGGTCGATGAGGCGGCGCTGCGTGCGGCGCTGGACAGCGGTCAGGTCGCGGGTGCTGCCTTCGACGTCTTTGTCGAGGAACCTGCGAAGGAAAACGTGCTCTTCGGTGCGCCGAACCTCGTCTGCACCCCGCATTTGGGGGCGGCCACGCAGGAAGCGCAGGAGAATGTGGCCTTGCAGGTTGCAGAGCAGATCTCCGATTATCTGATGCATGGCGGTGTCACCAACGCCTTGAACATGCCGTCGATTTCGGCGGAAGAAGCGCCAAAGCTCACGCCTTACGTGAAACTCGCCGAGCAGCTCGGGTCCTTCGCAGGCCAGTTGACCGAAAGCGCGATCAAGGGTGTTCGCATCGAGTATGAGGGCAGTGTTGCGGAGCTGAACACCAAGGCCCTGACTGCGGCGGCGCTCACCGGTGTGCTGACCCCGCTTCTCCAGTCGGTCAACATGGTGTCTGCCCCGACCCTTGCGCGCGAGCGCGACATCAACGTGGAAGAGGTGCAGCGTCCCCAGCAGGGCGCTTACGGCACCTATATCCGCCTGACGATTTCGACGGAGCGTCAGCAGCGTTCGGTCGCGGGCACGATCTTTGCTGACCAGAGCCCGCGCATCATCCAGGTCAAGGGCATCGACATGGAAGCCTCGCTCGGGGCGCACATGCTCTACATCACCAATGAGGACAAGCCGGGCTTCATCGGCAAGTTCGGCACGCTTCTGGGTGAGGCCGGCATCAATATCGCGACCTTCGCGCTCGGTCGTAATGAGCCGGGCGGCGACGCCATCGCGCTTCTGGAAGTGGACGGCGAGGTGCCGGAGGAAACACTTGAGAAGCTGAAGGCGCTGCCGCTGGTCAAGCACGTCCGCCCCTTGCGCTTCTGATAGCGTTCAGTCCGAGCATAAATTACAGAAACGGGGCGGGGATATTTCCCGCCCCGTTTTGCGTTTCGGGGTGGGCTTTCAGGGCATCCCGTCCGGGGCTTGCCGGTCGTTGCGTGTGGCCCATCCTTCGAGATGCCTGCTTTCGCAGGCTCCTCAGGATGACGTTGTGTGTGTTGTTGGCTTCTTGCGATTTCACAACGCGATAACGTCATCCTGAGGAGGCATCGCAGATGCCGTCTCGAAGGATGGGCGGCCATTTCCCATGTGTCGAATGCACAGGGGCTGGACGGTCAAACGATCGATTCGAACGCGTTACAGAGATTTATCGAACGCATTCGAAAACGGGAGGGAAAAATGGCGGTTTTCCGCCATTCCCGTTTGAAAGCCTTCAATGGTCTTCAAATCGATTTCAATTGCGCCTCAAGGCCCGCGCGAGACGACGCGGCAGGCGGCCGTCAATGGTCGCAAGGGCGGCGGCGATCAACATTATCCCCGCCCAGTGGCGCGGCTGAAGCTGCTCTCCCAGAACAAACACCCCGGCGAGGATCGCGCTGACCGGAACAAGGAAGGTGACCAGCATCACGTTGGCGGGGCCTGCGACCGACAGGATCCGGAAGAAGAGAAGGTAGGCGAGCGCGGTGGACAGGAACGCCAGCCCCGCCATGGCGATCACGACCTCTGTCGAAGGCCAGTTGGCTGCAAGGTCGATCAGGCCGCCACTCATGAGCAGGATGGGCAAGAGGATGATCGAGGATCCGGTGAGCTGGCCCGCCGCGGTCACCAGGGCGGGCGTTCCCATGAAACGGCGGGCATAGAGCGCGGAGGTGCCATAGGAAACCGTCGCGCCGAGGCAGGCGAGTTCGGCCAGAAGGTGGTCTCCGACACCGGAAATGGCAGCCGTGCCGATCATCACCGCGACCCCGCAAAAGCCCAGAACCACACCAACCGCCTTCATCGGGGTGGCCCGGTCGGTGGTGGTGAACAGGTGCAGGATGATGACGGTGGAGATCGGGGTGAAGGCGTTGAGGATCGATGCCAGACCCGACGCGATCTGCGTCTGGCCCCAGGTCAGAAGGGTGAAAGGTACCACGTTGTTGATCGCCCCCATCACCAGAAAGGGGGCAAAGCCGCTCCATGAGAGCGGGAAGGCGAGGCCGCGCAGCCGCAGAACGATGTGAAGCACGATGGCGGCGAGCGCGACGCGCAGGAAGACGATCTCCATCGACCCGATTTCGGCAACCGCCACCTTGGTGAAAAAGAACGAGCCGCCCCACAGGATCGACAGGGTGATCAGCAGTGTCCAGGCGAGCGACGTCATCTGGCGCGGTGCGCTCGAAGAGGTGGCTGTTGCGCCGATCTCGGTCTGGGCAGGCGCGGTGCGGGCATTTGCGGTCATGGGCGTCCATCCTTTGGCGAGGCTGCGACTTTAATCGCAGGCAGGCGGCGCAGGACACCCGTTTCTTGCGTCTTGATGCGAATTGGCGGTGGCGGTGAGGTCTCGGCGCGCAGCGTGTGTGGCCGATCCATCGAGACGGCGCGTTGCGCCTCCTCTCGATGACATTGTGGATGGCTGGCTTCTTGAGCCGGGCATGTCGCGGCGAAGAAGAGCCCGGCCCGGTTACCTCTCCCATTGGGAGAGGTCGGCGCGGATCGCGCCGGGTGAGGGGTTTCGGGCTCCGCCGTATCCATGAGAGATCGCATCCCCTCACCCCAGACCTCTCCCCATGGGAGAGGAGGCCGTATCGCGCGTGGCGCCACTATCACGGGGCTTGAGCGGTCATTGCCGGGAGGGACGGTAAATCCGTTTTGTCGGCCATGGAAAAGAGCCCGGCCCGGTTACCTCTCCCATTGGGAGAGGTCGGCGCGGCTCGCGCCGGGTGAGGGGGGCGGGCTCAGCCGTATTCATGAGAGATCGCATCCCCTCACCCCAACCCTCTCCCCATGGGAGAGCGGGCCGTATCGTGCGTGGTGCGGGATTTTGAGCGCGTTTCGAGAAAAGGGCGCCTCCCGCCCCAACGTCATCCTGAGGAGCGCTCGTCAGAGCGCGTCTCGAAGGATGGGCCGCAAGCTCGCAACGTGCCCTTCGCCTAGCTGCTGAACCTCTGCGCCAGGAAAATTCCGCCGAGGATCAGGCCGTAGCCGATGGCGTGGAAGAGGTGGAAGGTCTCGCCCAGAAAGACGATCGCCAGAAGCGAGGCGGTGACAGGGATCAAGTGGAAAAACGGTCCCGCCCGGTTCGGCCCGATCAGCTCAACACCGCGATTGAAGCAGATATAGGCCAGGATCGTGGCGATCAGGATCACGTAGATCAGCGACAGGATCGTCTGTTTGTCGGCCTGCATGGTGAAACCGCTGGCATATTCGATCGCGGTGGCGGGCAGCAGCATCAAGCCGCCGAGCCCGATGGTCAGCACCAGAAAGGACAGCGGATGTATGGGTGGGCGCTTGCGCAGCAGGCAGGCATAGAGCGCGTAGCTCGCCATGGCGATGATGAGCAGAATGTCGCCGGGGTTGACGGAGAGATTGGCGAGCTGGCTCGCATCCCCGCCCGTGATGATGGTCAGAACGCCCGCGCCTGACAGCACAATGCCGCCGATCTGGCCCATGGTCAGCCGGTCCCCGAACAGGATCAGCGACCACAGCGCGATCCAGAAGGGGGCGGTGGACTGCATCAGCGCGCCGTTGATGGCTTGCGTGAATTGCAACCCTTCATAGGCCAGCGAGTTGTAGAGCGTGATGCCGACGAAGGAGAGAAGCAGAAGGATGCCGATATTCTGCCGGATGACCGGCCAATCCTGCTTCAGGCGCGGCCACAGAAAGATCACCAGCACCACGAAGGCGCCGATCCAGCGGGTCTGGGCGAGCGCGAGCGGGGGGATGTGACCGGCGGCCTCGCGGCCAAGGACGATGTTGCCGCCCCAGGACATCGCGGTAATCGACAGGAGGATATAGGGCTGGCCATAAAGCCAGCGCCCGAAACGGGTGACGGTGGTCATCATGCAGGAATGATCCCGAAAAAGTGGAGCGGGCAGGCGGCGTGTGGCGGTTGGCTGAAGGGGCGAGTAGCCTGTCTGGCGTAATGTGTAAAGACAGGCGGCTGAGGGACTCGTCACGGCTGGCCGTTATGTCTATAGTCCGCCCGCTTCGTGCGCGCTGCAAAACGGCGCGCCGATTCCGTTCGCGCCGGCTCCAATGGCAGCCTCAGGCGCGCAAGGCGCATCATCGACTGCCCGCCTCCGGCATGACACCGGGCGGCCCGGGCGCAGCAATCTCAAGGAATAATAAGCCAATGGCCAACGTCGTTGTTGTCGGTTCGCAGTGGGGAGACGAAGGCAAGGGCAAGATCGTGGACTGGCTGTCCGAACAGGCCGATGTGGTCGTTCGCTTCCAGGGCGGTCACAATGCCGGTCACACGCTGGTCATTGACGGGGTGAGCTACAAGCTTTCGCTGCTGCCGTCGGGCTGTGTGCGCGAAGGCAAGCTCGGCGTCATCGGCAATGGCGTGGTGCTCGATCCGCATGCGCTGGTGGCCGAGATCGGACGGCTGGAAGCGCAGGGCGTCACCATCACGCCGGACAATCTGCGCATCGCGGAGAACGTGCCGCTGATCCTGTCGCTGCATCGCGAACTCGACGCCTTGCGCGAATCATCGACCACCGGCACCCGCATTGGCACCACCAAGCGCGGCATTGGCCCGGCTTACGAGGACAAGGTCGGACGGCGCGCGATCCGGCTGATGGACCTCGCCAACACCGAAGCCCTGCGCGACAAGATCGACCGCCTGCTGGTCCATCACAATGCGTTGCTGCGCGGCTTCGGCAAGGAAGAGATCAAGCTGGAGACGATCTATGAGGAACTGATCAGCGTCTCCGACAAGGTGCTGCCCTTCATGGATATCGTCTGGCGTCTGCTTGACGAGAAGCGCAAGGAAGGCAAGCGGATCCTGTTTGAGGGCGCCCAGGGCGCGCTGCTCGACATCGACCACGGCACCTATCCCTTCGTGACCTCCTCGCACACGGTGGCCGGTCAGGCTTCCGCCGGTTCGGGCATCGGCCCAGGCGGTCTGGACTATGTGCTGGGCATCACCAAGGCCTACACGACGCGCGTGGGCGAGGGCCCGTTCCCGACCGAGCTGAACGACGAGGTCGGCCAGTTCCTCGGCGAAGTTGGCAAGGAATTCGGCGTGGTCACCGGGCGCAAGCGGCGCTGCGGCTGGTTCGATGCGGTGCTGGTCAAGCAGACCGTGCGCACCTGCGGCATCAACGGTATCGCGCTGACCAAGCTTGACGTTCTGGACGGGCTGAAGGAAATCAAGATCTGCGTCGGCTACAAGCTCGACGGCAAGGAGATCGATTATCTGCCCGCAAGTCAGGGCGCGCAGGCCCGCGTGGAGCCGATCTACGAGACGCTCGACGGCTGGGAAGAAACGACCGCCGGTGCGCGCACCTGGGCGGAGCTTCCCGCACAGGCGGTCAAGTATGTCCGCCATGTCGAAGAATTGATCGGGGCGCCGGTTGCGTTGTTGTCGACCAGTCCGGAACGTGACGACACAATCCTTGTCCAAAATCCTTTTCAGGATTAACCCTGAAAGACGCGCATCGTATCCAGTCGGTTTAAGAGTTACTCATGGCGGACTACCACGCTGTATTGAAGCGGGCGATTGATGGACTTCCCGATAACACGGGAGCGGCGAGGCGTGCTGTCTATCAGCGCGCGCGTCAGGCAATCGTCAATCAGCTCAAGAGCTACAAGCCGCCGCTCTCGCCGTCGGATATCACGGCCGAGCAGCTTCGCCTCGAAGAGGCGATCCGCAAGGTGGAGGCCGACGCGGCCCGGGCCTCGCTCGGGCTCTCGCCTGCGCCGCGCCCTGCAATGCCGCCCGTGCGGCCTTGCGCACCGGCTCCCGCGCCCGCATCCGCTCCCGCTTCCAACGGCGGGGCGGTCGCGCCCGAGCAGCCTGCGATGCCCGGTGCCGGCGCTCAGGGATCCAACGGAGCGAACCAGCATCCGGCCGGATCGGGCAGCTCCATGGCTGGCGGCGCGGCTTCCGTCGCGCCTTCGGCACCTGCAAAGACCGAGCCGGCAGCGCCGCCTGAACCCGCAAAGCCTGCCGCGGTGCACGAGCCTGTCGGCAAGGCGACAAGCGGGCCCGCTTCCGGCGGACCGGCTGGCACGTCCTCTGCCTTTGGTGGATCCGGCTCGGCTGCCTCCGACCAGGCGATGCCCGAGCCTGCCGGTGCGGATGCTCCAGCCGTGCGCGGCCCCCGTTTCGAACCCGCCTCCGAGGCCGGGGAGAAAAGCGGCGTCGATGCGTCGACGGACGAGGCTTCGCAAACGTCAGCCGGCAAAGCAAACACCAAGCGCGACGCGATTGCCGACATAGATGCCATGACGCGCGGGGCGCAAGGCTCCGCGGGGCAGGATCCTTTCGCTCAGGCGGATCTGAAGCCTTCGCGGCTGCCGATGATTGCCGCCGCGGTGGGCGCTTTCGTCGTTTTCATCGCGCTCATCACCTTCGTCTATACCCAGCGCGACACGTTGCTGGCGATGTTTGAAAGCTCCGATGCGCCGGTCGCCGCCGATACCTCCGGCTCTCCGGCCACGGCGTCGTCGGACAAGGAAAGTACCAAGGACACGGCGCGGCTCCTGAGCGATGACGGCTCCCCGGCAGCACCCGATGCGCGCGCGGTGACGACGACCCGCGTGGTGCCGCCCGCCGCAGAGGACGGTGTGACCATCGCCCCGCAGGGCGGTGAGACGGAAATCCCGCAGGATGGCGAACCGGCCCCGGTGGCCGATGCGCCTGCTGCGACCACCGCAACGGGCAGCGATACCACGTCCGCGGGCCAGGCAACTCCCGTTGCCCAACGTGCGATCCTTTACGAGGAAAGCGCCGATGCCAGCTCCGGCGGGTCCGCCGAACAGGGGCGTGTGCTTTGGTCGATCGCGCAGGAAGCGCCGTCCGGCGGCGGGGCGCCTGATACGGTCATCAAGGCGAATATCGCCATTCCGGAGCGCAATGTGACGGTGCAGCTGACCATCCGTCCCAACCGCGATGACACGCTTCCCGCCAGCCACCTGATCGAGCTTCAGTTCCTGCTGCCCCCCGGTTTCCCGGGCAAGGGCGTATCCTCCGTGCCGGGCCTCATCATGAAGACCACCGAGGAAGCGCGCGGCGATGCGCTGATCGGGGCGTCGGTCCGGGTCGCGGATGGCTTCTTCTGGGTCGCGCTTTCCTCCATCGAGGCGGAGCGGGAACGCAACATCACGCTGCTGCGTGACCGGGGCTGGATCGACATTCCGGTTCTCTATGAAAACGGCAAGCGGGCGATCCTGACGCTTGAGAAGGGATCTCCGGGCGAGCGCGTCGTGCAGACGGCGCTGGATGCCTGGGCTGCCCAATAGGCTTCTGGCGCGCTGCGCGGGTTTTCGCGCAGCGCGCCTGACGGTCCCTTGCAATCATTATCCATAGCAGACACACTGCGCATGCTTCCGAGGGGTGTTCGCTGAGGCGAACTGAGATGGCCAAGCCTGCGAGGCGGGGAACGTTTGTCTGTTCCTCACTCAGATGCAAAAGGGCCGAACCCTTCGAACCTGATCCGGGTCATGCCGGCGAAGGGACGGAAACCTGAGCCCGATTTTCCCGGGTCTCCATGGTCTTTGGTATCAAGGACGGGGAGATCCCATGAATTGCCCTCTGGCGCCGTGTCGCGGCGCTGCCTTCACACGCACAGGTCCACAGTCTGCCCGGGACCGGCTTCATGTTCGCGTTTGCGCATGAGGCCGCCTGCGATGAACCGTGCGTCCTCCGATCTGCCCCGACGCCTCCTGCGGGGCGTCCTGACCACGCTCGTTCTGCTGGGCGCGTGGGAAGGGGCCGTGCGCGGCCTCCAGCTTCCCCGCTACATGCTGCCCGCGCCCTCGCGGGTGGCCACGGTGCTGGTTGAACGGTCGGATTTCCTGCTTGAACAGGCGTGGATCACGGCTTTCGAGACCCTGATCGGCCTTGTCATCGGGGCGGGGGCGGGCATTGCGCTGGCGCTTCTGCTGGCCGTGCTGCCGCTTGCGCGGCGCTATGTGTTGCCGGTCGTCGTGATCAGCCAGGCGCTGCCGGTCTTCGCCATCGCGCCGCTTCTGGTCCTGTGGTTCGGTTTCGGGCTCGCCTCCAAGATCGTGATGGCGAGCCTGATCATCTTCTTTCCCGTCACATCGGCCTTCTATGACGGGTTGAGGCGCACAGATCCCGACCTTCTCGACTATGCGCGGCTCGTGCGCGCGACCCCGGTGCAGACGCTCATGCTGATCCGGTTGCCCGCCGCCTTGCCCGCCCTGGGCTCGGGGCTTCGGGTGGCCGCCGTCTTTGCGCCCATCGGCGCGATCGTGGGGGAGTGGGTCGGATCCAGCCAGGGATTGGGGTTCGTCATGTTGCAGGCCAATGCCCGCGCGCAGGCCGATGTGGTCTTTGCGGCGCTGGTGCTTCTGGCGGCCATGGCGCTGTTGCTTCGCGCGGTTGTCGACAAGGCCACGCGCGCCATGGCGCCGTGGCAATCGGAAACGGACTAGGCGCGCGGGAGAAAGAGTTCGCGCGGGCCTTTGGGAAAGAGAAACGAGAGGAGTTTGGGGAGATGCTGCGAAAATTGAAGAGCGGTGCGGCGGCGTTGGCGCTGACGGTGCTTGTGAGCGGGGCCGCGCAGGCGGCGGACAAGCTGACGGTGCTGCTCGACTGGTATGTGAACGCCGACCACGGCCCGCTGATCGTCGCCAAGGAGGGCGGCTATTTCGAGGCGCAGGGGCTGGATGTGGAGCTTGTGACGCCCGCCGATCCCAGCGCCCCGCCGCGGCTTGTGGCCGCCGGTCAGGGCGATGTGGCGGTGTCCTATCAGCCGACCCTTTACGAACAGGCCCAGCAGGGCCTCCCCGTCGTGCGGTTCGGCACCCTGATTTCCACCCCGCTCAACACCGTGATCGCGCTTGAAAGCGGACCGGTGAAGTCGCTGGAGGACCTGAAGGGCAAGAAGGTCGGTTTCTCGATCTCCGGCTTTGAGGATGCGATCCTGTCCACCATGCTGGGCACGGTGGGGCTTTCGGAAAAGGACGTGGAGCTGATCAACGTCAATTTCGCGCTGACGCCTGCGCTTCTGTCCGGGCAGGTGGATGCGGTTGTGGGCGGCTATCGCAATATCGAGCTGAACCAGCTTGAGGCGGAAGGCAGCCCCGGATTTGCCATCTACCCGGAGGAGCATGGCGTTCCGGCCTATGACGAGCTGATCTATATCGCCCACAAGGACAAGCTCGATGATGATCGCCTGCCGCGCTTTCTGGCGGCGGTTGAAGCGGCGACTGTGTTCCTGACCAATCATCCGGATGAGGGGCTGGAGCTCTTCTTGAAAAACCACGCCGATATTGATGACGAGCTGACCAAGAAATCCTGGTTCGACACGCTGCCGCGGTTCGCCAAGCGCCCGGCGGCGCTCGACGGGGGGCGTTATGCGCGCTTCGGGGCCTTCATGGAAAAGACCGGGCTGATCGAGAAGGCTCCGGCGGTTGAGGACATCGCGGTGGAGCTTCGCTGACGCGGCGGCCTTGTCAGGCGGTTCCTGTGTTTTCCTCCATGGTCGCGAGGCGTTCGCCGAAGCGGTCATAGAAGGCAATGAGATCGGGCGGGGCGGCGGCGCGGCAGGCGTCGAGCGCCCCGTGCGCGGCGGCCATGTCCTTCCTGCGCCAGGCGGCGACGAGCTTTTCATGGCGGGCGCGAAGGGCCAGAAAGGCGGGTGAGCGGGCCACATCTTCGGCACCGAGCAAGGCATAGAGCACCACCGGTGCCGATTTTCCCTTCAGCGGGATCTCGCCGGCTTCCAGAAAGGCGAAACCGGGCGCGGCGCGGGCCGTTTCCTGGGAGACCAGAAGGTCCGACCCGACGGGTTTGCAGCTCGATTCAATGCGGGCGGCGACGTTCACGGCATCACCGACCACCGAATAATTGAAGCGCCGGTTGGACCCCATGTTGCCGACGCAGGCCGGGCCGGAATTGAGCCCGACGCCGATCTGCACGGTCTGGATGGGTTTTCCACCCGCCTTGAAACCGAAGGCATCGGCTTCGTTCAGCTCCTTGACGATTTCGCGCATGCGCAGCGCCGTGCGGCAGGCACGGGCGGCGTGGTCCGGTGTCTCCAGCGGCGCATTCCAGAAAGCCATGATGCTGTCGCCGATATATTTGTCGATGGTGCCTGCCTCGGTCTGAATGGCATCCGACAGGGGCGAAAGCAGCGTGTTGAGGAACTGCACGAGATCCTGTGGGCTCAGCATTTCCGAAATCGGAGTGAAGCCACGCACGTCCATGAACATGATGGAGAGCGGGCGCATGTCTCCGCCCAGTCGCATGGCGTCGGGTTGGGATTCCAGCTGCGAAAGCAGCTCGGGGGCCAGATATTGGCCAAAGGCGCGGCGGACGAAACGTTTCTCGCGCTCGCTCACGATGTACTGCTGGAGCGTCGCCGCGCCATAGACGACGAGACTGGAGAGCGAGGGATAGATCGGGTCGATGAGCAGGGCGTTCTGGCGGAAGGTGGCGATGGCGATCGCCACGCCGGAAATTGCCAGGACACCGCCGATAAGGGCGGAGGGCACGGGCCCCGTCAGCAGCAGGGTGACGATCACCAGGAGCCCGAGCGCCAGCGTGATCAGGATCTCAAGCCCTTCCGACCAGTCCGGACGGCTCAGGAAGTCGCCGGAGATGATCTGCTCCACCGCCTGCGCATGGACGGAAACGCCGGGCACAAGCTCGCCAAGCGGTGTGGCGCGGATATCGAAAAGGCCCACGGCGGATGTGCCGACGAAGACGATATTGCCTTCGACAGCGGTGCGGGCTTCGGGCGTCTTGGCCGGGTCGAAGACATCCTTGACGGAGATGTACCGTTCGCGGCGATCGGGCGAATAATGGACCCACAATTCGCCCGCCGCCGTGGTCGGGATGGTGAAGGCGCCGACGCGCATCGCCGTGATGGCGGGCTCTCCGGTATCTGCCTCGCCACTTGCCCCGGTGGAGCGCACCAACAGGCCGCTTGCCCCTTGTGCGATGCGCAAGGACTCTGCCGAAAGGCTCGCGTAGAGCTGCGTACCGCTTGAAAAGAGCATCGGGATGCGGCGCACCACGCCGCCCGTATCGGCGCGCGACAGGGATATGCCGCCGGTGCCTGCCGCCGTCATTTGCAGTTCAGGCAGGCTGATCAGGGCGGAAGGGAAGGGCGCGAGGATCGATTTCGGATCCGTGCCGCCATAGGCGATGCCCGCCTTTGCCAGCGGCATGCCGCCGCTTCGGTCGGCCAGCGTTGCAAAACCGAGGATCACCGGCTTGTCGACCAGAGCGTCTGCCAGCACGGTGTCATTGTCCGGCAGCCGACTCAAGAGGGCCTTCATGCGGGAGGCGTCGAGCGTGGCGCCGTAATCGAGCGTCTCGGCAAAGCGGCCGGGCGACGTGCGGTCGGGCTCGGAAAAGACCATGTCGAAACTGATCGAGGCGGCACCCAGTTCGGAAAGCCGTTTGACGAGCGCGGCGATGCGGGTGCGCGGCCAGGGCCACTGGCCATATTCGGCAAGTGCGGCGTCGTCGATGTCGACGATGCGCACCGGCATCGGCACGTATTCGCGCGGCCACAGGCGCTGGTAGTAATCGAAGGTGAGTTCGCGCACGGCCTCCACGAAGGGCGGATTGGCGAGCCTGAGCCCGATCATGACGGCAAGCGACAGCATTCCGGCGACCACGACGAACACGGTCTTGCGGCGTTGCGTCCGCCGTTGCGGGTGTTGGGCCGGGGTGTCTGAGGCCATGAACGGGTCCGGTGAAACGTGCTGGGCGACGTTACGGTAGGCGAGGGCGGGGGAGCGGGCAAGCCGCAGCTCCCAAGGGAGGGACGGGACAAGATGCGCGCCTTGGCCAGGGGGTGCACGCCTTGTCGCGGACACGCGAGGGGCGATATAAGCCGCTGTCGGCAACCTGCCCGACCTTCACGCGCGCCACGCGGCTCCAGAGCCTGACCGGAAAGCCCTGATGACTTCTGACGCTCCCCACCTTGCCCGGCTGCTCGACAGCCGCCATTCCTGCCGCGCCTTTTTGCCGGATCAGGTGCCCCTTGCCGATCTGCAGGCGATATTGAGGCAGGCGCGCAAGGCGCCCAGCAGTTCCAACCTGCAACCGGGCCGCTTTCACGTGATGAGCGGGGCGGCGTTGAAAAGCTTCACGGATGCGCTTGCCGCCCATGCGGAACAGGAGAAGCCGGAGCCGCCGGAATACAGCTATTTCCCCGATCCCATGCCGCCTTTCCTGCATGAGCGGCGGCGCGGGGCGGGCTATGCGCTCTATCAGGCGCTTGGCATCGAACGGCGCGACATTGCCCGCCGCAAGGCGCAGTTTGCAGCCAATTACCGCTTCTTCGATGCGCCCGTCGGTACGGTGATCACCATTCGTCGCGATATGGGGGCGGGCTGTTATCTGGATCTCGGCATGATGGTCATGGCCCTGATGCTGGGCGGGGAGGAACGCGGATACGCAACTTGCGCCATCGGGGCCTTTTCGAACTACGGGCGGTTTATCCATGCCCATCTGGGGCTGGCGGCAGATGAGCTGGTCGTATGCGGGCTCGCCATGGGCAAGCGGGCTGGCGATCACCCGGTGAACTGCTTCCGCACGGACCGCGTGGAGCTTGCCGACTATGCGAGCTTTCATGGCTTTGAGCCGGGGGACGCGGAATGAGCGCGGCTGCGGACAGGGTCTTTTGCGCAGGCGTCGCCCTTGAAACGGCCGGCGGCGATATGGCCGATGCGCTTCGACGGCTGATCGCTTTGCGTGAACAGGGCACGACCTTCCGCGTTCAAAACCGCGCCCCCTGGGTTCTGGAGCAACCCGGCACCGGACATATCGAATGCATGACATCGGGCAGCTCCGGCCAGCCAAAGGTGATCCGGCGCACGTTTGCCTCCTGGCGCGACGGTTTCGATGTGAATAGGCGGCTATTCGGGCTCGGCCCTGAGGATTGTGTCGCGGTCTTTGGCACGCTTGGCCATTCGCTGGCGCTTTATGGCGTCATGGAGGGCCTGCATGCGGGGGCTGGCGTGGAGTTCCTTGCCGGTTTGCGCCCCGATCATCAGGCGGCCCGGTTGCGCGCGGCGCGGGCGAGCGTTCTCTATGCGACGCCGACCCAGATCCGCGTGCTGATGGACGGGCAGGCCTTTCCCGATGTGCGGCTGATCCTGTGCGGCGGCGGGGCGCTCGACAAGGAGACGCTGGCGCGCGCCAGAGCGGCCTTTGCGAACGCGCTCTTTCGCGAGTTTTACGGCGCGTCTGAGACAAGCTTCATCACCATGAGCGACGATGCGACCCCGGAAGGGTCCGTGGGGCGGCCCTATCCGGGGGTGGAGATCGAGATCCGCAAACCGCACGATGGCGTGGGCGAGGTCTGGGTGAAGAGCCCCTATCTTTTCGAGGGCTATGCGCAAGGCGAGAGTGCGGAGACCCGCCGCGAGGGCGCGTTTCTGACTGTCGGCGAACTGGGGCGGTGCGATAAGGCGGGCTATCTCTGGCTTGCCGGCCGGCGCAGCCGGATGGTCACGATCGCGGATCGCAATGTCTACCCGGAAGAGATCGAGAAGGTGCTCGCCGATGCGCTTTCCGGGCGTTCCTGCGCGGTCGTCGCCTCTGACGATCCGTTGCGAGGCCACAGGCTTTGCGCCTTCATAGAAGGGGCAGAGGACAGTGAGCTTGAACGGCATTTGCGGCAGGTGGTGCGGGAGAAACTGGGCCGGGAAATGGTGCCCCGGCGCTTCCGGTTCCTGACGTCGTTCCCCACCCTTCCAACCGGCAAGCCGGACTTGCGGGAACTGATGCGGATGGGACACGCCGATCAGGCAACGGGGAAGGTTGAAGGACAGGGGATATGAGTTTTATTGCCGCCGCATTGCGCACACCCGTCGCCCCGCGTGGCGGGGTGCTGAAGGCGCTGCTGCCGCATGAGCTTGCGCACCCGGTGCTGCGCGCACTTTTGGAACAGGCGGGGCTCAAGGCGGAGGATGTGGATCAGGTGATCCTGTCCAACGCGCTTGGCGGGGGCGGAAACCCGGCGCGGGTGGCGGCGCTGGCGGCGGGGATGGACCATGTCTCCGGTATCACCATCGATGCGCAATGTGCAGGCGGGCTTGATGCGGTTGCGCTTGCCGCAGCGCTGATTGATGCCGGTCAGGCCGATGTGGTGCTGGCGGGCGGGGCGGAGAGCTTTTCCCGACGCCCCTTGCGCGCCCACACGTTCCCCGACGGCCGGGAGCCGGAATTCTACACCCGTCCGCCCTTTTCGCCATTTCCCGACGCCGATCCCGACATGGCCGATGCGGCGGATATTCTGGCCCGCGATGCCGGGATTTCGCGTGTGGAACAGGATGACTACGCCCTTCAAAGCCACGCCCGTGCGCTTGCCGCGCGCGACAGGATGGGGGCGGAGATCGTCCCCCTTGGCGGGCTCGATCACGACAGCTTCACGCGCAATCTTTCGCCGCGCCTTGCCGCACGCGCACCGGTGGTTTCCGGCTCGGTTTCCATGGTGGCGACGGCGGTGGAAGCCGATGCGGCGGCGTTCTGTCTGGTCGTGTCGCAGCGGGTGCTGGACCGGCTCTCGACCGCAAACCCGGTGGAGATCGTGGCGTCTTCAAATGCGGGCGGCGACAGCCGATTGCCCGGTATCGCGCCTGTGCGGGCTGTTGCCCGTGCCCTTCAAAAGGCCGGCCTTGCGCCTTCGGATCTTGATGCGGTGGAAATGATGGAGGCCTATGCGGCGCAGGCCATGGCCTGCATCCGCGAGGCGGGGCTGCCGGAGGATCGCGTCAACGCGCGCGGCGGGGCACTGGCGCGCGGCCACCCGATCGGCGCATCGGGAACGATCCTCGCCTGCCGTCTCTTTCATGACCTGGGCGCAGGCGAGGTCGGACTTTGCGCCATTGCGGCGGCTGGCGGGATCGGGTCGGCGATGATCCTGCGGCGGGGCGTCGAGCCCAACCGGACATGAAAAACCCGGCCACGGGGCCGGGTTTCCAATTGGCTGAGTGTCTGATGCCGCAGCCTGTCAGGCCGAAGCTTCCGTTGTCACGAGGGAGGCGGCGTCATCGGCGGCGGCCTGCTTGACCGCTTCCTGCACCTTTTCGAAGGCGCGCACCTCGATCTGGCGCACACGCTCGCGCGAGACACCGAATTCGGTGGAGAGGTCCTCCAGCGTGATCGGGTCCTCCGACAGGCGGCGCGCCTCGAAGATGCGGCGTTCGCGATCGTTCAGGACGCCCAGCGCGCGGTGCAGCATCGAGCGACGGTGGTCGAGCTCTTCCTGCTCGGCCAGAATCGTTTCCTGGCTGTCGCTTTCGTCCACGAGCCAGTCCTGCCACTCGCCACCGCCGTCGCCGTCATTGCGGATCTGGGCGTTGAGCGAGGTGTCGCCGGACAGGCGGCGGTTCATGGAGATCACTTCCTCCTCCGACACACCCAGACGGGTGGCGATGGTGGAAACGTCTTCCGGCTTGAGGTCGCCCTCATCAAGCGCCTGGATCTGCCCCTTCACCTTGCGCAGGTTGAAGAACAGACGCTTCTGGTTGGCGGTCGTGCCCATCTTCACGAGCGACCACGAGCGCAGGATATATTCCTGGATGGAAGCCTTGATCCACCACATGGCATAGGTGGCGAGGCGGAAGCCCTTGTCGGGCTCGAACCGCTTCACGGCCTGCATCAGGCCGACATTGCCTTCCGAAATGACTTCCCCGATCGGCAGGCCATAGCCGCGGTAACCCATGGCGATCTTGGCAACAAGACGCAGGTGGGACGTCACGAGCTTGTGGGCGGCGTCGGGATCTTCGTGTTCCTGGTATCGCTTGGCCAGCATGTATTCCTGCTGCGGTTCCAGCATGGGGAACCGGCGGATTTCCGTCAGATACCGGGACAATCCATTCTCACCGGCAGAAATCGCCGGCAAAGCTGTCTGGGCCATGGAATGCACCCCTCCTACTTATCTGTCTGGCTTCCTCGAAACGAGCAAAACCAAGGGTTCGGGCGCCCGAAGTGGCACGCCCGCCAGATGTAATATAAGCGGTAATGCGTCAAAAACAGGGCCTCTCTCAATCGAGAAGCTCAAAAGCCTCAATAAGTTCCGCGAAATCGGCCGGAAGCGGGCTTTCAAATCGCATCACTTCGCCGTTAACGGGATGCTCAAAGGCCAGAAGCCCCGCGTGAAGCGCCTGTCGCTTGAAACCGGCCACCTTCTCGCGCATGTCCTCCGGCAGGCGGTTCACCTTGGTTCGGAAATGCGCGCCATAGTCCACATCGCCCACGAGCGGAAAGCCGAGATGGGCCATGTGGACGCGGATCTGGTGGGTGCGGCCCGTTTCCAGCCGACATTCGATCAGCGAGGCCATGGCATCGCCGCCGCTGCCCCCGTAGCGATGCTGAAGCTGCCAGTGGGTGACCGCGTGGCGCGCGCCACGGCTTTCCGGCTTCACGACCGCGATCTTGAGCCTGTTGTTGATGGAGCGCGCAAGTGCTGCATCGACCGTGCCGCGCAGGCCCGGAGGCGCGCCCCACACAAGCGCGCTATAGGCGCGCTCCAGTGCCGTGGTTCGGCCGTGATCGGCGAATTGGGCGGAAAGCCCCTGATGGGCGGCATCGGACTTGGCGACCACCAGCAGACCGGACGTGTCCTTGTCGATGCGGTGCACGATGCCGGGGCGGCGAACGCCGCCAATGCCCGACAGACTGTCGCCGCAATGGTGCAGGAGCGCGTTGACCAGCGTGCCGGTCCAGTTTCCCGCCGCCGGGTGGACGACCATGCCAGCGGGCTTGTCGATGACGATCAGGTCATCGTCCTCATAGACCACATTGAGCGGGATATCTTCGGCCTGCGGGGTGGCATCCTCCGGCTCCGGCTCGCTCAAGGTGACCGTTTCTCCCTCGTTGACCCGGTACTTGGGCTCCATTATGGTCCGCCCGCCGACCTGCACCTGGCCCTGCTTGATAAGGTCCTTGTAGCGGTTGCGACTGAAGGTGGCGGCGCGCCGGGCAAGCCAGGCGTCGAGCCGCTCGCCGGTATCGCCGGCCTCCACCATCAGTTCCACATCCACCCGATCTGCGCTGGGCCCGTCCGCCATGTCCGATCCTGTCTCCGATAAAAAAGAAGAAAAACCGCTGGACCCTGCCATGGAGAGGGTCCAGGCGAAGCTCAAGAAGCTTCTGCTGTTCTCTTCCCTCGTGATGGCTGCGGGGCTTGTCGCAGTGTTCACTGCGGTCATTTACAAGATATCGTCCAAGGATTCCAAGCCGGAAGCGGTTGCAGGCGTGGAAATGGCCGCGACCGTCGCCGTCGGCAGGGATGCGAATGTGCTCCAGACGCAGGTCGATGGCGATCGCCTCTTCGTGCTGGTCGCGGAAGGCACGAGCCGCGCGCTGCTTCAGTTCGATGCAAGGACGGGCAAGCTGCTGGGGCGCACGGATTTCATGGCGCGCTGAAGAGGCGGCCTGCGAAGGCGGGCGCCGCTTGGCACTGTGCGCGCCAGGGCTGGGGCCAGAGCTGGGGCCAGAGCTGGGGATAGCGACAAAGAAACTGTTTGAACCGGCTTCGGGGTCTTGCCAAGCGCCATCTCACAGGCTATATCCGCCATCCAACGCGCGACGCACAGCGCGTCACCGCTGCTCCCATCGTCTAGCGGTCTAGGACGCTGCCCTCTCACGGCAGAAACAGGGGTTCGAGTCCCCTTGGGAGTACCATCTCTTCTTCTTTTCAATCATGCCGTTTGCAGCCGGGATCGTCGATCCGGGCTTTTTTTGTGCCTGCATTCTGACGCGCGTCATCCGGGCGGGGGCTTTTCGCTGCCTGCCGCACCGGAAAATGTTCAAGTCTTTCCGGCTATCCTTCATCGTCCTTGCTACCGCACTTGCCTAGGTTCGCCTCAACCCAAGTCGTCTTGCGTGAGGAGCGCGACGGTTTGAAGCTGTTTGCGCGAGGGGCGCAACGGTTTAGTGGAGGAGTTCCGGGTTGCTGTCTGCCATGACGGGAGATCCTGTCGTCGGCACATGACGCGCCCGCGGGAGGAGATATCTCATGCGTACCCAGGTCGCCATTATCGGCGCTGGCCCTTCGGGCCTGCTTTTGTCCCAGATCCTGCATAAGGCCGGGATCGACAGCGTGGTTCTTGAACGCAAGTCGCTCGATTACGTGCTCGGCCGCATCCGTGCCGGTGTGCTGGAGCAGGGGCTTGTCGACATGCTGGATGCGGCGGGCGTCGGCAGCCGCATGCATGCTGAAGGCCATGTTCACGACGGCACCGAGCTCAGCTTCGAAAACAAGCGCCACCGGATCGACTTCAAGGCCCTGACCGGCAAGAGCGTCATGGTCTATGGCCAGACCGAGGTCACCAAGGATCTCGTGGACGCGCGTCAGGGCGCCGATGCCAAGCTCATCTACGAGGCGGAAGACGTCGCGTTGCACGACTTCGATACGGACAAGCCGTGGGTCACCTATCGCAAGGATGGCGTGGAGCATCGTATCGATTGCGATTACATCGCGGGCTGTGACGGCTATCACGGGGTTTCGCGCGCCAGCGCCCCGCAAAGTGTGTTGAAGACCTTCGAGCGTATCTATCCCTTCGGCTGGCTGGGCATCCTGTCGGAAACACCGCCGGTTTCCGATGAGCTCATCTATGCCCGCCACGAACGCGGCTTCGCGCTGTGTTCCATGCGCTCCGACGTGCTGTCGCGCTACTATGTGCAGGTGCCGCTCGACGACAAGGTGGAGGCGTGGTCGGACGAACGCTTCTGGGACGAGCTTCGCCTGCGCATCGACGAGAAGGCGGCCGACACCATCGTGACGGGGCCGTCCATCGAGAAGTCGATCGCGCCGTTGCGCAGTTTCGTGGCCGAGCCGATGAAATTCGGGCGGATGTTCCTTGTGGGCGATGCGGCCCATATCGTGCCGCCGACCGGGGCCAAGGGGCTGAACCTTGCCGCCTCCGACGTCCATTACCTGTCGCAGGCGCTGATCGCCTTCTATGGCGAGCGCGATGGCGGGCTGATCGAGGCCTATTCGGAAAACGCGCTCAGGCGGATCTGGAAGGCGGAGCGTTTCTCCTGGTGGATGACGGGGCTGATGCACACCTTCCCCGACGCCGCGCCCTTTGAGCAGCGCATGCAGCTTGCCGAGCTCGACTATGTGACCTCGTCAACCGCAGGCGCGGCCGCCATGGCGGAGAACTATGTCGGCCTGCCCTACTAGGGCCGGTCGATGCGCCAGCTGACTGTTGTTGTCGGTGTCCCCGCTTTGTCACCTGTCACAGGGCGCCTGTCACGGGCGGGTGGGGGCACCGGTCAATTGTGGCGGTCGGTTCTTCAGGAAGCGGTGGCGCGTTGCTTGCCGCCGCGCGCCTTGGCCGGTGTCTTCGCTGGAGCCTTGTCCGAGCCCTGCGCGGGGGGCTTCTGCTCACGCATCTGCTTGCGCAGGGTGCGGATGCGATCGGCGAGGCTCTCTTCTGCGCCAGTGCGACCCTTGCCATTGAGGCTGCGGGGCGGCTCGCCATCCAGAATGGCGTCCGTGGGTGAGCCTTCTCCCTCGATTGCGGCAGTCAGGGCGACGAACTCCGCGGCAAGAGAGGTGATGTGGTTGCGCAGGAGGCGGGTTTCCTCCTCTTCGCTCGCGTTCACCTCGTCGAAGCGCGACCGCAGATGATCGTGCTCGGCGGAAAGGCGGTTCAACTCCTCCGCAAGGGCGTTGTTTTCCGCCTCAAGCGAGGCGAGCACGGCTTCCAGATTGTCCCCGGATGAGCCTTGAAGCGCCTCCATCTGCAACGACAGGCGGGTGATCTCGGCCTGGGATTCCACCTTCTGGCTTTCCAGATCGAGGATCATGGCCTCCATCTTCTTCAAGGCGGCGTCAGCAGATGTGCGGGGCTTGAGCGGCTGCGTCGACTTCTCGAAGCTCTTGTCGTCCAGCTCGCGGCGCAACGCGTCCACTTCGCTTTCCAGCCGCAAAATCCTGGCGGCATCGGCGGTGTGGCGGGCCTTGTGACCGGCGATCTCTTCTTCCAGCTCGGCAATGGAGACGCTGAAATTGCCCGAGACGACCGGGGTCTCTTCCATGCGTATAGCTTCGGCGCGCGCCATCTCCGCGATCTGCTTGATGCGTTCGTCGAGCGTGCGCTCCGTTTCGCGAAGTCGTGCGGAAAGGCGGGCAATGCTCTCCTGTTTGGCCAGCAGCTCCGCCCGCAAATTCTCCTCGCGCTCTTCAAGTTCGCGCACCGCCGCGGCCTTGCTGTCGCGTTCCAGAAAGGCGGCCTTCAGCGCCTCGCGCGCTTCCGTTACTTCCAGCGACTGGCGGACCATGCGCTCCTTCAGGCCCTCCGCGCCCAATTCCAGCCGTCGCGTCTTGACCGCATATTCGGCGCGAAGCTGATCGCGCGCGGCGCGGGCCTCGGAAAGCGTCATGGGGGAGGTCGCTTCGAAAGAACGGCGCGTAAGGCGAACCGCACGGCGCCACAAGGCAGGGCCGAGCACCAGCATCGAAAGGCCCGCGGTCAGAAAACCGAGAGCGAAATACATTGCTGCGTTGATCACGTTCCGGCCCCGTCTACGCCGTTCAAGCTGGCCTTGAACATATCTAAGACCCAATACCGGAACTTGCACGTCCCGCCAAGTCCCGAGCGGGGCCTGACGACCGGGTCTTCACCCTTTCGCGTGCAGCGTTTCGTGTGCACAACCTTGTTCGGTCCGTGACGCCCGCAGGGAGCATCATGACCCCGGTTGCGCAGGGTCTGCGATCACTTTTTCAAAGCGTGTCGATCTTGCCGCCCCTCGCAAGGAGGCGCGACTGCGGATCGGCATCCAGCAGATCACAGTTTGGTAAACAAAGCCTCAGGAAAGCGCCTGCGCGATCCCGAGACCTCTCGCATGTCCCGATCGGCGCACAAATGGGGGCGCCGCGAAAATGTCCCGGATCCGGGACAATGCCTCAGAAGGGGTTCCAGGTCGGCTTGGGCGTGAATTTCAGATAGCCGATATTGACGCCGAGGCGCGCCCCGACGCCGGCGCGGATCGGCACGACATAGATGTTCTGGTTGGAAAGAACCGTCATGCCGAACCCGCCGACGAGATAGGCGGAGCCGTTGACGCCCACATAGCGGCGGTGAATGGCCTCCACGGAGGGCAGATTGTAGACCAGCATCATGACGCGCGCGCCGTCGCCGCCGAAATCCCAGCCCACGGAAGGGCCCTGCCAGAACACCTTGTGGGTGCCGGCATTGCGGGTATAGAGGGCGCCTTCGCCATAACGGGCCCCGGCCACGATCGCGGCGGAGCCTTCTTCACCCAGAATGTAGCCGTTCGGCTCGCCGTATTTGGCGACGGCATTCTCCACGACGGAGGCCAGGCCGCCGGAGACCTTGCCGAAAAAGCGATGGCCCGCGTCGACGACTTCATCCTGCGAATAGGAATCGCTGCCCGGTGCCTGGGCATGGCCCGGCGCAGCGCCCAGACTGGCGGCGAGGATGGTGGCGGCAAACAGGGCGGGCGCCGCGAGACGCGTCACCATCTTCCTGATCGGCAAAAACATTCACGGACTCCTTCAATGCCATGGGCAGGATATCGGTGCAGGATTCCCACGCGGCGTGCAGGCCGCTCCGGATCGATGTTATGATGCGCGAACGGCTCAAGCACACAGCCGGACGCGCCTGAAAGCGAATCAATGACACAGTTTAATCAAAATCCGGCAACGATTGGGCCAAGCCGCATCCTGGCGGGTGGAAAATGTCTCGCTTTTTTCCTGGTGACCCTGTCCCTGATGCTTGCCTCGGGGCTGCCGGGGCTTGCACAGAATGGTGGGTCGAGAGGCGAGGAGGCTGCCGGCAAGGACATGGCGCAGGCCGGGGGCGACGGTGAAGCGATGCAGGCCGATGGCGCGAAAGAGGCCGATGATGCGAGCGGGGCCGATGATGCGACCGGGGCCGATGATGCGACCGGGGCCAATGCGGCGGGCCGCCCGCGCCGCGCGGCGACGCGATCCGCCAAGCCGCGCCCCGACGCCTACACGATCCCGGAACGGTTCGTGCTCGTCGATCCTTCCAACGGCCTTGCCATTGGCGGATATGATCCGGTTGCCTTCTTTGTCGATCACAGGGCGAGGCCCGGCAGGCGGGAGTTTGAGCTGGTCTGGTCAAAGACCATCTGGACTTTCGCCAATGAGGGCAATCTTGCCGTCTTCAAGGAAGCCCCCCAGATCTATGCGCCGCAATTCGGCGGCCATGATGCACAGGCGCTGGCCAATGGCCGGGTCGCGCCGGGAGATCCCAGGGTGTGGGCGCTCCACAACCAGCGTCTTTATTTCTTCCATTCCCCGGCGCGCCGCTTCGAGTGGCTGATCGCTCCCGATCAGCATGTGCGCGAGGCGGAAGCGGAATGGGACAAGAGGATCAATGTCCGTTTCGGAACGGACGGCGAGACCAGGTGACAGGGGAGCCGGATCTGCAGCCGGGCGTCGTGCGCGGGCGCAAACCCGGTGAATTCGCAGCGACGGCCCACAAGGATCGCGCCTTCGATTCGGCCGCAGGCTTGGCAGCCGGGGGGTGTCAGTGTAACCCTCGTTCAATCCTGCCCGAATCAGGGCATCGCCGCCAATATTCATTAAGCCGAGGTTTTCATGGCAAAGCCGATTGACCTGTCATCGCTCGATCTTGCAGCCCTGATCGCCAGCCGTGTCTGCCATGACATCATTTCCCCCGTGGGTGCGATCACCAACGGGTTGGAAGTGCTCGACGAAGAAAACAATGAGGAGATGCGCGAATTCGCCATGGACCTCATTCGCAAGAGCGCGCGGCAGGCTTCGGCGAAGCTGCAATTCGCCCGGCTTTCCTTCGGCGCGGCGGGCTCGGCCGGTGCGGAGATCGATCTGGGCGACGCCCATTCGGTGGCCGACGGCTACATGGCGGGCGAGAAGTCCGCTCTGGTATGGAACGTCCCGCGGCTCCTGATGGGCAAGAACAAGGTCAAGCTTCTGCTGAACCTTCTTCTCATTGCCAACCAGTGTGTTCCCCGCGGCGGCACGATCACCGTGGACATGCTGAACGAGGACGCGCAGGCGCCCAGGTTCCGTCTCACCGCACAGGGCCTGAATGCGCGTATTCCTGCGATGGTTGCGGACCTGCTCTCCGACGAGGATGTGGAGCGTATTGACGCACATGCGATCCAGCCCGCCTATGCGCGCTTGCTGGCAAGTGATTGCAACATGTCGATCGTCATGGAAAAGCTCGAAGATTCGGTAGTTATTACAGCGGGGTAATATCTTACCTTTGCCCCCTGAATCGGCGTCTTGGCTTCAACCTATCTTAACTTATTACGACGACACTCGGGACACCGGGCAGTGAGCCCGTAGACCGCTTTTGGCGGTCCCCAGTATCGAGTAATTTGTGGGTGGGCAGCTGAAATGGACGATCTCCTTCGCGAGTTCCTGACTGAAACCAACGAGAGTTTGGACGTCGTTGACGTGGAACTCGTGAAATTTGAGCAGGAGCCTAATAACGCGACGATCCTCGACAATATCTTTCGTCTCGTGCACACGATCAAAGGAACCTGCGGGTTCCTGGGTCTGCCGCGCCTTGAAGCTCTGGCCCATGCAGCTGAAACGCTGATGGGCAAATTCCGCGACGGAGCGCCGGTCACGCCGGCCGCCGTTTCGCTGATTCTCTCTTCCATCGACCGCATCAAGGGCATCCTTGCCGATCTCGAAGAAGCCGAAGGCGAAGAGCCTGCCGGTTCCGACGAGGATCTCATCAAGCAGCTTGAGTTCATGTCCGAAAACGCTTTCGGCACTCAAGATGCGGATGCTGGCGGGGGAGGTGCCGAGGCCGCACCGGCGCCGGAAGCTGCTTCCGACGACGCCGACGCCATGGCCATCAAGCCGATAGACCAGTCTCTGGAACGCGAATTGCGCCCGGGCGAGGTTTCGCTCGACGAGCTTGAGCGCGCCTTCCAGGAAACCGAAATCGAGATCGAGCTTCCCGCTCCTCCTGCTGAGGCGGAAAAGAAGCAGGGCGCGGATCTCGCCGCCATGTCGGCGGAAGAACTCCCCGGCGAGCACCATCACGAGAAGGCCGCCGGCGACAAGAAATCTTCGGTCTCCAACCAGTCCATCCGCGTGAACGTGGAAACGCTGGAACACCTGATGACCATGGTTTCGGAGCTGGTGCTCACCAGAAACCAGCTTCTGGAAATCGTGCGCCGTCACGAAGACAGCGAGTTCAAGGTTCCCCTGCAGCGCCTGTCCAATGTGACGGCGGAACTGCAGGAAGGCGTCATGAAGACGCGCATGCAGCCGATCGGCAACGCCTGGCAGAAGCTGCCGCGCGTGGTGCGCGACCTGAGCCAGGAACTGGAAAAGCCGATCGAACTGGAAATGATCGGTGCCGATACCGAGCTTGACCGCCAGGTGCTGGAGCTGATCAAGGATCCGCTCACGCATATGGTGCGCAATTCCGCCGACCACGGTCTTGAGGGTCCGGAAGACCGCGTTGCCGCGGGCAAGCCGGAAAAGGGCACGATCACACTCGCCGCCTACCACCAGGGCGGGCATATCATCATCGAGGTCAAGGACGACGGTAAGGGCCTCGACGTCGACGCCATCAAGAAGAAGGCTGTCAAGAGCGGGCTCCACTCCGAGGCCGAACTTGAGAAGATGACGGATGCGCAGATCCACAAGATGATCTTCGCCGCCGGCTTCTCCACGGCCGCGAAGGTCACCAGCGTGTCCGGCCGCGGTGTCGGCATGGACGTGGTGCGCAACAATATCGAGTTGATCGGCGGTTCCGTCGATCTGAAGTCCGTTCCGGGCAAGGGCACCAGCTTCATCATCAAGATCCCGCTGACGCTGGCCATTGTGTCGACGCTGATCGTTGAAAGCTCCGGCGACCGTTTCGCCATTCCGCAGCTTTCGGTTGTGGAACTGGTGCGTGTTCAGAACAACTCCGAGCACCGCATCGAGCGTATCAAGGACACGCCTGTCCTTCGCCTGCGCAACAAGTTGCTGCCGCTGCTGCATCTGTCCCATCTTTTGGGCATGGAAACGGCTGCCGATGTCGATGAAGCGCTTGAGCGCGACAACGGCTTCATCGTAGTCATGCAGGTGGGCAGCCAGACCTTCGGCGTTGTCGTCGATGGCGTCTTCCACACGGAAGAAATCGTCGTCAAGCCGATGTCGACGATGCTGCGCAACATCGCCATGTTCTCCGGCAACACCATCCTGGGTGATGGTGCGGTGATCATGATCATCGATCCCAATGGCATCGCCAGCGCGATGGCAAGCCACGCGTCTTCCGCTATTCTGGAGCACGAGGACGAGGAGGCGGAAGAACGCAATCGCCGCTTCGTGGAGCATCACGCGACCACGTCGCTGTTGCTGTTCCGTGCCGGTTCGTCCGAGCCGAAGGCGGTGCCGCTGTCGCTGGTCACCCGTCTGGAAGAGTTCACGGTCTCGCAGATCGAGCGCTCCAACGGGCGCGACCTTGTGCAGTATCGCGGCGCGCTGATGCCTCTGGTCTATATCGAGCCGTCTCACGCCCACCGCACCGAAGGCACGCAGCCGATGCTGGTGTTCTCCGACAGCGGGCGCTCCATGGGCCTCGTCGTGGACGAGATCGTGGATATCGTGGAGGACCAGCTCAACATCGAGGTCGGGTCCGACATGCCGGGCATCCTCGGCTCTGCGGTGATCAAGGAAAAGGCCACGGAGATCATCGATCTCGGCCATTACCTGCCGCAGGCATTCGAGGACTGGTTCCAGCGCAAGGAAATGGCCACGGAGGCTCTGACCAAGTCGTTGCTCTTTGTGGATGACAGCGCCTTCTTCCGCAACATGCTGACGCCGGTTCTCAAGGCGGCGGGGTATGATGTGACGGTCTGCGAAAGCGCGCGTGCCGCCGTTCAGGTGCTGCAGTCGGGCCGCAAGTTCGATGTTGTCGTCTCCGATATCGAGATGCCGGACGTCAACGGCTTCGAGTTCTGCGAGGCGCTGCGCCGCGATCCGCGGTTCCGGTCCATGCCGGTTCTGGCTCTGTCGTCGCTTGTCACGCCTGCCTCCATCGAGCGTGGACGTCAGGCGGGCTTTGACGACTATGTCGCCAAGTTCGACAGGCCGGGCCTGATCGCGGCCTTGAAGGATGTGCTGACCAACGAAGCGAGGGTTGCAGCGTGAAAAACGATAAGAACACAATGGACGAAAGCGCCGCCACACAGGCTGCTGCCGGCGAGAGCATCCAGTATGTGACCGTCGTGATCGGCGGGCAGCTCTTCGGACTTCCGATCAGCCAGGTGCATGACGTTTTCGTGCCGGAAAGCGTGACGTGCGTGCCGCTGGCGCCGCCGGAAGTTCAGGGCGTCCTGAACCTGCGCGGCCGCATCGTGACCGCCATCAACATGCGGCGTCGGCTTTCCCTGCCGGCGCTGGAAGGCGGCCAGACGATGATGGCCGTGGGCATCGAGTACAAGAGCGAGTCCTATGGTCTCGTCATTGATACGGTCGGTGAAGTTCTGACGCTTCCCGACAGCTCGCGCGAGCCGAACCCGACCAACCTTGACCAGCGTTGGGCGGAGATTTCCGCCGGCGTGCATCGGCTGGAAGGTCAGCTGATGGTCATTCTTGACGTCGAGCGCCTGCTGGGCGCAATGATGAACGAACCTCTTGCAGCGTAACCCCGCCGTATCCGGGCTTGCCCGTGATCAGGAGACTTGGTGAGATGAAGACATGCCTCGTGGTCGATGATTCCAGCGTGATCCGTAAGGTCGCGCGCCGGATCCTGGAAGACCTCGACTTCACCATTACCGAAGCCGAGGACGGCAAGGCTGCCCTGGAAAGCTGTCGGGCAGCCATGCCCGACGCTATCCTGCTCGATTGGAACATGCCGGTCATGGATGGACTGGAGTTTCTGACCGCCCTGCGTCAGGAAGAGGGCGGCGATCGCCCGACGGTGGTCTTCTGCACCACCGAAAATGACGTTGGGCATATTGCGAAGGCGATCCGAGCGGGCGCTAACGAGTACATCATGAAACCATTCGACCGTGAAATCGTCGAAGCGAAGTTTCAGGAAGTCGGTCTCATCTAGAGACCCTTTTAAACGGTGAACCGGACATGGTGACTGCGACTCAAGCGGCTGCTCCGCCAGGCGGAGCAGTGACGGACCCAATTCGCGTTATGGTTGTAGACGACAGCGTTGTGATCCGTGGGTTGATCAGTCGCTGGGTCGATGCCGATCCTGCGCTCGCCGTGGTTGCTTCGCATCGCAATGGCAAGCTCGCGGTCGATGACATTACGCGTTCCAATCCGGATGTGGTCGTTCTCGACATCGAAATGCCGGAGATGGACGGGCTGACGGCGTTGCCGCTCATGCTCGCCAAGAAGAAGAATCTCGTCGTGGTGATGGCCTCCACGCTGACCCGCCGCAATGCGGAGATCAGCATGAAGGCCCTGTCGCTTGGCGCGCAGGATTACGTTCCGAAGCCGGAATCTTCTTCCTCCATCTCCACATCGGTAGATTTCCGGCGCGAGCTTATCGAAAAGCTGAAGAATCTCGGGCCCCGGGCCCGCCCCGGCGCCGGTCGCAGGCAGATGCGCGCGGAAACAGCCGCGGGGAAGTCAGCTTCCGCCCAGCCGGCTGCGCGTCAGCCGGCGATTCAGCCGCGTCCGAGTTTCACGCTGCGCACCTATTCCGCGGTTCGTCCGCGCATTCTGGCCATCGGCTCGTCCACGGGCGGCCCGCAGGCCCTTCAGGCGCTGTTTCGTGTCATCGGACCGTCCCTCGGCGACATCCCGATCGTCGTGACGCAGCACATGCCGCCAACCTTTACCGCCATCCTGGCGGAACATCTGGCAAAAGCGGCGATGCGTCCGGCCAAGGAGGCCGATGACCGCGAGCTTCTGGCGCCAGGCACCATCTATGTCGCTCCCGGCGGCAAGCATCTTGTCCTGGAAAAGGATGGGGCGAATACGCGGGCAAGGTTGACCGATGATGCGCCTGTCAACTTTTGCAAGCCCGCGGTGGACCCTCTCTTTGACTCAGTGGCGAAGATCTATGGTTCGGCGAGCCTGGCCATCGTGCTGACCGGCATGGGGCATGACGGGGCTGCCGGAGTGAAGACAATCGCGGCTGCCGGAGGCAGTGTTATCGCGCAGGATGAAAAGACAAGTGTCGTGTGGGGAATGCCCGGCGCCGCCGCACAGACTAATCAGTGCTCAGATGTACTGCCGCTGGACGACATCGGACCGAAAGTGGTCCGGATCTTGGGAGGCCGGCGGTGACACCGACTGAATTCAATTTCCTCAAGAACTTCCTGAAGACCCGCTCGGGCCTGATGCTGTCCAACGAAAAGCAGTACCTGGTGGAAAGCCGGTTGCTGCCGGTTGCCCGCAAGGCGGGGATGTCCACGCTGAGCGAGTTGATCATCAAGGTCCAGCGCGGCGGCAATGCCGGGCTGGAAAGGGAAGTTGTGGAAGCGATGACGACCAACGAGTCGTTCTTCTTCCGCGACAAGACCCCGTTCGACAACTTCACGAATGTGATGCTGCCCTCCTTGATGAAGGCACGCGCGGACCGCAAGCGCCTGCGCATCTGGTGCGCGGCCGCTTCCACGGGGCAGGAACCCTATTCCCTGGCCATGCTCTTGAAGGAAGCCGCGCCCAGGCTTGCCGGATGGCGGATCGAGATCATCGGTACGGATCTTTCCACCGAGGTTCTGGAAAAGGCCCGGGCCGGCGTCTACAGCCAGTTCGAGGTGCAGCGCGGCCTGCCGATCCAGATGCTGCTGAAATATTTCACGCAGAACGGCGATCTGTGGCAGATCAGCTCCGACATCCGCTCCATGGTGCAGTGGCGCATGATGAACCTGCTCGAAACATTCTCCTCCATGGGAGAATTCGACGTCATCTTCTGCCGCAATGTGCTGATCTACTTCGACCAGCCGACCAAGTCCGACATTCTGAACAGGCTTGCCAAGCAAATGCCGCAGGACGGCTATCTGGTTCTGGGCGCTGCGGAAACCGTGGTTGGACTGAGCACGGCCTTCCAGCCGGTACAGGGCCATCGCGGGCTCTATCATCGCGGCGACGCACCCGCACCGGGGGCGTCTCGCCCAAGTTCGGCGGCGGGCTCGCGCCTCTTCGCAAGCTGAACCTGACGACGTCCGTTCTTTTCAGGGCGCGGAAATATCGGCTGATCTGGAAACGAAACCCCGGTCCTTGTGGCCGGGGTTTTTTGTGTGCGTGTCGCCTGGCCCCAGATCTGTATTGTGGCCAAAGTGGCCTCGTGGCCCCTGTTGCGTCGGCTTTTCCTCCGCGAAGACAAGGGCCGGATGGGCCATGTTTTGGCGATCCATCAAACCCTCTCAGATGGAAAAACTGAGTTGAACCGTATGCGTGGTTTTCCGCATGCCGCACGGGATTTGTGATTGGCGACACCCGAATGACTTTGCGTATATGACCGTACAACGTATGTCCGAACCAAAGGTAAATTCAAAAACACTTCAAAAAACAGAATAAAAATGAGAGTGATGCATATCGGGTGGATAGTAATAGCAAAATGCAAAAGAAAAACATTCAGAAATATTCAGAAATGGCATGTTAATCTGTGCTTAACACTTCATGTTAAGCTGAAATTAATGAATCTATATTTGAATCCCGCCGACTGATCAAATGCCGGCGGGACACAGGCCGCTTTGCGACCATGCAAAGGGCTTCCCGCCGCAAGGGGAAGCGAAATGCTCAACAATCTGTCTATCAAAGTGAAGCTGTTCGGGGGGATCGGCATTCTGGTTCTGGCGCTTGTCGCCATGGTTGTATTCAGCCTGAACGGCCTCGGTCGGGTTTCGACGCAGTTCGGCGAATATCGCAAACAGAGCAACGAGACTCTGGAACTCTCAAGCACGGCGCGGGCGATGGTCGAGGCGCGGCTGGCTCTTACGAAGTTTGGCGATCGGAAAACAGAGGAGTCGGCTCGCGGCGCGCAGAAGGCGATTGCGAAGGTTATCGCTGGCACCAAGCAAGCGAAGTCGCACTTCCGTACGCAGGAATGGCTCAAACGCGCGGATGTGATGCTCGGCCAGCTCGGCCACTACCAGAGCAGTTTTGGTGACTATGTCGGCCTCATCGCAAAGCTCGATAGCCAGAGGGCACACTATCTGGACAGCGTCGCGGGTCTGCGCGCCGAGTTGAGGGCCTTCGCCGCGCAGGCGAAGCGTGTGGGCAATACCGAAGCCGTGTTCATGAGCGGCGCGACGGCCGATGGTCTGTTGGAAACCCATTTGCTGGGTGTGCGCCTTGTCGCGACGCCGAAGCCGGAATACCTGGAGGAGGCCCAGGCGAAGGTTGATGAGTTTTCCACGCAGATTACCGACCTGGGCAAGGTCGTGGAGGATCCGCGCCTGCGGTCCATGACCTCGACCATGGTCAAGGAAATCCGGGGGCTTGGCGGTGAGCTCAAAGAGATCTTTGCCAGCGCCAAGGAGCGTGACATCCTGTGGAAGGAACATCTGGCCTCTACCGGACTTGGCCTGATGACCGAGTTCCAGAGCATGATCGACGAATACCGGATCAGCTATAACGAGATCAGCGATCAGACGGACCAGCTTCTGTCCTCCACCACGTCGAACGTGACGATCCTCGGAACCGTGTTCTCGTTGCTGGGTGCCGCGCTCGCGCTCTATCTTGGCGTGACGCTTTCGCGGGCCCTCCTGTCGATGACGCGGGCCATGGTGGATCTTGCTTCGGGCAACAATGAAACCGAAATCCCGGGTCTTGGCCGCAAGGACGAGATCGGCCGGATGGCGGAAGCTGTCGGTGTCTTCAAGCAGAACGCGATCGAGAAGGTGCGTCTGGAGGCCGAGCAGGCCGAACGCGAAGCCAACGAGGCGGCCGAGCGCAAGGCGCTCATGGCGAAGATGGCGGACGAGTTCGAGCATGCGGTTGGCGGTATCGTCGACACCGTTGCCGGCGCGGCCACCGAATTGCAGAGTGCTGCGGAGACCATGAGCGCGGCTGCCAGGGACACCAACGAAAAGTCCTCCAACGTCGCGGCTGCTTCCGAAGAGGCGACAAGCAACGTGCAGGCTGTCGCCGCCGCATCGGAACAGATGGCCGGTTCGGTCGACGAAATCGGTCGTCAGGCGAGCGAATCCGCCAGCCGGGCGGAGATTGCGTCCAAGGAGGCGCAGACCATGGTGGAGAAGGTCAATCTCCAGCAGGAAGCCGCACGCCATATCGGCGACATTGTCGGCCTGATCCAGGATATCGCGGAGCAGACCAACCTCCTCGCGCTCAACGCCACCATCGAGGCCGCGCGCGCCGGGGAAGCCGGCAAGGGCTTCGCGGTCGTGGCCACGGAAGTGAAGGAACTGGCTACCCAGACCTCCAAGGCCACGCAGGAGATCGCCGATCAGATCGGCAATATCCAGAACGCCACGGAAGCCTCGTCTTCCGCGATCGTTTCGGTCTCCTCCACGATCGAGCAGCTGAACGCCATCAGTGCGGCGATCGCCGCCGCGGTGGAAGAACAGGCCACCTCGACGCAGGAAATCGCTCGCAACGTTCAGATGGCGGCGATTGGGACGCAGGATGTGTCCTCCAACATCACCCTCGTTTCGGAGGCCGCCGCAACCACCGGGTCGGCTTCAGCTCAGGTTGAATCGGCCTCCAGCGAGCTTTCGCGCATGTCCGAACAGCTGCGCAACGAAGTGAACCGCTTCCTGCAGACCGTTCGCGCCGCCTGAGGCCTCGCGCCTCAAGACCTTGCTCAATCGAAAGCCCGGCCGGCAACGGCCGGGCTTTTTTTGTTCTGCCGCCAGCTGGGTCCGAGCCCACGAAGCGGCGTCTGGCCACCACAATGGGGGCGCCGGCCCCGCGCAATCGGCAAGGGCCAGCGCAATCGGCAAAGGGGTTCTGACGCCTGCTGCAGGCCTGAGGCTGGGCCGGGCAAGGGGGTTCTTGAGAGAGGCAGACCGGGGTGGGCAGCGCCCTCAGGCACAGCTGGAGCCCGCAAAAGTCAGACTTCGGGCCAGGACGGGTTCTGTGGGGGGGATGTCGAAAGGGGCCGGGCATTGCCCGTCGGCTTCGCGCAAGCGCCTGGATGCGGTCCTGAGGCGTTCTTGATGCGGGGAGGGCGGATGACGCTGCCGCCAACGTCTCGCGCCGCATCCGGATAAAGACGGCGGCGACCTCAGCTCCCGTGCGTTCCGGCTTTTAGACATTGGTCGGGAAGCGGCCAGGCGGTGGCCGACTGCAGGCACAAAAAAAGCCCGGACAAGCCGGGCTTTTTTGATAGGTGCTGTCTTGGTGGTGGCTCCCGATGTCAGGAGGCCACGCGTTCCTCGTCGGGTTCGCGAAGCACGTAGCCGCGGCCCCAGACCGTCTCGATGTAGTTGCGCCCGGCGGTCGCCGCCGCAAGCTTCTTGCGCAGCTTGCAGATGAAGACGTCGATGATCTTCAATTCCGGCTCGTCCATGCCGCCATAGAGATGGTTCAGGAACATTTCCTTGGTCAGGGTCGTGCCCTTGCGCAGGGAAAGCAGTTCCAGCATCTGGTATTCCTTGCCCGTCAGATGCACGCGCTGACCGTTGACCTCGACCGTCTTGGTGTCGAGATTGACCGTCAGGTCGCCGGTCGTGATGACCGACTGGGCGTGACCCTTGGACCGACGCACAATGGCGTGGATACGGGCGACCAGCTCGTCCTTGTGGAACGGCTTGGTCATGTAGTCGTCGGCGCCGAAGCCGAGGCCGCGAACCTTGTCCTCAATACCGGCCAGGCCGGAGAGGATCAGGATCGGCGTCTTCACCTTCGAGACGCGCAGGGTGCGCAGGACTTCATATCCCGACATGTCCGGCAGATTCAGATCAAGCAAAATGATATCGTAATCATAGAGCTTGCCGAGATCTATGCCTTCTTCGCCAAGATCCGTCGTATAGACGTTAAAGTTCTCGGACTTGAGCATCAGCTCGATGCTCTGGGCCGTAGCGCCATCGTCTTCAATGAGCAGTACTCGCATGCCAATTCCCTCGTCTTGCCTATTCTGGGCAATACCGCACCAACCTAGGTAGGCGATCGCGGCGAATAACTGCTGTTAACCGCGTCTCGAAACCTCGACGCACTTGTTAACAAATTCCGATTCGCAGCGGAAGCGTTTTGATACGTAGGCTGTGAAACCGACGCGAATTCCTTGAAATTCCCGCCAAATTCTATCCCGTTGCTAGCAACAATCCACATGAGGAAATGCCGCTAACTGATTCAACGGACTCACAGCTTCCTTGCTTCGGCCTAGAAAGGTTCCCAATCTGTGAACATTCTCTTCATTATGATTAACCAGAACCGTAAACGATCGGTTACCATTCTCATTAACCGGCCTTAAAAAGCTTTCGGAGCAGCGCGCGTGCGATCCCTGATCAACGAAATCGAATCAATCGAGCCTGTCGAGGTGTATGGGCGGGTTGTCGGCGTGCAGGGGTTGCTGGTGGAAATCTCCGGCCCGGTCCATGAAATGAGCGTCGGGTCCAGGCTTTCCATAGAGAGTGGTTCCGGAGACCCCGTGCTGGCGGAGGTTGTGGGTTTTCGCGATGAGCGGGCCTTGTGCCTTCCCTTTTCCGGTCTGCAAGGTGTGCGGATGGGGTGCCGGGCGGTGCTGGAAGAGCGCGAAAGCGTCCTGCGGATTTCCGATGAATGGCTCGGGCGCGTGGTTAACGCCATGGGCGAGGCGATTGATGGAAACGGCAGGCTGAGCCGGGGCGGGGACGTGCGCCAGCTGCGGGCAAGCCCGCCGGCGGCCGCCGACAGGGCGCGTGTCGGGGGCCCCATCGATTTGGGCGTTCGTGCGCTCAATACATTTGTGACCTGCTGCCGCGGCCAGCGCATGGGCATTTTCGCAGGCTCCGGCGTCGGCAAGTCGGTGCTTCTTTCCATGCTGGCCAAGAACACCGCCGCCGATGTGGCGGTGATCGGGCTCATCGGTGAACGCGGGCGCGAGGTGCAGGAATTCGTCCAGGACGATCTGGGGCCGGAAGGGTTGCAGCGTTCGGTCGTGATCGTGGCGACGTCGGACGAAAGCGCGCTGATGCGGCGTCAGGCGGCCTATCTCACGCTGGCGACGGCGGAATATTTCCGCGATCAGGGCCTGAATGTCCTGTGCATGATGGATTCCGTCACCCGCTTTGCCATGGCTCAACGCGAGATCGGACTGGCGGCGGGCGAACCGCCGACCTCCAAGGGCTATACGCCGACCGTCTTCACCGAATTGCCGCGGCTTCTGGAACGAGCGGGCCCCGGCGTCGTCGGCTCGGGATCGATCACGGGGCTCTTTACCGTTCTGGTGGAGGGCGACAATCACAACGAGCCCGTAGCCGATGCGGTGCGCGGTATTCTCGACGGGCATATCGTGATGGAACGCGCGATCGCTGAGCGTGGCCGCTACCCGGCGATCAACGTGTTGAAGTCGGTTTCGCGCACCATGCCGGGCTGCGTGGCCGCGGAGGCACTGCCGGTGCTGCGAGAAGCGCGCAGGCTGATGGCGACCTACGCGGACATGGAGGAACTGATCCGGCTTGGCGCATATCGTCGCGGGTCGGACGCCACTGTGGACCTCGCCATCGACCGACATGACGGGCTGGAAGCGTTTTTGGCCCAGCGCAAGGACGAAGCGTCCACAATCGAGACGGGTTATGGTGAACTCGCCAACCTTTTGGAAATGAGTTTGGGCTAGGGTCCACTCTCGTTAGGGGGAGTAGTGCCCGATGAAGTCCAGAGAGAGCATCATTCGGTTGAAGCGATTCCAGGTTGACGACAAGCGTCGTCAGGTCTCGCAGATTGAGGCGATGATCGCCGATTTCGACCGCATGGCGAAGGAACTAGACGACCAGATCAAGGCTGAGCAGGAGCGGGTCGGGATCGCCGATGTGGCGCATTTCGCCTATCCGACCTTTGCCAAGGCTGCCATGCAGCGCCGTGACAACCTCAAGGCTTCGGCCGAGGATCTGCATTCGCAGCTTGAACGCGCTCAGGATGATCTGGCCGAAGCCGTTGAAGAACTGAAAAAGATCGAGCTCATGGAAGAGCGCGATCAGGAACGCGAACGCGAGGCCCAGGAAGAGGCTGAGCAGGCGGAACTCGACGAGATCGCGGGCCGCAACCACGCTTTTGGACGCTGAGCGCTCCGCAAAGACGTCAGATGACGAGCCGCCAGAAGGCGGCTTTTCTGATTCCGGCCGCGTGACGCGCCGCCGAGACAGTTTCGACGCATGACGAACATGGGGCTGCCTCGCCAGCACCTTCGTCATGGACAGTCCGTTTTATTCAAGTTTGTAAACCGCTCGCGTTGCGTTCAGCGGCTGCGACATAACAGAGCCGCCGCGGCGGTTGCGACCGTGGCCGTGGCATAGAACCAGAGGCCGGGCTGGGTGATCGCCGTCGCCAGGCCGCTGCTTTTTGCGGCGAAGACCACCAGCGCCACCACCATCACATCCATCATCGACCATTTCGACACCGCGCCCAGCAGGTGCAGGAAATGCCCGCGTCCGCCCAGCGCAACCGTGTGCAGTAGCACCAGTTTGACGGCGGGAAGGACAATGGAAAAGCCGCCGACAAGAAACGCGAGCCCGCGATCGCCATCCCTTTCGAGCCCGAGCACGATCTGTACCAGCGAGGGGGTTTCCGTGAAGAAATAGAGTTTCTTGAAGACGATGAGCGGCAGGGTGATGCCGAGCGCGAAGCTGAAGGTGGCGATCGGCAGAAGCAGGGCTAGCACAAGGCGCATCGGTCGACCGTCGGTAAAGGGCGCAGGCGCGGCATCGCGCGGCGGTCTTTTCGTTTGGCACAGGCAGACGGCGGGAGCAAGGATCGCCGGTGAGCGAAAGTCCGTGCGGGCCTTGCTGGGGAGCACAAGGGGCGGCCCGGGCGGTTCAAGCGCTCAAGTGCCCCAAACGCCCCAAGCTGTCCGCGGCGCATGGTCATCGGTCCGCTGCATCACACAAAGCGCTTCATGGCCCGCTGCCCATCATGGGCTTCGTCGGATTTCGCGAACCGGTGGGTGCCTGGTGCGTGGCGCTTGGCCACGTACATCGCCTTGTCGGCGGCCCGCATCAATGCGCTGGGGGTTGGGCCGTTCGCCGGCCCCATTGCGATGCCGATGCTGGCCGAAATCCTGACATGTGCGCGGTTGAGGGCATAGGGTCTGGCGAGCTGCCGCGCGAGCGTGGCTGCCAGCAGCTCAGCCTGCTTCACGTCGGATCCGGCGGGCAGGGCGATGCCGAATTCATCGCCGCCAAGACGTGCGACCATAATGTCCGACGTGACAGTCTCGCGGAAACGGTCCGC
Source organism: Breoghania sp. (assembly GCF_963674635.1). Taxonomy (NCBI): domain Bacteria; kingdom Pseudomonadati; phylum Pseudomonadota; class Alphaproteobacteria; order Hyphomicrobiales; family Stappiaceae; genus Breoghania; species Breoghania sp. Next base: position 4,029,168 of record NZ_OY771475.1, read on the forward strand.
CACCGCGATGAGCAGGTCGTCCCCGGTTTCGTGCCCATAGGTGTCGTTGATGAGCTTGAAACCGTCCAGATCGACGAACATCAGAACACACTGGCTGTTCTCTTCGATGGCGTGCATCAGGTCGCCGCTCAGCCGGGTCATGAACAGGGCGCGGTTGGGGAGGTCCGTCAGGCTGTCATAATGGGCCTTGTGCCAGATCTCCTTTTCATGCTGCACCCGTGATGTCACGTCGCGGGTCACGACGATGTAGCGCTCCTCTCCGATCGCCGGGTCATCAAGCTCGCTAAAGCCGACATCTATCCAGTAGATCTCGCCATCGCGGCGGTAGACCTCGCATCGCACCGTCATTTCGCCTGCCAGAAACCTGGGATCTTCGATCGGCAGGTTGGGGCAGATGGCGACGAAGGGACTGCCAATGATCTCCTCACGCTGATAACCGCTGCGCCGTATCGCGGACTTGTTGATGTCCAGGATCCTGCATTCGCTGTCCAGCACCATCAACCCGTCATTGGAGGCTTCGATCAGGCTGTGCAGGCGCGCCCTGTCACGACTGTTGACCGTGTGGATGTGGTCGATCTGGGAGCCAAGAGAACGGATGCGGCGGATTATGTACTGCCCGAAAAGATGGAGAGCCAAGATGACCGCGGTCGCGAGCAGGGTCATTTCCAGAAGATGAAGCGATCCGTGCAGATAGCTATGCCAGGTCATTATCGCGATCGGTGCGCCATCGTGCTCCCGGATCTCGATGCTGTTGTTCAGCTCTGTTTTGCCCGGGTGGACAATTGCGAGGTCCGGCAGGTCAAAACGCGCGGAAATCGCATCCAGCCGGGGCTGGTCGAAGCGCCGGATCAACATGAGGATCAACGATCCGACACCGCGCTGTTCCGGGTCGAACCGGCTTGCCGGAAGCGGTGCGGTAATTGGGCCCGCACTTGCGTGATACAGCACATCCTTGTGCCAGAACCAGTGTCCGCGTGGCTCCGGCAGGGCTTGTGAAAACACATCGATGGAGGCGGGCGCGACCGACAGTGCGGTAAGTGCAGGAAACAGCGCGCTCTGCGCGATGTCGCTGTCGATCTTCTCCCCCACATGAATCAGTTGGGTTTCACCGATGAAGACGGTTGCCGACGTGTAACCTTCGAGATGCAGGATGGTGGGCAGGATCGCTTCTTTCAGGGACGTCAGCGAGGCGCTGCCCTGTTTCAACTCCGGATGCGCGCTTGTGGTCAAATGCGCCAGAAGTGACAGCGGGTCATCAACGACGGCTTTTATGAATGAGCTGGCCAGATTGCGTTGCAGCGCGCGGTGCTCGCGGGAATGGCTCGCCACCTCAAAGCTGAAAAGCGCGACCAGCAATGTCAGTTCCAGATAGAAAATCGCCCGCTTGAAACGCACAACATCGGCCAGAAGACTGGCCGCTGTCGGCAGTCCCTTGGAGAGTATCCGCGGACGCCACCAGGTGGCGAGATGCGCGAGGCGTTCGTTTAACGGCATTCAAGCCCACCAGAGTCAAGCGTCCCCCACCTGGTAATTCAACAACACCGACGGAGCGCACCCCACTTTCACTCAAACTTCTGAATGAAATGGATAAAATGACTATTTTATATTTTTGTTTATCGTTGAAAATACTTAATTTTGGACGCGAGCTGCGAGAGGCAGCCAAGTTGCGCGAAGAAATCTTCGCCACTTGCCATGCGGTGCGTCCTCGTGGAACACATTTGCATCCGTATTTTTCAAGAGAGCCTGTCGCCCATGTCCACCGGTACGCACGAATATCAGGAGGATCCGCGCAATGCGGAGATCCTCATTTCCGTCAATGGCGAGCTGTTCCCCCGCGAAAAGGCGATGGTGTCGGTGTTCGATTCCGGCTTCATTCTGGGCGACGGCGTGTGGGAGGGCCTGCGCGTCGTGGACGGTGGCATCGCCTATCTGAAGGCGCATCTCGACCGCCTTTATGACGGTGCGCATTATCTCGATATCGATATCGGGCTCACCCGCGAGGAGCTGACGGGGCGGCTTCACGATTGCCTTGACGCCAACGGCATGCGCGATGGCGGGCATATCAGGCTGATGGTCACGCGCGGCATCAAGAAGACGCCCTATCAGGACCCGCGCATCACCATTGGCGCGGCCACGGTGGTGATCATCCCCGAATACAAGACGCCCAACCCGGCCATCGCGGACAAGGGCATCACGCTTTTTACAGCCCATGTCCGGCGCACCGCGCCCGACATGCAGGACCAGAAGCTCAACAGCCATTCCAAGCTCAACTGCATTCTCGCCTGCATTCAGGCGACCAAGGCGGGGGCGGACGAGGCCTTGATGCTGGACCCGGATGGCTGCGTGGCGACCTGCAACTCCACCCACTTCTTCATCGTGAAGGATGGGGAGGTGTGGACGTCGGATGGCATCTACTGTCTCGGTGGGATCACGCGCGCAAATGTCATCCGCTTGTGCCGCGAGAATGGCATCCCGGTTCACGAAAAGCGCTTCACCCTGTTCGATGTCTATTCCGCGGATGAGGCGTTCGTGACCGGCACGTTCGCTGGATTGGTGCCCGTGCGCTCGGTTGACGGGCGCGAGATTGGCGCGGCTCCCGTGCAAGGGGCCGCGCGCTCCGGCCCGCTGACGGCGAAACTCAGCTCGATCTACAAGGTGGATGCACGGGATAGCGCCGCCCGGCGGGAAAAGGTCTGAGCCATGGGAATGGGGGGAACGATGGGGGAAACCGAGCCAACCGTGCGCATCGCCATGTGGTCAGGGCCGCGCAACATTTCCACCGCGATGATGCGGTCCTTCGAGAACCGGCCCGATACGGCCGTGTGGGACGAGCCCTTCTATGCGGCTTATCTCGCCATGACGGGCATCGTTCATCCGATGAATGACGAGATCCTTGACGCACATGAGACGGACTGGCGGGCCGTGGCCGACGGAGTGTTGGGGCCCGTGCCGGGCGGGGCGCGCATCTTCTATCAAAAGCACATGACCCATCACATGATCGCGGATATTGGCCGCGACTGGATGGATCACCGGGAAATCCGCCACGCCTTCCTGATCCGCAAGCCGGAGGAGGTGGTCGCGTCCTATTCCGCCAAGCGGGATGAGGTGTCACTGGCCGATCTCGGGTTTCTCCAGCAGGCGGAGATATTCGAGCGGGTGGCGGATCGCCTCGGCGAGGCCCCGGTGGTGGTGGACGGCGCGGATGTGCTGGCCGATCCGCGCGGCGTCCTGTCCAAGCTTTGCGGCAGGCTCGGCATCGGGTTCGATGAGGCGATGCTGTTCTGGCCTTCGGGACGGCGTGACAGCGACGGGGTGTGGGCGGCGCACTGGTATCACGCGGTGGAAGCCTCCACCGGATTTGCCGCGCGCGAGGAGCGTGAGGTTGCGCCCTTGAGCGATGCGGGCCGCGCCATCGCGGAAGCAGCGAAGCCTGCCTATGAGCGGCTGGCGGCCTACGCGATCCGCTGATCGGAAGACGACTATCAGCCACACCACATGAGGGGCCAGCGCCATGCGACTGGCCCTTTCGCGTTCCTGCTTTCGCAGAAGGGCCCGCCATTTCGGCGCAACGCATGCGGAACGAGCAGTTTTGAGCCCCAATGCCCGAAATTGATGCGAACGCTACGTCAGAATGGATTTGACTATTTGGTCAAAAAACATCGACACTGATCTTGCGAGCCAGCCCGACAAACGAGGCGGGCCGTGAAAGACACCTTTTCAAGACGGGGACACGGCCCTTTTGCGGGCAATGTCCGAAAAGCAAATGGGAAACGCGCCTGCACCGCGGTGGCCTTGGCTGCCGGGCCGGTGATGCGCGACGAGGAGGTTCCATGACCGACGTGCCGTCCGGTCCGGACATTGCGAGCGGCCGCCTTTCCGCCGACGCCTATGTGACCAATTTCGCCGATCTGCACCCGCCGCTCGATGCCCACGAGGCTGTGGTGGAGGCCGATCGCTGCTACTTCTGCTATGACGCGCCGTGTACGGTGGCGTGTCCGACATCCATCGACATTCCGCTGTTCATCCGCCAGATCTCCACCGGCAACGACACCGGGGCGGCCAAGACGATCTTCGAGCAGAACATTCTGGGCGGCATGTGCGCCCGCGTCTGCCCGACGGAAACCCTGTGCGAGCAGGCCTGTGTGCGCATGGAGGCGGAAGGAAAGCCGGTGAAGATCGGTCAGCTTCAGCGCCACGCGACCGATTATTTCATGGAGACCAAGCCGAAAAGCCTGACGGTGCGCGCACCGGAGACCGGCAAGACGGTGGCGGTCGTGGGCGGCGGCCCGGCGGGGCTTTCTTGCGCCCACGAACTTGCGGCCCTCGGGCACACGGTCACCATCTATGATGCGCGCGAGAAACTTGGCGGGCTCAATGAATTCGGCATCGCGGCCTACAAGACCGTCAATGGCTTTGCGCAGGCCGAGGTCGATTTCGTGCTCTCCGTGGGCGGCATCACCGTTGAGACCGGCAAGGCGCTGGGCCGGGATTTCTCGCTCGACGATCTGCGCGCAAAGCATGACGCGGTTTTCCTCGGGATGGGGCTTGCCGGGGTCAATGCGCTCAAGATCGAGGGCGAGGGTCTCGACGGTGTCCTCGATGCGGTCGACTACATTTCCGGCCTGCGTCAGGCCTCGGACCTGTCCACCCTGCCGGTGGGGCGTCGGGTCGTGGTGATCGGCGGCGGCATGACCGCCATCGATATCGCGGTGCAAATGAAGCGCCTGGGGGCGGAAGAGGTGACGATCGCCTATCGCCGCGGGGCCGCCGACATGAAGGCTTCGGAATTCGAGCAGGATCTGGCGCTGACAAGCGGTGTCACCATCCGCCACTGGATGCAGCCGGTTCTGCTCCAGGGCGAACAGGGCCATGTCAGCTCCATCGTTCTGGAAAAGACCGCGGTCGGTTCGAACGGCAAGCTCGCGGGCACCGGCGAGACGGTGCGTCTTGCCGCCGATCAGGTGTTCAAGGCCATCGGCCAGAGCTTTGTGGAAGAACCCTTCGAGGGCGCGACGCCCGCGCTTGAGGGCGGACGCATCAAGGTGGATGCGGACGGCCTGACATCGCTTGGGTGTGTGTGGGCAGGCGGCGATTGCGTTGCGGGAGGCGAGGACCTGACGGTCGCAGCCGTTGCCGACGGCAAGCGCGCCGCACAAGCCATCCACCGTTCGTTCGGTTCTTGAGGGAGACAAGACCATGGCCGATCTCACCAGCACATTCGCCGGTATCAAGTCGCCGAACCCGTTCTGGTTGGCCTCCGCGCCGCCGACGGACAAGGAATACAACGTCGTTCGCGCCTATGAGGCGGGCTGGGGCGGTGTCGTGTGGAAGACGCTTGGCGACGGCGACCCGGTCGTCAATGTCAACGGTCCGCGCTACGGCGCGATCCACGGCAAGGACCGTTCGCTGACGGGGCTCAACAATATCGAGCTGATCACCGACCGTCCGTTGCAGCTGAACCTGCAGGAAATCAAGCGGGTCAAGAAGGCCTGGCCCGACCGGGCGCTCGTCGTCTCTCTCATGGTGGCGTGCGAGGAAGAGAACTGGGCGAATATCGTCAAGCTCGTGGAAGAGACGGAGGCCGATGGCATCGAACTGAATTTCGGCTGTCCGCATGGCATGTCGGAACGCGGCATGGGTGCGGCTGTCGGCCAGGTGCCGGACTATATCGAGATGGTCACGCGCTGGTGCAAGAAGCACACGCGCATGCCCGTGATCGTGAAGCTGACGCCGAACATCACCGATATCCGCTATCCCGCGCGCGCCGCGCATGCGGGCGGGGCGGATGCGGTGTCGCTGATCAACACGATCAATTCCATCGTTTCCGTGGATCTCGACCAGATGGCCCCGTCGCCGACCATCGACGGCAAGGGAACCCATGGCGGGTTCTGCGGCCCGGCGGTGAAGCCGATCGCGCTCAACATGGTGGCGGAAATAGCCCGCGATGCGGAAACGCGCGGTCTGCCGATTTCCGGCATTGGCGGCATCACCACCTGGCGCGATGCGGCCGAATTCATGGCGCTTGGAGCGGGCAACGTGCAGGTTTGCACCGCGGCCATGACATATGGCTTCAAGATCGTGGAAGAGATGGCCTCCGGCCTTTCCGACTGGATGGACGAAAAGGGCTACACGGCGACGTCGGACTTCGTCGGACAGGCGGTGCCCAATGTCACCGACTGGCAGTTCCTCAACCTCAACTACATCGCCAAGGCGAAGATCAATCAGGATCTCTGCATCAAGTGCGGCCGTTGTCACATCGCCTGCGAGGACACCTCGCATCAGGCGATCACCAACATGATCGACGGTGCGCGCGGCTTTGAGGTGATCGACGAGGAATGCGTGGGTTGCAATCTCTGCGTCAACGTGTGCCCGGTGGAAGGCTGCATCACCATGGAGGCGATGGAGCCGGGCTCGGTCGATCCGCGTACCGACAAGGCGGTGGAAGCTGCCTACGCCAACTGGACGACCCATCCCAACAACCCGAACCGGGTGGGCGTTCCAGCTGAGTAGATTGCCGTAAGGGAAGGTTTGTTATAGAATGGCCGCGCTCACATTTTATTGGGTGCGGCCATGTTCCGTTATTTCACACATATTATATTTGCATCCCTGTTTTCGTGCCTGCTGGTTGCTCCTGTTCTGGCCCAGCAAGCAGACGCCAGGTCCAAGGAAATGTTCGAGGTTCCGGTTGGCAGCGTTATTGAGCCGCGTGGTGATGGTATCTCTGCCTGGAACCAACCCCCGTCAGGCTTTTTGAATTCACTTGGCGACAAGGTCGGAAAACTCGACGGCAAAAAGGAATATGTCGTTGAAGACCGGAAAGAAGTGCCCTCCATCTTCGGCAAGCAATACTGGTTGAAGGTGCGTCCGGCAGACGGCGTGGGGGATTGCGGTCCCGCCGGGTGCTGGGCCTATCAGGGCAAGCTGGGTGGCAGCACCAATTTTTCTCCGAAGTGACGGTTTCGACAGTGGAAAGTGCTGGAGGTTATGATGGAAGGAATTGCAGGAGACCCAACCTCTCCAATCTGGTCTCAGTTGGCCGTGACCCTGGCCGTCATTGCAGTCTTTTTCGCCGGTCTTTTTGTTCGGCAAGTCTTGGCGGGTGACCAAAAGCTCAACTGGAAGCAAGCGCTCGCCACGGGGTGTGCCGTCTTCTTTATGGGAAGCGTGCCGCTTTGCGAGATCATTCACAAATCCATTCTGGGCGCGAGCAGCCTGTTTCCCATCCTGTCGGCCTTCGTTCCCGTTTTTGGAGCTGGCTTTGCCTCCAATGAGGAAATCAAGAAGCACTTGAAGGGCAGCGCGAAGGCGGCCTGAAACGGCTGCCGCCTCATGTGCCGATCCGGGGGCCGGCCTCAGGGGATGAGGCCGTTCAGGAAGATCGCCTTCAGCGTCGCCTCCGTTTCGCTTTGGAAATCGGGCTGTTCGATGGTGCGCCCGGTGATCGCCTGAATCTGCGTCTCGAAATCCGCGTAGTGCTGGGTGGTTGCCCAGATCATGAAGATCACGTGGTAGGGATCAACCGCGCGCAGCCTGCCCTGATCGATCCATGTGCGGATGATCTTGACCTTGGCGTCGACCAGATCGCGCAAGGGACCTTGCAGCACGTCCATCATCATCGGCGCGCCTTCCAGGATCTCGTTGGCGAAGAGACGCGAGGCACGCGGATTTTCCGCCGAGTGCTGGAGCTTGCGTGAGATGTAGTCGCCAAGTTCCTCGGCCGGATCTCCCTCCACATCAAGGGCGCGCAGGGGGGCAAGCCATTCTGTCAGGATTTCCCCCAGAACGGCCTTATATATCTGCGACTTGGAGGCGTAATAATAAAGCAGGTTCGACTTCGACATGCCCGCCTGACGGGCGATCTGGTCGAGCGTCGTGCCGCGAAAGCCGGAACGGGAGAACATGTCCAGCGCGGCCTCCAGGATGCGATCCCTGTTCTCCGTCTGGATACGGGTCTGCTTGCGCGCTGAGCCGAAATCCCCGGTCGCAAAATCGATCATGTCATCGGTCATGGTTGTTTGGGGTCCCAACGGGATTTCACGGGCTCAACTCCTGCGTTTTCGCCTTTGGCATCGCGCGTTTCCTCTCCCTGGCAAGCGGTGCGCATGACGGGGTTTCACTATCATGCTCCATCCTTTCGTATGGGAGGCGAAAAAGAAGAGCAGCCATCGCCCATTTTTCGCGCGCAGTTCTTCAAAACATCAAGTTTTTCGGACCGTTTCACCTGATTGCTTTTGCATCGACATGGATAGAAAATGACCTTGACCGCCATCGGGCGGGGCTCCTATCGTTATCTTGACCAAATGGTCAGAATTCGCGACGTGAGGCGGGCGATAGTCTACGATCCTCTCGCAGGGTTTTATGGATTAATCGCGTGCTGGGCAACTTGTGACGCTGGGGCAACTACCCCCGAGGGATGCAGGCGCCGGACGCAGCGAAGCTGGCCCTCGTGCGCGCCTGACCGGGAACCGGCAGGCGTGGCCCTTCGGAGGAAACATGTCGCAGGCCGTCACCAACAATCTCGAAGCGTTCTGGATGCCGTTCACGGCGAACCGGCAGTTCAAGAAAAACCCGCGCATGCTGGTGGGTGCAAAGGACATGCACTACACCAACGCAGAAGGGCGCCAGATCCTCGACGGGACGGCGGGCCTGTGGTGCTGCAATGCCGGTCATGCCCGCCCGAAGGTGGTGGAAGCGATCCAGAAACAGGCGGCAGAACTCGACTATGCGCCCGCGTTCCAGATGGGCCACCCCAAGGCCTTCGAGCTTGCCGCGCGTCTTTCCGCGATGATGCCCACGCCGCTGGACCATGTGTTCTTCACCAATTCAGGTTCTGAATCGGTGGAAACCGCGCTGAAGACGGCGATCGCCTATCACCGCGCCAAGGGCAATGCGGCCAAGACCCGTCTCATCGGCCGTCAGCGCGGCTATCACGGCGTGAATTTCGGCGGCATCTCGGTCGGCGGCATTTCCGGCAACCGCAAGATGTTCGGCGGGCTTCTCACCGGCGTCGATCATATCCGCGACACCCATGACATCGAGCGAAACGCCTTCTCGCGCGGCCAGCCCGAGCATGGTGCGGAGTTCGCCGACGATCTGCTGAACGTCATCAAGCTGCATGATCCGTCCACGATTGCAGCCGTGATCGTGGAGCCGATGGCGGGTTCCACCGGTGTTCTCATTCCGCCCAAGGGGTATCTGGAGCGGCTGCGCAAGATCTGCTCCGACAACGATATCCTGCTGATCTTCGATGAGGTGATCACCGGCTTCGGGCGTCTGGGCTCAGCCTTCGCGGTGGAGCATTTCGGCGTTGTGCCCGACATGGTGACGCTGGCCAAGGGCATCACCTCCGGCACGGTGCCGATGGGCGCGGTGATGGTGTCCTCCGATATCTACGAGGCCTTCATGCAGGGCCCGGAGCACATGATCGAGTTCTTCCACGGCTACACCTATTCGGGCCATCCGCTGGCCTGTGCGGCCGCGCTCGGCACCCTCGACACCTACGAGGACGAGGGGCTTATGACCCGCGGGGCGGAGCTTCAGGATTACTGGGCCGATGCGCTGCACGGCCTGAAGGACCATCCGCATGTCATCGACATCCGCAACCTGGGCCTGATCGGCGCGGTCGAGCTTGAGCCAATTGCGGGCGAGCCGACCAAGCGTGCCTTCTCCGCCTTCCTGAAGGCCTATGAGGAGGGGCTGATGATCCGCACCACCGGCGACATCATCGCGCTGTCACCGCCGCTGATCATCTCCAAGGCGCAGATCGACGAGCTGTTCGGCATCCTGTCGAAGGTTCTGAAGGCGATCGACTAGGGTTGCCACTCCAACCGGGCGCAGCAAGAGACATTCGTCATCCCGGCCCGATCAGGTGTTCCGGGGTGGCGTCACGAGTGAAATTCAAAAAGGGCGCGGCGAAAAACAAGCGCCTGCTTTCCAGACATATGGCCAGATCCAAGGGGAACTGAAATGGCGGCAAACACGGCGGCTCCGGGTGAGAACCTGCGCATCAACGCAGACAGGCTGTGGGACAGCCTCATGGAGATGGCCAGGATCGGGCCGGGCGTCGCGGGCGGCAACAACCGTCAGACGCTGACCGACGAGGACGGTGAGGGCCGCAAGCTTTTCCAGAAATGGTGTGTAGAAGCGGGCATGACGATGGGCGTTGACAGCATGGGCAACATGTTCATGACGCGCCCCGGCACCGAGCCGGACCTGCCCGCCGTCTATGTGGGCTCGCATCTCGATACCCAGCCGACCGGCGGCAAATATGATGGCGTTCTCGGTGTGCTGGGCGCGCTGGAGGTGTGTCGCTCGCTCAATGATCTCGGCATCAAGACGAAGCATCCCATCGTCGTCACCAACTGGACGAATGAGGAAGGCACGCGCTTTGCGCCCGCCATGCTGGCCTCTGGCGTGTTCGCAGGCATGCACACGGAAGAGTGGGCGAAAGCGCGCGAGGATGCCAAGGGCCTGAAATTCGGCGATGAGCTGAAGCGTATCGGCTGGGAAGGTGAGGAGCCGGTCGGGTCTCGCAAGGACAAGATCAAAGCGTTTTTCGAGCTTCATATCGAGCAGGGGCCGATCCTCGAAATCGAGGGTAAGGATATCGGCGTCGTCACCCACGGGCAGGGGCTGTGGTGGCTTCAGGTGACGGTGACGGGCAAGGACAGCCACACCGGCTCCACCCCGATGCCGATGCGCCGTAATGCGGGGCTTGGCGCGGCGCGGATGACGGAGCTTGTCCACGAGATCGCCATGAGCCACCAGCCCAACGCGGTGGGCGCCATCGGCCACTGCGATTTCTACCCCAATTCGCGCAACGTCATCCCGGGCAAGGTGGTCTTCACCGTCGATTTCCGCTCGCCCGATCAGGAAACGCTGGACGGCATGAAGGCGCGGTTTGAGGCGGAAGCCCCGAAAATCGCGGAAGAACTCGGCCTCGGCATCGAGATTGAGGTGGCCGGTCATTTCGATCCGGTGACCTTCGACCCGGCTTGCGTGAAGGCGGTGCGCGACGCGGCGGAGCGGCTCGGCTATTCCCACCGCGATATCGTTTCCGGTGCGGGGCACGACGCCTGCTGGATCAACCGCATTGCGCCGACCTCGATGGTCATGTGCCCCTGTGTGGACGGCCTTTCGCACAACGAGGCCGAAGAGATTTCCAAGGACTGGGCCAAGGCCGGCGCCGACGTGCTGTTTCACGCGGTGGTGGAGACGGCGGAAATCGTGGAGTGAATTGAGGTTCCGGCCCGGTGCGGACAAGCTCCCTCTCCCACGGGGAGAGGGTTGGGGTGAGGGGATCAGATGCCTCCGTCCCCACGAGGGCTTAAACCCCCTCACCCGAACCTCCGGTTCGACCTCTCCCCATGGGAGAGGTGATTGGCGGCGGGGATCGGGATTGAGGTGAGGTTTCTCGCATCCGGCGTGTTCGGAGGTGCCGAGCTGCTGATGGGAACTGGGATGGGGCGCACGGGGGGCGGCCCGGTGCGGACAAGCTCCCTCTCCCATGGGGAGAGGGTTGGGGTGAGGGGATCAGATATCTCCGTCCCCACGAGGGTTCGAAACCCCTCACCCGAACCTTCGGTTCGACCTCTCCCCATGGGAGAGGTGATTGGCGGCGGGGATCGGGATTGAGGTGAGGTTTCTCGCATCCGGCGTGTTCGGAGGTGCCGAGCTGCTGATGGGAACTGGAACGGGGCGCGCAGAGGGTGCGGCCCGGTGCAGACAAGCACCCTCTCCCATGGGGAGAGGGTTGGGGTGAGGGGATCAGATGTCTCCGTCCCCACGAGGGTTTGAAACCCCTCACCCGAACCTCCGGTTCGACCCCTCCCGACGGGAGAGGTGATTGGCGGCGGGGATCGGGGGTGAGGTGAGTTCGCCACGTCCGGCGAATATGGCGGCAGGGGGCCGCAACGGAGGAAAGCGATGGATCTGACGACAATTGTGTCCTTCTCCGTCATGGCGTCCTTGCTTGTGGCGTCGCCGGGGCCGAACGGCGTGCTGATCGCGCGCACGGTGCCGACCTCCGGCAAGGCGGCGGGCTTCGCCAATATCATGGGCTTTGTCGCAGCCTTCTATCTGCACGGGGCGCTGGTGGTCTTCGGTCTGTCCGTTCTGCTGGTGCGGTCCGCGGAGCTGTTCTTCGCCGTGAAGATGGTCGGCGCGGCCTATCTCTGCTGGATTGGCTTCAAGTCGCTGAGGCAGGCCTGGCGCGGAAACACGCTGCCGGTATCCGCTCGTCCTGCCCGGCGCAGGCGTACGCTTCTCGTGGCCTTTGGCGAGGGCTTCCTCACCAATGCGCTGAACCCGAAAGTCTCGATGTTCTATCTCGCGGCCTTCCCGCAGTTCCTGCCGCCGGAAATGGCGACGGCCGCCAACACGTTTACGCTCGTCGTCATCCACTCGGCCATCAATTTCGTGTGGTTCGCGGCCATGGTTGTGCTGTTCGCGCGCCTTGCGGCGGCTACGCGCTCGGGCCGGTTCCAGCGCTTTATCAAGGCCGCGACGGGGGCCGTGTTTATCGGCTTCGGCCTGAAACTCGCGACGATGAAGGCATGACCATGGCAGAGACGGTCACCGCGGAAGCTCCCACCCTTTCCATCGCCATCGAGACGCCGAACCAGCCCGAGATTGTCGAGCTGATCGCGCTGTCGGATGCCTATTCTCTCGCCCGCTATCCGGCGGAGGGGCATTTCGGCACGGATGTCGAGGGGCTGTCGGGCGACGATGTTTCCTTCGCCGTGGTGCGCGAGGCAGGCGGCGCCATCGGCTGCGCCGCGCTGAAGTGGAATGAGGACGGAACGGCTGAGCTGAAGCGATTGTTCGTGCGCGAGGAGGGACGCGGGAAGGGCGTTGCGCGCAAGGTCGTGGCGTATCTGGAAGACATGGCCAGCGCGCGGGGCGTGACCCGCATCGACCTGGAAACCGGGCCTCTCAATACCGAGGCCGTCGGGCTTTACGGATCGCTCGGCTATGCCGAATGCGGGCCGTTTCCCCCTTACGAGGCGAACCCCTACAGCCTGTTCATGACAAAACACCTAACCGCCTGAGAACCGAGAACACAAAAAGACCGGTCCGGGCACGGCATCACCAGAGGAACAACATCATGGCATCGAAAGTCATCAAGGGCGGCACGGTCGTCACCGCGGATCTGAGCTACGAAGCGGACGTGAAGATCGAGGACGGCACGATCGTGGAGATCGGGCCGAACCTTTCCGGCGATGAGGTGCTGGATGCGACCGGTTGCTATGTGATGCCGGGTGGTATCGATCCCCATACGCATCTGGAAATGCCCTTCATGGGCACCTATTCGGCCGATGATTTCGAAAGCGGCACCCGGGCGGGGCTTGCGGGCGGCACGACCATGGTGGTCGATTTCGCATTGCCCAATCCGGACCAGTCGCTTCTTGAGGCCATCCAGCGTTGGGACAACAAGTCCACGCGCGCCAATTGCGACTATTCCTTCCACATGGCGATCACCTGGTGGGGCGAGCAGGTCTTCAACGAGATGGAGACCGTGGTGCGCGAGAAGGGCATCAACACCTTCAAGCACTTCATGGCCTACAAGGGCGCGCTGATGGTGGATGACGACGAGATGTTCGCCTCCTTCCAGCGCTGCGCCGAGCTTGGCGCTCTGCCGATGGTGCATGCGGAAAACGGCGATGTGGTCGCCCAGCTTCAGGCCAAGCTCATGGCGGAAGGTAATAACGGCCCGGAAGCTCATGCCTATTCGCGGCCTGCGGAAGTGGAGGGCGAAGCCACCAACCGCGCCATCATGATCGCCGATATGGCGGGGGTGCCGGTCTATATCGTGCACACGTCGTGTGAGCAGGCGCATGAGGCGATCCGCCGGGCCAAGCAGAACGGCATCCGCTGCTACGGCGAGCCGCTGATCCAGCATCTGACGCTGGATGACAGCGAATATCAAAACGGCGACTGGGACCACGCCGCGCGCCGCGTGATGTCGCCGCCCTTCCGCAACAAGAAACATCAGGACAGCCTGTGGGCCGGGCTTCAGGCGGGCACGCTCCAGGTGGTTGCCACCGATCATTGCGCCTTCACGACCGATCAGAAACGCTACGGTGTGGGCGATTTCACCAAGATCCCGAACGGCACCGGCGGAGTTGAAGACCGGATGCCGATGTTGTGGACCTATGGCGTGGGCACGGGCCGTTTGACGCCGAACGAATTCGTCGCCGTCACCTCCACCAACATCGCCAAGATCCTGAACATCTACCCGAAGAAGGGCGCGGTGCTTGTGGGCGCGGATGCCGATCTCGTCGTGTGGGACCCGGCGAAGGAGAAGACGATTTCGGCCGCAAGCCAGCAGTCGGCCATCGATTACAACGTCTTTGAGGGCAAGCAGGTAAAGGGCCTGCCGCGCTACACGCTGACCCGCGGCCATGTCGCGATCATGGATGGCGAGATCAAAACGCAGGAAGGTCACGGCAAGTTCGTGAAGCGGGAGCCGTTCCAGGCGGTCAACAAGGCGTTGTCGCAGTGGAAGGGCCTGACCTCGCCACGCAAGGTGGAACGCTCCGGCATTCCGGCAAGCGGGGTCTAGACGCTTGCGGACAGGGCGCGGCGAGGCGGAGGGTGTGAAAACCGGAAGCCCGGAGCTGGACCAGCCCTGTCTGGCCGCGCGGCATGTGGTTTCCTACCTGCTGGCGGTTTTTCTGATCGCCTGTGCGCTGACCCTCGTCATCTACAGGGTGCTCTCGTTTGAACGGTTCGGCCCGGTGCCGCTGTTCTCGGTGATGGGGATGAGGAAATTTTTCGAGCTCTTCGCAGTCCTGGCGGGGGGCGGCGTGTTGCTGGTCTTCCCGGGCACGAAGTTTCTGCTTGCTCGGGAATGGAGAGGCTGGGTCGCCTTCGCGCTTGCCGGCGTCGTTTATGCGGTTTTGGCCACGGTCTTCGGCGGGGTTGCGCTCTCCAGCGCGGGAATGGGAACTCTGGACGATCTCGTGGTGCTGGCACTCATCTCGGCGGCGCTGTCGGTGATCTTCGTTCCGGCCAATCTTGTCTACTGGGCGCTGGCGATCCATCCGGCAACGTTCTCGCTTTGGCAACGAATTTGCAAGCATCGCGAGGGAGCGGGCAGTTGAGCGCGGGGTCCGATGTGTGCGGCCCATCCTTCGAGACGGCCTTGTCAGGCCTCCTCAGGATGATGTTGCGTGAATAGACGAAACGGGGATGTGGACGGTCGGCATATGCGGTTTTTGAATGGGGGTGAGCTACACCCTCAACGTCATCCTGAGGAGACCGCGCGAGCGGTCGTCTCGAAGGATCGGCGGCGGGTTCGGGAGGCGTTTTCAGGGGGCATCCCGGGCGTCAAGGAAATGGGGAACAGACCAAGTGACGACCAGTGAGGCAACCACGGCCCGAAATGCGGCCAAGGTTCAGGCAGAAGACGAGGCGAATGCGGGGGGGAAGAGCGCGGCGCGATCTTCCGTCATCCATGCGCAGAATTTGAGCCTGACCTTTCCAGCCGCCGATGCGCCGGTGCATGCGCTTTCCGACATCAATCTGGAGGTGAAGCGCGGCGAATTCGTTTCCTTCATCGGGCCTTCGGGTTGCGGCAAGACCACGCTCTTGCGCGTCATCGCCGATCTGGAAAAGCCGACGTCGGGCTCCATCACGGTCAATGGCGGTACACCGGATCAGGCGCGGCTCGACCGCTCCTACGGCTATGTCTTTCAGGCGGCAGGGCTTTATCCCTGGCGCACGATTGCGGGCAACATCGCGCTGCCGCTTGAAATCATGGGCTATACGAAGCGTGAGCAGAAAAAGCGCATCGCGAAAAACCTTGAGCTGGTGAACCTTGCCGGTTTCGAGCGCAAGTTTCCCTGGCAACTTTCCGGCGGCATGCAGCAACGCGCTTCCATCGCGCGCGCGCTCGCCTTCGATCCGGAACTGCTGCTGATGGACGAGCCCTTCGGCGCGCTGGACGAGATCGTGCGTGATCACCTGAACGAGCAGCTTCTGAAGCTCTGGGCGAAGACGGAGAAGACGGTGGTCTTCGTCACGCACTCGATCCCGGAAGCGGTGTTCCTGTCCACCAAGATCGTGGTGATGAGCCCGCGTCCGGGGCGTATCTATGACATCATTGAAAGCAACCTGCCGCGCGAGCGCGATCTCGATATCCGGGAGACGCCGGAGTTTCTGGAGATCGCACACCGGGTGCGCGAAGGCCTGCGCGCGGGGCACAGTTATGAGGATTGATGTGGCGAAGACTCAACCCACTTAGCTGGTGCTCTTGGGGGATAGAAAATGAACCGCTCTGATTTGGTTTTGTGTGTCTATGGAGCAGTTAAAAAGAACGGTGGAAGCGCGACGGTTCTTGAAGTGGCAAACATGCGAACGATTCAAAAGCTTCGGGAGATCTGTTTTATACTTGGTAATACGATATGCGTTGGGCTACTCAAAAGCTATGGGCAGAGGGTAGGCCTGGCCCGGGCGCTGATCGGAAGTGGGTGCTTTTAGAGTGAATAGTCTTTTCGCTACGAATATTCGGCCATCCCTTTCACTTACCTCTCCCATGGGGAGAGGTCGACGCGTAGCGTCGGGTGAGAGGTGTCGGGTTCGCCGTATCCACGAGGGATCTCATCCCCTCACCCCAACCCTCTCCCCATGGGAGAGGGGGCTTGATCGTGCGGGTTGCGATATGGCGGGCTTGAGGCGGGCCGCGGTTATGGGCCGTCAGGCTCTGAATTCTGCTTTTGACACAAGCCCGGCCCAAGCACCTCTCTCATGGGGAGAGGTCGGCGCGGATGCGCCGGGTGAGGGGCGTCGGGTTCACCGTATACACGAGAGCCGGAAAGCGCACGGGAGGGCCGTCGCATGAAATATGAGGACACGACCTCCCGAAGAGTGTCCATCAGTGGCGATCTCGCGGTTCCGACAATCCGGATCAAGGCCAAGAAGAACTACTTCATTCTGGGCATCACTCTGATTTGGCTATGTAATTATACTTATGTCGGAAGTCCTTTCGGGCTAGCCTCAGCTGTATTTGATCCTGAAACGGGATCTGGTCGATGGATCGTGCTTGCTGCTCTGGCTGTCTGGGGAGCTTTGTGGTTGGTTGTCTCTGCCGCAGTCCTCTGGATGCTTATTGGCCGTGAGGAAATCGAATTTAAATCGCAAGCCCTGATACACCGTCTCAAGGTGGGGCCATTCTCCCGTCAGCGTGTCTTCGATCCGCTGAAACTGCGAAACCTGCGTAGGCTCAATACGTCGATCTATAGATCTGTCGTTCTGAGTATCTGGGAAATGGTAGGCGTACCGTCAAAGGCCAATGCGCGGATGGCCTTCGATTATGGCGAGAGAACAATCTACTTCGCCTATTCGGTCGCTCCTGCCGAATCCACAACCGTCAGGGACGCAATGATCGCCCGTCTGGGTGCAAAGGTGGGAGGGCAACATGGCTCCTGAACGAACCTCTCCCATCAGCCGTCTCTTCGCAGGCAAGACCGGCCCCGTCCTCGTGGTGGTCCTTGCCATTATCGCGATCTGGTATGCGGGCGCCGTCTATCTGAATGCGCCGTTCCAGATGGATACCTACAAGCGTGGGCATATCGAGAATGTGCCGGTGACCCAGCTGGTCACCGATACGCTCAATCAGGACCGGCCCGTTCTGCCCGCCCCGCATCAGGTGGCGGAGGAGATCTGGAAGACGACGGTCCTGAAGAAGATCACCTCCAAGCGCAGCCTGATTTATCACGCGGGCATCACGCTTTCCTCCACGCTGCTGGGCTTCATCATCGGCACCGTGCTGGGCATCGTGCTGGCGGTGGGCATCGTGCACAGCCGCGTCCTCGACAAGTCGCTGATGCCGTGGGTGATCTCCTCGCAGACGATCCCGATCCTCGCGATCGCGCCGATGATCATCGTGGTGCTGAACGCGGTGGGCATATCGGGGCTTTTGCCAAAGGCGTTCATCTCCACCTATCTCTCCTTCTTCCCCGTGACCGTGGGCATGGTGAAGGGGTTGAGGTCGCCGGAGATCCTGCATCTGGATCTCATGCGCACCTACAATGCCTCCAAGGGGCAGGTCTTCTGGAAGCTGCGCTTTCCCTACGCCGTGCCCTATCTCTTCACTTCCATGAAGATCGCGGTCGCGGCCTCGCTGGTGGGGGCCATCGTCGGTGAATTGCCGACGGGTGCTGTTTCCGGGCTCGGCGCGCGGCTTCTGTCCGGTTCCTATTACGGTCAGACGGTGCAGATCTGGTCGGCGCTGATCGCGGCCTCCGTCATGGCGGCGGTGCTGGTGGCGCTGGTCGGCGTCGTCAACGGGTTTGTTCTCAAGCGGATGGGGATGGCGCGATGACTTTCACCGAAACCTTCAAGCGACTTTTGCTGATGGGTGGGGGATTTGCCGCCGCCTTCGGGCTGGTGCTGCCGCTTTTTGCAGGCGAAGCCGGGTCGGTCACCGTGTGGGATGAGACGGGCGTGATGATCTTCATGCTGCTGGTCTTCGTGATCTCCGCGCAGAACGTGATCTCGCTCATGAATCCTGCGCAAAAAGGCGGCTGGTTCGACGGTCCTGCGGGCGATGCGCTGATCGCGGTGGCTGCTCATCTGGGCGCATGGGAATTGCTGTCGGCGCTTTCCGGCCATCCGGGCGCGGCTGGTGGCGGGTTCTGGGCGCTGCTGGTCGCCGCGTGGCTGACGGGCTGGCAATTCGTGGACCGGCTCGCCAATCGGCAGGTCACCTCAAGAACCGTCCAGCGGGTTGTGACCGTCGTCATTCCGCTTCTCTTCGGTGTGTGGGTGTTGATCCTGTGGCAGGCGCTGGTAACGGGCTTCGGCGTGCCGAAGGTGCTGCTGCCTGCGCCATCCGAAATCTGGTTGCGGCTCGTTGGCGGGTTTCCGACGCCGCTATGGGAGGATTTCCGTCAAACCTTCCTGAAGGCGGTTCTGATCGGCTACGCCATTGGCTGCGGGTCGGGGTTCCTGGTCGCCATTCTCGTGGATCGGGTGCCCTTCCTGCGGCGTGGGCTCCTGCCGGTCGGCAATCTCGTTTCCGCGTTGCCCGTTGTGGGTGTCGCGCCGATCATGGTGATGTGGTTCGGCTTCGACTGGCCGTCCAAGGCGGCGGTCGTGATCATCATGACCTTCTTCCCGATGCTGGTGAACACGGTCTCGGGGCTGGCGGCGTCCGATCACATGCAGCGCGACCTGATGCACACCTATGCGGCTTCCTACTGGCAGTCGCTTCTCAAGCTGAGGCTGCCACAGGCGCTGCCGTTCATTTTCAACGCCTTGAAGATCAACTCCACGCTGGCGCTCATCGGCGCGATCGTGGCGGAGTTCTTCGGCACGCCCACCGTCGGGATGGGCTTTCGCATCTCCACCGAAGTCGGCCGCATGAATGTCGACATGGTGTGGGCGGAGATCGCAGTCGCCGCGCTGGCGGGCTCGATCTTCTACGGGGTTATGACGCTTTTGGAGAGGGTATTCACGTTCTGGCATCCGTCGTTCCGCACATAGCAAACACAAAGGTGCGCCGGTGCCGACACCAGAGGGAGAAGAGTGGACATGAAGAAAGTACTGCTTGGGGCTGTCGCCCTTGCTGCCGGATTGGGGATGTCCGCGGCACAGGCCGCCGATGAGGTGACCCTGCAGCTGAAATGGGTCACGCAGGGCCAGTTTGCCGGCTACTACGTGGCCAAGGACAAGGGCTTTTATGAGGAAGAGGGCCTCGACGTCACCATCAAGCCGGGCGGGCCGGACATCGCTCCGCCGCAGGTCATCGCCGGTGGCGGCGCGGACGTCATCGTGGACTGGATGCCGTCGGCACTGGCAAGCCGCGAAAAGGGCGTGCCGCTGGTCAATATCGCCCAGCCTTTCAAGTCCTCGGGGATGATGCTGACCTGCCTGAAAGAAAACGGCGTCGCCACGCCGGACGACTTCAAGGGCAAGACGCTGGGCGTCTGGTTCTACGGCAACGAATATCCGTTCCTGTCGTGGATGGCGCATCTGAAGATGCCGACCGATGGCGGGCCTGAGGGCGTTGAGGTCCTCAAGCAGGGCTTCAATGTGGACCCGCTTCTCCAGAAGCAGGCGGCCTGCATCTCCACCATGACCTACAACGAATATTGGCAGGTCATCGACGCGGGCATTTCCGAGGACGATCTGATCGTCTTCAAGTATGAGGACCAGGGCGTCGCGACGCTGGAAGACGGTCTCTATGTGCTGGAAGACAACCTCAAGGACGAGGCTTTCGTCGACAAGATGGCCCGTTTCGTCAGGGCCTCGATGAAGGGCTGGGAATATGCCCGCGAGAACCCGGACGAGGCCGCCGACATCGTGCTTGAAAACGATGCCTCGGGTGCACAGACCGAAAAGCACCAGCGCCGCATGGTCCGCGAGATCAACAAGCTGACCGAAGGCACCAACGGGGCGCTGGATGTCGCAGACTACGAGCGCACGGTTGAGACGCTGCTTTCGGGCGGGTCCGACCCGGTCATCACCAAGAAGCCGGAAGGCGCCTGGAGCCACGTCGTCACCGACAAGGCGCTTTAGGACGGTTTCCCACAGGCTTTGGCCGAAAATGACGAGACAAGGGGCGGCGCCGCAGGGTGTCGCCCCTTTCGTTTTCGGGGGCGCCGACAAGCGGCTTGCTTTCTCCCATCGCATCGGGGATTTATCGAAACCGTAAAACTGCTGTGTTGTTTGCTCTGTAAATTCAACTCCTATCGGACTAGATAGCCCTTGAACTCCGGTGGCACGTGGTCCTGCCGCTGCCGGCCCACTTCGATATCAAGGCGACAGGATCGCAAGGCTTCCCCATGGACTTCACTATGGATCTGGCGAATTGGGTGATCGCCTATCTGGGCGATAATCCGCACCTGTCCATTGCCGTCGTCTTTCTCATTTCCATGGGCGAGGCGCTGCTGATCATCGGTCTGTTCGTGCCCTCCACCGTGGTGCTGGTGGGTGTGGGAACGCTGGTGGGCGGCGGCAAGCTGGATTTCTGGCCGATCTTCGTCGCGACCTGGCTGGGCGCCATTACCGGCGATGCGATTTCCTACTGGGCCGGGCGCATATATGGCGAGCACCTCAAGCGCATGTGGCCGCTGTCGCGCTATCCGGGGCTGGTGCGAAAAAGCGAGGAGTTCTTCGCCGAACATGGCGGCAAGTCCATTGCCATCGGACGTTTCGTGCCGGGCGTGAAGGCGGTCATTCCCGGCATCGCGGGCATGATGGGCATGAGCAACACGCGCTTTGCCACCATCAACGTGATCTCCGCCTTCTTCTGGTCGCTCGCCCACCTGATGCCCGGCGTCTTTATCGGGCGCGGGCTGGCGGTGGCGAGCCAGGTTTCGGGCCGCTTCGCGCTGGTGCTGTTCGTGCTCCTCGGGGCGGTGTTCATCACCGCATGGCTCATTCGCATCGTGGTGATGAGTTCCATTCCGCCGCTCGTGCGCCTTCAGACGCGCTTTGTGGAGGCGGCAGCCCGTCGACCGGGGCGGGTCTGGCACTGGCTGGCGGATACATTGGCACCCGACAATCCCAAGGCCTTGCGTGTTGTGGCGCTGAGCGCGGTTCTGGCGGCGGGGGGCATCGGCTTCGTTTCCCTGCTGGAAGACCTCATCGCCCGCAATTCGATGGTCTATCTCGATCTTTCCATCGCCAATCTGATGCAGTCGGTGCGCAACATGCCGGCGGACCGGGTGATGGTGGTGCTGACCATGATCGGCGACGGCACGGTTCTGGTGGTGTTGGGGGCCGTGATCGTGGCCTGGCTCGCCGCGCGGCGGGCGTGGACGATCGCGGGAGCTGCCGCGCTGACCATGGTTTCCGCTGCGCTTTTCGTCCCCTTCATGAAGATCCTGCTGCAGCGCGCGCGCCCGGAGGAAATTCTCGGCAGTGCCGATCTCTACAGCTTTCCCTCAGGCCACGCGACGCTGGCGACCGTGGTTTTCGGCATTCTGGCCGTGCTGATGGGACTGGGCGTCGGGCGTTGGGGCAAGGCGGTGCTGTTTGCCTGCGCGGGCGCGCTGATCGTGGCGATCGCCTGTTCGCGCATCTATCTGGGCGCGCACTGGCCCTCAGATGTGGCGGGCGGGTTGCTCTTCGGCATCACCATGACGGCGGCCTTTGCCCTGGCGCTGGAGGCGACGCGCGCCGATCGGATCGCCCCGGTGTCGCTCGGGCTGGTGTCGCTCGCGATCTATGCCACTGTCTCCGCCGTTTATGTCACGCAAGGCCATGCGACGGCGATGCTGTCCTACAGCCAGCCCACGCGGGCCAACGTGATCACACGCGAATACTGGCTCGATGCGGGCTGGAAGATGCAGCCGGAACGCCGCATCGAGTTGACGGGCGAGACGGGCGAACCCTTCATCGCGCAATGGGTCGGTTCGCTCAACGTGCTGCGGGATCTGATGAAGGAAAAGGGCTGGCAGATCGTTCCGACCTGGTCCTGGGTCGATGTTCTGGCCTATTCCGATGGAAGCAACGATCTCGATGCCCTGTTGCCGCGGCCCTCGCTGCACGAGGGACGGCTGGCCGATCTCAGCGCGACGCTGCCGAGCCCCCAGGATCAGGGGCGGCTGGTGTTGCGGGCCTGGGCGACCGATACGCTGGTGACGGCGGCGGATGGCCAGCGGGATCCGCTGGTGTTGATCACGCTGGCGCTGGAGCGCAAGAAGGAACTGCCGATCGTCGCCCTGCCGCATGATGTGCCCGCGCCCGCCAATGATGTGCGCGCCGTTTTGAAACTGTTCGCTGAGGCCGTTCATGCGGAGGCCGCGGCGACGGAGCCGAATGCCAGGGCCGAGCCGCCGCTGCTCGTCCATGTGCGGCCTTGAGGAGGGGGCGTCTGGCACTTCTCCTGGATGTGGCCAGGCACTCTTTTTGAACGCGCCAGGCATCCTTTGTGAACGCGCCAGGCATCCGTTTTTAACGCGAATGCGGAGAAACGCGGGCGAACGCGTCGCGCTTGGTTATCCACGCTCGGGTGATCCGCGTTCAGGGATCCAGGCTCGGGGGACCCGCGCACGATCCGGTTGATCGTGCCGCGCGCTCTCCCGGCAACAGACCCGCAGGCGGTTTGCTGTCGGAGCCGTCCGAAGCACAGGGGCTGCCGGGTATCGTGACGGCGGGCGGTCGCCCAAATCGGCGCAGGCGGGCGCCGACGAGCGGAACCGTTGGATCGGGAAAGTCCGATCCAACCGCAATGCTCCGGCGGAATTCCTGCGTCGTCACTCCCCGGCTGCAGCCGACACGCGTTTCGTGCGCAGGGCTTCGATCATACGCTCCAGGACGTCATAGGCCTCGCGCACAAGGTCGGGGCCGATGTCGGAGGTGATGTCGTTGTAGAGGCGCTCCGATTCCGGTGCGATCCGGTTGTAGAGCGCCCGCCCCTTTGCCGCCAGCGTGACGATAACCCTGCGCTGATCGGCCTTGTTGGGCCGCCGGTTGATGATACCGGCGCTGTCCAGCTTGGGCAGAATGCGCGACAGGCTTGCGGGATGGATGCCGCATACATCGCTGAGATCGAGAATCTCGCGCTGCTCGACTTCCGCAAGGGCCCGGATGATCCGCCATTGCTGGTCAGTCAACCCGTGCGCATGCAGATAGGGGCGGAAGCGCAACATGACTTCCTCTCGCGCCGACATCAGTTGCATCGGGAGCGATTGATGGAAGGGACGCAGGTCCTGTTCGCCGGAATCAACCTGCGGTTTGGGGTCTGACTTCAAATCATGTGCAGTCAATGTGATCGCCTTGTCTTTTGCTCAAATCTACAAAGCTGCGGCGATGGGATGGTGTGCCAGTTTCCGGATTATTCTCTCGGCTTGCTTCAAATCTTGCGGTCTGGGCCAAATTCGGGCCGCTCGGTGCGACCTCTGCTTATCGATTAATCTGTCAACTATAATGCAAGGAGAAAAAATCATCAATTCAACGCTTATAGAATAAGCACTTGCGGCGTCATGTCAAAAAAACAATTTTGAAACGCTACGGAAAGTTCGGGCGTGGTGATGGTTCCGCGACGCAGTGAGGGGGCGCATCGGCCATTTCGCTTCGCGACGCGCGGGTTTCAGCCATCCATGGCCTTTCCTGAGCGGCCATGCGAGGGGGTGTATCGGGTGTCGGGTGCACTTGCGGCGCGCGCCACATCATGGCAGGGAACAGGAAACAGGGAACACCGTGTTCGGCCGAAAGAGGATTTGGCCATCCCGCGACACGCGATTTCCCCTGGCAATCGGATCATGACGGAGTGTGCTATGCGGCGACTTGCAACGAGGATGGTGGGGCTTGTGGCGCTGGGGGCGGCCCTGGCGGGGCCGGTGCTTCCGGGAACGGTGGCGAGCGCGCAGGCCGCCGGATGCAGGAACACCGGAAACTTCGATAGTTGGCTCCGCGATTTCCGGGCCGAGGCGCAGGCGCAGGGGCTTTCCCGCCGCACGATCTCCTCGGCGCTGGACGGGCTCCGGTTCGATCCCTCCATCGTGCGCAAGGATCGCGCGCAGGGCGTGTTTTCCCAGCCTTTTCTTGAATTCTCCAATCGGATGGTTTCGTCCTACCGCATGAAGCACGGGGCCCGTCTGCTGCGGGAGAATGCGGCGGAGTTTGCGGATCTGGAGCGCACATACGGGGTGCCGGGGCCGGTGATCGTCGGGTTCTGGGGACTGGAGACCGATTTCGGCGCCAATATCGGCAATCTGCCGGTCCTCAATTCGCTGGCGACACTCGCCTTCGACTGCCGTCGCCCGGATCTCTTCCGCACACAGCTGATGAGCGCGCTGAAGATCATCGAGCGCGGGGATCTGCGCGCCGACCAGATGATCGGTGCATGGGCGGGCGAACTGGGGCAGCTCCAGTTCCTGCCCAAGGACTATTACGAGCTTGGCGTGGACTACAATCGCAACGGCCGCGTCGACCTGCTGCGCGAGGTGCCGGACGTGCTGGCCTCCGGTGCCGCTCTCATCAAGAGCCATGGCTGGCGGGCCAACGAACCCTGGCTGGTGGAAGTGCGTGTGCCGCGCTCCATGCCGTGGGAGCAGGCGGGGCTTGAGGTGCATCATGGCGAAAGCACCTGGTCCAAGTGGGGCGTGACCCAGCGCGATGGTTCGGCGCTGAAGTCAACGGGACTGGAATCCTCCCTGCTTCTGCCCATGGGGCGCAACGGCCCGGCCTTCCTCGCCTATCCCAATTTCGACGTCTATCTGCAGTGGAACCAGTCCTTCGTCTATGCCACGACCGCGGCCTATTTCGCGACCCGGCTGGCCGGTGCACCGCCGCGCTTTGCCGGCAATAACAAGGTGGATGTGCTGAGCTTCGACCAGACCAAGCAGCTTCAGCGCGTGCTTGAGGCGCGCGGCTATGACGTGGGCGGCGTGGACGGAATGATTGGCGCAAAGACACGCGATTCCGTGCGCGACGTGCAGGCCAAGCTGGGGCTTCCCGTCGATGGATATCCGACGCAGTCTCTGCTGCGTCGCCTGTCCGGGAACTGAGTTCAGCGGCACTCGTCAAGCTGCCACACGAATGCGACGGGCGGTCGGGCACACGTACCGGGCCGCCCGTTTCGCATTTTTCGTGGAGGGAATTTGCGCAATAATATCGATATCTCGCAGGAAACACCGATGGTATCGTCTTGCCCGGGAGACGGGAACAGGAGGTGCCGCCAGGCATCTCGGGGAGGCTGCGGGGTGCCGCAGCCCTAGCGGGCGGCCAGCATGAGAGGAAGGTTCACAGGCAGCGTTGCCAACCGGATCATATTCTGGATCATCCTGTTCAGCTGCGCTGTCAGTGTCAGCATCACGGTCGTCCAGTTCTATTTCGAGTATCAGGGGCATCGCCGCGATGTGGAGGACAGGCTCGCCGATATTCAGCGGACTTCGCTGAACAGCATTCGCCGCGCCTTGTGGATCCAGGATCAGGATCAGCTTCAGACCCTGATGGAGGGCATTCAGACCTCCGGTGACATCGCCTATGCGGCGGTCATCGAAAATGGGATCACGCGCGCGCAAAGCGGAACCAGGCCGGATTCAAAAGGTCTTGTGCGCAAGACGCCGATCGAATTCACCCATCGCGGCGAGGAGATCATGATCGGCGAGTTGGAGGTCGTCGTCGATGTGGAGATGGCGCAAAGGCGCATGATCCTGCTCGCCTTGCGCATGCTCGGGACCAATCTCGCAATCACGCTGGCCGTGGCCATTTTCATCTATTTCATTTTCGCGCAGCTGGTTACGCGTCATGTGCGGGCCATCGCCGGGCAGCTCTCCGCAATGGGCAGCGGGGATCTGGGAAAGCCGATTGTGCTGAAACGGTCGCCGGGCCCTCTTCGGGACGGGGAGGGCGATGAACTGGACCTGCTTGTCTCCGCGTTTAATGGCGTGCGTGAACGCCTGCGGATCAGCCAGCGCAACGTTGAGAAGGGCCGCGACGAGCTGAAGGCCAGCGAGCGCCGCTATCGGGCGATCCTCGACGAGATGATCGACACCTATTATCGCACCGATATTCACGGGGTGATCACAATGATCACGCCGTCCGTGCGGGAGCTGCTGGGTTGGTCCGTGCAGGAAGCCATGGGCAAGCGTGCGGTCGACTTCTATATCGACAGCGCGGGGCACGATCATTTTCTGAGGACGTTCCGCGAGGGCGGCGGTTCGGTGCGTGCCTTCGAAGCGGCCATGCGCCATCGCGACGGCCATGTGGTGTGGGTGTCCACCACCGCACGCATCTATCGCGACGAAGAGGGTGGCATCGCGGGGATCGAAGGTATCGCGCGCGATATCACCGCACAGCGCCGGGCCGCGGACGCGGTTCGCTCCAGCCGCAACCAGTTGCGCCTTGTCGCCGATTCCGTGCCCGCCCTCATCCTGTTCGTCGACCGGGATCTGATCATCCGCTTCGCCAACCGCACGGTTGGAGAGTGGGTCGGGCGCAATGTCGACGGGCTGATCGGAGCCGAGCTTCACTCGATCATCAAGCGGGAATGGGTGGAGCGAATGCGGCCGCACTGGAATGCGGTTCTGGCCGGCGAGACGCAAATGATCACGGATACGTTTCCCACGGCGGACGGGATATTGCGCAGCCTCGATTTGCGGCTTGTTCCCCATAGGCATGCGGATGGTCGTGTCGAGGGCTTCTTCGCGCTGGGCATCGACACGACCGACCGCTTCATGCTGGAGGAGCGGCTGAGGCAATCGCAGAAGATGGAATCGGTCGGGCAACTCACCGGCGGCGTGGCGCATGACTTCAACAACCTTCTCGGGGTCATTCTCGGCAATGTGGAGTTCCTCATCGAGGATGAGGATTTGTCCGCGCAAGAACGGCTCAAGCTTCTGGGGGCGATCCAGCGCGCGGGCGAGCGGGGCGCGCGGCTGACGCGGCAGCTCCTGGCCTTCTCGCGCATGCAGCCGCTGGAACCGCAGGCGCTGGCGCTGGGACAGGACCTGAGCGAGTTCGTCTCGATGCTGCGCCCGACGATTGGTGATGCGGTGACGGTGCAGGTGGAGGCGAAGCCCGATTTGTGGCTGTGTCTGGCCGACCGGGGCTTGCTGGAGCTGGCGCTCTTGAACCTGACGCTCAATGCGCGCGACGCGATGCCCGATGGCGGCGAAGTGAGGATCACGATTTCCAATGCGGATCTGACCAAGGAGTGCGAGGCGCAGCTGGTCGGCGTATCGGCGGGGCGCTACGTGATGATATCGGTCACGGATTCCGGCAAGGGCATTGCGCCGGAGTTGCAGCATCAGGTCTTCGAGCCGTTTTTCACCACAAAGGATATCGGTCGTGGCACCGGGCTCGGCCTGTCGATGGTTTACGGGTTCGTGTCCCAATCGGGCGGGCAGGTCACGCTGGAAAGCGAACCGGGGGTGGGGACGACCGTGCGGCTCTACCTGCCGGAAGCGGTCGACATGATCGAGACGCCGGAGGCTCCGGCGGTGGGGGCGGTTCAACCGGGCGAGCCCACCCATGAGCGGGTTCTGGTGGTGGAGGATGATGAAGACCTGCGCCAGCTTGCCGCCGCGATGCTCCATCGGCTGGGCTATCAGGTCACGCTCGCCCATGACGGGCCGAGCGCACTGGAGATTCTCGGCAACGGGGCTGTTCCGGATATCATTCTGACCGATGTGCGACTGCCCCAGGGGCTGCTGGGACCGGATGTGGTGCGGGTGGCGCGTGAAACCCACAGCGATATCCGCGCGGTCTACATGACGGGTTTCGCCGAGCCGGGGCAGTTGGGGGAAGACGAGCTGGAGGAGGGGGACGTGCTCATCAAGAAGCCGTTCCGCAGCGAAGATATCGCGCGCGCGCTCGGCCGCATGTCCGGCTGATCCGGCGCCGAAACCGACCTTGTGCCCCATGTCGAGACGGAAAAAGGGGCGCGTCGTGTCTCGCATCACGGCGCGCCCCTTTTCATGGGCCGGTCATTTGTCGAAGGCCGGTCTTTTTGTCGAAGGTCCGGCTCTCGTCGCAGGTCCTGGCCGAACCTGTCGCGGTGCGGGCGACCCGTCAGGTCCGCCAGCGCAGGAAGTATTTTTCCGCCAGGCCGATGGCCCAGGCGATGATCAGGCCCATGACCGACAGGATGGCGACGCCGGCGATGAGCTGGTCGGTGGCCATGAGGGATCCGGCCATCAGCACATAGGCGCCGACGCCGAATTCCGCGCCGATCATTTCCGCCGCCACCAGCAGCACGATGGCGATCGAGGCGGAGATGCGGAAACCCGACAGGATCGCGGGCATGGCGCCGGGAATGACGATCTTGCGCACGATGGACAGCCAGGACAGCCCGAAGGACTGGCCCATGCGGATGAGGGTGCGGTCCACATTGTCGACGCCGGAATAGGTGGAGATCACGGTCGGGAAGAACGTGCCGAAGATGATGGTGGCGTTCTTGGAGCCCTCGTCGATGCCGAACCAGATGACGAAGAGCGGCAGAAGGGCGATCTTCGGGATCGGGAAGAGGGCGGAGACCAGCGGCTGGAAGCCGGAGCGGGCGACGGAAAAGAGCCCGATCATCAACCCTGCGGCAATGCCGAGAATCGTGCCGACGGTCCAGCCGATGAAAAGGCGCTCGGTGGAGGCGGCCAGGTGTTTCCACAACATGCCGGATTCAGCCAGGTTCACGAAGGCGTGCCAGGATTCAGCGGGCGTCGGCAGCACGAGCGGGCTGATCAGGCCGGACCGGGTCCCGGCTTCCCACACGCCGAGAAGCACGAGGAAGACGAGCGGTCCGACGAAGCGCACGGGGCGATAGACGAAGCCGCCGCCGCGGAAGGGCACGGGACGCACATGCGCGCCGGAGCCCGACTGCTCCGCGCCAGCTGCCGGTTTGGACGATTTTTCGTGCAGGTCGATATTGGGCATGGTCGTATCAGACATCTGCAAGCTCCCGGTCGGCGGCGCGGGCTTCCTCGCGCATGAGGTCCCACAAGTGGCGCTGCTTGATCTCAAGCTCGGCGAGATGATCCTTGCGCTCGGCAAGCGGCATGTCGATTTTCACGATTTCGCGAATGCGACCCGGTCTGCGCGACAGCACAACGATGCGGTGACCGAGGCGGACGGCTTCGGCGAGGTTGTGGGTGACATAGCAGGCGGTAAAGGGCTGGCGTGTCCACAACTCCACCAGATCATCCATCAGGAGTTCGCGGGTCTGGCTGTCGAGCGCGGAAAGGGGTTCATCCATCAGCATGACGGCGGGGCGCACGGACAAGGCGCGCGCAATGGCCACGCGCTGCTTCATGCCGCCGGAAAGCTGGCGGGGCAGGGCCTTGGCGAAATCGGACAGATTGGTACGGCGCAGGACATCGGCGATGATCGCGCGCTGCTCCGCCTTGGGCAGTCTGTGGTCTTCCAGCGCCAGCGCGATGTTGCCTTCCACCGAGCGCCAGGGCAGCAGGGCGAAGTCCTGAAAGATATAGGTGAGCGGGTTCAGCGAGGCCGCGGGCGGTTCTCCGACCTGCAGCACCTGCCCGTCGCTGGGCTTCTCCAGTCCGCCGATAAAGCGAAGGAGGGTGGACTTGCCGCAGCCCGACGGGCCAATGAAACAGACGATCTCGCCACGCTTCACGGTCAGGGAAATGTCGTCCAGCACCTGGGTGTTCCCATAGTGATGGCTGATATGGTCGAGCTTGAGGTCCATGGACCTTCTCTCCTGCGTGCCCCGCGGAGATGTCATAACAATGCTGAGGCAGAAATCTGCGGGGCCTGATCCCCGTTGCCGGGCCCATACGGCGACGGTAACGGGGAGAACTGTGTCTAGGCAGAAACGGCGAGGCCGCCTTTCGCGGGGAAAGACCGCCGGGACGGCCCCAAGGTTGGTGGGGCCGGCCTTCGGACCGTTTCGGATCTGGCGTTGTTCTGTGCTGAGGGCCGGCCCGCGATGGCGTGGGGCCGGCGTCAGGCTTTCGGCTCAGTAGATTTCCACGAAGCTCTTGTTGACGAGGTCGTCAATCGTCAGGCCTTCGGGAGACAGGCCTTCCGCCTTGAACCAGTCCAGCTGGTTCTCGACGCTGGACAGGTCCAGCTTGGCGTTCTGGTTCAGACGCATCGCACCGCTGATGATCGACTTGGAGGCCTTTTCGAACGGCCGGTCGACATAGACGTATTTGTGGATGAGCTTGGCCATCGCGATCTGGCCTTCCTCGCCTTCGGTCTTGTCGACCAGGGCGGCGTTGAAGTCGGCCGCGCCCTTGGAATAGGCGGCAAGGAAGCGCTTGACGAGATCGGGCTTGTTCTCGGCAATATCGGTGGAGGTGAAGATCGTGGTGACCTGGTAGTCCGGGATGTAGTCGGAAACCATGCCGATCTTCTTGGCCGAACCGGCTTCCACCAGCGCCTTGGCAATGTGGGGCTGAATGGACCAGGCGTCGATCTGGCCGGAGGTGAGCGCGCCGATGATCGCGCCGACCTTCTGCAGCGGCTTCACCTTCAGCTCATTGAGCGTGAAGCCTTCCTTGGCGGCGATGCGGCTCGCCATGTAGTGGAAGGAGGATCCGGCCTGCGTGATGCCGAAGGTGCGGCCCTTGAGCTTGGACGGCTCGGTGACGCCCTCCTCATAGGCCTTGTTGGACGCGATGATGATCTGGCCGTCGATGCCCGGCTCTTCGTGCAGCGCGCCACCGATGACCTTGACCGCGCCCTTGTCGGCAAGGCCCAGCAGGCCGCCGGAAATGGCTGTCAGGCCGAAGTCCACGTCGCCGGAAGCAATGGCGACCGCCATCGGCTGGGCGGCCTGGAAGAACTTGTATTCGACGTCGAGCCCCTGCTCGGCAAAATAGCCGCGCTCAAAGGCGACATAGCTCGCGGAATGGGAAATCAGGCGGATCGTGCCGACGCGGATCTTGTCAGCTGCGGTGGCGGAGACCGACGAAAATGCCGCAAAAGCCATTGCGGCCGTTGCTGCGCACATCAGGGTCTTGCGAAGACTGAGTTTCATGCTGGCAGTTCCTTCCCATTGGAGCATCGTTTTTATCGCACCGTAGGGGGAACCGGAGTGTCCGGATTGCGCAGGAACAGCCGTGGTCGATATTCGGATTCAACCAATGGTTCATGCGCACGGCGAGGATCTCCCGCGGCGCTGATGCCTTCGGCTATAGCCCGTGGAAGGGGAGGCGGTAAACCTGAATCATGGCCGGAACCCTGCAATTCCTTCAAAATCGCGAAAGTGACGCAGCGATATCGTTGCCTGTACATGAGCGGGCAAACGGGGCTGCTGCGCCGGACCACGCGGGGCGCAGACCTTTCAACGCGCTGCGGGAGACGGCCGAAAGCGGGGAGCCGGGCCGGAATCACCTCAAGAGAGACGTCGCATGGCAGGCGCGTCCGGGCTCACGGGGCGAGACGGGGTTGCGGCGGGTAGATCGCATAGTGCAGCACGAGCGGCCGCGGCCCTGACCAGGGCACGTCGATGGTGCCGGAAGAGCCCAGTTGGAGGCCGGGCTGTGGATCGGCGGGCTTGTCCGCGAAGCTGACCACAAGAAGGCCGTCGCGGGCCAGATCCGCCTGGCTGACCCAGGGCGAATAGGCAAGGTCGCGGTCGGCGACCATGGCAGGACGGTCGGCGCTGCCCACGGCGACGAGACCGGCGAGCCAGGTCTGGCCGCCCACATAACGCAGGGGCTTGCCGGTCGCTGCACGCCAGGCGGCGGTGACGGACCCGGTCATGGCGGCCATGGGGGCGCCATTGCGCGGCGGCTTTTTTCCCAACGCATCGGCCACGGGGATCTGTGCCGCATAGGCGATGGGCAGCACGACGATCAGAATGGCCGCCCCGGCGAGAAGACGGCGGGCGCGGTCATCGTCCAGGCTGCGGGACAGAAGGGCGACGACGAAAAGCCCGGAAGTTGTGAACATTGGTGCGCCCCACATGTCCTTGAGCCCGGCCCCCAGAAGGGCGGCAAGGGCTGCGGTCAGCAGGGCGGGGGCAAGGGTGGCGACGGCGAGAAAGCGGATTGCATCGCGCGAAGCGGGGGCGCGGGGCTCGGCAGGCGCGGGATCGGCGGGGCTTTCCACCTTGCGGCGTGACCACGGCAGGAAGGCCAGCAACAGCGGCAACAGCATGGGGGCATGATCGGCCAGTTGGGCCAGAAGAAACCCGATGGGCCGCCAGGGCGAGCCGCCAGCTGCCTGGCTGCGGGCCTGGAAATAGGTGATGGGCATGAAGTTGGTCTGGATGAGCCAGACCAGATGCGGGGCGGCGACGATGAGGACAACCACGGCGCACAGCCACGGGGCCTTGGTCAGCAGGGCGGGGCGGATCCTGGGGTGGATCAGCATCCACACGCCCAGCAGCGCATAAAGTACCACGACGGAGTATTTCGCATAGACGCCAATTCCGGCGGCAAGGCCCAGGCCGAGCCATGGCAGGAGGCGACGCGGGTTTTCGCGGATCAGGGCGAAGAGCCAGAAGCAGGCGGCCCAGATCGGCATCTGGATCACGTTGTGGTTCAGTTCCGGCGTCGGCCACGAAAAATAGTAGACGCCGGTCGCAAGCGCGGTGCCGAGAAAGGCATCGCGCGCGCCGAGCAGGCGCTTTCCCAGCGCGAAGACAAAAACAAAGGTGAGTGCCACGAGAAGCTGGCTGGCAACCATCGGGCCGAGGATCGGTTCGCCGGTGAGGAGCCGTGCGGCTTCCGCGATCCATGCGGGCAGCGGCGGGTGCTTGTAATAGCCGAGCTGCCAGTGTTCGCCCCAGGACAGCATTTCCACCACATCAAGCGTCGGTGCGCGGCTGGTGGCGGCGGGAAGCAGGCTCCACAGAACGATCTGGGCGAGGCAGAGAGCGACAAGGCCGCGAAGGGGGCGGTCCAGAAAACCCTGGCCAAGTCTGGCAAAGAACGAGGTCGGCACCGGGACAGGATCTCCGTCGAAAAGGTCTTGTTGCTGAAGGGTGTGCGGGCGAAACGCGCCTGCGAGGTTATCGGGCCCTGTCGAACAGAAAGCAAGATGGGGAAGCTGTGGCGCGATGCCATGGGGCATCTCCCGGCCCACATGGGCGGGGCTGAAGGGGGATGTGAACGATTGCACCGGACGAGCGAACAGGATAGGCGGGGAGGGCGATTGCTTCGCGCAATCGGCGATCCGGACGAATGAGGGACAGCGCGGCGTGGACGGCAGCGGGCAGGTTTTGCAGGATGGTCAGGCACATGATGCGGGGTCTGCGCCGGAATTGATGCGCTTTCGCGGTCCGCTTGACGTTCTGCACGATGTCTTCGGCTACCAGGCGTTCCGCCCCGGCCAGCGCGAGATCATCGATCTCTTGTGTGAGGGAACCAGCACGCTTGCCGTCATGCCGACGGGCGCGGGCAAGTCGCTCTGCTACCAGATCCCGGCGATCCTGAGCGCGTATGCCACCGTCGTGATCTCCCCGCTGGTGGCGCTGATCGACGATCAGGCGGCGGCGCTGCGCGCCAATGGTGTCAACGTGGCGGCGATCCACTCGGGCCGTCCGCGCGAACACAATGTGGAGGAATGGCGCGATTTCGCCGCCGGGCGCTCCAAGCTTCTCTATCTCTCGCCGGAACGGTTGATGACGCCGCGCATGCTGGCGGCGATGCGCAAGATCGCGCCCGCCCTGTTCGTCATCGACGAGGCGCATTGCATTTCCAAGTGGGGACCGAGCTTCCGGCCCGAATACGAACAGCTGGCCGAGCTTGGCACCCATTTCCCGCAAGCCACCATCGCCGCCTTCACCGCGACCGCCGACAGCGCCACACGCGCCGACATTGCCGCCAAGCTCTTCAACGGGCAGGGCCGCACCATCGTGCATGGGTTCGACCGGCCCAATCTGTCGCTCGCCGTCCAGCCCAAGACCAATTGGCGCAAGCAGCTCACGGAGTTTCTGGCCGGCAAGGAGGGGCAATCCGGCATTGTCTATTGCTTGTCGCGGCGGCTGACGGAAGAGGTTGCGGATTATCTGTGCGGCGAGGGCGTCAAGGCGATCGCCTATCATGCGGGCCAGCCTTCGGATCAGCGCCGCTTCAATCAGGACCGCTTCATGAGCGAGGACGGGGTGGTGATGGTCGCCACCATCGCCTTCGGCATGGGCATCGACAAGCCCGATATCCGTTTTGTCTGCCACCTGAACCTGCCGGGCTCGATGGAGGCCTATTATCAGGAGATCGGGCGCGCGGGGCGTGATGGGGCACCTGCGGAGACGTTGATGCTCTACGGGCTCGACGATATCCGCATGCAGCGTCAGTTCATCGAGAATGACGGCGAGGACGGCGAACACAAGCTGCGCGAACACAAGCGCCTCGACGCGCTTCTGGCCTATTGCGAGGCGTCGGGGTGCAGGCGACAGGCGTTGCTCGCCTATTTCGACGACACGACCGAGCCATGCGGGAACTGCGACAACTGCCTTGAACCGCCCAAGGTCATTGACGGCACGGGCGAGGCGCGCGCGCTGTTTCAGGCAATTGCGGCAACAGGCCAGTTTTTCGGGGCCTCGCATATCATCGATATTCTGCGCGGGGCGGAGACGCAGAAAATCGCGGAACGCGGGCATGACAAGCTCGATGTCTTCGGGCTGGGCAAGGCGCGGCCCAAGGATTTCTGGCAGGGCTTCATCCGGCAGGCGGTGGCGGGGGGCTATCTCGTCATCAACATCCAGCGCTATGGCTGTCTTGAACTGACGCCACGCTCCGATCAGGTGATCGAAGGCAAGGAGAGCTTTGCCATTCGTGAGGAAGTGCTGATGCCGCGCGCGAAATCGAAGCGTGGGGAAAAGCGCGCGGCGCGGGTGGAGGCGGCGGCAAGCGATCTGTCGGCGCGCGATCAGGAATTGCTGGCAGATCTCAAGGCGCTCAGGCTGGACCTTGCGCGCGAACGCGGCGTTCCGGCCTATGTGGTGTTCCCCGACGCGACCCTGATCGAACTGGCCACGGCGCGGCCCATGTCGGAGGCGCAGATGGGCGAGGTCAACGGCGTGGGACCGAAGAAGCTCAAGGAATACGCGGATGCGTTCCTGAAGGTGATCGCGGCGGCCTGATCGGCTCCGACATCCCGTCTTTCATGCCTCTGCGGCCTCATGACGCGCAAGGGGCGCATTGTCGTTTTTGCCGTGGTATCGGTTCGCGCGGTCATGCCCTATCAAGGCGGTCAGACGACAAGCGGCAGGCTCTGGAATGAAACGGATCATCATTGGGATCAGCGGCGCATCGGGCGCGATTTACGGCATTCGCGCGCTGGAATTGTTGCGCGAGGTACCGGGCGTGGAGACCCACGCCGTCGTCTCGCCATCGGCCCTGACGACCATGGGCGCGGAAACCGACTGCACCCGGGACGACCTGAAGGTCCTTGCGGACGAGCTGCATGATTTCCACGATATCGGGGCGTCGCTCGCCTCCGGCTCCTACCGTACGGCGGGAATGCTCATTGCACCGTGTTCCATCAAGACGCTGAGCGCGGTCGCCAATTCCTATTGCGACAGCCTGATGATCCGGGCGGCGGATGTGTGCCTGAAGGAGCGTCGACGGCTGGTGCTGATGGTGCGCGAAACGCCGCTTCATGCGGGGCATCTGGATCTGATGAGCCGGGTGACACAGGCGGGCGCGGTGGTGATGCCGCCGGTTCCGGCCTTCTATGCGCGGCCAACCTCGCTGGATGAGATGGTCACGCACACGGTGGCCCGCTCGCTGGATCTCTTCGATATCGAGGTGCCGGGAGTTTCGCGCTGGAAGGACGGGTAGGAGGCGGGGTCGTTGCGTATCCACGAGAGATCCCATCCCCTCACCCCAACCCTCTCCCCTTGGGAGAGGGGGCGCATCGTGCGCGCGGTCTCGCACAGTGATCACGGCGAAGAAGATCTCGCCCCGGTCACCTTTCCCATTGGGAAAGGTCGGCGCGGATGCGCCGGGTGAAGGGGCTGGTCGGGGTGGTGCGCGCTGAGCCTGCGGCCATCCTTCGAGACGGCCTGCGGCCTCCTCAGGATGACGTTGAATTTGTTGATGGATTGATTTGAGTGCGTTGTCGGATTGAAGAAACAAGCCGCAACCACAACGTCATCCTGAGGAGCCTGTGTCAGCAGGCGTCTCGAAGGATGGGCCGCTTGCCCGAACTCGCCTCAAGCGCTCACTCGAACCGCCGCGCCTACTGCCGGTGTGTGTCCTGGCGCAGGCATTCCAGGAGGTCGGACTGGCGAACCATGCCGAGAACCTCTTCGCCTTCGCGCACAAAGACAGGCTCGCCGGTTTCAAGGCACATCTCGATGAGATCGCGCACCGGCGTCCGCGCGGCGCAAGTGGGGTTGCCGTTCAGCTTCGCGCCGTCCGCGTCCACCATCACGTCGCGCGCGCGCAGCACGTTGAGCGGGTTCATGTGGGCGACGAAATCGGCCACGTAGCCGGTCGCGGGCTTGCGCACGATTTCCTGGGGCGTGCCGAGCTGGACCACGCGCGCGCTTTCCATGATGGCGATGCGGGAGCCGATCTTCACCGCCTCGTCGAGATCGTGGCTGACGAAGATGATGGTGCGGTTGAGCTTGGCCTGAAACTCCAGCAGCTCGTCCTGAAGACGGCCGCGGATCAGCGGGTCGAGCGCGGAAAAGGGCTCGTCCATCAAGAGGATCGGCGCGTCGGTGGCGAAGGCGCGGGCAAGGCCGACACGCTGCTGCATGCCGCCGGAAAGCTCATGGACGGGATTGTCGGCCCATTCGCTCAGGCCGACCAGATCGAGCTGGGCGCGGGCGCGCTCCTCGCGCTCTTTCCGTGCAACGCCGGACAGTTCCAGTGCGAAGCCGACATTGTCGAGCACCGTGCGCCAGGGCAGCAGCGCGAATTGCTGGAAAACCATCGCGATGCGCGAGCGGCGAAGATGGCGCAGGCGCTCCCTGGAGCACTTGGCCGGGTTGACCTGCTCGTCGCCGTCGCGCACCAGAACCTTGCCGCGGATGACCGGGTTCAATCCGTTGACGGCACGTAGAAGCGTGGACTTGCCGGAACCGGAAAGCCCCATCAGCACCAGAACCTCACCCTCGTGGACGTCGAATGTCGCGCCCGTCACGCCGACGACCTGATTGGTGCGCGCCTGGATCTCGTCGCGGCTCAGGCCCTCGTCGATGAGTGGCAGGGCGCGCTTGGGCTGTGTGCCGAAGACGATATCGACCGACTGGAAGCTGACGACCGGGTCGCTGTCGCCGTTGAAATCCTGCATGGCCATGTCAGCGGTCCGTCTTTCCGTCGCTTGTCTTGAGGAAGCGGTCGAGCATGATGGCGATCATGACGATCGCGAGCCCGACCTCGAAGCCCTTGGCGATATTGACCTGATTGAGCGCGCGAAGCGTCGGCACGCCGAGCCCGTCGGCGCCCACAAGGGCCGCGATCACCACCATCGACAGCGACAGCATGATGGTCTGGGTGAGGCCCGCCATGATCGAGGGCATCGCATAGGGCATCTCGATTTTCCACAGAAGCTGCCAGGTGGTGGCGCCGAAAGCCTGTCCCGCCTCGATCAGCGGTTTGGGCGTGGAGGCAATGCCGAGCCGGGTCAACCGGATGGGGGCGGGGATGGCGAAGATCACCGTGGCGATCAGGCCCGGCACCATGCCGAGCCCAAAGAGGATCAGCGCGGGGATCAGATAGACGAAGGTCGGGATCGTCTGCATCAGGTCGAGCACCGGGCGCAGCACCGCGTAGAACGTGTCGGAGCGCGCGGCCAGAATGCCGATGGGAATGCCGACGATCATGCACAGGACCGAGGAGGAAATGACCAGAGACAGGGTCTCCATGGTCTCTTCCCAGTAGCCCTGATTGAAAACGAAAAGCAGGGCGATGGCGGCAAAGAGCGGGAATTTCCAGTTTCGCCGCACCAGCCAGGCAAGTGCCACCGTCGCCAGGATGACGACCAGGGGCGGTGGTCCGAGCAGCACCAGCAACAGCTTGTCGATCAGGTAGGAAAGAGCCCACGCGATCCCGTCGAAGAAGCCTGAGGCATTGTCGGTCAGCCAGTCGACGAACCAACTCACCCGTGTTCCGATATCCAGCTTGTGCTCGGCTATCCAGTTCATGCGTTTTCGGTCTTCTTCTCGGGCTTTTGGGCTTCGTCGAAAGGCGGGCCTTCTGGTGGACGGCCCCACAAATGCGGAACCGGCGCGCAACCGTCAAAGGCGCGCGCCGGCATGTCTTGAACCTTACAGGCCGAGGGCGGCCTTGACGGCGGGAAGGGCTTCCTTGCCGTCGAAGGTGGTCACACCGTCGAGCCAGGCATCAAGAACGCCGGGATTGGCGGTCAGCCATTCCTTGGCCGCCGGGCCCGCATCCTTGCCGCCATCGAGGATCTCGCCCATGATCTCGTTTTCCATCTTGAGCGTGAATTCGAGGTTCTTGAGGAACTTGCCGACATTTGGGCAGTCCTGCATGTAGCCTGCGCGCACATTGGTCTGCACGATCGCGCCACCAAAGTTCGGCCCAAAGACCTCATCGCCGCCGGAGAGATATTCCAGCTCGAAGTTGGAGTTCATCGGGTGCGGTTCCCACCCCAGGAACACGATGTCCTTGTTGCGGCGCACCGCGCGGCGGACCTGCGCGAGCATGCCCTGTTCGGAAGATTCAACCATGCTCAGCGCAGACAGGCCGAACTGATCGCTCTCGATCATGCTGAGGATCAGCCGGTTGCCGTCATTGCCCGGCTCGATGGCGTAGATCTTGCCGTCCAGATCATCGGCGAACTTGGCGATGTCCTGGAAGGATTTGAGGCCCTTGTCGTAGGTGTATTTGGGAACGGCGAGCGTGTATTTCGCGCCTTCCAGATTGGTGCGCACGATCTCAACCGAGCCTTCCTCGCGATAGGGCGCGATATCGGCCTCCATGGTCGGCATCCAGGTGCCGAGGAAGACGTCGATGTCCTTGTTCTTCAAGGATGCGTAGGTCACCGGCAGGGAGAGGAGCTTGACGTCCGGCTCGTAGCCCATGGCTTCCAGAACGGTGGAGGCGGTTGCCGTGGTGGCGGTGATGTCGGTCCAGCCAACATCGGAGAAGCGCACGGCCTTGCAGGCGTCATTGGCGGCGGAGGCGGAGCCGACCAGTCCCACACAGAGTGCCGCTGCCGTGGCCAGGGCGGAGACCGTTCTGGTGAAAGTTCGCACGGTCGTTTGTCCGCGGGCCTGATTGGCGGCTTGGCTCGTCTGGGTCTGCATCGATGACATCTCCTCGGTTGCTTTTCGATTGGGTCCGGTCTGGTCGCGACATGCGGGACTTCCTGGTCTCACGCCTTGTCGCGCGTCGGGTCTCTTCGCTCCGGGCTGCCTGCTCTCAGCCAGCTGTCTCTTGCCCGCAGGCTGGCGGCGCATTCGCGGCGCGCAGGGGCGGGCGGCTTTGCGCTGCCAAGCGCAACGCGTATGGGATTGGCCCCGCGCGCCGACGCGGGATCTGGGACGCCAAGGGATGAAACGCTGATGCTCCGGCAGGCCGGCAAGGCGCCTGAGGCAATGCAACGAAAGCGGACTTTGGCAAAAAGTCCCCCTCAGCGGTTTCCCCGTTCAGGCCGATTGCGACCGGCAAAAATAGGGGCGGGCTGAGATTGCGCGTTTAAGCGCGCGCGCACAAGCGGTTTGGACGCCATAGCCGCGGGCAAAGCTCTCCGATGTCAGTGTATCCACCGGAATCGGCGTGTCCACCAAACCAAAAAGGCTCTGCGCTATGCCTTCGTGCCCGAGATCCGGCAAATGTGCCCGCCTCGAAAGACTCGCCTCACGGCAGGGCCTCATCGCGACATGGCAGGCTAGCGGGGTGTCCCGTCAGACCTCGGTCACTCCGCCACAAGGGGGACAGGGCTGTCTCTCAAGGACATCTTGGATGTCCGAGGACGTGCGAAACCCGTCAGCCCGAGCGGCGACTGGCAGCAGTTAAGCACCAATGCCGGGGCGATGCAATTTTTATTGATTGAACATTCAATAAAAAATACGCTCCAGAAAGCCTTGGGAAAATCGTCATGCCAAAAATCGGAATGGAAGGCGCACGGCGACGTGCATTGATCTCGGCCACGGTGGAGGCGATCCACGAGCGGGGATTTTGCGACGCGACGGTGGCGGATATCGCGCGCCGGGCAGGCGTCTCCGGCGGGTTGGCGCTGCATTATTTCGGCTCCAAGAAGGCGCTTCTGACGGCGACGATGGGGCATTTGCTGGTTGATCTGGCAGCAGAACTGAAGGCGCGGCGCAAGACGGCGCAGGATCCGCGGGCGAGAATCTCGGCGGTAATCGGGGCGAGCTTCTCGCCGGACCAGTTTCAGGCGCAGGTCGTTTCCGCCTGGCTCGCCTTCTATCTGCAGGCCCAGACCGATCCGGAGACACAGCGTCTCCTACGGGTCTATCACCGGCGGCTGATCTCCAACCTGACGCATGAATTCCACGTGCTTTTGACAGGGCAGGAGCCGCAAACCGGGCGCCGACGTGCGGCTGCGCGGCGGGCAGCGGAAGGCACGGCGGCCCTGATCGACGGCTTGTGGTTGCAGCGCGCGCTCGCCAGGGGGGTGTCGGATGCCCGCTCCGCCATCCGCCTCGTGGAGGATTATGTGGAGCGGCAAGTCGAGGCCGCCCGGCTGGCGGAGGCGAGGGAGATGGGCGGCGTGCCTGGGAGGAACATGTGAACAGCTACGATTACATCGTCGTCGGCGCCGGGTCGGCCGGTTGCGCGCTTGCGGCGCGGCTGAGCGAGGACCCGAAGAACGCGGTGCTGGTGGTTGAATATGGGGGAACAGATATCGGCCCCTTCATCCAGATGCCAGCGGCTCTTTCCTATCCGATGGGCATGAAGATCTATGACTGGGGTTTTGAGAGCGAGCCGGAGCCGCATTTGGCCGGGCGGGTGCTCAAGACCCCGCGCGGAAAGGTGCTGGGCGGGTCTTCCTCCATCAACGGCATGGTCTATGTGCGCGGGCATCAGGCGGATTTCGACACCTGGGAGCGAATGGGCGCGAAGGGCTGGGACTTCGCATCCGTGCTTCCCTATTTCCGCCGCATGGAGGCAAGCCATGGCGCAACGAGCGGGTGGCGCGGTTCCGATGGCCCGCTGCATGTGACGCGCGGTGCGCAGGCCAATCCGCTTCATGCCGCCTTTATCGAGGCCGGGAAACAGGCGGGGTATGGCGTCACGGAAGACTATAACGGCGCGCGCCAGGAAGGCTTTGGCGCGATGGAGATGACTGTCTGGAAGGGCAAGCGCTGGTCCGCCTACGACGCCTATCTGAAGCCGAACCTCTCTCGCAAGAACCTGACCGTCATCTCCCGCGCGCTGGTGCGCCGGGTGATCATGGAGGGCACGCGCGCTGTCGGCATCGAATATGCCAAAGGCAATGGTATCCACTGCGTCCGGGCGGAAAGGGACGTGATCCTTGCGGCGTCTGCGATCAATTCGCCGAAGCTCCTCATGCAGTCGGGCATCGGCAATGTGGAGGAGCTGAAGCGCAATGGCATCGAGCCGCTGGTGCACCGGCCGGGTGTGGGGCTCAACCTTCAGGATCATCTGGAGGTCTATGTCCAGCAAGCCTGCATCCAGCCGATCACGCTTTTCAAATACTGGAACCTGATCGGCAAGGCGAAGGTGGGGGCGCAATGGCTCTTTGCCCGAACCGGCATCGGCGCGTCCAACCAGTTTGAAAGCTGTGGTTTCATCCGGTCCGCAGCCGGGGTCTCCTATCCCGATATCCAGTTCCACTTCCTGCCCATGGCGGTGCGCTATGACGGGCATGCGGCTGCCGAGGGCCATGGGTTTCAGGCCCATGTGGGGCCGATGCGCTCGCCCTCGCGCGGTACGGTCACGCTTTCCGGCCCGGATGCGGATGCAAAGCCATCGGTGCGCTTCAACTATATGAGCGCGCCGGAGGATTGGGATGATTTCCGCAAGGCGGTCCGCCTGACGCGCGAGATTTTCGCCCAGCCTGCTTTTGACCCGTATCGCGGCAAGGAAATCCAACCCGGAGACGATGCGCAAAGCGACGAGGCTCTGGACGATTTCCTGCGCGAGAACGTGGAAAGCGCCTATCACCCGTGCGGCACCTGCAAGATGGGCGATGCAGACGATCCTTTCGCGGTTGTGGACCCG
Source organism: Breoghania sp. (assembly GCF_963674635.1). Classification (NCBI taxonomy): domain Bacteria; kingdom Pseudomonadati; phylum Pseudomonadota; class Alphaproteobacteria; order Hyphomicrobiales; family Stappiaceae; genus Breoghania; species Breoghania sp. Next base: position 4,071,668 of record NZ_OY771475.1, read on the forward strand.
CAAGGCCGGGTGATCGGCGTGGAGGGCTTGCGTGTCGCCGACAGCTCGATCTTCCCGCAGATCACCAACGGCAATCTCAATGCGCCGTCGATCATGGTGGGGGAGAAGATCGCCGATCATATTCTGGGCAAGAGCCTGCCGCGCGCAGAAAACATGCAGATGTGGTCCCATCCCGATTGGCGGAACGCGCAAAGGTAGATCTATTTGCCGGTTCAGGCAGAACTTGCCATTTCCACGATGGCAGTCATCGGTTACTGCTTGTAGGCAGCGCTTTCGGCGAAAGTTGCTGAGTGTTGCTCCATGGAACCCGCGGTGCGGGTCCCTTACCGGTTTTCCAGTCGTAATTGCCAGTCTTGCCTGGAATGTCGCCATTCCATTGGTCCGCGCTTGTGTGACGCGGCAGGGGCTGGCCGAAGCGCGCCGATCGTGGACAGATTTTTGCCTGGCTTGGTTGCGACGCTCCCGGGACCCGGTTTGACAGTTACAAAGCGAATAAGAACAGGAAACGCTCATGCGTGCACAACCCGAAGCCTCCCATTTCATTCACGGTGTTTACCGAGAAGAGACGGAAGGGCCCGAATTCGACAGCCTCTACCCCGCGACCGGCGAAGTGATCGCCCGTGTGCGCGCGGCGCGCGCGGCTATGGTGAATGTGGCAGTGGCGTCTGCACAGACGGGGCAGAAGGAATGGGCGGCGATGCCGGCCATCGAGCGTGGGCGGATCCTGCGGCGCGCGGCCGAACTCCTGCGCGAACGCAACCGCGAACTTTCCGAGCTTGAGACGCTGGACACCGGCAAGGCGCTTCAGGAAACGCTGGTGGCGGATGCGGCGTCCGCTGCCGAGTGCTTCGACTATTTCGGCGCGCTCATTGCGACCCTTTCGGATGAGCATATCGATCTGGGCGGGCCGTTTGCCTATACGCGGCGCGAGCCGCTGGGTGTCTGCGTCGGTATCGGTGCGTGGAACTACCCGATCCAGATTGCCGGCTGGAAGGCGGCACCTGCCCTGGCCTGCGGCAATGCGATGGTGTTCAAGCCTTCCGAGGTGACGCCGCTTTCGGCGCTGAAACTGGCCGAAATCCTGATCGAGGCCGGGGTGCCCAAGGGCGTCTTCAATGTGGTGCAGGGCGATGGCGAGACCGGGCGGCTGCTGGTCGGCCATGAGGCCGTGGACAAGGTGTCGCTAACCGGCTCCGTTCCCACCGGCTCGAAGGTGGCAGCCCTTGCGGGCGAAGGCCTGAAGAAGACCTCGCTGGAGCTGGGCGGCAAGTCGCCGCTCGTCATTTTCGAAGACGCCGATCTCGACGATGCTGTCTCGGGCGCGATGCTGGCAAATTTCTATTCTACCGGCCAGATCTGTTCCAATGGCACCCGCGTCTTCGTGCATCGCTCCATCCGCAAGGCTTTCGTGGAAAAGCTCGTGGAGCGCACGCGGCGCATGGTGATCGGCGACCCGATGGATGAGGCAACCCATATGGGTCCGCTCATCTCGCAGGCCCAGTATGACAAGGTGCTGTTCTACATGCGGCTCGGTCAGGCGGAAGGCGCGGATCTCGTCTATGGCGGCGACATCGCGGAAGTTGACGGCTTTGCCGATGGCTGGTGGGTGAAGCCGACGATTTTTGCCGATGTGGCCGACAGCATGCGCATCGCGCGCGAGGAGATTTTCGGCCCCGTCATGTGCGTCTTCGATTTCGACGACGAGGACGAGGTTGTCGCACGGGCCAATGACACCGAGTTCGGCCTGGCTGCGGGCGTCTTCACCAAGGATATCACACGCGCGCACCGGGTCGTGTCGCGGTTGAAGGCAGGCACCTGCTGGATCAACAATTACAACCTGACGCCGGTTGAAATGCCCTTTGGCGGCATGAAGAAATCCGGCATCGGGCGGGAGAACGGCAAGGCTGCGATCGAGAGCTATTCGCAGGTCAAGGGCATCTACGTGGAAAGCGGCCCGGTCGAGTGCCCATACTGAGGGGCGAGGTTCTTTCAGGTTGAAAGAGGCCCGGGCAGCTCGTGGAACGTGGCGTTCGGGCAGACCTCTTTTGCGATCTCGCAGAGATGGCGGTGGTGGGTCAGGTAGATGACCTGCCCGCTTCGCGCCATATCCGAAAGCAGCCGGATGGTTTCCAGGGCGCGCTCGTCGTCGAAGGTTTCAAGGATATCGTCGGCGACAAAGGGCAGGCTCTGCCGGGTTGCGACGAACTCGTGGTATCCGGCGATGCGCAGCGCCAGATAAAGCTGGAACTGGGTGCCCTTGGACATCTCGGTTGCAAGCTTTGAGCGGCCCGCGTGATCGAGCCCGATGAGCACTTCCTTGTCGCCATCGGCCTGTGTCGTGAGCCCGGAATAGGCTCCGTTGGAAATCTCCGCGAAGGACCGGCTGGCACGTTCCATCATCGAGGAACGGTGGCGTTCGCGATAGGCGCGTAGCGCCTGTTCGGCCGCCAGAATGCCCGCCTGAAGGCGCAGCCAGGTGCGGGCCTTTTCCTCAATCTGGAGCAGAAGCGTCTGGCGCTCTTCCTCCAGACGGGCGACCGCATCGTCCCCGCCGACGGACTTCAGGGCATCCTGCGCCTTCGTCCATGCCGCATAGAGCTCGCGGGTGCGCGCTTGCGCGCTTTCGCTCATCTGGCGCTTTTCCGCACGCTCAAGGCCAAGGGCCGCCGGATCCGCCGCATCGAGCAGGCTTTCCGCCTCATTGATATCGGCAAGGGAGAGACCGGAGAGGATGTGGCGTTCCTGCTCGGCAGCCTCACGGATGAGCGCCGCGCGCCGGGAAAGACCTTCCAGCGCCTTGCGCACGGCTTCCAGATCTTCCACGCCGAAATGGGACGTCATTTCCTCTTTGCGCAGTGTCAGGCTTTCCAGCTCGGCAGCGAGGGCGCGTTCGTTTGCGAGAGCCTCCGCGCGCCGTTCTTCAAGCTCGATGCGTTTGTCCCGGGCCCTGCGGGCGGTTTCCACGCGCTCGCTGAGCAGGCGCGCGACCTCAAGCGGATCGGTGGCGGCGGCAAGGCCGAGCTCACCGGCAAGGGCCTTGGCCTCGCGCTCGAAGCCGGTCCGGGTTGCCTCGATGGCTTTGAGCCGGCGCATCTGATCCTCGTGCGCTTCAAGGGCGGGGGCGAGCCTTGCAAGCTGGTCGAGCAACACGCGCACGATTTCCGGGGCGGGGGCTTCGTCCAGGCCAAACCAGCACCGCGCGCAGGTCTCGCGCCATTCGGTGGTCCAGTCGGCCTTTTCGGTCTGCGCTGCTTGCAACGCCTTGCGGCGGCGCTCGGCCTGTGTGGAGTGGGTCTCAAGGTCGGCGCGAAGGCGCGAAAGGCGGGCTTGCGTATCGATCAGGCTTTCGGCTAGGTCGATCAGGCTTTCCAGCGGCGCATCGGGGCTCGCGGCAGTGCCTGCCTTGGCAAGTGCTGCGGCAAGGTTCTCGCGCAGGATCTTCCCGTCTTCGGCGGCCTGACGGCGTTCCGCCTCCGCCTCCTGCAACTGGCTGCGGATTTCCAGCGCCGCGCTGCGGTTGGCGGCCCATGTCTCAAGGCTTGCAAGCGAGAGCGCGCCAAGGGCGGGATCGGCATTTGAAAGCGCGGCCGCGATCCGGGCCTGAAGCGCGGCCTCTTTTTCACCGATCCCCTCCCACTGGCGGGCGGTTTCCGCAATCTCGCGGGAAAGGCCCGCGATCTCCGTCGTCAGGGCGATGTGACGGGCGCGGTTTTCCGACTGTGCGAGGCGGGCAACGGTCAGGCGGTCATCGGCCTCAAGGGCCTGAAGAAACCGTTCGGCGCTTTCGGCATCGAGCCTGGCGCGATGGTCCTGCCAGGCCTCATCGCGGGCTTTGCGGGTGCGGGCGACTTCCGCCTCATCGAAGAGGCCGGCGCTGCGTTCAAGGGCGGCGCGTTCGCCCTCAAGGCGCGCATGCTTGCGGGAAAGATCGTCCCTTTGCTGCTCGATGATGCGGCGGTCCTCGGCAAGGCGATGGCCAGTCGCTTTCCAGTCCGCGATATCGGCGGGATCGGGAAGCCTCAGCCGCATCAGAGCCTCGCTGTCGCCGTTCCAGGGGGCAAGGTTTGCGAGACGCTCGTCAAGCTGGGCGCGCAAGGCCGCGCTCCGGCGTTCGCCATGGCGCAGGCGGGCGGCGTGGTCGCTGCCGCGCAAGGCGCTGAGCGCCGCGTTCACCGCGTCGAGCCCGTCGCCGGGGCGGGCATCGCCGCCCGCGGCTTCCAGTGTTTCGCGGGCCGATTTCGCGGCGTCCTCGGCAGCCTCGAGTTCCCGCCTGGCCGCCTCCACGCGCGAGGCGATGCCGGAGCGGGTCTCCATGAGCTTGCGCAAGTGTTCGGCCCGTGTGGCAGGCACCAGAAGACGGGCCGGATCGGTTTCCCCGGCCTGATCCAGTTCGCGCAGGATACGGGCGATGTCGCCTTCGATCTCGCGCAGCTTCAACTGCTCATCCGGCAGATCGCGGGTGGCTGCCCTGGCGCGGATGGCGCGTTCCGACAGAGCGTCGATGCGGGCGGCGTGTTCAAGGGCAGCGGCATCGATCTCGATTGCCTCGATGGAAGCGTCCAGCTCGGCGAGGCTGCGTGCGGTGGCCTCCTTGCGCTCCATCAGGCGCACGTCGTTCTTGATCAGGACGGGGAGATCCTCCGCCCAGCCGGCAGGGGCGTCGGGCAGCGCTTCGAGGGGCTGAAGCTCGTCGCGCAGTTCTCTCAAACGGACAAGGCGGGGAAGGGCGGCAAGCCAGGTCTCGATTTCGGCGAGACGGGCGGTGAGGCTGCTGCTTTCAGAGAGCGCCTGCTTGTAGGCGTCCTCGCTGGCGTCGCGCTCTTCGCAGAGGCGGCGATAGGCCGACGCTGCGGTGTCCAGCGTGCGGCGCTTCTCGCCCAGTTCGTCGAGCTCCTTGCGAAGGTTACGGAGGTCGGTGTTGCGGCCGCCCTTACGGTGGATTTCGCCTGCCTCGTCGCGCAGGGATTTCAGCTCTTGCGAGAAGGCGGCAAGGCCGGAACTCGCCGAAAACAGCATCTGTCCCAGATCGCCTTCGCTGGCGAGGATGGCGTTGCCGCCTGCCTCAAGCGTCTCGTCATCGAGCGAGAACATGGTGCGGTAGGCGTCGCGGTCGACACCGCCGAGCGCGCCCTGCAACAGGCCCTCGGGAAGTGCGAGGCCGCCATCGTCCAAGAGGCTCTGGCTCTGCTTCTTGATGCGGGCGAGTTCCTGCGGACCGTCGCCTAAGGCCAGCCGCGCGCCGATGCGCATGGTGGGATAGGGATGCAGGAAATTGTAGGCCGAACGGGTCTCGATGCCGAAAAGCAGGTCGAGCCAGGCGTTGAAGAGCGTGGACTTGCCCGCCTCGTTGGGGCCGAAGACGACATGGAAATCGGGCGTCTCGTCGCTGGCTGCGCGGGTGCCGAAATCGAGCGTGTGATCGGTGAACTTGCCATAGCGGACGAGGTCGAGGCGTTCGATGCGCATCAGTCTTCGCCTCCTTGCGCGTCCGCTGCCGAAGGCGATTGCAGCCGGGCGAGAATATCGTCCGCTCCTTCGCGCGCCAGCATGTCGAGCATGGCTGTGCTTTCGTCTTCATCCTCACCGAAGGCGGCGCGGACCTCGCCGGGAAGCTGGCTCATCAGATCACGGGAAAGCTCGGCAAGCGCCTCGCGGTAGCCGGGGCTTTGCATGACCTCATCAAGGATGAGGGCGCGCAATTCATGGACGGGCGCGCCGGTCTCATCCAGTGCAGCGTGGTCGGGTGCGGCCGGTGGTGTCGCCGCGTTGGCGATCTTGTCGATCCACGTGTTGCCGATGCCAGCCGCCTGCGCCTCCGCTTCGGCCAGAAGCAGATCCGGATCGCGGCGCAGGCGCCAGCTGAGCGGGGTTTCGCCGGAGATCTCAAGCCTGGCGACGAGATGATCGCAGACCGCTTCGCGGCGGGCTTTGCGCAAGGCGCTTCCCATCGCATTGATGGCATCCGACCAGTCATCGAGACCTGTCAGATCGAGCGGGACGCGCTCGAATTGGGCGATGGCCGTGACGCGCTCTTCGATGGTCAGCGTCCGGTCATCGGCGATGGTGACAAGGCTCACCGTGCCGGGGCCAGCTTCGCCGATATCGCGCCCTTGCGGAATGCCGGGCATGACAATGGACCCCTTGGCGCCTTGGACGGAGCGTTGATGGATGTGACCTAGCGCCCAGTAGTCGAAGCCCAGCGCATCCAGTTCGCCCGGCTGGCAGGGGGCATAAGGATCATGGCCTGGTGCGCCGCCAAGGCTGGTGTGCAACATGGCGATGTTGACCGCGCCGGCAACAGGGGGGCGGAACTTGTCGAGCAGGCTTTCCGGCGCATGCGTGTTGGAAAAGCTGATGCCGTGGATCGCGACCTCGAAGGGCGCATCGGCTTCCACCTTCACGGCCTCTGCGCGGCCTGTGAAGGTTTTCACGCTTGCGGCCAAGGTCAGTTCGCGGGTGATGCGCGACATGGCGTCGTGATTGCCGCGAATGACGAAGGTCCGGATGCCCTTTTCATCCAGGCGCGCAAGTTCGGTTGCTAGAAAGACCGCCGTCTTCATGGAGGTTTCAGAACCATCATAGAGATCGCCCGCGATCAGCAGCGCATCGACCTCTTCCTCGATGGCGAGATCGATGGTGCGGGAAAAGGCGGCGCGGGTGGCGGCTCCGATCAGGGCGCTCAGATCCGCGTTTCTCAGCGCCAGCGATTTCAGCGGTGAATCAAGGTGGATGTCGGCGGTGTGAATGAAGCGGAACGGCAAGGGCGGCGGGCCTTTTCGGGGCTGGAGCGGTCTCGTTTGAAAGGGCTGCAGGAATGATCTCTGGCGACCATTTCTAGCCGGGATCGGGGCGGCGTGAAAGCCGGGCGGGTGGGATGTCGGCGCTTCTTCGCGGATTTTGCGCGGCGATTTTCACGGGCGACGATGACATGTTGAGTTTCGCGGGCTAAAACTCACCTTCAGTCAAGAGACGGGCTGATGTTGCAAACCAAAAGGCGAAAAGCCGGGGGACAGGACATGACATCTTCCAAGTTGGGGATCGCGGCGCTCGCCGCGGTGATGGTTGCCGGCGTGTGCGCGCAGCCGGTCTTTGCGGAGCCGGTGAAGGTCGGCATGATCACCACGCTTTCCGGCGGCGGCGCGAGCCTCGGGCTCGATGCGCGCGACGGCTTCCTGCTGGCGATCAAGCAATCGGGCACGAGCGATGTGGAGGTCGTTGTGGAGGACGATCAGCGCAAGCCCGACGTGGCGGTGCAGCTCGCCGACAAGATGATCCAGAGCGACAAGGTGGACGTGCTGACCGGCATCATCTGGTCGAACCTCGCCATGGCGGTGGTGCCCGCCGCAACCGCGCAGGGCAAGTTCTATCTCTCCGTCAACGCCGCGCCCTCGCAGCTTGCGGGGCGGGGCTGCAACCCGAACTATTTCTCCGTCTCCTATCAGAACGACAATCTGCACGAGGCCGCCGGCGCTTACGCCAAGAAGGCGGGCTACAAGAAGAGCTTCATCCTTGCGCCCAACTATCCGGCAGGAAAGGACTCGCTCACCGGCTACAAGCGTTTTTATGACGGTGAGCTTGCGGGCGAGGTCTATACCAAGCTTGGCCAGACCGACTATGCGGCCGAAATTGCGCAGATCCGTGCTTCCGGTGCCGACAGCGTGTTCTTCTTCCTGCCCGGCGGCATGGGCATCGCCTTCATGAAACAGTATCAGCAGTCGGGCGTCGACCTTCCGCTGATCGGTCCGGCCTTCTCCTTCGATCAGGCGATCCTGCAGGCCGTGGGCGATGCGGCGCTGGGCGTGAAGAACTCCGCCAACTGGTCCAAGGACATCGACAACGCCGCCAACAAGGCCTTCGTGGACGGCTTCGTGGAGGCCTATGGCCGCCTGCCGTCGATCTATGCCGCTTACGGCTACGACACCGGCAACTTGCTGCTGTCGGCCATGGACAAGGCCTCGGTGAAGGACGCGGATGCCTTCCGCGCGGCGCTCAGGCAAGCCAATTTCGCCAGTGTGCGCGGCAAGTTCTCCTTTGCCTCCAACAATCACCCCATTCAGGACATCTATGTCCGCGAGGTGATCAAGGAGGGGGATATCTACACCAACAAGATCGTCGACACCGCGCTTGTCGATCGCGACAACGCCTATGTCGCCGACTGCAAGATGTAAGCGCAGTGCCCCGCGTCTTGCGTGTTGAAGGTTCGGTCGTGACTCAAGGTGCGCAACCGGCACGATCCCACTCCCTCTCCCGTGGGGAGAGGGTTGGGGTGAGGGGTGTCAAACTCTCGTGGATACGGAGATCTCTGATCCCCTCACCCGACGCCTGCGCGCCGACCTCTCCCCCTGGGAGAGGTGCTTGGGCCGGGTTTGCGGGCGAGAGCGGGGGACTGGTTTCAAGGCGGCCTGTGGTTTTGACAGTTCGATGTGCTCCGGGCGGGCACCCCGCACGATCCTGCTCCCTCTCCCATGGGGAGAGGGTTGGGGTGAGGGGTGTCGAACTCTCGTGGATACGGAGATCTCTGATCCCCTCACCCGACGCCTGCGCGCCGACCTCTCCCTCTGGGAGAGGTTCCTGGGCCGGGTTTGCGGGCGAGAGCGGGCGTCTGGTTTCGAGGCGGCCTGCGGCTGTGACCGTTCGATTCGCTCCGGGTGCACACCCCGCACGATGCCACTCCCTCTCCCGTGGGGAGAGGGGTGGGGTGAGGGGTGTCGGGCTTTCGAGGGGACGGATATCTCTGATCCCCTCACCCGGGCCGTTGGCCCGGCCTATCCCCAAGGGAGAGGTTATCGGGAGCTGTCGCCCTTGCGATGAATGTGGGGGGCGAGCGTGACGGGCGCTCTCGTTTTCGAACAGGTTCTGAACGGCCTCCAGTTCGGCGTCATGCTGTTCCTGATGGCGGCCGGGCTGACGCTCGTCTTCGGGGTGATGGGGCTGATCAATCTCGCCCACGGCTCGCTCTACATGGCGGGCGCGTTTGCCTGTGCGGCGGTGGCGGCGGCCACCGGATCCTACTGGCTGGGGCTGGTGGCAAGCCTTGTCGCGGCGGCGGCGGCGGGGGCCATCGTCGAGGTGCTCGTTATCCGCAAGCTCTATGATCGCGATCATCTGGATCAGGTGCTGGCGACCTTCGCGCTGATCCTGATGTTTTCCGAAGGCACGCGCTATCTCTTCGGCTCCTTCCCGTTGTTCCTGAACCTGCCGGACGTTCTGTCGGGAGCGGTGCCTCTGCCCGGCGGCATCGACTATCCGCTCTTCCGGCTCGCCCTCATCGGGGTGGGGCTGGCGGTGGCCTTCTTCCTGATGGCGCTGATCAACCGGACCCGGCTCGGCATCCGGATCCGGGCGGGCGAGGCGGACCGCGAAATGATTGCCGCACTCGGTGTCGATATCTCCCGGCTCTACACGATCGTCTTTGCGCTTGGGGCAGGACTTGCGGGCCTTGCAGGCGCGCTTGTCGGCACCGTGCAGTCGGTGCAGGTGGGCATGGGCGAGCCGGTGCTGATTCTTGCCTTTGTGGTGGTGGTGATCGGCGGGATCGGCTCCATCAAGGGGGCGCTTGTCGGTGCGATCCTCGTCGGCGTCACCGACACGCTGGGTCGCTTCCTGCTGCCCGCCGCCTTCGGGCTTTTCATGGATCCCGCGCGCGCCACCTCCGTCGGCTCCGCACTCGCCTCCATGTCGATCTACATCCTCATGGCGGCGGTTCTGGTCTTCAAGCCCGGCGGGCTTTACGGCAAGGCGGGTGCGCGATGAACCGGGAAATCATCCTCAACGCCGTCATCGGGGTCGGCCTTCTGGCGGTGGCGCTTCTCGCGCAGGCAAACGGCGAGACCTTCACCATCACGCTGGCGACCAAAGCGGCGATCCTGGCGCTGGCCGGCGCGGGGCTGAACATCGCGCTCGGCCATGGCGGGCTGGTCTCTCTCGGCCATGCGGCCTTTTTCGGGATCGGCGGCTATGCGGCGGGCATCCTCGCCACCCATGCGATGTATTACGAGCCGGTCCTCACATGGCCCGTCGAGGTGGAGGGCAGTCAGTCCATGCCGATCATCTGGCTGGTGGCGATCGCGGCGAGCGGGCTCATGGCGCTGGTGATCGGGGCCTTGAGCCTCAGGACCACGGGTGTGTTCTTCATCATGATCACGCTCGCCTTCGCGCAGATGCTCTACTATTTCGCGATCTCCTGGCCTGCCTATGGCGGTGAGGACGGGCTGTCGCTGGGGCTTCGAAACGGCTTTCCGGGGCTCAATACGCTCGATCCGCTGACTTTCTTTCTCATCTGCTACGGGTTGCTGATGGCGGTGCTTGGCCTGTCCGCCCTGCTTTCACGCTCGCGTTTCGGGCTGGCGCTCAACGGGGCGCGGCAGAATGCGGAAAGGCTCAGGAGCCTTGGCATCAACCCGCAGCGCGTGTTGCTCACCGCCTTCGTGCTGTCGGGCATGGTGACGGGGCTTTCGGGCGCGCTCTATGCCGATCTCAATCGCTTCGTCTCGCCGGAAATGCTGTCCTGGCACACATCCGGCGAGATCATGGTTTTCGTGATCCTGGGCGGGGTGGGGCGGCTTTTCGGGCCGCTGGCGGGCGCAGCGCTCTATATTCTGCTGGAACACAGCCTCGGCGGGGTTTCGGAATACTGGCAATTCATGCTGGGCGGGTTGTTGTTGCTGGTCGTGCTGTTTGCGCGCGGCGGGCTTGTCGGGCTCTTTGCCGGGGAGCGCCGTCATGGATGAGCCGGTTCTCGATATTCGCGGCATTTCCAAGACCTTCGGCGCGCTGAAGGCGAGCGACAATGTCAGCCTCGATCTGCGCCCCGGCGAAATCCATGCGCTGATCGGGCCGAACGGGGCGGGCAAATCCACGCTGATCAAGCAGATCGCGGGCGAATTGACGCCCGACGAGGGCACCATCCATCTGGCTGGGTGGGACGTGACCGGTCTCGATGCGGCGGCGCGGGCGCGCGCGGGCCTTGCGCGCAGCTATCAGGTCTCATCCGTTGTCGGTGAATTCACGGTTCTGCAAAACGTCATGCTGGCGGTACAGGGTCGGCTCAGGCGGACCTATCGGTTTTTCCTGCCCGCGCTCAGGGACAAGCGGCTGGTGGAACCGGCCATGGCGGCGCTGGAGCGGGTGGATCTCGCCTATCGCGCCGACATGCGCGCCTCCGATATTTCCCACGGCGAGCGGCGCGCGCTGGAAATGACCATCGCGATGGCGCAGGAGCCAAAGGTCTTTCTGCTCGATGAGCCGATGGCGGGCATGGGGCAGGATGGGTCGAAGCAGATGACGGAGCTTCTGGACGGCTTGCGCCGTGAGGCTCCCATTCTGCTGGTGGAACACGATATGGAGGCGGTCTTTGCGCTGGCGGACCGGATCTCGGTGCTGGTCTATGGGCAGATCATCGCCAGCGGCACGGTGGACGCGGTGCGCAACGATCCGCTCGTGCGCGCCGCCTATCTGGGGGATGCGGACGCATGAGCGCGCTTCTGGAAGTTCGCGAATTGACGGCCTCCTACGGCTCCTCGCAGGCGTTGTTCGGTGTCGACCTGAGTGTCGGGGCGGGCGAGGTCGTGGCGCTGATGGGGCGCAACGGCATGGGCAAGACCACCACCGTGCGCTGCATCTGCCGGATGATGACCTCCAGCCGCGGCGCGATCACCTTTGCGGGCAAAAGCCTCAACGATCTGCCGTCACACAAGGCCGCCCGGCTCGGCATCGGGCTGGTGCCGGAGGGACGACGCTGCTTTGCGCCCTTGAGCGTGGAGGAAAATCTCGTCTGCGCGGCGCGTCCCGGCGCGTGGACACTGGAGGCGGTGGGGGCGCTCTTCCCGCGGCTTTCAGAACGCCGGAACCAGGCGGCGCGCACCTTGTCAGGCGGAGAGCAGCAGATGCTCGCCATCGCACGCGCGTTGATGACCAACCCGAAGCTCCTGATCCTCGATGAGGCCACCGAAGGTCTCGCCCCGGTGATCCGTCAGGAAATCTGGCGCGCCATCGGCGAACTGAAACAATCCGGTCTGGCGATCCTCATCATCGACAAGTCGCTCAAGGACCTGAAGGCGCTGTGCGACCGCTTTGTCATTCTGGAGCGCGGCAAGAGCGAATGGACCGGAGGGGCTGGGGCCCTCAGCGAGGAAATCTGTGATCGCTATCTTGGTGTTTAACACGTTCAATTTCTCTACTGTATAAAGTGCCTAAGTAATCGTTCTTTAGTGTTTCTATATCGATTAAATCTGTGGACGATATTTATTTATTAATTTATGTTAACCATATAATTCATTGAGCGTGACGAAAACGTCTCTGCTTACTTGGTTAGAATTGTCGATATTCTCGCAATCAGCAGGAAACAGGCGAATGACGTGTGTTCTCGTTGTCGATGACGATGAACTGATCCGGTCTGCCCTGAGAGCAATTCTGGAGCGCAAGGGGTTCGACGTCTGCGAGGCGAAGGATGGCGTGGAAGGTTTGGCGCAGATCCGTCATCGCATGATCGATCTCATCTTCGTGGACATTTTCATGCCCACCATGGATGGGTTCGAGTTCATCCGCGCCCTGCGCAAGACGCATGGCACCGTGCCGGTGGCCGTGATGTCGGGGATGTCCCTCTGCATGCCTTTTCTGAACGGCAACAACCAGCCCCCTGATTACCTGCGCATGGCGCGGGCGCTCGGCGCGGTTCACACGCTGAAAAAGCCGTTTTCGCAAGACGAGCTTTGGGACGTGGTGGATGCCTGTCTTTCCCCGAATGAAGGTGAATGTCTCGGCCCTTTCGCCGGCATGATCCCTGAACTCGGCGTCTGCGGCGCCTGCTCCTGAGGTGTGGGTGAGAGCGGGGCAACTGCGACCGCATGGATAAGCGGCGGGTTTGGGCTGGTGACAGGTGGGACGAAGGAATGCGGGGTGCATGAAGCGAAGGTCATGGGGCAGGATCAATCCACTGTCGAGTGCGCCAATTCCGCTCGCGGGGACCTGATCGCCCCCGTTGAGGCGGTCGGTTGCGAAGACGCGGTTCGACAGGCGGTGGAGCTTCTGGCGCGCGGCGTGGCGCATGACGTCAACAATGCCCTTCTCGCCATCCAGCTCTTTGCGGATGCGATCGCTCGGCGGGTGAAAGAGGAGGATGCGCAGCGGGAATGCGGCGAGATCCTCAGCGCCGTGCGGCGGCTCAATGGCATCACGCAGGCCTTGCAGGCGGTGGCCGGCTATGTGCCTGCCTCTGCGACAGGGTTCGAAGCGGCGGACCTGGTGGCGGACCTTCGCCCGGCGCTTGAGGCGGCACTGGGCCCGAAAGTTGCGTTGACGCTCGTCGGTGGGCGGGCGGCGGGCCAGGTTGCGGGCGGGCGCGATCAGATCGAAGAGGCTCTGCTGGGGCTGTGCCGCGAGGCCAGGGCGCGCATGACGGCGGGCGGGACAATGACCATCGCGAGCGAGGCTGTCACGGTGGTGGATGGCGGACCGGTGCCGCCCGCCGATTATGTCGTGATCACGATGTGCGACGACGGCCCGGAGTTGCCGGGAGGGGAGGTCGGCCGGCTTTTCGATCCCTACTATGCGGCCAAGCGGTTTCAGGCGGGCAACGGGCTTGCCCTTGCCGTCTGCCGGGCATTGGTGGAGGCCGTCCGTGGTCATATTCTGGCGCGCGGCGGTGCGCGCGGAGGCGGCCTGCAAATCGCGCTTTATCTCCCCAGGCAGCAGGGTGTCTGGACACAGCTTGAGCCCGGCGCGCAGGACACGGTCGCAGGCACATGAGGTTCCGCGCCTGCCTCGGCCCCGAGCCTCAGGCGGGGGCCTTGCTGCCAGAGGCGCAGGCACGGATTGTCCAATCGCGCACGGCCTGCCTTTCGCGCGGCAGCGCGATGCCCAGCCCGCCGTGGAATTCCTCCCACGCGCCCAGATAGTCGGACCGCACGGCCGTCAGCACCGGCACCCCGTCGAGCACGGCGCGCTCGAAAACCGGACGCAGGCCGTAGCCTTCCGATTCCGCGCGTCCAAAGCGGTTGATCAGCAGGAGATCGGCGCCCGCTTCCAGTTCGCCCTCGATGCGTCCGGCGACCTCGGTGATCGCATGGGGGTTCAACCGGCAGCCCTGCGATTGCGAGCCGCGATCTTCCAGAATGCGGATTTCCCAGCCGTCACGCAGGCTTTTCAGCGCCATTTCCCGCACATTGCAGCCATCGCGGTTGCCGCCGGTCTGCACGACGCCGGAAAGCCGCAAGGCCGTATGTTCCGCCGCGATCTCGCTGAGGATCGTGTCCACATCCTCTCCCGGCTCAAAGACGATGGCTGCAAGCAGGCAGGAGAGATCGGCGGGTTCGCAGTGGTCGTTCGGGCGGGAATGGTCAGACATGGGCGCGCCGTTTTGCTGGTTCTTGTGTGCCGGGCCCGTCGCGACAACTGCGCGCGGGCGCAAGGGTCATTCCATCACGATGCGTTCGCGGTGGGTGTAGACGTCGAATGCATCGTTGCGGGTCGTTGCGACAATCGTGATGCCGGCCGTATCGGCGACGCGGATTGCGAGCGCGGTGGGGGCGGAGACGGCGGCGATGACGGGGGCCCCCAGTACGGCGGCCTTCTGCACCATCTCGACGGAAATCCGGCTGGTGAGCAGCAGCAGGCCGGGGCCTGTCGGGCCGTGATTGCGTGCAAGGGCGCCGGTGAGCTTGTCGAGGGCGTTGTGGCGTCCGACATCCTCGCGCACGGCGACGAGCCCGTTATCTTCCGTCCACCATGCCGCGGCATGCACCGCGCTTGTCACGGCGTGGAGCGTCTGGGAGGCGAACATGTCCGCCTGCGCTTTCAGGATGGTGCTTGCGCAGAAGCGGGCATCGCTGACCACCTGTTTCGGCGCAGGCACGGCCTCCATCAGGCTCTCGATCCCGCAAAGCCCGCAGCCGGTGGGGCCGACGATGCGGCGGCGGCGGTCGCGGAACGTGTCGGCGGTCTTGCTGTCGAGCCAGATGCGCAGGTCGACGCCTTCCTCGAAGGCGGCAATGCCAATGGAGCGGATCTGGTCCGCGGTCTGGATCTGTCCCTCGGTCAGACTGAAGCCGATGGCATAGTCTTCCAGATCGGTCGGGGTCGCCATCATGACGGCATGGGTGGTGCCGTTATAGGTGATGGCAACGGCCGTTTCCTCCGGCACGGCACGCGCACCCGAGGGCGGCGTTTCCCGGTTCCAGCTCACCGTGGGAAATTCGCTGGCGGGAGCCGGCAATCGCTGCCATTCCAGCGCGCAATCTGTGTCTGCATTGCTCATGGTTGGACCACTATAACGTCATGTCGCGGACGGCTTCGAACAAAAAATCGGAACCGGAGCGATGCCTATCCGTTTGCAGGGAGTGTAGGGTTGAGGCAACGAGCCGCAACGTAAGGGAAACCGGAATGTCCGGCCCTGGTTCCGGAACGTTGCACGGGTGAGGATATCGTCACAAATCGATGAACGGGGGAGGCGCATGATGGGCGGAGCAAGCGCGTGAGTGGCTTTGGAGGCCAGTCGGACATACACGATGTGGTGATCGTGGGAGGCGGGCCCGTCGGGCTGTCGCTGGCGCTCGGGCTTGGGCGTGCGGGACTGGATGTGCTCGTGCTGGAGTGCGAGGACGGGCCGGGCACACATCCGGGCGAGGCCCTGCTGTGGCCGGGCGCCCAGGAGGTTCTGGACAGGCTCGGCGTTCTTGAGCGTGCGCGAGAGAGGGGCATTTCCCTGTCTCGCCCCAACGTTTTTGACGCCGATCGCAACCGCGCGCTCCTGTCCTTCCCGATCTGTGAGCTTTCGCGCGAGACGTCGTGCCCGCACATGCTGTTTCTGCCGCAATCGGAAACGGTACGGCTGCTTTACGAGGAGATCCGCAATACGGTCGGAGTGGAGGTGCAATATGGCACCCGCGTCACCGGCTTCGTTCAGGATTCCTTCGGGGTGGATGTGGTCTATCGCCGTTTCGGACATGAAGAGCGCGTGCGCGCGAAATTCGTGGCCGGGTGTGATGGGGCAGAAAGCACCGTTCGCGACCATCTGGGCGGCAAACTGGTGGGCAGCATACGGGCGATGAAATTGCAGATCATCGATGTTCGTGTGCCTGGATGCGATGAGCTCGCCTTTCCCCGCTTCACGGGGACGCCACGCCCGACGCTGGCCGTACGGCTGGGCGAGGGACTGTGGCGGCTGGTCTTTCCCAGTTTTGCCGAGACAGAGCCGAAACTCACCACCTGGGCGGCACAGGCGAGCAAGACCTTGTTCGGCAGATTGCCGGAAGCGACCGTTTGGAGCGGGAGGTTCCGGTTGGAACGGCGGATTTCCAGCCACTGGTTCAAGGGCCGGATCGTGCTGGCAGGCGACGCGGCGCATGTGAACAGTCCCGTCAGTGGCGAGGGGCTGAATTGCGGCATCGAAGATGCGGCATTGCTGACGCTGGCGCTGGAACGGGCGGTCGCGGTCGATCATCCCCAGCCACTGGCGGAATATGTGGCCAGTCGCCGCCGCATGGTGGAGCGGGCATCCATTCCTTTCGCCGACATGGCGATGCGGCTCGTTTTTGGCGGTGGGCCCGCGCGCGTGCGCGGCGGGTTCGCCATCCTGCGGGGGCTGTTTTTCATTCGCCCATTGCGCCGCCTCATCATGCGCCGCATGGCGCTGATGGATTACCGCTAACCTGCCTTCGCTTGCCTGCCGATTACAGGTGCTGTTCCTCGAAGTCGGCGCAGGAATAGTTCAATAGCGCCAATCCTTCGCCCAGATAGTCGGCCAGAAGCGTTGTGCCGCACAGATATTCGGCCGTGTGCTCATTGTGGGCGTCGGATGCTTCCTGGCGCACACTTTCCCAATCCTGGGCCGTGTAGTCGCCGCGTCCAAGCCACATGAGGGCGACCAGATCGATCTGGGCATCCTCGGACAGCGAATTGATGAAGGCGGAGATTTCTTCAAGGACAGGGTCATCCTCGTCCTCGTCGAGCACACCGATCTGATGATCGTCGGTGGGGTTCGAGCCGTCGTCGGGATCGTCCTTTTCCACCTTTACGTCGAGTTCGCGCGCCTTGATGGCAATGAAACAGGCCGCGTCCAGCGCGATGGTCAGTTCAGGCCTGTCGTCTTCTGTCTGCAAAGAGCGTCGGGTCATCGCTTGGCTACCTCCGTGATCGCGTCTCGGGGCACTGCTTCGCGGGTGCGGTGGATCAAATGGCCGGACCCGCCATTCCATATGTAGGTATTGTGCGCTGATTATCGAAGGAATGCCGCAATTATCTGAGGAATGCCCGGAAGCGGTTGAGTGCGATCGCGAAGAAGACCACGCCGATCACGAGCAGCGCCACAAGCTGAGGCCAGACGACGGCCAATCCGGCGCCGCGGAACAGGATCGACTGCGCCAGGATCACGAAATGGGTATTGGGTGCGGCCATCATGATCCACTGGATCGCCTCCGGCATGCTCTCGCGTGGGGTCATGGCACCTGACAGGATCTGAAGCGGCAGCAGAACCAGCACCATGAGCATGCCGAATTGCGGCATGGAGCCCGCAATGGTGGCGAGAAAGATGCCAAGCGCGGTGGTTGCGAAAACCTCCAGCGCGGTTCCCAGCAGGAAAAGCCCAAGGGAGCCTTCGGTGGGGACCTGAAGCAGCATGTTGACCACCACGGTCAGCGAAAAGCCCGTCGCGATCAGGACCACGACACCCATGGACCAGACCTTGGAGAGCATGATCTCCACCGGTTTGACCGGCATGACGAGCAGGTGCTCCACCGTGCCGTGCTCGCGTTCGCGGATGAGGGCGGCGCCGGTCAGGATGATGGCGAGCATGGTCACGCTCTCGATGATCGACATGACCGCGCCGAACCAGCCGGGGCTGAGCTCGGGGTTGAAACGGGCGCGGAAGGCAAGCGAGACCGGCAGGTCTTCATCGGAACGGTGATGGGCGAGGAATTCGTTGATCTCGCTGGTGATGATGGACTGGATGTAGCCTGCGCCCGTAAAGGCCTGCGACATGCGGGTCGCGTCCACATTGAGCTGGAGGGCGGGCTGCTTTCCGGCCAGAAGATCACGCTGGAAATGGGGTGGGATATCGAGGGCGAAGGTGTCGAGCCCGGCATCCATCCGGGCATCCATTTCCGACTGGGTGATCAGTTGGGGCTTGAGGAAATAGGGGGGGTAGAAGGCCGAAGTCATGCGGGCGGAGACGGGGGAGCGATCCTCGTCGACAATGGCGACGGCCGCCTTGGCCAACGTTTCCGGCATGGCCTTGGAGTGGGTATAGACCGACAGCGTGAAGGCGTAGACGATCAGGATCAGCAGGGCGGGATCGCGCAACAGGCCGCGCAACTCCTTCACGCCGAGGTTCCAGGTGTTCTTGAAACCCATGACTTACCTCGCCTGCTTCTTGAGAAGGAGCGTCCCGACGCCGACCAGCACCGGAACGGCAAGGATCAGCGGCCCGAACGATCCCGCCAGATCCGCAAAGGACAGCCCCTTGGAGAAGGTGCCGCGCGCGATCATCACGAAATAGGTCGTGGGATAGATCTCGCCGATGAAGCGACCCATGCCTTGCAGCGAGGAGACCGGATCGGTGATGCCGGAATATTGCGTGGCGGGGATGAGGGTCAAAAGCACGGTGGCGAAAAGCGCCGCGATCTGGCTGTTCAGAAAGGCAGAGATGACGAGCCCCATGGCCGTGGCGCTCATGACATAGAGAATGCCGCCGACAAGGAAGGCCAGGAACGAGCCCGTGAAGGGCACGCGAAAGATCACGATGGCGGCAAAGAGCAGGAGCACGAAATTGCCCATGCCGAGCAGGATGTAGGGAAGCTGCTTGCCGAGCAGGAATTCCAATCGGCTGACCGGGGTCACATAGAGGTTGACGATGGAGCCCAGTTCCTTTTCGCGCACCACCGAAAGCGCGGTCAGGATTGCGGGAATGAGCATCAGCAGCATCGGGATGACGGCGGGCACCATCGCGACCAGGCTTTCCACATTGGGGTTGTAGCGGTAGCGCAGCTCGATGGTGAAGTCTGAGGCCGCGGCCTGCGGGCCATAGAATTCCTGCGCCTTGCGTTTGAGCCATGTCGCGAAGACGCCTTGCACATAGCCGCGCGCGGTCTCCGCCAGCATCGGCATCGCCCCGTCGAGCCAGGCGCCGATCTGCACGTCCCGTCCGCGCATGACGTCACGGGCAAAGCCCGGCGGGATCTCCAGCGCGAGGCTCAGCTCGCCGCTGCGCATGCGTTTGTCCAGATCGTCGTAGTCGGCGATGGGCGCGTGTTCTACGAAATAGCGCGAGCCGGAGACATCGAGCAGGAACTCGCGGCTGAGCGTGGTGTCGTCCCGGTCGAGCGCGGCGAAGGCTATGTCGTTGACGTCCATGTTGATGCCGTAGCCGACAACGAACATCAAGATGACGGAGCCGAGAATGGCAAGCGTCGCGCGGATCGGGTCTCGCCTGAGTTCCAGCGCCTCACGGCGGCTGTAGCTGAGCATGCGGCGGGCCGAGAACAGCCTGTTGTCCGGCCTTGCGGCCGGTGAGGGCATGGTGGTTTTGGTTTCCGGGACCCCGCATTCGGGGGGCTTGGTGGCAACCGTATCCAGCGCGCTCAGGTCGGTGGCGGGCTCTTCCAGGAAGGCGTCGAGATAGCCGATGAAGGCTTCTTCCAGGTCGGCGGCGCCTGCGCTGTCGATGATGGCCTGCGGCGTGTCGCTCACCAGAACCTTGCCCGCATGCATGAGCGAGATGCGGTCGCAGCGTTCCGCCTCGTTCATGAAATGGGTGGAGATGAAGATCGTTACGTGATCGCGGCGCGAAAGCTCCACAAGCGCCTGCCAGAAGGCGTCGCGGGCAATCGGGTCGACGCCCGAAGTGGGCTCGTCGAGGATCAGAATGTCCGGGGAATGGATCATCGCCACGGCCAGCGACAGGCGCTGGCGCAGGCCCAGTGGCAGGGCGTCTGGCAAGGCGTTCGCCGTCTCCACCAGATCGAACCGCGTGAGCATCTCGTTCACCCGGCCCGGTATCTTTTCGCGCGCCATGGAGAAGAGCCGGGCATGAAGTTCCAGGTTCTGGCGCACGGTCAGTTCGCCATAGAGCGAGAAGGCCTGCGACATGTAGCCAACGCGGTGGCGCACAGCCATGTCGCGCGGATCGACCACGTTGCCGAACAACGTCGCCGTGCCTTCGCTCGCCTCCAGCAGACCTGTCAGCATCTTCATGGTGGTGGTCTTGCCGCAGCCATTCGATCCCAGAAAGCCGAAGATCTCGCCCTTGCGGATGCGGAAGCTGACATCCTCCACGGCGGTAAAGTCGCCGAAGCGTTTTGTCAGATGGTCGGCCGCGATGGCGATCTCGCCGTTGCCCTCGCGCGGCGGAATGACAACCTCGTGGTGCTCGGCGCGGGCGCTTTCCGGCAGCAGGGCGATGAAGGCGCTGTCGAGGTTGGCCGTTCCGGTCTGGGCGAGAAGTTCGTCGGGCGTGCCGGTCGCCAGAATGGCCCCCGCATTCATCGCCACCAGCCATTCGAAACGCGCCGCTTCCTCCATGTAGGCGGTGGCGACGATCACCGTCATGCCGGGTCGGTTCCTGCGGATTTCCTCGATCAGTTCCCAGAACTGGCGGCGTGAAAGCGGATCGACGCCGGTGGTCGGCTCGTCCAGGATCAGGAGATCCGGATCGTGGATCAGCGCGCAACACAGGCCGAGCTTCTGTTTCATGCCGCCGGAGAGCTTGCCTGCCGGGCGATCGGCGAAGGGGGCGAGGCCGGTGGCATCGAGCAGGTCTGAAATGCGGCGCGTGCGTTCCGCCCGGTCATGGCCGAAAAGACGGCCGAAGAAATCCACATTCTCGAAGACGGAAAGCGTTGCGTAGAGATTGCGGCCAAGGCCCTGCGGCATGAAGGCGATGTCCGGACAGACCCTGTTGCGGTGGGACGCGCTTTTCATGTCGCCGCCCAGCACCTCCACCGTGCCTTCCTGAATGACGCGGGCCCCTGCGATCAGCGACAGGAGCGTGGACTTGCCCACTCCGTCCGGCCCGATCAGGCCGATCGTGGCCCCTTTGGGAATGGCGAGATCGATGTCCTTCAGGGCCAGCGTCTTGCCATAGGCATGCGAGACGCCGCCAACGCGGACGGCGTTGTCCATCTTGTCTGGAAGGGTGGATGCGGAGCCCGTTTCGGTCATTTGACGAGGTTCTGCCCAAGTCGCTCGGGCCAGGCCGCATCCGGGCTCACCTGCACATAGGCCATCCCCGGAAGCCCCGTCTTGACCATGCGGATATAGCGTTCGAGCAGGGCTTCGTTGATCCGCGCCTTCACCCGGAACATCAGCTTCTGCCGCTCATCGGAGGTTTCGACCGTCTTGGGCGTGAACTGGGCAACGTCGGCGACATAGCTGATGGAGGCGGGAATGACATAGTCGGGGGCGGCGTCGAGCACGATCCGGACCTCGGAGCCGATCGTCAGGGGACCCGCGTCTGCGGTGGGCAGGAAGAAGGTCATGTAGACATCGGTCAGATCCACCAGATTGAGGATGCGGCCGCCGCCGGCGACGACTTCGCCCGGCTGGGCGATCAGGTACTGGACACGGCCTGCCCGGGGCGCGCGCAGTGTGCTGTCGGCGATCTGGCTTTCGATATATTCAAGCGCGGCGCTTGCCGCTTCCACCGCGGCTTCCGCGTCCACCACCTGTGCACGCGCGGCATTGATGCCTGCATCGGATGCCGCGAGCGAGGCCTCGGCTGCGGCAAGGGCGGCGCGGGCCTGCCGCTCGCTTGCCTGATCGTCGTCCAGAACCTGCCGGGAAACGGCGTCGGTCTTCACCAGATGTTCGGTGCGGGCAAGCTTCTGTTCGGCCTGCACGAGCTGGGCGCGGCGCTGCTCCACGACCGCCTCTGCAGACCGCTTTTCCGCCTCGCGCTGGATCACGCGGCTCTTTGCGGTATCGATGCCGATGCGGGCGCGCTGCCTTTCCGCTTCCGCCTGACGCTTCTGGGCGACAAGCTGGGCGGTGTCCATGCGCACCAGAACCTGATCCCTATCCACGAATTCGCCTTCGGAAACCAGGATCTCCGCGATTCGACCGGGGGCCTTGGCGGCGATGTCGATTTCGGTCGCCTCGATACGGCCGTTGCCGCTGGCAATTCCCTCAGGAAGCGTTTCGGTGGACAGGCTTTGCCAGAGCGCGAAACCGGCGGCGGCAATTACGATGACAACGAGCCAGACCCAACGGTTCGTGGGGCGTTTCATATGCGCGAACTCCGTCCTGCGATACGACCGGGTGTGCTTGGGAAAGGGAGCGCCAGGGCTCCAAAACCGGCCTGTTCCGCCATGCGGCGGTGTCTTGATCGATCAGTCGGATTGCACATTATCACGTTCGCAAACCTTACGGTATGCAGCCGGGACATGTTCGCGCAAAAGCACCCCGCGCGTGCGGGATGCTGTCTCTTTCAGTTGAAATCGCTGGCGGGGTCGCCCTGCGTCAGGCGGTTGGCACGGGCTGGGCGAGCACGTTGCGCTTGAGGTCTTCGGCCAGTGTTTGCAGCTTTGGCGAAACGGTGACGGGATAGCTGTCCGCCCCCTTGAGCCGCTTCAGGCCTTCCGGCAGGCGTTCAAGCTGGGCGGCCGCATAGTGGCGGATCTCCATGAGGCTCGGCAGCGGCTCCACCAGCTCGCCATTGCGCAGGACCGGCTTCAAAAGCGGTTCG
The DNA here is from genome assembly GCF_963674635.1 of Breoghania sp. Taxonomy (NCBI): domain Bacteria; kingdom Pseudomonadati; phylum Pseudomonadota; class Alphaproteobacteria; order Hyphomicrobiales; family Stappiaceae; genus Breoghania; species Breoghania sp. The sequence continues at coordinate 4,094,340 of NZ_OY771475.1, forward strand.
CCGGGCGCGTTCTCATCGGCGCTGGTGATATGGTCGCCCGCGATCAGCCCGTTGGCATCGAGGCTTCGATAGACCTGCGTGGCGCCGGGCCAGTAGGTCTTGCCTTCCGCAAGCTTGCGCCGCGCAGACCCGTCATAGGCCTTGAGCTTGTAGCCGCAATCGAGCGAGGGCTGGTCGTCGGAGGTCACCAGAGCGGTGCCCACGCCATAGATATCGATGGGCGCGCGCTTGGCGGTAAGCTTTTCAAGCTCATATTCGTCGAGCCCGCCGCTGGTGATGATGTTCAAATGGCCAAGGCCGCCGTCATCGAGAATGGCGCGGACCTTGTACGCCATTTCCGCAAGATCGCCGCTGTCGATGCGGACGCCCTTCAGCTTGATGCCCTGCGCATGGAGCGTGGGGGCAAGCTCGACCAGACGCCGGGCCGCGCGCTCGGTGTCATAGGTGTCGAGCAGGAAGACCGTCTGGTCGGGACGCGCCATGGCGAAGGCACGGAAGGCTTCCACCTCATCGGAGAAGGTCTGGATGAAGGCGTGGGCCATCGTGCCATAGAGCGGAATATCGAAATGACGGCCCGCGGGCACGCTCGCGGTGCCGTCGAAGCCCGCCAGATAGGCGGCGCGAGCGGCCAGCACACCGCTTTCGCCGGAGTGCGCCCGGCGCAGACCGAAATCGACGATGCCCTTGCCGGGAGCGGCCAGCTTCATGCGGGCGGCCTTGGTGGCGACCAGCGTCTGGAACTGCATGAAGTTGATCAGCCGGGTCTCGACAAGCTGGGCCTCTGCCACCGGCGCGGTGATGCGCACGATCGGCTCATCGGCGAAGACGATGGTGCCTTCCGGCACGGCGTCCACATGGCCGGTGAAGCGGAACTCGGTGAGGAAGCGGGCCAGCTGCTCGGAGAAATCGTCGGTGCGGCGCAGCCATTCGATCTCAGCCGGGTCGACGCGCGCGCCCTGCAGAAAACCGACGAGCTGTTCAAGGCCGGCGGCCATGTAGAACCCGCGATTGTCAGGCATGTTGCGGGCGAAGAACTCGAACACGGCCGTGCCCTCCATCCCGGCGGCGCGATAGGCCTCCAGCATGTTGAGCTGATAAAGGTCGGTCACCAGCAGGGAGTGGCCGAAATCGGTATCGGAGAGAGTGTCTGCCATGGGTCTCACGCAGCAATATCGGATGCGGCGATGCGCTGTGCACCGGCCTCATCCATGGCGGCAAGTGCCGCATCAAGCGATCCGTCGAGATCGATCGCCCGGCAGGCATCTTCGATCAGGAACGCGTCGAAGCCTTCCTTCAGCGCATCCTCCACGGACCAGCGCACGCAGAAATCCGTGGCCAGCCCGCAGAAGAACAGGCGCTTGAAGCCGCGTTCACGCAAGTAGCCGGCAAGGCCGGTGCGCGTCTGGCGGTCGTTCTCATAAAAGGCGGAATAGGAATCGATCCCGATCCGGTAGCCCTTGCGCAGGATCAGCTCGGCACGTTGCGCACGAAATCCGGGGTGGAACTCGGCCCCCTTCGTGCCCTGGACGCAATGATCCGGCCAGACCGTCTGAGGACCGTACTCGGCCGCAATGGTCTCGAAGGGCTGCGCGTTTTCCTGCGCGGAGGCGAAGGAAAAGTGGTTGGCGGGATGCCAATCCTGCGTGGCGACCACATGGTCGAACCGGTCGAGCAGCGCGTCGATCACCGGCACGACCGCATCCCCATCGGCAACGGCGAGCGCGCCGCCGGGCGTGAAGTCATTCTGGACATCGATCACCACGAGGCAATCGGTGGGGGTGGGCCGATTATCGGTCATCCGTGATCCTTGATCTTTTGCTCTGCCTGAGAATAAGCAGGCGCGCAAACGATGTAGAGCCGGGCGCAGTCATGGCAAGGCTTGGGTGTCCGGTCAATCCGCTGTTTGATGATTTGAACGCGCCCGTTTACTGGTCGCGCGGGGGCGGATCGAGAAAACGCAAGCCGGGACAAGGGACTGGCCGCTGCGCCGGGGGTTGTGGCCGGTTCGAGGGAAAGTCCGATTTTTTGCGACACGTCCTCTTCGTGAGATCCGGGATGGTCCTCATCCGGCTATCGATGTCGCAATTGGCAGGTTCCGGTTCCTCGTGGCCATGGCGCTCCCTGATCACAGAGCGTCCATGGGACGATCATGCCGGGCGGGCGCAAAGCGGTGGCGAAAAACAGGACGAATGGGGCTGCGTTCGTTTCCGGATTGCGATTACTATCGGCTCCTTCGCGAGAAGATTTCATATCGAAGGAGAATGTCATGTTGCAGAAGGGATTGGCGAGCGCATGTATCTGACTATTGTTGCGCCATTCCGGACATTGCTCAATCTGGACTCTGATCTTGCCTTCGCGGATTCGGCTGAGTTCGTCGATCTCAGCAAATGCGCGCTTTCCAGGTTCGCGGCCAAGCGCGACGTGGCTCGATGTGAGAGCCGGGTGCCGGTCGCCGATACGACATACACCCGATATCGCAGTCTGGATGAGGACAGTGATACATGGAATTCCGCACCTGTGGTGAAGTTCGAAATCGGGCAGGGCGATACGGCCGAGATGTGGACGGAACTGCGCGGCACGAGCCCGGACTTCGCCTTTATCAACGGGTTGTGCGGCCTGACGTTGTTTCTTTTCGACAATACCGTCGGTGTTTTCGTCGTAACCGTTGATGCGGCCGATCAGGCGGAGGACGGGCCGAGGATCCCCGGTGATACGCTGGAACGGCGGCTTACGGATTATGCGGCGCAGCTTACGGGGTTGCTTCAGAAGCGCTACGTGGAAGGCTACATTCGCGAATTGTTGGCCGTGGAGAAAGAACGTGGCGGCCGGCGGCGCGCCCGCTTTATGCGCAGTCCGAACGAGTTCCTCGCATTTGAGGATCTGCGTAACCACCCTTATCCGCAGTGGAATTCAGAAAAGCCGTCGCTCTTCTGGGTGCACAGGGTGCTGGAACTGTTCCGGCCCGATGCGCGTGCGCATTGCGCGCCGATGATCCGGCAGCCGGATCTGTATGATCAGGCAGAGGGAGAGAAGTTCCTGACTTGCGCGGGCACGAGCTACGTCTTCGACGAGAGTGTCTTCGAAAAATACATCAAGGCGCAAGTCTACGGTCAGTATTTTGCAGGCATGTTTGAGGCGATCCGCGTCTCGCAGACCCGGCTGTTTCGGAATCTTCTGAACGTCAACAAGAAAGTAAAAATCGGCGAGGAAACGGGGCACCTTGACCGACTGGAAAGCAAGATCGCATTGTTGGAAAGCGATCTGCATGAGTTCGTGGATGGGCTGCAAAACGAAAGTGCGCGCGCTTTCGCTGGGATCGAGCAGCAATTCGGCCTGTTCTGGATGCTGGAAGCCATGACCAAGCGCAACCGCCTCCTGCACCAGAGGTTGCGCAGTCTCACCGAAGCACGTAACCGGTTGCGGGGCAAATTCCTCAGCTTCATTCTGGTCACGCTGGGCGGTGTGCAGCTTCTGGATCTGATCATCTCCATCTGGAGCTATGGCGTGTCGCGCGAAGGCAGCGGGATAATCGGGCTGACCAGCCTTGCAAGGGTGGTTCCGATAGATATCGCGCTGAATACGGCGCTTGCGTGTTTGCTGATCGCGGCTGCAAGTTGGGTCTGGTGGCGGGGAAGACCGTGAAAGGGCGGCCTTGATGAACGAACTGAAGGATTTCCTCACCACGATCAAGACGGGGCGTCTTGCGACGTCAGTGCTCGCAGGCGGGGAGAAGGTGGATGCCAATTACAGGGAGTTCCGCAGATATTGCGCGGGCGCACACCGTCGCGTCTATGGGGTGAATACGCTTCCCGGGCATCGCGACGATCATGAGGTCGCTGCCGGGGAACAGGTCAGCTTTCAGTATGATCTCATCGAGAACCACGCCATCGGTGGACCGCCGTTTCACGATGAGCGGGCAGCCCGTTGCATCACGCTTGCCAAAGTCTATGCCACTGCACGGCCGGGGGCACTGGTTTCCGGCGGCTTGTTCAGGCGGATGGCCGCCGCAGCGGTGGCCGATGATTTTCGGCCCGAGGTGCCAATCCACGCTTCCTATTCCGCCGGGGATGTCATTCCGGCGGCGCACTGGGCGCGCGCGTTGCTGGGCTGGATTCAGTCGCACGATCCCTACACGCTTCTGCCGGGCGAGGGGATGGCGCTTGTCAACGGGGCTTTCGTCCATGTGGGGCTCGCCGCCGCTCTGGTCTTCGATCTTCAGCAGATGTGGACCCGGCTGCTATGTGCGGCGCGTGCGTCGCTTGAGGTGGCGGGCCACGATGATGGGGTCGAACGGTATTTCCAGCATGGCGCCGATGATTGGTATGATCGAAGCCTCGCCTATCTTTACAGCAGCAGCCACGCGCGGCGTGGCGCGGTTCAGCCCGCGGTCTCGATTCGGGCGGTGCCACAGGTCGTGAACGCCCTGTGCGGGGCGGTGAGGCAATACTGCGGAGTGCTCGACGACGCGTTAAGCCATGCCTCGGGTAATCCGATGTTCGATGCGCAGCTCAGTGATGCCCCGGTGGAAAATGGCTCCTTTCTCGATCCCTGCCTGACGATTGCCGCGAGCGGGCTTGCGGAGGCAGTGCTGCTGAATGGCTGGGCTTCCGTTCAAAGGGCAAAATTCGTTCTCAGCGGTCAGAGCATTGCGCGGACGAAGGATGCTGCCACAGCATCCGATCCCATCGGACTTGTGCAATGGCCGAAGCTTGCCCAGGCCAAACTTGAGCGGATGCGTGTTGCCTGCGGCACACGTGCCTTCGTCAGTGGCGGCGCAACGTCGCTTGGGGTTGAGGACCTGTGGAGCCATGGGGTGGAGACAACGGCAAATGTGCGCGGGCTCTGTCACTCTTGCAGGAGATCCTCGCGATCGAACTCTATTGCGCCTGCGCGGTGCTGGAACTTGCCGATGAGCCCCATCCTTTCGATGAAACGAAGTTGCGTGGTGCGAAAGCGGTTCGGCTGAACGAGACGGAGGTGTTCGGGATGGCCGCAAAGGCCGCTGCCAACGCGCGCGATTGCCCGGATTTTCTTTTATGACATCCGGTTGAGAGCCCTCGCCTAAGGGGCAGCCCCAAGTTTTCTGCGCGCAGGTGCGCAGGATATAAGGTTATGACAACCTGCTGGGGGAGATAGCGGTTTTGTCCATACGGTCAGCCAGCGAGAACGAACTCGGCATTCCCCTTCATCACCATGTCTATATCGTTTTGCGCCAGCAGATCCTGGAACGGCATTATCCGCCGGGTGAGGTGATGCCATCGGAAATGGAACTGTCTGCGCTGTTCGGCGTCTCGCGCATCACCGTGCGTCGTGCGCTGGACCGGTTGCAGAGCGAGAAGTTCGTCTCAAGAGCGCGCGGGCGGGGCACCTTCGCATTGCCGGTGGTGCCGCCCGCCCCGATCAAGGCGAACCTGCGCGGCATCTTTGAAAACCTCGTCGCGATGGGGCTTCAGACCACCGTGCGGCTGGTCGAATTCGCGCATGTCCCGGCCTCGCCGGAAGTCGCACTCGCCTTGGCGTGCGCGCCGGGCGATGATGTGCAGCGCGCGGTGCGAATCCGGTCGCATGAAGATGTGCCGTTTTCCCACCTCACCACCTATTTGCCGCCTGCGGTGGGGCGTCTCTTCAATGAGGCGGATCTGGCGGAACAGCCGCTTCTGACGTTGCTGGAAAAGGGCGGCGTGAAGGTGGCGGGGGCCGAGCAGTCGATTTCGGCAAAGCTCGCCGATCCGATCGTGGCGCGGCTGCTCGATACCGAGCCGGGGGCCGCGCTCGTTTGGGTGAAGCGTCTGGTGCGGGACGATGCAGGCGTTCCGGTCGAGTTTCTTCAGGCCCTCTACAGGCCCGAGATCTACGAGTATCATATCAAGATGGCCCGGATCGAAGGGGACAATGCTTCGATCTGGCGCCCGCAGGAGGTATCCGGCACCTGGCCGGCTTGATCGCGAAAACTGACCACGACATCGAAGGCGAATCCGATGGTTGATACGCTGTTCCTCGACGACTGGGATGCTCTGACCCGCGAGCGTGACACGCGCTTTGCCGCCACGCTCGACCGGATTTTCGCCTATCACCCCTTTTACAAGGATCTGCTGGCCCGCGCCAAGCTGCGCCGCCGCGATATCAAGGGCGTGGCCGATCTCGCCCGCCTGCCGGTGACCACGCGCAGGGATTTCCTGGCAAATCCTCACGCCTTCATCCTGACCTGGCCCGATGGGCCGACGTCGGATGAAAGCAGCGTCTGGGATGTGATGTATACGAACGGTTCGAATGGCGCGCCGGTGCCCTTCGCCTCCACCAGCTATGATTTCATGAACATCCTTGCGCTCAATCGCAACATGCTGCGCTTGCGCGGCGCGCGCGAGGACGACCGCATCCTGAACCTGTTTCCGCTGACCCGTCACCCGCACGGGGCCTTCGCGCGCACCATGAACGCAGCCGCCGCCTTCAACCTGCCCGTTACCGCCGCCATGCCCGGCGCGCCCAATGCGCGCCAGCCCGACATCGGCAACGGGCTCGACAAGGTGCTGGACATCGCCCAGCGCACCCGGCCCACGATCCTCTGGGGGGTGCCGTCCTACATTCGCGAGTTGGTGGCGCGGGCGGATGAGAAATGCGTCAAGCTGCCCTGGGTGCGGCTGGTCTTCGCGTCCCTGGATGCGTTCAATGAGGGAATGCGGGCGGATCTCACCGCGGGGCTGCGACGGCTGGGGGCGGAGGATCCGCAGGTCAGCGTTTCCTATGGCGCGAGCGAAATGCAGGGCAGCATGGTGGAATGCGTCAAGGGCGCGGGCTTCCACAATCCGGCGCCGGACCAGTTCTGCTTTGAGGTGGTCGATCCCGATACGCACAGGCCTCTGGAGGATGGTGAGGAGGGATTGCTGCTTCTGACCCATCTCGACCGGCGCGGCACCGTGATGCTGCGCTATGCGTCCGGCGACATGGGCCGGCTGACCCGCGAGCGCTGTCCGCATTGCGGGGCTCTGACGGAACGCATCATTGGCGCGCCGAGCCATCATGACGGGTTCGTCAAGGTCAGCGGGCGCCTCATCGATCCGCAGGCACTGGCCGAGCTGCTTCTGGGGACGGACGAGGTGGCCGATTTTCAGGCCATTGTCGAATATGAGGACATGGTCGGCGGCGTTGGCGGCGGCAAGGGCAGGGGCAAGACCGGGCCGCGCGATCGCCTGCGCATCCGTGTGGCGCCCACCGGCACAGGACTTGCGGGGCTTTCCCACATGCTGGCGCAGCGTGTGGAAGCGGTCTTCGAGGTAACGCCGGTGATCGAGATTACCTCCGCCCAGGACCCCATGCTGGCCGGGCGTGGCTGGCGGGTGCGCCCGCTGATGGACCTGCGCGCAAAAAAACGCCGCTAGATCCGGCATGTTGCGCAAGAGGGAAGGTAGGCCTGGGAAAACGCGGGCGCGCCAGCAAGGAAAAGGCAGGGCCACGCAGTCCTGCTTTGTCCGTTTGGGGACGGGAGCGGCGGATCTTCCGGTCCTCCGTCTTGCGCGAGGTGCGCCTACGGAGAACCGGAAAGTTGCGAAGGGGCGGACCTGCGCCTATTCCGCGACGCGGGTCGCCACGACTTTCTGATACAGCCCGCCGAAGAAGGTCTTCTTGGTCCAGGTGAACTTGCTGGAAAGCTCACTGTAGTTCTGGATTTCGGAGGCGCAGAGCGAGGCGGCGAAGGGCTCAAGGAAGCGGAAGACCGCCCACATGATCGGGCCCATCGGGTGGAAGCGGTTCCACTGGTGATAATCGACAAAGACCGCCTTGCCGCCGGGGCGCACGGCCTCCAGCACATTGTTGACGATACGGTACTTGTAGTCGTCCGGCACTTCATGCAGCAGGAAGAAGCAGCACACGCCGTCAAAGGTGCGGCCATAGGGCTCGATGGCATTGGCGTGAACCACGGTTGCGTGATCCATGCCTTCCAGCTTCTTGCGGCAACGCTTCACCTGGATCGGCGTCACATCGCGCAATTCGTAGCTGCCAGTCGGACCCACCCGCTCGGCAAGCGTCTTAGGCAGGTAACCGTAGACATTGGCGGTCTGAAGCATGTGGTCGCCGGGCTTGAACTCATCCACGGCGGCCTTCACCAGCTTGTTGGCATTGCCCCAGAGAATCGTCTGGACGACGATCTGGCGATCGAGGAGGGCGACGAGCCGCGGATTGACGTAAGCCCAGTCGTAGATTTCCTCCATGTAGGAAGGAAGCTCAGGCATTGTTGCTGTCGCGCGCGGTGCTGACGTTTCGGCAAGCGATTCGCCTACAGGCTCGCCAACAGTCTGGGCTTCTTCAAAAGATAGGGACATATAAGAGACCTTCGGGCACGTTGAGATCGGCTCGGCGTCAGGGGGGTGGCTGTGCTTGGGAGCCTTGCAGCCATCTTCGATGTCATGCAGGCGAGCCACCGTTTCCGTCCAGGGTGGTTGCGGCCACGCATTGCGCCGACCCTTTTGATTGTGTGCGCAATGTTGTGTCGTGACTAGCGGCCTTTTTGTCTCCCCCCCTGGCAAGATCCTCCGCGGCGCTATGCAACCACGACGGGAGATGCTTTTGCAACCTCGTATAAAGCCGTGAGACCTCAAAAACTGTTGCTAAAGATCGTAACGAGATATTCCGATATTCATATAAGTCGCAAGGATTTGAGGAAACACGGCATTGAAGCCGGGGTCTTGATCAGCGGCGTGTGAAGGCCGAAGAGCCAGCATCCCCGGCCCGGGTCCACGGGGCTCTGCCTCAACCTCGCCGGGCAGGATCGGGGGCGTTCGGTACTGGGGTCCCCAATCGCGGCCTGGACATGGGGATGCGGCAGGTCGACGGGTGGCGGGGGCGACTTGTGCCGCCTTGCGCGACGATATCCCGCGTGTCTGTCCGATCTCGGGTCTGGCCTAGCCCGCGACCTTGCGAACCCGCTTTTGCGGGGCGGCCTCCTCGGAGAGCGAAAAGGAGCGACCGAGCAGCCCGGCCAACTGGTCTGCGGGCAGGGGGCGGCTGAACAGATAACCCTGCACCTGTGTGCAGCCCTCCTTTTGCAGATGCAGCAATTGTTCCTCGGTCTCCACCCCTTCGGCGGTTGTGGCGATCTGTAGGCTGCGGCCAAGGCCGGTGACCGCGCGCACAATGGCCGAGGCTTCCGGGCGATCGGACAGGGTGCGCACGAAATACTGGTCGATCTTGATCTTGTCGAAGGGGAATTTCTGCAGGTAGCTGAGCGAGGAATACCCCGTTCCGAAATCGTCCATCGCGATGTGGATGCCGAGATCCTTCAGCGCGCGCAAGGAGCGAACATTGGCCTCGCTGTCGTGCAGGAGCACGGATTCGGTGATCTCCAGCTCGACGCGTCCAGGCTCGATGCCCGACATTTCTAGCGCATGGGAGACGGCTTGCACGATCCGGTTGCCGCGAAACTGCACAGGAGACAGGTTGATCGCGATCCGGATATCGTTCGGCCAGTGAGTGGCCTCCCGGCAGGCCTGTTCCAGAACCCAGGCGCCGATATCCATGATCAGGCCGATTTCCTCCGCAAGCGGGATGAATTCCTGCGGCGGCACGAGCCCGCGGTCGGGATGGTTCCACCGCAACAGGGCCTCAAAGGCGCAGACGCGGCCCGTTCTGAGGGACACAAGCGGCTGATAGTAGAGGGTGAATTCCCTGGCATTCAACGCCCGGCGCAGGTCGAGCTCCATGGCGCGGCGCGCCTGAAGCCGGGTGTCCATCTCGGTTTCGAAATAGCGGAAGGTGCTTCGTCCGTCGTTCTTGGATCGATAGAGCGCCATGTCGGCATTCTTCAGCAGAAGATCCGGCTCCTGTCCGTCGTGCGGGGCAACCGCGATGCCGATGCTCGTCCCCACCACCACCTGATGGCCGTCGATCTCGAAGGGGAGGCTGATCACCTCGATGAGACGGCTGGCAAGCCGGCTGGCTTCGGCGATCTGCTCGATATCGTTCAGGATGATCGCGAATTCGTCGCCGCCCAGCCGCGCGACGAAGTCGCTGCGCCGCAACGTTGAAGTGAACCGCGTGGCGACCGCCTGAAGCAGCTTGTCGCCGATCGGGTGGCCGAGCGTGTCATTGACGCCCTTGAAGTGGTCAAGGTCGAGGCAGAAAACGACCACCATGCCCTGAGACATCTGCGCTCGCTTCAGGGCCTCGTTCAGGCGTGTGCGAAACAGAACCCGGTTGGGCAGGCCGGTCAGCGCATCATGGTGGGCCATGTGCTCGATACGGGCCTCCGCCTTGCGCCGTTCGGTCACGTCGACGACGGAAATGACGAAGGTCTTGCTCCCGGCGAGGTCCATACGCCGAACATAGGGATAGACCTCCATGATGGTTCCGTCGCTGCGCACATGGGCCCACACGTCCCGTCCCTGATAGGGCGCGTCCAGGTCGTTCAGGAACGCCTCGAATTCGTCGCGCCGGTTCCGGGGCACGATCTCCAACGTCGTCATGCTCAGGAACTGCTCGGCCGAATAGCCATAGTGGCGGATCGCCGCCTCGTTCACCTGCAGGATCTTCAGGCTTTCACTGTCCACCAGCCACATGGGCAACGGATTGCCTTCGAACAGGATGCGGAAGGACCGTTCACGGTTCTTGATGTCGGCAATGTCGGTCAGGGTGACGGTGAGGAGTTCGCCCGCCGGAGAGACACTGACCTTGAAATGGCGCAGCTCGTCGCTGCCGGGATAACTCACCTCGAAGCTGATCCGCTCGCCCTGTTTCGTTGCACGGGCGAGGTTTTCGATGACCTCCGATTCCTCCAACTCAAGGCCGAGTTCGGACAGCCGGCTCCATTGCAGCCGTTCGGCTGGCAGGTTCAGGAGCCTCGATGCGCCCTCGTTGAAGGCGACGAACTGGAAATCAACGACCTCGCGATTGGCGTCCATGATGGCGGTCAGCGCGATCATGCCTTCATCGCTGGCGCCAAACATGGTGTCGACCACATCGTGCCGGGTCTCGCGCCGGTCGAGGACGAGGACGAACACCTCCGGGCCCCACAAGCTCGACAGCGGCAGCGCCCAAAGATCGTAGGTCTCGAATTGACCCTGCGCGACCTGATGGGTGGTCACCCGAGCGGGCTCCTTCGATTGCAGACAGTAGTGGATCGCGTCGCGCATGCTGTGGGCGCGATCCGGGCGCAGGCCGGAAAAGAGAACGCCATCGCGCGGGATCTCGCCCCATTCGCCGAACGCGGAGCCGACGCGAGCCAGATTGTAATCCTCTTGCGAGGTTTGGACGACCAGCGCCATGCTGTCGGCGAAATGACCCAGATTTCCCAGTGCGACATTCTCGTAGGGCGGCAGAGCGCCATTGGCGGGGCGCTCCGAACGCCAGCGCAGCAACAGATAGTCGATTGCGCGTCGAGACATGGTAGGCGACGCCGTCTCCGGCGCAGATGGGGGGTGATCTGGTGTGTGGTGCTTCAAGGTCGGGTCCGTGATGGCAGTGCCGTAGAGGCAGTCACCGCAGGTAAGATGATCAGCACTATTCGCACGGGATATTTTACAGAGTGATGACCATCCGGGGCGCCGAGGCCAGCCGGACAGGGTTTTATGAAAAACAGGGTGAATGAAACCTTTCGGCCGACTGGCTTCCTGCGCCGGTGGCCCTGGCTGGCCTGGTCAAATCGGCCAGCAGACCCGGCGGGAGGCTGTCTCCCGCCGGGGGCTTTCGTGTCTTTGCGATGCCGGATGCCTATTGCATCTGCGTGACGAAGCGGGTCTCCAGATAGGCTTCCAGGGCTTCCGAGCCACCTTCGGTGCCGTAGCCGGAATCCTTGATGCCGCCAAAGGGCACTTCCGGAACCGCCAGGCCCAGATGGTTGATGGTCATCATGCCGGCATTCACCCGCGTGGCAAGCGCGTGGGCGCGCTCGGAGGAGCTGGTGAAGGAGTAGGCCGCCAGACCGAAAGGCAGACGGTTGGCTTCCGTGAAGGCTTCCTCATCGTCGGCAAAGCGGTTGATCACCGCGACCGGCCCAAAGGGCTCCTCGTTCATGATGCGCGCGGTCGTCGGCACGTCGGTGAGCACGGTGGGCTCGAAGAAATAGCCCTGATTACCGATGCGCTTGCCGCCGGTCTGGAGTGTTGCGCCCGCATCGACTGCGTCGCTGATCAAGCCTTCCAGTGCCGGGATACGTCGCTCGTTGGCGAGCGGGCCCATCTCCACACCGTCCTCAAGGCCGTTGCCGACCTTGGTTGCCTTGGAGGCTTCGATGAAGCCTTCGGTGAAGCGGTCGGCGACGCCTTCCTGGATGAGGAAGCGGGTGGGCGAGACGCAGACCTGACCGGCGTTGCGGTACTTGTGGACCGACATCAGCTTGATCGCCTTTTCCACGTCCGCGTCATCGAAGACGATGACCGGGGCGTGGCCGCCGAGCTCCATGGTGGCGCGCTTCATGTGCAGGCCCGCAAGCGCCGCAAGCTGCTTGCCGACCGGGGTGGAGCCGGTAAAGGAGATCTTGGCGATGGTCGGATGCGGGATCAGGTATTCGGAGATCTCGGAGGGAACGCCATAGACCAGGTTGATGACGCCGGCGGGGATGCCCGCATCGACGAAGCAGCGGATCAGCTCAGCCGGTGAGGCCGGCGTTTCTTCCGGAGCCTTGACGATGATCGAGCAGCCGGTGGCAAGCGCGGCGGAGAGCTTGCGCACGATCTGGTTGATCGGGAAGTTCCAGGGGGTGAAGGCGGCAACGGGGCCGACCGGCATCTTCATGGTCATCTGGATGGCGCCGGGAAAGCGCGAGGGGATGATCTGGCCGTAGCTGCGGCGGCCTTCTTCGGCAAGCCAGTCGATGGTGTCCGCACCGCCGAGGACCTCTGCCTTGGACTGGCCCAGCGGCTTGCCGTTTTCCTTCGTCATGATCCACGCGATGTCGCTCGCGCGTTCACGCAGGAGATTGGCCGCCTTGCGCATCAGCTTGTAGCGGGCAAAGACCGAGGTTTCGCTCCAGACCTTGAAGCCGCGTTCCACCGATTCAAGGGCGCGGTCGAGATCGGCCTTGCCGGCATGGGCGAGGCGACCGATCTCCTGGCCCGTGGCCGGGTCGATGATTTCGAGTGTGCGGCCGTCGGCGGCATCGCACCATTCGCCATCGATAAAGAGCTGAACGCTGGGGTAGGTCGTCATGGGTAACTCCGGGTTCTCTTTCAGTCTGCCGACTTGGGTGACGGCTTGTTGTCCTCGCAGGAAATAGGGGGGGGCCGTTGAAGCTCAAGCTTTTGCCCTGACAAATGCCAGTTTGCGGCTTGACGGCGACCCGGCTTTTCCTGCCCGACGCTTTCGCGGAAGGTGAGAGATGCGGCGGCGGCGGAAGAAGAAAGGCTCCCGTCGCCCGGTGCGGGACGTGACCTCCGGCTCCGTCTGTTGGAGTGGGGGAGGCGGAGGTCTTCCTAGCACGCCTTTAGGGAAGTTCGAAGCGGCGGGATGCTTCAAATTTCAGCTTTTGTTGCTCAAAAGAGAGCATAAGTGCGGCTTTACATTCGTATTCGGACAAGCCGATACTGAAAGCGTGGCGTTCGCGATCTCAATAACGTCGAGGAATTGAGAGCCTCGGGACAAGAGGGCCTGACCGGTCGGGAACCCCGACGGTCGGGGGAGGCGGCGATACGCAGGGTTCTGAGGGCTTTCCGGCGTTTTCGGAAAGGCGGTTGAGGCAAGCGCAGGGCATGATCGGGGCCTTTTCGGCCCACCCGGCTTTAGGGAGCCGGGGATTGGCCGGGCGCTTTGATCGGAGGCGCGGAGGGGCGGCCGGTCGGATTCACATTGGTGCGCCTGCAATTGCGGTCAGGCGGGCATGATGTCGACAGGTCGCGCACCGTTTCACACATATGGACCATTCGGAGAACCCGGACACGGCGGAAACCATCGGTTTCCTGCTCATCCCGAATTTCTCGATGATCGCGTTCGCCTCCGCGATCGAGCCGTTGCGTCTTGCCAATCATTTGAGCGGCAAGCCGCTTTATGACTGGGTGCTGCTCTCGCGCGATGGGGGGAGCGCGCAGGCGAGCAGCGGCATTCCCGTCGGTGTGTCCCATTCCATCAGCGATGCGCCTGCGCTGCCCGCGCTTGTCGTGTGCGCCGGTGTCGAGGGGCACTGGTATGACGACCGGCAGGTCCTGGCCTGGCTGAGGCGCGTGGCCTCCAAGGGCACGGCGCTGGGCGCGGTCTGCACCGCGAGCCACATTCTGGCCCGCGCCGGGCTTCTCGATGGCTATCGCTGCACGGTGCATTGGGACAGTCTTGCAAGCTTCACCGAGAACTTCCCAAATCTGGTCGCCACGGGGGAAATCTTCGCGGTCGATCGCAACCGCTTCACCTGCGCGGGCGGGACGGCGGCGGCCGACATGATGCTGCACCGGATTGCGGCGCGCCACGGCGAGGATCTTGCGGCGCGTATTTCCGAGCAGATGCTGCATGACAAGATCCGCCCGGCGGCGATGCAACAGAATGCGATCATCCAGCAGCCGCTGGGCGTGGAGCGGCAGGAGCTTCAGGCCGCCATCCGCCTCATGCTGGCGACCATCGAACAACCGCTGGACCTGCTGACGCTTTCCCGTCGGCTCGGCCAGTCGCGGCGCAATGTGGAGCGACTGTTCCGCACCTACATGAACTGCTCGCCGGGCAAGTATTATCTGGGGCTCCGGCTTATTCGCGCGCGCCAGCTTCTGCACCAGACGTCGAAGACGGTGCAGCAGGTGGCGGTGTGCTGCGGCTTTGTCTCGGCTGCCCATTTCAGCCGCTGTTACCGCGATCACTACGGTGTGCCGCCGCGCTCCGACCAGATCGCCAACCGCTACCGGATGAGCGCATTTGCGGGAACGCAAGCCGCCGCGCACGCGCCGGTCGCGCTGGCGGACGAAGAGGCGATGACTGCCCTGGCGATGCTCGCCTCGGTGGAGGAAGATCTTGGCGAGGAGCGGGAGGCGTGGTGACCTCGGCAAGAGATCGGCAGATGGGAACTGACAGGACGGGCAACAGGTCGGCAGGCGGCGGGCTGACAGGTGATGGGCGGGCAGGCGGCGGGCAGGCAAGTTCTGGCCGACCGGCGCTTTCCGTCGGCTTCCTGCTGACCAACAATTTCACGCTGACGGCGCTTTCGAGTTTCATCGACGCGTTGCGGCTGGCGGCTGACGAGGGCGACGGCAGCCGTCCGATCCGCTGCCATTGGCATGTGCTGGGCAATGCGGATGAGCCGCGCAAATCAAGCTGCGGTATCACCGTTGCGCCAGATACCCCTTATGATTTCGATCTCTCCGGGCTCGACTATCTGGTCGTGGTGGGGGGGCTTCTCCATCGCGGACCGCAGCTCGATGCGCAAGGTGCGGCCTCTGTCTGGCGCGGGCGGCGAAAGCGGGTATCGCGCTGGTGGGGGTGTGCACGGGGAGTTTCGTGCTTGCGCGTTCCGGCCTCATGCAGGATCGGGCCTGCTGCGTGAGCTGGTATCATTTCCGCGATTTCATCGAGGAGTTCCCGCATCTCGTGCCGGTGGCCGAGCAGCTTTTCGTGGAGGATCGCGACCGCATCACCTGTTCGGGCGGGGCGGGGGTGGTCGATCTGGCGGCCCATCTGATCGAGCGGCACCTGGGGGCCCAGGCGGCCCAAAAGGCGATGCACATTCTTCAGGTCGACCCTGGCAGGGCCGCCAACCAGTCCCAGCCGCCGCCGCCCGTGGGCGGGCCGGTGCTGGATGGTCGCGTACGGCGCGCCATGCTGATGATGGAGCAGAACCTCGGCAATCCGCTCGCCATGGAGGAGATCGCGGCGCGTCTCAAGATCAGCACACGGCAGTTCGAGCGGGTTTTCCAGTCCGCCACTGGCATGAGCCCGAACCGTTTCTACCGGCTTTTGCGGCTGCGCTATGGGCTATGGATGCTGAAAACCTCGCCGCGCTCGGTGACCGACGTGGCCCTGGAGGCGGGCTTTGCCGATTGCGCGCATTTCTCCCGCCACTTCCGCGATGTCTTCGGGATCAATCCGTCGAAAGTGCGCAAACAGGCCGAGACGGTCGAGGCGGACATGATCCTGCCCATCAGCGGCGGAACCAGCCGGAAAACGCAGTACGACCCTAGGTTCCACGGTTGAGGAACATTGCCTTCAACGTGTGCTGCGCGCCGCAGCCATGTCGATACGCGACAGGTCCTCGATGTCGGATATATTCAAATTCTGCGGCTTACCTGTTCTAGCGTAAGCTTGGCCTTCGGTTCCATTCTAGTCGAATGTGCCGAGGGGAGTTTGCGCTATGGCGTCCTATTCGTTGTTCGCGCTGGCGAAGAATGCCTTGTCCCATCATCAGGGATGGGAGCGGGCCTGGCGCGACGCCGCGCCGAAGTCCGAATATGATGTGGTGATCATCGGGGCGGGCGGGCACGGCCTTGCGACCGCCTATTACCTTGCCAGGGAACACGGCATCACCAATGTCGCGGTGATCGAGAAGGGCTGGCTCGGCGGCGGCAATACGGGCCGCAACACCACCATCATCCGCTCCAACTATCTGTGGGACGAGAGTGCGGCGCTCTATGAGAAATCGCTGCAGCTCTATGAGGGGCTCAGCCAGGACATCAATTACAACATCATGCTCTCGCAGCGCGGTGTCCTGAACCTCGCGCACAATCTGTCGGATGTGCGCGAGGCGCAGCGGCGCACCCATGCGCTGCGGCTGAACGGCATCGACAGCGAGTGGCTGGATGCGAACGAGGTGAAGGAATTCTGCCCCGTCATCAACATCTCGCAGGATGTGCGCTACCCGATTATGGGCGGAACCCTGCAGCGGCGCGGCGGTACCGCGCGCCATGATGCGGTGGCCTGGGGGCTGGCGCGGGCGGCGAGCGCGCGCGGCGTCGACATCATCCAGAATTGCGAGGTGACCGGCATCCGCCGCGCGGGCGGCAAGGTTACCGGTGTGGAGACCTCCAAGGGTTTCATCGGGGCGAAGAAGGTCGGCATCGTCACGGCGGGCAATTCGTCCGTGATGGCGGAGATGGCGGGATTTCGCCTGCCGCTTGAAAGCCATCCGCTTCAGGCGCTGGTCTCCGAACCGGTCAAGCCGGTCATCGACTGCGTGGTCATGTCGAATGCGGTGCATGTCTATGTGAGCCAGTCCGACAAGGGCGAACTGGTTATCGGGGCGGGGATCGATGCCTATACCGGTTACGGCCAGCGTGGCTCCTTCCACATGATCGAGCACCAGATGGGCGCGCTTCTGGAGCTGTTCCCGATCTTCTCAAGGCTTCGCATGATGCGCCAATGGGGCGGCATCGTGGATGTGTGTCCGGATGCAAGCCCGATCATCTCAAAGACGCCGGTCGACAATCTCTACATCAATTGCGGCTGGGGGACCGGCGGCTTCAAGGCGACAACGGGATCGGGCTGGGTCTTCGCCCACACGATCGCGCGCGATGAGCCGCATGAGATCAACGCGCCCTTTGCGCTCGACCGCTTCACCACCGGCTATCTGATCGACGAACACGGCGCTGCCGCCGTGGCGCACTGAGGGGACGTGACATGCTGCTGATCCAATGCCCCTGGTGCGGGCCGCGCGATGAAATCGAGTTTTCCTATGGCGGGGAGGCGCATATCGCGCGCCCGCAAGATCCGTCGCAATTGAGCGATGCGGAATGGGCGGAGTTCCTGTTCATGCGCACCAACACCAAGGGCGCGCACAAGGAGCGCTGGAACCACGCCCACGGATGCCGACGCTGGTTCAATGTGGAGCGGGACACGCTCACCTATCAGATCAAGCGGGTCTATCACTGCGATAGCACGCCCGTTCAGGAGGGCAAGTGATGGCGCGGTTCCGCAAGACGGAAGGCGGGCGGATCGACCGTTCGCACCCCATGAGCTTCACCTTCAACGGCAAGCGCTATCAGGGCTATGCGGGCGACACGCTGGCCTCCGCGCTCATCGCCAATGGTGTGCATCTGGTTGCGCGCGGCTTCAAGTATCACCGCCCGCGCGGCATCTATTCCGCAGGGTCCGAAGAGCCCAATGCGCTGGTGCAGCTTGAGACGGGGGCTTTTTCCGAACCCAATATCCGCGCCACCCAGATCGAGCTTTATGACGGGCTGATCGCCTCCAGCCAGAACGCCTGGCCGAGCGTCGAGTTCGATATCGGCGCGGTGAACGGGCTGTTCTCCAAGCTCTTCGTGGCGGGCTTCTACTACAAGACCTTCATGCATCCTCGAAGCTTCTGGATGCGCTTCTACGAGCCGATGATCCGCAAGGCGGCTGGCTACGGCGTTGCCCCCACCGAGGCCGACCCGGACATTTACGACAAGATGCACGCCCATTGCGATGTGCTGATAGCGGGGGCGGGGCCGGCAGGACTGATGGCGGCGCTTGAGGCGGCGAAGGCGGGCGCGCGGGTGATCCTTGCCGACGAGCAGGGCGAATTCGGCGGCGATCTTCTGGGCCAGCACACGCAGATCGACGGCATGAAGGCTACCGAATGGGTTGAGAAGATCCGCGCCGAGCTCGCCTCCTATTCGGACGTGCAGCTTCTGCCACGCACCACGGTGACCGGCTATTTCGACCACAATTATCTGATCCTGAGCGAGCGGCGGACCGACCATCTGGCGCGCGGCACGAAGGGCGCGCGCCAGCGGCTCTGGAAGGTTCGGGCCAAGCGCGTGGTGATCGCAACCGGTGCCCATGAGCGCCCGCTGATCTTTGCCGACAATGACCGCCCCGGTGTGATGCTCGCCAACGCTGCGCGCACCTATGCCAACCGCTTCGGGGCGCTTCCGGGCGATTGCGGCGTCGTCTTCACCAACAATGACAGCGGCTATCGCGCGGCCATCGATCTGGCGCGCGCAGGGTGCCGGGTCGCGGCGGTGATCGATGTGCGCGCAAGGCTCACCGGCGCGATTGTCGAGGAAGCAAAAGCCGCGGGGCTTCGGGTCCTGGCGGGGCATGTGATTGCGGGCGTTCAGGGGCGCAAGCGGGTGAAAGGCGTCGATGTTGCGGCGCTTTCCTCAGATGGCGAGACCATCGGCGGGCCCGTGAAGCGGATCGGCTGCGATTTCGTCGCCGTTTCCGGAGGCTGGACACCCTCGGTGCATCTCATGTCCCAGTCGGGCGGCAAGGTTCGCTATGACGCGGAAAAGACCTGCTTTGTGCCGGATCGCTCCGTGCAGGAGGAGGTTTCCGTCGGCGCATGTCGCGGCGAGTTCACACTTGCGGGTGCCTTGAGCGAGGGCCGCGCGGCGGGGCGCGCCGCTGTGGAAGCGGTCGGGCTTTCGCCTGCGGACGAGACGCCGTTGCCCGCCATTGCCGAGGAACCGGAGGCGGCTCCGATCCATCCCCTCTGGATCGTGCCGGGTCTGAAGCCGGTGGGCTTCGGCAAAGCCAAGCATTTCGTTGATATTCAGAACGATGTCGCCGTCACGGATGTGAAGCTCGCCTCGCGCGAGGGCTATCGCTCCGTCGAGCACCTGAAGCGCTATACCGCAACCGGCATGGGCACCGATCAGGGCAAGACGTCGAACGTCAATGCGCTGGCGATCCTGTCGAGGGAGCTTGCAAGTCCGATCCCGCAGGTTGGCACCACGACCTTCCGCCCACCCTATACGCCGGTGACCTATGGCACCCTGGCCGGGCGCGATGTGGGCGATCTTTCCGATGTCGCCCGTGTCACGCCGATGCATGGCTGGCACGTGGCCAGAGGGGCGAAATTCGAGGATGTGGGGCAGTGGAAGCGCCCTTGGTACTATCCGCGCGGGGGCGAGACCCTGCGCGAGGCGGTGAACCGGGAGTGCCTCGCGGTTCGAAACGGGGTCGGCATTCTCGATGCCTCCACACTCGGCAAGATCGACATTCAGGGCCCGGATGCGGCGGAATTCCTCAATCGCGTCTACACCAACGCCTGGTCGAAGCTCGGTGTCGGGCGGTGTCGGTATGGCCTGATGTGCAAGGAAGACGGCATGATCTACGATGACGGCGTGACAAGCCGCATCGGCGAAAACCACTTCCTGATGACCACCACCACGGGCAATGCGGCGATGGTGATGGACCGGCTGGAGGATTATCTCCAGACCGAATGGCCTGATCTGAAGGTGTATCTCACCAGCGTCACCGAGCAGTGGGCGACCGCCTCCATCGCAGGCTCCAAGGCGCGCGATCTGGTGGCCGAACTGGCCCCGGATCTAGATCTCTCCAGGGAAGCCTTCCCCTTCATGTCGATGAAAGAGGCGACGGTTGCGGGGCTTCCCGCCCGCATTTTCCGGATCTCCTTCACCGGCGAGTTGTCCTTCGAAATCAACGTGCCTGCCCATATGGGCATGGCGCTTTGGGAGGCGATCTTTGCCGCTGGCGAGAAATACGATCTGACGCCTTATGGCACGGAGACGATGCACGTTCTGCGCGCGGAAAAGGGCTTCATCATCGTGGGGCAGGAAACGGACGGAACCGTCACGCCTTTCGATCTCGGCATGGAGTGGATCGTCTCCAAGAAGAAACCCGATTTCATCGGCAAGCGATCCTTTGCGCGGCCAGATACGGCGCGAAGCGACCGCAAGCACCTCGTCGGTCTCCTAACGGACGACCCGAAGGTAGTTCTGCCGGAGGGCGCCCAGATCACCGAGCTGGCCGATGGGACACCGCCGGTTCCCATGCTGGGCCATGTGACGTCGAGCTATTACAGCGCCACGCTTGGCCGCTCCATTGCGCTTGCCCTGATCAAGAACGGGCGCAACCGGAGCGATCAGACCGTCCATGCTCCGCTCGGCGACAAGACCGTGACTTGCAAGGTTGTGGATCCGGTCTTCTTCGATAGGGAAGGAACGCGCCTCGATGGTTGATGCAGCAACATTGCCGCGCGCAGGCGCGATGGCTCGGATTTTCGGTGCGGCGGAAGCGGCCCTTGAGGCCGGTCCGCTGACAGTGTGGGAAATGCCCGTTCCGGCGCAGATCAATCTTCGCGGAGATCCCGGGGACAAGGCCTTTCTGGACACGGTGCGTGGGGTGCTTGGCTGTGCCTTGCCGCTGGAGCCCAACCGCAGCGTGACGGGCGAGGAGATCACCGTTCTCTGGCTCGGGCCGGATGAATGGCTGGTTCTGGGGAAACCCGGCAGCGAAGGCGATCTGGTCGCGAAGCTGCGCGGCGCGCTTTCCGCCTTTCATTGCGCGGTGACGGATGTGACCGGCAACCGCGCGCAATTCCGGCTATCCGGTGTGCCCGCGCGGCTGCTTCTTGCCAAGGGCTGCAGCCTCGATCTGCATCCCTCGCAGTTCGGGCCCGGTCAGTGTGCACAGACGCTTGTCGTCAGGGCCGGCGTGATCCTGCATCAGGTGGATGAGGCCCCGACATTCGATCTCATGCCCCGGCGCTCCTTTGCCGAATATCTGTGGCACTGGCTTCAAGACGCGATGGCGGAATATCGCTGACTGAACGTCATCCTGTCGCATTTTGCGCAGGAACTGTCGCAACGGGATGTGACGGGCCGCGGTCGGGCTTTCAAACTCTTGTGTGAGGAGGAGGGAACCGTTCATGTCCGCTGCCCATGACGCCTTGCTGCGTCCGCTCACCATCAAGGGGCTCACGATCCGCAACCGGGTCATGAGCACCAGTCATGCGCCGTCTTACGGCAAGGACGGCAAGCCGCAGGAGCGCTACCAGCTCTATCACGAGGAAAAGGCGCGCGGCGGCATCGGGCTCACCATGTTCGGCGGGTCGTCTTCCGTCTCGCCCGACAGTCCGGCGACACCCTGGAACCAGATCTCGGTCGCCGATGACAGCGTGATCGAGCATTTCCGCACATTCTCCGACCGCATCCATGCCCATGGTGCGGCGCTCATGGTGCAGCTCACCCATATGGGACGGCGCACCCGTTGGGATACGGAGAACTGGCTGGCGACGGTCTCGCCCTCCACCGAGCGCGAACCGGCAAGCCGCTCCGTGCCGAAGGAGATGGAAGACACCGATATCGCCCGCATCATCGCCGACTTTGCCCAGGCCGTGCGCCGCTGCAAGGAAGGTGGTCTCGACGGGTGCGAGTTTTCCGCCGCCCACGGCCATCTGATCGACCAGTTCTGGAGCCCGGCCACCAACAAGCGCACCGACAAGTATGGCGGCAGCCTGGAGAACCGGATGCGCTTTTCCATCGAGGCGCTGAGCGCGGCGCGCGAGGCGGTGGGCGAGGATTACATCATCGGCATTCGCATGTCGGGCGATGAACTGATCGATGACGGCCTCAGCCACGAGGATTGCCTGACCATCGCCCGCACGCTCGCGGAGCGCGGGCTGGTGGATTTCGTCAATCTCATCGGCGGGCAGGCGCGCGATCACATTGCGCATGCAATCTCGCTGCCCAACATGTCCTTCCCCGTTGCTCCTTTTCTGGCACTCGCCAGCGCGATCAAGCGCGAGGTGGGCGTGCCTGTTTTCCATGCCCAGCGCATTACCGATCTTGCGACAGCCGCGCGGGCCGTCGAGGAGGGCCATATCGACATGGTCGCCATGACGCGCGCCCATATCGCGGACCCGCATATCGTGAAGAAGCTGATGGAGGGGCGCGCCGACGATATCCGCCAATGCGTCGGCGCGGGCTACTGCATCGACCGGATCTATGCGGGCAACGATGCGTTGTGCCTCCAGAACGCGGCGACGGGGCGCGAAGCCTTCATGCCGCATGTGATCGCCAAGGCGCAAAAGCCCTTGCGGGTTGCCATTGTCGGTGCCGGTCCGGGCGGGCTTGAGGCGGCGCGCATCTCGGCGGATCGCGGGCATGAGGTGGTGCTGTTTGAAAAGAACGCCGCTCCGGGCGGTCAGGTCTCCATTGCGGCCAAGGCCACATGGCGCGAGGCGCTGACGGGGATCACGCGCTGGCTCGCCCAGCAGGTTGAGAAAAAGGGCGTGGATCTTCGTCTCGGCACGGAGGCGAATGCCGCGCAAATCGCCGAATTCGCGCCGGATGTGGTGCTCATCGCCACCGGCGGGACGGCCAATCGCGGTTCCATTCCGGGCGCTGAGCTTGCCCAGACCACGTGGGAGATGTTGAGCGGCGAGGTGGAGCCTGCCGAGAGCATTCTCGTTTATGACGGCACCGGCCAGCATCAGGCGCCGTCCTGCGCGGAGGTGCTGGCGAAGAAGGGCGCGCTTGTCGAGATCGCCACGCTGGACCGCATGGTGGGGGAGGAAATCGGCGGCACCAACCAGCCCATTCACCTGCGCGAGCTTTACCGTGCGGGGGTGATCCTCTCGCCGAACCTCAACCTCGTGCAGATCTACGCGGAAGGAAACAAGCGCGTTGCGGTGCTACGCAACGAATTCACGCACGAGGAGGAGGAGCGGCTCGTCGATCAGATCGTCGTTGAATACGGGACGCTGCCGGAAGACGGTCTCTATCACGAATTGAAGGAGGCTTCCGTCAATCGCGGTGAGATGGATATCGATGCGCTTCTGGCGGGAAAGCCGCAGCCTGCGGTTGCCGGGCTCAACGGGTCGGGCGGTTATGCGCTTTTCCGGCTCGGCGATGCGGTCGCCAGCCGCAACATCCATGCCGCGATCTATGATGCGGCGCGCCTTTGCAAGGACCTCTGAGGCATGGCGGCGGCGCTCGCCAGCTTTGGCCTTCTGATCGTTCTGGCTTGTGCGGCGATGCTGGCGCTTCATGCCTCGCGGCGCTGGCAGGCGGGCGCAGCTGCCCATGTCGATCTTACCGCCGGATTGAAGGCGTTGCCGCGCCGCTATCTCACGGATGTGCATGATGTGGTGGCGCGAAAGCCCTTCAATGCGCGCTTTCATGCGCTTACGGCAGGCGGTTTTCTGGCCTCGCTCGGTCTGATGTGTCTTGCCGGGGTGCCGGGAGTTGGCGGAGCTTGGCTTTGGGGGATCGTGGCGGTGTCGCTTTGCGCCATGACCTGCGGAGCGGCGATGGTCGGCTGGCGGCGACAGGTCTTGCGACCCGGTGAGCTTTCCGGCGGCGGCTTCGCCTGGTTGCCGATTGCGCTGCTGGCCTATTCCCTGGGGTTTCTGGTCGTCGCGCTCAATGTCACGTTTGGAGGGGGGCTGCCGAAATTTGTGCCGCTCCTCTTCGCGGGCATCGGGCTTGTCGGTGCGGCGGATCTGCTCCTGGGCATCGGGCGCGGGCCGCTGAAACATGCGCTCAACGGCGCGCTGCATCTGGTCGTTCATCCGCGGCCTTCACGGTTTTCCGATCAGGGTGGCGAGCGCCAGAGTGCGCTGCTGCCGCTCGATCTGGAGGCGGAGAAGCTCGGGGCGGAGGTGCCGCGCGACTTTGCCTGGAACCGGCTGCTTGGCTTTGAGGCTTGCGTTCAGTGCGGGCGCTGCGAGACCTTGTGCCCGGCCTATGCGGCGGGCCTGCCGCTGAACCCGAAGGCCTTCATTCAGGATATTGCGGGCGCGCTTTCGCATGGGGCGCCGGACTATGCGGGGCATGGCCATCCCGGGGGGCGGGCCCGCGGGACGAGCGGCCCTGACCAGGCGCTGGTGGGCGACGGCGCGGCAATCCACCCCGATACGCTTTGGGCCTGCACCACGTGTCGGGCCTGCGTGGAGGCCTGTCCGATGATGATCGAGCATGTGGATGCGATCGTCGATCTGCGCCGGTTTCAGACACTGGAACTGGGTGCGGCTCCCGGCAAGGCATCTGACGTGCTGGAGGCGCTGCGCCATGCGGACAATCCCGGCGGACTTGAAGCCGCCCGCCGCATCGACTGGGCGTCCGATCTCCGCCTGCCGCTTGCTGCGAAAGCCGGGACGTTCGACGTGCTCCTGTGGCTGGGCGATGCGGCCTTCGACTTGCGCGGGCAACGTTCGCTCCGCGCGCTGATCCGGCTGTTGCGGCTGGCTGAGGTGGATTTCGCGGTCCTGGGGGCGGATGAGCTTGATTGTGGAGACCTCGCCCGCAGGCTCGGGGACGAGGCGACGTTCCAGGGGCTCGCTGTCCGCACCATCGCGCAACTGGCGGGGCTCGATTTCAACCGTATCGTGACTATGGATCCACATGCGCTCCATTGCCTGCGAAACGAATATCCGGCCTTCGGACTGGATCGCCCGGTGCTTCATCACACAGCCTTTCTGGCGGATCTGGTCGAGTGCGGGCGGCTGGTGCTGAAGCCGCTTTCCGGCACGGTGACCTATCACGATCCCTGCTATCTGGGCCGCTATAACGGGGAGACGGAGGCCCCGCGCAGGCTTCTGGATGCACTGGGGCTGGAGCGGCGGGAAATGGAGCATTCCGGCCTCTTTTCGCGCTGTTGCGGCGGCGGGGGCGGGGCCCCGGTCACCGATATCGAGGGCGAATTCCGCATCGCCGATCAGCGCATGGATCAGGCGCGCGCCACAGGGGCAGACTGCGTGGCGGTTGCCTGTCCCAATTGTACCGCCATGCTGGAAGGGGTGGTGGAGCCACGCCCGGAGGTGCGCGACATCGCGGAACTGGTGCTGGAGGCGGCGACATGAGAAAGCGCCGTGACCCAAGGGCCGAGCGGGCGGCGAAGCTTCTGCCGGCAAAGGCCCGCCCGCGTTACGGGCTGACGGCTGCAAGGCCCGAGGGGCGGCCGCGCCGAAATCCGCGGGCGGAGCGCAAGGCTGCGACGGTGGCGGAAAGCCCTCGGCTTCGCATCGCCCGGAAAGGCGGTGGTTTGCCGGGAACCGGCGCAAGGCATGTCGAGGATCTGGCCGTCAAGGTCGCGCCGGAACCGCGCATCATCGCGGACCCGGTCTTTCATGTCCTGGTGATTGCCAGGGCTCGTGAGATCGACCGGCAGATGATCGGTGCGGCGCGCGCGATCGCCGATGCGGGCGGTGGGGCGGTTTGTGTCGCTTCTCCCTTCAAGGCGGAGGATTGGGCGCAAGCCGGGGCGGACCGGGTGATGCCGCTTTCGGGGCCCGAGCCCGAGATTTTTGACCCGGAAGCACGCGCTGGCGCGGTGCTTGCCGCCATCGCCTCGCTGAAGCCGGCCCATGTGCTCTTTGCGGAGACGCAGGACGATGGCGATATCGCGCGCCGTGTCGCGGCGCGGCTGGGCGAGCGGCTCTTCGCAGGCGTTGAGGATATCCGCGAGGGCCGCGCGATCCGCAGGGCCAATGGGGGACGTGATGCGTTGAGCGTCGAGGTGCCCCGGCTCTTGACGATTGCCGTCGATGCCTTCGCCCGTCACGAAGGCGCGCCGCATGAGGCGCGCGAGATCGAGGGGCCGGAGTGTGAGGCCGTTCAAAAGGGCATCGTGGAGGCGAACGCCGTGCCGGTGGATCCCGATACGGTTGCGCTGGCAGAGGCCGATTTTCTGCTGAGTGGCGGCAATGGTGTGACGGACTGGGACGCCTTCGCCGAACTTGCCGGATTGCTGGGGGCAACGCGCGCGGGGAGCCGGGTTGTCTGCGATCAGGGACATCTCCCGCGTGAGCGGCAGGTCGGGGCCTCGGGTACGCTGGTGACCGCTGGTTGCTATTTCGCGCTCGGCATATCGGGCGCGCCGCAGCACCTGCAGGGCATTCAGAGGGTGGGCCGCGTCGTGGCGGTCAACACCGATCTTCATGCGGACATGGTCAAGCGCGCGGATCTCGCCATCGTTGCGGATGCTCAACAAGTCATGCCCGCGCTTATCCGGCTTCTGACGTCAAAACGGGGGAGAGCGGAATGAGGATCGCGGTTTTTCTTTCCCTTGGTCGGCATCCGGCAAACGGTCGTGCGCGCCGCGCGGAGCTCGATGCGAAGGCGCTGGAACTGGCGCTCGGTCTAGCGGTCGATCTTACTTGGGGGCCTTCGGAAATCCATGCTGTTCACGCGGGCGATCCGTCAGCGGATGCCTTGCGCGACTATCTCGGCATGGGACTGCACAGGCTTCATGTGCTGGATGTGGCGCACGGGGACGATCCGGTGCCTGCCCTCAAGGCCCATCTGGAGGCGATCCGTCCGGATATCGTTCTCACTGGCCTGCGCGCAGAGGCGGGCGAGGGCAGCGGAATGGTGCCCTATCTCTTGGCCGAAGCGCTGCGGGCTTCGCTCGTTGCCGATGTGGCCGGAATAGTGAGCCTGGGCGATGAGGTCACCGTCCTACAGGCCCTGCCGCGCGGCCGGCGCAGGCAGGTCACACTGCGCCTTCCCGCGGTGTTGCCGGTCAATGCCGCCGCGCCGGAACCGCGTGCGCCTGCCTTTGCGCGGGCGCGGCGCGGGATCATCGAACCCCATGCGGTTGAAAGCGTGGCGGACGGTTTCCTCACCATGTGCGAGACGGAACCCTGGCGCGCACGCCCCAAGCGCATGGGACTTCCCACAGGCGCCTCGGCAGCGCAGCGCATGAAGGCGATGACGGAGGCGCGCGCAGGCGATGGGCAGGTGATGGTTCGCCCCACGCCCGATGAAGCCGCAGCCGCCCTTTATGACTATCTCGTCGCGCATCGTTTTCTTGGTCCCGAAGAGGACAGCAGGAGCGCCGACACGAAAAAATGACGCGGCGGCTTCCGGGGTTCTGCGTAATCTTGTCGGTTTGAGAAAACTCTCTGTCGCAAATCAGTACGCCGGGCCTTTCTGCGAAGCAGACAATCAGCGGATTGCAGATTCTCCTGCGGCCCGAGCCATGCGCCGGTCAGCCTCGCCGGATGTGTTCCGCCCGTGGCCGTGGAAGCCCTGTCAGGGAGGGAATGATCGTCATGACGGACGCACACGCGATCATGGACATGTTGCGTCGGCGCATGCCCGGCTACAGTCTCGATGCGCCGCTCTATAAGAGCCAGGCGGTGCATGATCTCGACATGGACCTGATTTTCTACCGTCACTGGATCTTCGTGGGCGTGACGCCCGATGTGCCGGAACCGGGCGACGTGATGACCGTGGAGGTGGGGGCGAGTTCGGTTCTCGTCATTCGCGGCGAGGACGGTGAAATCCGCGCCTTCCACAATGTCTGCCGTCACCGCGGCGCGCGGCTTCTGAGTGGACCGAAGGGCACGGTTGGCAACATCGTGTGCCGCTATCACGGCTGGACCTATGGCGAGACGGGCGAGTTGCTTTTCGCCGAGCATATGGGGCCGGATTTCGACCGCTCCTGCCACGGGCTGAAGCCGGTTCACCTGCGCACGCTGGCGGGGCTGATCTTCATCTGTCTGGCCGATGAGGCTCCTGATGATTTCGACCGCATGGCGCAAGACATTTCGCCCTATATCGCGCCGCATGATCTTGCCAATTCGAAGGTTGCCCACTCCTGGGACCTGATTGAATACGGCAACTGGAAGCTGACGATGGAGAACAACCGCGAGTGCTATCACTGCGCGGGCAACCATCCGGAGCTGACGGTGCCTTTGCAGGAATACGGCTTCGGCTTCGCCCCCGATGAACTCGACGATTATCGCAAGGCGGATGTCGCCAAATATCAGGCCGAGCTTGATGTTGCCTATGCGCGCTGGGCGAAGATGGGGCTGCCCTCGCAGGAGCTTGAGAACCTTGCCGCAGTGACGGGCTATCGCACGCAGCGGCTTGTGCTGATGGGGGCGGGCGAATCCCACACACTCGATACGCGCCGCGCCTGCAAGAAGTTGCTCGGCTCCTTCACAGATGGGCGGCTCGGCGGGCTTTCCTTCTGGACGCACCCCAATTCCTGGCACCACTTCATGGCCGACCATGCGGTCACCTTCATGTGCATGCCGCTCGGTCCGGACCGTACATTGGTGCGCACGAAGTGGCTCGTTCACAAGGATGCGGTGGAAGGGGTCGATTACGATCTGGAAAACCTCACCCGCGTGTGGACCATGACCAACCAGCAGGATGCGGATCTGGTGGCGTTGGCCCATAGCGGCATCGCGCAGCCTGCCTATGAAGCTGGGCCCTATTCGCAATTCACCGAAAGTTTCGTGGAGAGCTTCTGCCAGTGGTACGCCGGGCGCATCGCTGCAGGGCTTGGACAATCGCTGACCCGCGTCGATGAGACGGTGGCGGCAGAGTGACGGGGCAATCGACAGGGCCGGCATGGCCCGCGCGTGGAAATGAGGATCAGACCGTCATGCTCATGCAGACCCCGCCAGCGTTCAAAGGCGATATGGAAACCGTGCTGCCCGTGTGGGACGCGGATGTGGACGAGGTGCTCGTCTGTCGGCAGGTGCGCGAGGAAACCCACGACGTGAAGACCTTTGTCTTTGCGCCGCGCACACCCGCCCAGTTCCGCTTCAGGCCGGGCCAGTTCCTGACGCTCGACCTTCCCCTCCCAAGCGGCACGATCCAGCGTTGCTACACGATCTCGGCGTCTGCCGCGCGGCCTTTCCGGGCCTCCATCACGGTGAAGCGTGTGCCCGGAGGCATCGCCTCCAACTGGCTGCACGACAATCTGAAACCCGGCATGGAAATCAGCGCCACGGGACCGATGGGTGATTTCACGCCCGATCTCGCCTCGCCGCGCAAATGGCTGCTTCTTTCGGCGGGAAGCGGGATCACGCCGCTCATGTCCATGGCGCGCACCAGCACGGATCTGGGCGAGGATCGCGACATGATCTTTGTCCATGCAGCGCGCAGTCCCGCCGACATCATCTTTCGCCAGGAACTCGACATGATGGCGCGCCAGCAGGACGGGATGCGGCTGGCGCTGATCTGCGAAAACCTCTCCGCCGAAAAGAGCTGGCCAGGACTGACCGGGCGACTGTCGCCGGTGATGCTCCAGCTCATCGCGCCCGATCTCGATGAGCGCGACATCTATTGCTGTGGGCCTGCTCCTTTCATGGAAGCGGTCTGCATCATGCTGGGCGAGCTTGGCTTCGACATGGAGCGCTACCATCAGGAGAGCTTCGATTTTGCGGCACAGGACGAGGACATCGCGCTGGAAGAGTTTCAGGCGATGGAGGAGGTGCAGCACGATACGTTCCGCGTGGAGCTTGCGCGCAGCGGCCATGTGCTGGAATGCGCGCCGGACATGACCATCCTGAACGCGGCGCGCGCGGCGGGCCTCAAGCTGCCATCCTCCTGCGCGCGTGGGCTATGTGGAAGCTGCAAGAGCCACATGATCTCCGGTTCGGTGGACATGAAGCATGGCGGCGGCATCCGCCAGCGCGAGATCGATCAGGGCCAGGTCCTGCTGTGCTGTTCCCGCCCGACCTCCGATGTGGTGATCGACCGATAAAGGGCAGGGCGCGGAAGCGGTGCGGCCAGCCGATCCTTCGCGACGCGCCCTGCGCGCGCCACGCGAAGGGTTACAGGAGGGAGGGCCTGTCCCGCGCCGCTTTTGACCTCCCGCACACCTCTTCCCAAACAAAAAGACCGGGCGCACGGGGCGCCCGGTCCTGTCATTGCCTGAAAAGGCTCAGCCGAAGTCCGGCTTACTTCGCGGCGGCGCGCGCAGCTTCCAGCCAGCCGTCGACGGCAGCCTTGTTGGCTTCGATCCACGCGGCGGCCTGAGCCTTCACGTCGTCGTCGCCATCGTTCATCGCGGAGTTCTGCGCGTAGATGTCCGAGAGCGGAATCTTGACTTCCTCAAGCAGCTTCTTCGCGGCCGGGTTGGCCTTCAGGAACTCGGAATTCGCGACCGGCACGATGTCGTTGGCCTGGAAGCCCATGGTGCAGGGGTCGGCGACGCAGGTTTCGAGGCCGACAGCCGGTTCCGGCATCTCGATGCTGTCGTCGGTGGTGGCCTCGATCCACATCACGTCCTTGCCCGGGGACAGCTCGTTCACCGTCCAGTTCGGCGTCCAGGTGTAGAACAGCACGTGCTCACCGGCCTGATAGGCGGCGATGGCATCAGCCATGGAGGCGGAGTAACCGGCCTTGATCTGGTTGATGTCGTCGGTCAGCTTGAGCTTGTCGAGCGTCTCGGAGATACGCACCTCGCAGCCCCAGCCCGGGGGGCAGGCCACGAGGTCGGCCTTGCCGTCGCCATTGCGGTCGAACGCCTTCTTGACGTCGTCGCGCTTGAAGTCCTCAAGCGACTTGATGCCGAATTCGTCGATCGCCTTCTTGTCGACGAGGTAACCCTGCAAAGCACCGCCCTTGGCGACCGCGCCGACGATCTCGGCCCCCTGGTCGATGGTGTCCTTGTAGGTCTCATGCAGCGGGAACCAGCCGTTCACCCACAGGTCCATGTCGCCCTGGGCGACGGACTGGTAGAAGGCGGGCGCGTCGAGCGTGGTCGGGCCCTTCACGTCGTAGCCGAGCTTCTGAAGGAGCTGGCTGTAGATCTCGGCGTGGAACCAGCCGGTATCCCAGGTCGCCTGAGACATCTTCACGGTGACACCATCGCCGGGCTCTTCGGCCATGGCAGCCATCGGCGAAAGGCCGGCCGCGATCACGGCCACGGCTGTCAGGGAACGCATTAGATGACGCATATGTCTCTCCGTCTTTGGAATGGGAATGCGGGGCCGGACCCTCCCACGGATACACGGCCCTCGGTGTGCCGGGCGCAAGGGCCCGGCGGAAGACGGCCCTTAGGCCGCCTTGTCCTGTGGCGCCGCGGCCCCGGCTGTCGCCGAAGGTGCAGCTTCCGTGTTCTGGCCCCGGAAGAAGGACATCAGCGCATCGCGCAGCGACGAGCCGCCTGTCCGCGGTTCCGCCAAACCCTGGGTAATGCGGTCCAGAATGATGGCCAGAATGACGATGCCAACGCCGCCGGACATGGCCTGTCCGACATTCAGACGGCCCAGGCCGGTATTGACGACGAGGCCAAGTCCGCCCGCGCCGATAAGCGCGGCAATGACGACCATGGACAGCGCCAGCATGAGGGTCTGGTTGAGACCGGCCATGATGGTGCGCATGGCGAGCGGGATCTGCACTTCCCACAGCATCTGCCATGAGGTGGATCCGAAGGCTTCCGCCGCCTCGATCAGGTCGGCGCGCACGTTGCGGATGCCGAGATTGGTCATGCGGATGATGGGCGGCAGGGCGAAGATGATGGTCGCGATGATGCCCGGCGTCATGCCGACGCCGAAGAGCATGACGATTGGCACCAGATAGACGAAACTCGGGACCGTCTGCATGACGTCGAGGATCGGGCGCACGATCTTCCACGCAAGGTCATTGCGCGCGACCAGAATGCCCACCGGAATGCCGATGACCGTACAGAACAGCACTGAGGTGATGATCATCGAAAGCGTCGTCATGGTTTCCGGCCACAGGCCGATCATGTCGACGAAGGCCAGGCCGATAATGGCGAGGATCGCCATGTTGCGGCTGACGATGCGCCAGGCCAGGAGGGCGAAGACCGCGGTGACGACGACCATCGGCACCCACGACAGAAAGGCGTCGAGGGTGTTCAGAACCTCGGTGACCGGCACCTGAAGAGCGCGGAAGAACGGGCGGAAGTACGGGACCAGGAAGCCACGCACGAACGTGTTCATCCAGTCGTCGAACGGAATGGTGACGAGATCGTGGGGACTGATCATCACGCCCTCCCTTCTTCTTTTTCGGTTTCGCCTGCATCGGCGAGGGTGGTCGCTTGGGGAGCCGCAGTCTCTGCGGATCCTGCATCGTCCGTTTCTTCTTCTGCCGGATCCTCATCGGGGATCAGGTGCTCGAAGATGGATTCAGGTGCGATCACGCCCAGCAGGCGCCCCTTCTCGTCGGTCACTGCAACGGGCACACCGCTCTGGGCGGCGGAGAACAGCTCGTTCAGATAGACGTCCTCGTTCACCGAAGGCGGCTCGGCCTGCATCAGTTTGCGGACCGGGGTATTCGGATCGACCGAGCTTGCGTCGTGGCGTGTGACGAAGCCGATGGCCTTGCCCTTCTGCACCACGTGGATGGTCTCGATCTCGTTCGAATCCATGACCTTCAGAACATCTGCGGCGGTCGCCGTGTAGGGAACCTGGGAGGCTTCCTGCAGAATGTCGGAGGCGGTGTAGACGCGACTGCGATCGATGTCGGCCACGAAGGCGCGGACATAATCGTCGGCGGGCTCGGAAACGATATCCTGCGCGGTGCCGACCTGCACGAAGGAGCCGTCCTTCATGATCGCGATGCGATCCCCCAGAAGCAGCGCCTCGTTGAGATCGTGCGTGATGAAGATGATGGTCTTCTTGAGTTCCTTCTGAAGAACGACCAGCTCTTCCTGCATCTCCCGGCGGATCAGCGGATCGAGCGCCCCGAAGGGTTCGTCCATGAGAAGGATCTCAGGATCGGTTGCCAGTCCGCGGGCCAGACCCACGCGCTGCTGCATGCCGCCGGAAAGTTGCGAAGGCAGGCTGTCGGCGTGATCCTGAAGGCCGACCTTGGCGAGCGCGTTGATCGCCGTCTGGCGACGCTCGTCCTTGCCGGCGCCCTTGACCTTCAACCCGTAGGCGACGTTTTCGCCGACGGTCTTGTGCGGAAACAGGGCGAAATGCTGGAAGACCATGGTGATCTTGCGGCGACGAATGTCGCGAAGGCGGGATTTGCCGCAGGACGCGATGTCGTCTTTGTCGATCCAGATTTCACCAGATGTCGGCGGAATGAGGCCGTTGAGCATGCGCACCAGGGTGGACTTGCCTGACCCCGAAAGGCCCATGATGACGAAGATCTCGCCTTCCTGAACCTCGAAGCTGACATCGTTGACGCCAACGACAACACCGGTTTCGCGAAAAATATGTTCTTTCGATTCACCGCGTTGGAGGCGCTTTAACCCCTCACCCTTCGGGTCGTTGAAGAGCTTGGAGAGTTTTTTGACGATCAGTTTTACACTCATGTGATCTTAGTAGCCTGCCTGAACAGAAATTGAAACCATAGAGAAGGTTTCTTCGACGGCAAATTCGGTGTCATATCGCCAGACTGTCGAGCCTTGTATGGCGATTGAATCCCCGTGAATCCGCGTGATACGTGTCGGGAAAGAGAAAATACTGATTTATCGTCTCGTATATCTTTGGAAATATCGAGGAGGGTGTTTTTTTCATTATTTTTACTTTCTTCCTGAGTGTCTTGATGCACATTGGGGTGGAGCTGCGAACAAGAAAATGCACCCGTTACCGTATTCCGCATGTTTAACAGGAGGCGATCTGCCGAGCGCCCGTTCCAAAGACCTGCCTTGCGCGCCAGATGCTTCGGTTTTGTGCGATTGTACAAAGCAACATTTCCCGGTATCTCCGGCGAGTACAGGATCGGTGTTGCCGCAAGGATACTGTGTCGGCGGCCCGCGGCTGACAATCCTGGCCTGCACATGCGCACATGAACGCCAACAGAGCCGTCAGGATCTGTGGCATTCGATATTTCAGCATTTCTTTCTCTTGCCCCAGCCTTGTCTCACACCCCTTTGACAGGGGCGCGCTCAGGCGTCGGGAAAACCGGATGTGATTTGCCGGATCCTTTTCGCCTTCATTGCCCAAACGCCCTCAGCGGGCATCCGGTTCCCAAAAAAGTCAAAAAAAAGGCAACGGTGCGCAGATGGCCCCTGACCATGCAGATGGCATGGGGGCTCGGGGCTTTCCGACGGCAAGACGCAGCCGTCAGACCGCAGCGCGCGATCGGGCAGCAGGAGAAGCGGGGGGAGGGGCGGTGCGGCTCAGCTTGCGGCGTGGGGGAAATGGATTTGTGCGGCAGCGCGGATCACGAGCGGATTGAGGGTGCTGTCGTCGGCTGCGAGGATCTCGGCAAGCTGCCGGCGCATGCGCGGATCCCAGAACTTGTTGATATGGGCCGCGACGCCCGCGGCCTGGTCTTCGCTCGGCTGGGTTTCGAAGAAGGTGGCGATCTGGTTGGCCTGATAGACGAGCTTTGTTGCCGACATACCGGTCTTTCTCCCTCGATGGGGCGTCTTGTCATGATCCCGGACCCGCATGCCCGGCCCTGGCTGGGCGGGGGCGCGATTTCCGGGAAATGAAAGGCGGCGGAACGGTGCCCCGACGCCTGTTCATGTCAGCACACCTATTCGGCGGCATCCAGCGTGTGGGTGATGCGGCGGGCCTTGCGGGCCTGCTCCTCATATTCCACCTGCCAGTCGCTCGGGCCGTTGGAAAGCGAGATCTGCACCGCTGTGACCTTGTATTCCGGGCAGTTGGTGGCCCAGTCGGAATAGTCGGTGGTCACCACGTTCGCCTGTGTGGCCGGGTGATGGAAGGTGGTGTAGACCACGCCCGCGGCGACCCGGTCGGTGATGAGCGCGCGCAGGCTCGTCTCGCCGGAGCGGCTCGCGATGCGCACCCAGTCGCCATCCTTCACGCCGCGCATTTCCGCGTCGATCGGATTGATCTCCAACCGGTCCTCGTCGTGCCAGACCCCGTTCTCCGTGCGTCGGGTCTGCGCGCCGACATTGTACTGGGAGAGAATGCGTCCGGTGGTGAGAAGCAGCGGGAAGCGCGGGCCCGTGCGCTCGTCGGTTGCCACATATTCGGTGCGGATGAACTTGCCCTTGCCGCGCACGAACCCGTCCACATGCATGACCGGTGTGCCTTCCGGGGCCGCGTCGTTGCAGGGCCATTGCACCGAGCCGCGTTCATCCAGCATCTCGTAGGTCACATTGGCAAAGCCAGGCGTGGTCGCGGCGATCTCGGCCATGATCTCGCTGGGGTGGCTGTAGGACCAGTTCGCGCCCATGGCGTTGGCGACGAGTTGGGTCACCTCCCAGTCGGCATAGCCCGCCTTCGGGCTCATCACCTTGCGCACCCGATTGATGCGGCGTTCCGCATTGGTGAAGGTGCCGTTCTTTTCCAGGAAGGTGGAGCCGGGCAGGAAGACATGGGCGTGGTTTGCGGTCTCGTTCAAGAAGAGATCGTGGACGACGACGCATTCCATCGCCGCCAGCCCCGCCGCGACATGGTGGGTATCGGGATCGGACTGGAGAATGTCCTCGCCCTGAATGTAGATGCCCTTGAAGGAGCCATCGACCGCCGCATCCAGCATGTTGTTGATGCGAAGCCCCGGTTCCTTGTCGAGAGTGACGCCCCATACGTCCTCGAAGGTTTCGCGCACGGCGTCGATGGAGACATGGCGATAGCCCGGCAATTCATGCGGGAAGGAGCCCATGTCGCAGGAGCCCTGCACGTTGTTCTGGCCGCGCAACGGGTTCACGCCCACACCGGGCCGCCCGATATTGCCGGTCGCCATGGCGAGGTTCGCAATCGCCATCACGGCGGTGGAGCCCTGGCTGTGCTCGGTCACGCCGAGGCCGTAATAGATCGCGCCATTGCCGCCGGTGGCAAAGAGCCGTGCGGCGGCCCGGATTTCTTCAGCCGGAACGCCGGAGAGCTTCGCCACCTCTTCGGGGCTGTGGGCCGGGTCGGCGACGAAATCCGCCCAGTCCTGGAACTCGTCCCAGTCGCAGCGCGCGCGGATAAAGGCCTCGTCGTAGAGCTTCTCGGTGACGATGACATGGGCAAGCGAGGTGAGCACGGCCACGTTGGTGCCCGGGCGCAACGCCAGGTGATGGGCCGCCTCGATATGAGGGCTTCTGACCAGGTCGATGCGGCGCGGATCGATGACGATGAGCTTCGCGCCCGCGCGCAGCCGCTTTTTCAGCCGGGCGCCGAAGACCGGGTGACCATCGGTGGGGTTGGCGCCGATCACCAGCACCACGTCGGAGTGTTCCACGCTGTCGAAATTCTGTGTGCCCGCCGACGTGCCGAAGGTCTGGCCGAGGCCGTAGCCGGTGGGCGAATGGCAGACACGGGCGCAGGTGTCGGTGTTGTTGTTGCCGAAGACCGCGCGCGCCAGCTTCTGCACGAGGTAGGTCTCCTCGTTGGTACAGCGCGAGGAGGTGATCACGCCGATGCTCTCGCGGCCATATTGGTATTGCAGGCGGCGGAACTCGTTCGCCATGTGGGTGAGGGCTTCTTCCCACGAGACCTCGCGCCAGGGATCGGAAGTCTTTTCGCGGATCATTGGGTTGAGGATGCGGTCGCCATGGTTGGCGTAGCCATAGGCGAAGCGGCCCTTCACGCAGGAATGTCCGCGATTGGCCTCGCCGGCCTTGTAGGGAACCATGCGCACCAGTTCCTCGCCACGCATCTCCGCCTTGAAGGAGCAGCCCACCCCGCAATAGGCGCAGGTGGTGACGACGGAGTGTTCCGGCTGGCCGATCTCGATGATCGATTTTTCCTGCAGGGTCCCGGTGGGGCAAGCCTGAACGCAGGCGCCGCAGGAGACGCATTCGGAGCCGAGGAAGCTCTCGTGCATGCCGGGGGAAACGCGGGAGTCAAAGCCGCGGCCCTCAATGGTCAGCGCGAAAGTGCCCTGAACCTCCTCGCAGGCCCGCACGCAGCGCGAACACACGATGCACTTGGACGGGTCGTAGGTGAAATAGGGGTTGCTCTCGTCCTTCGGCATCCAGCGGAAATTGTCGCTGCCGTCGCTTTCGCGCGCAAAGACATGGTTTGCGCCTTTCTGTCCGAAGCGTACGTCGCGCAGCCCCACCGCGCCCGCCATGTCCTGCAATTCGCAATCGCCATTGGCGGCGCAGGTCAGGCAGTCGAGCGGATGATCGGAGATATAGAGCTCCATCACCGAGCGGCGCAGTTTCTTCAGCCTGTCGGTCTGGGTATGAACCACCATGCCGGGGGAAACGGGCGTGGTGCAGGAGGATGGTGTGCCGCGACGCCCGTCGATCTCGACAAGGCACAGGCGGCAGGAGCCGAAGGACTGCACCATGTCGGTGGCGCAAAGGCGCGGGATCTCGATGCCGGCCTCGGAGGCGGCGCGCATCACGGAGGTGCCCTCGGGAACGGTGATCTCGAACCCGTCGACGGTCAGTGAGACGGTCTTGTCGGACTTGACCTCGGGCGTGCCGAAGTTCTTTTCCTTGATGAGGTCCATGGTCTTGCTCATTCCGCCGCCTCCTGAATCGAACGGGGACGGAAGTCCTCCGGGAAATCGTTGATCGCGCTCTTCACGGGGAAGGACGTGAAGCCTCCCAGAGCGCAGAGGGAGCCCAGCCTGAGCGTCTGGCAAAGCTCCAGCGCCAGCTCGATATTGCCCTCGACATCCTCCCCGGCGGCCACGCGGTCCAGAACCTCCATGCCGCGAATGGGGCCGATGCGGCAGGGCGTGCACTTGCCGCAGGATTCGATGGCGCAGAATTCAAATGCGAAACGTGCCTGTTTCAGCATGTCGACCGTATCGTCAAAGACGACGATGCCCGCATGCCCGATCAGGCCGTCGGCCTCGGTGAAGGATTCATAATCGAAAATCGTGTCGAACTTGGAGGTCGGGAAATAGGCGCCCAGCGGCCCGCCAACCTGCACTGCGCGGACCGGGCGACCCGTTGCCGTGCCGCCGCCGATATCCTCGACCAGCTCGCGCAGCGGCAGGCCGAACGCGGTCTCGAACAGCCCGCCATGGCGCACATTGCCCGTGATCTGGACGGCGATGGTGCCGTGGGATTTGCCGACGCCGAAATCGCGGTAGAACTCCGCGCCCTCATCCAGGATGATGGGCACGCTGGCCAGCGTCATCACGTTGTTGACGGCGGTGGGCTTGCCGAGGAAGCCCTCGATTGCGGGAAGCGGCGGCTTGGCGCGCACGATGCCGCGCTTGCCTTCCAGCGAGTTGAGCATGGAGGTTTCTTCACCGCAGACATAGGCGCCCGCACCCATGCGGATTTCCATGTCGAAAGCGCGCCCGGACCCCAGCACATCCGGGCCCAGCATGCCCGCCTTGCGCGCGATCTCCACCGCCTCGTTCATGATGCGGATGGCATCAGGGTATTCCGAGCGGGTGTAGAGAAAGCCCTTGGTTGCGCCGATGGCGAGGCCAGCAATCGCCATGCCCTCGATGAGAATGAAGGGGTCGCCCTCCATGATCATGCGATCGGCGAAGGTGCCGCTGTCGCCTTCATCGGCGTTGCAGGCGATGTATTTCTGATCCGCGGGCGCCTGAAGCACCGTGTTCCACTTGATGCCGGTCGGGAACCCGGCGCCGCCGCGCCCGCGCAGGCCCGAGCGGGTGACCGTCTCCACGATCTCTTCCGGCTTCATCTTGACGGCCTTGCGAAGGCCCCTCAGCCCGCCATGGACCTCGTAGTCGCGCAGTGAATGGGGGTCGATAATCCCGCAGCGGGCAAAGGTGAGGCGGGTCTGTCGCGCAAGATAGGGGATTTCTTCGGTGGGACCCTGGCTGAGCGGATGGTCGCCGCCGGTCTCAAAGCCCGCATCGAAGAGGCCTGCTACATCGTCGGGCTGCACCGGGCCGTAGGCGATGCGCACGCCATCGGCTTCCGTCTCCACCATCGGTTCCAGCCAGAACAGGCCGCGCGAGCCGTTGCGCACAATCTCGATATCGAGGCCGCGCTTTTGGGCCTCAAGGGCGATGGCTGCGGCGACATCGTCGGCGCCCAGCGCAATGGCGGCGGAATCAAGGGGGACAAAGATCCGGGTTGTCATGCGCGCACCTCCTCGACGATGGCGTCGAGCCGTTTCTCGTCGAGCCTGGCGACAAGCTTGCCGTCAACGGTTGCGGCAGGCGCGCAGGCGCACAGGCCGAGGCAGTAGACGGCTTCGAGCGTCACCGAGCCGTCGGCGGACGTCTCGTTCCAGCCGATGCCGAGCAGGGCGTGGGCGCGTTCCGACAGGGCGTCTCCTCCCATGGACTGGCAGGCCTCCGCGCGGCAGATCTTGATGACGTGGCGGCCCGCCGGGCGGGCACGGAAATCATGATAGAAGCTCACCACTCCGTGCACCTCGGCGCGCGAGAGGTTCAAGGCGGCGGCGATCGCGGCGACGGCTTCTTCCGGAACATGGCCGAGTTCTTCCTGCACATCATGCAGGATCGGCAGCAGCGGACCCTCTCGATCTGCGTGCTCAGCAACGATTTGGGTCACACGTTCAGTGACCCGATCCGTCGGGGGCTGATGCAGCATGGGGCGTCTCCGGTGGTCGTCAATTATGTAATATTTCGCTGACTATGCCGGTGCGCTGCACCCTCGTTCAATAAAGCTGTGCCGTTGAGCGATTGCACATATCTATCAAGCGCCGCCTCACACGGCCGAG
Organism: Breoghania sp.; assembly: GCF_963674635.1. NCBI lineage: Bacteria > Pseudomonadati > Pseudomonadota > Alphaproteobacteria > Hyphomicrobiales > Stappiaceae > Breoghania > Breoghania sp. Next base: position 4,134,166 of record NZ_OY771475.1, read on the forward strand.
ATCGCCCGCGCCTGTTGCAGCAATGCCGAGATCGCAGGGGTGTGCGGTTCGCGGAAATTGGCAACAATTCCAATTATATGAGAGGAATTTGGATCGCTGATCGGCAGGGCGCGCAGGTTGGGCATATGGGAGAAGGTCTCCGCCAGTCTGGATGGCATGATGCTCGACCATTTGCCCGTCTGGATGTGGGTAAAAAGGGCAATGATGCTGTCCGATTCAAGTGTCGGAGCGGCTTCTACCCCAGCGTCACTGAGGTGTTTCTCGATGATCCGCCGGTTCTGCATGCTTTCGGTCAAGAGGCACAAAGGAGCACGGGAGGCCTCTGACCATGTAATGCTTTCGCGGTCGGCGAACGGGCCGCCTTTCGTGCTGACGAAGGAATAGTGCTCCTTGTAGAGGGGGACGGAGGTCATCCGGCCCAGCGGCTCGTTGTCGAGATAGGTGATCCCGGCATCGACCTCCAGATTGACGACAAGCGACAGGATCTCCACCGAAGAGCGCGCCAGAACGGTGACGCGGACATCCGGGTGGCGCGTGCAGAATGGGGCGGTCAGGTCCCTGACCATGGAAAGCGCGGTCGGAACCACGGCGATGCGTACCGAGCCGGTGAGCCCGAAGCGGGCGGCCTGCATCTCCTCCTGCATGGCACGGCTGTCGGCGACGATGCGGCGGGCCCATTCCAGCACCCGCATGCCTTCCGGCGTCAGACCCTGAAAACGCGATCCGCGCTGGACGAGCTTGACGCCGAGTTGGTCTTCCAGTTGCTTGATAGCGGCGGACAGGGTCGGTTGGGTGACGCGGCATTCCTCCGCCGCATGGCCAAAGTGCTTTTGTTTCGCCAGGGCGATGAACATCTCAAGCTTGTCGATCATGGGGCCAAATGCTCCCTCCTGGCGGGTCTCAGCACGGGGACGGGGTGCCCGTAAGGCTTCAAGAAGGTGCGAACATAGCCGGTGAGACGGGCGGCTGTCTTGCGGGCCTTTGGTGCCGACCCTGTGCACGATCGTCTCGCCGGCTGCGATGGGCGGTACACGCCGAATATGTTCTGTCGGCTCCGTTTTGTTGCGGCAGTTCGATTCGATTGGCCAGGCCCTTGCGGTCGGCAGGGTTTCGTGACCTGTCTTGACCGGCTCGGGATCGGCCAAATACCGGCACTTTGGTTGCCGTAAGTGGCAAGGGGCTGGTAATTCTCGCAAGAACGGCGCAAGCCGTCTCCTTTCGGATGCAGACATGAATGGTGGGTATAATGGACATGTGTCAGACAAAGGCGGGTCCGGTCGGGAGGCCTTCACTGCGGCGAATGGCGCGCAAGGTCGCGGCCGGGGTGCTCGCAGCGACCATGCTGGGCGCGGTTTGCACTCAGGCTGCCCGCGCGGAGGAAAAAGTCGTCACCGCGGTGATGAATTCCGGCCTTCGCACACTGGATCCGATCATCACCACCGCGCATATCGTGCGCGATCATGCCTACATGATCTATGACGTGCTGGTGGCGCAGGACGACACCTTCACCGCCCGCCCGCAGATGGCGGACTGGACCATTTCGCCCGACGGGCTCGTCTATACCTTCACCCTGCGCGACGGCCTCATGTTCCATGACGGGGCCCCGGTTACGGCCGGCGACGCGGTCGCCTCGCTGGAGCGCTGGGGACAGCGCGATTCCGGCGGGCAGCTGATTTTCGATGTCACCGTGAGCCTTGAGGCGCGCGACGACAGGACGATCGTGTGGACGCTGAAAGAACCTTACGCGCCACTGATCGACACGCTGGCCAAACAATCGGCGATCCCGCCCTTCATCATGCCCGCGCGCGTGGCCGCGACCCCGGCGGACCAGGCGATTACCGACTTCATCGGTTCCGGCCCGTTCCGGTTCGTTGAAAGCGAATACCAGCCGGGCGTCCGGGTCAGTTACGAGAAATTCGATGGCTATGTGCCGCGTCCGGAGCCTGCAAGCTGGATGGCGGGCGGCAAGGTCGTTCACGTCGACAAGGTGACCTGGGTGACCATGCCCGACGCCCTGACCTCCATCAACGCGCTGCTGGCGGGCGAGGTGGATTATGTGGAACAGATCCCCGTGGACCTTCTGCCGCTCGTCCAAGGCCATGACGCGGTCGCCGTGGAGGTGCGCGACACCCTGGGCTTTCAGGCCATTGGCCGGATGAACTTTCTCTACCCGCCCTTCAATGACGTGAAGATCCGCAAGGCGGCGATGATGGCGCTGAGCCAGCAGGATATCATGGGTACGCTGATCGGCGATCCGGCCTATTACCGCATCTGCGGCGCGATCTTCGGCTGCGGCATGCCGCTGGAAGACGAGGCCGGGGCAAAGACACTGATCACCGGCGGCGATATCGAGGGTGCGAAGAAGCTGCTGGCGGAAAGCGGGTATGACGGCACACCGGTCGTGCTGATGCAGCCGACGAATATCCCGATGATCGCCGCGCAGCCCATCGTGGCGGCGCAGGCTCTGCGCGAGGCGGGGTTCACCGTCGACATGCAGGCAATGGACTGGCAGACGCTGGTGGCGCGCCGCGCCAGCCGGGCGAAGCCCTCGGAAGGGGGCTGGAACCTGTTTTTCACCAACTGGTCGGTGCCGGAGATCGGCACGCCCCTGATCAATCCCATGCTGAACGGGCGTGGCGAGGATGCGTGGTTCGGCTGGCCCACGGATGAGACGCTGGAGGCTCTGCGCAAGGACTATATCGCGGCGAAAACCGCGGAAGAGCAGAAGGCGATCGCGCACAAGATCCAGGCGCATGCGATGGACGTGGTCAATTACATCCCGCTTGGCCAGTTGCTCTCGCCGCAGGGGCGCAGCAGCAAGCTCGTCAACATGATCCCCGCGCCGGTGCCGGTGTTCTGGGGCATGGACAAGCTGGAGTAAGAGGGTGCTTCTGGCCAGAGGGGGGGCGGGGCTCATGGGGATCGCCCGGCTCGTCCCGCGGTTCCGGCCTTTATCGCTGCGGTCTTTTCTGGTTAGAGGATCAGAAGTGCGCAGTCTTCTTCCGTTCCCTCATGCGCTGGCGCCTTGCCGAGGACCCTCAGGTCGATGATTGGCTATTTCGTGAGACGTGTGCTTGCAGTGATCCCGGTCATGGCGATCGTGGGGGTGTTCGTCTTCCTGTTGCTCCGGCTGACGCCGGGCGATCCGGCGGCGATTCTCGCGGGCGATGCGGCGACCCCCGCCCAGCTTGGACGGATCCGCGCCTCGCTGGGGCTCAACGAGCCGCTTCCTGAGCAATTCGCCACATGGGTGGGGCAGTTGTTGCAGGGGGATCTGGGCATCTCGCTCATTTCCAACACCCCCGTGACGCAGATGATCGGCCAACGTATCTGGCCAACCCTCAACATCGCCCTCCTGACGATCGTTCTCTCCGTCGTGATCGCGGTGCCGATGGGCGTGGTGGCGGCGTGGCGGCATCGTTCCTGGGTGGATCACACGGTGATGAGCCTTTCGGTGCTGGGCTTTTCCGTGCCGGTTTTCGTCATCGGCTATGTGCTGATCCAGACCTTTTCCATCCAATTGCGCTGGTTGCCGGTGCAGGGCTACACCGCGCCGGGCACGGATTTCGGCAAGTTTCTCGCCCACGCGATCCTGCCCTGCCTGACGCTGGCCGCCATCTATGTGGCGCTGATCGCCCGGATGACGCGGGCGAGCCTGCTGGAGGTTCTGGGCGAGGATTATATCCGCACCGCGCGCGCCAAGGGGGTGAGCGAGAGGCATGTCCTCTTCCGCCATGGCCTGAGAAACGCGGCGGTGCCGATCCTCACCGTCATCGGCTCCGGCTTCGCGCTGCTCATCGGCGGTGTGGTGGTGACGGAAACCGTCTTCAACATTCCCGGCCTCGGGCGTCTCACCGTCGATGCGGTTCTGGCGCGCGACTATCCGGTCATTCAGGGCATCATCCTGCTGATGAGCGCGCTCTATGTGCTGGTCAATCTGCTGATCGACCTCTCCTACAGCCTTGTTGATCCGAGAATCCGATACTGATGGGCGCCGCCCCCAAGCCCGCTTCCGGCATGCAGATCGTGCTCGGCGCCCTGTCGCTGCCGAGGGCTTCGCGCCTTGGCGCCGCGCCGCTGATCGCGGCGGGCGTGCTGGTGCTGATCATCGCGGCCTCGGTGAGCGCGCCGCTCTATATTCCGCATGATCCGCTTGCCATAGACGCGCTGCACCGGCTCAAGGGGCCAAGCCCGGCGCACCTTCTGGGCACGGACAATTTCGGTCGCGACCTCTTTTCCCGCGTCATGATGGGGGGGCGGGTGTCGCTTTTCATCGGCGTCGGGGCAGCCTTGGTCAGCGTGATGCTGGGGCTCGCCATCGGGCTTGTCTCTGGCTTCTTCCGTTTGGCCGACGCGATCATCATGCGGATCATGGACAGCCTCATGGCGATCCCCTCCATCCTGCTGGCCATCGCCTTCGTCGCGCTGAACGGGCCGAGCCTGTGGTCGGTGATTGCCGCGATCACGATTTCCGAGATACCGCGCGTGGTCAGGCTGGTCAGATCCGTGGTGCTTTCGGCGCGCGAGGAGCCCTATGTGGAAGCGGCGATCGCGCTTGGATCCTCCATGCCGAAGATCCTGATCCAGCACCTGCTGCCCAACACGCTGGCCCCGCTCATCGTGCAGGGCACCTATATCTGTGCCTCCGCCATCCTTGTGGAGGCGATCCTGTCCTTTCTGGGGGCGGGCGTTTCGAGCGAAATCCCGACCTGGGGCAACATCATGGCGGAGGGGCGGCTCTATTTTCAGATCAAGCCGATGCTGATCTTCTGGCCGGGGCTGATGCTGTCGGTCTGTATTCTCGCGATCAATCTTCTTGGCGACACCGCGCGCGATCTGATCGATCCGCGGCTCAGACAGCGGGAGGCGTGACGATGGTGTTCAAGTCCCGCACTCTCCACGACCGGCCGGTGGTTCTGGAAATCGCGGATCTGAGCGTACGGCTTGCGGGCGATGCGAGTGCGCGCCCCATCCTCGACAGGGTTTCGATGACGATCCGGGCGGGCGAGACGGCTTGTCTGGTGGGCGAAAGCGGATCGGGAAAGTCGGTCACCGCGCTCGCCACCATGGGGTTGTTGCCGAAGGAGACCCTTGAAGCGAGCGACGGGCGGATCCTGCTTCAGGGGCGGAACCTGCTGGGGCTCGGGCCGCAGGCCATGCGCGATGTGCGGGCCAGTCTGGTCTCGATGGTCTTTCAGGAACCCAGAACCGCGCTCAATCCGGTCATGCGCGTGGGCGCGCAGATCGAGGAAGTGCTCGACGCGCATATGCGTTTGCCGAAGCGGGAGAAGACGCGGCGGGTTCACGACATTCTCCATCAGGTGCATCTGCCGGAGGTGGAGCGCATATATGCCTCCTATCCGCACCAGCTTTCCGGTGGCCAGCGCCAGCGCATCATGATCGCCATGGCGCTGATCCTGAAGCCGCGGCTCCTCATTGCCGACGAGCCGACAACCGCGCTCGACGTGACGACGCAGAAGCAGATCCTGAGCCTGATCGCGGAACTGCAGGAAAAGCACGACACCGCGGTTCTGTTCATCACTCACGACATGGGCGTGGTGGCGGAGATCGCCGACACGGTGCATGTGATGCGCGACGGCGCGATCGTGGAAAGCGCGCCCGCGGGCCAACTCCTGCGCGCCCCGGAGCAAGACTATACCCGCACGTTGCTGAAAGCCGTGCCAAGCCTTGCGCCGCGTCCTGCGCGCGCCGCAGCCGAAGGCCCGCCGGTTCTGGAGGTGGACGGTCTTGGAAAGCTCTATGGTCGGGGACGCTGGTTTTCGGCAAAGGCGGCGACACAGGCGGCGCGCGATGTGCGTTTTTCCATCGCGCGCGGGCGTACGCTCGGCATTGTCGGCGAAAGCGGCTCGGGCAAGTCCACAGTCGCGCGCTGCATCCTGCGGCTGATCGATCCGAGCGAGGGCTCGGTCCGGGTTGCGGGAACCGAGATCGCCCGGCTTTCGCGGCGCAGGCTGAGGCCACATCGCAAACACATCCAGATCGTCTTTCAGGATCCGTTCCGCTCGCTCAATCCACGCTGGAGCGTCGGGCAGAGCCTCATGGAGGGGCTGCTCAATTGCGGCATGGACAAGGGGGCAGCCCTGGCGCGGGCGGGCGAGCTGCTGGCTCTGGTCGGTCTGCCGGAGGATGCGGCGGATCGCTATCCTCACCAGTTTTCCGGTGGCCAGCGCCAGCGCATCGCGATTGCCCGCGCCATCGCCATGGAGCCTGATGTGCTGGTGGCGGACGAGGCGGTCTCCGCGCTCGATGTCTCCGTTCAGGCGCAGGTGCTCGATCTGCTGGATCAGCTTCAGAAGAAGCTCGGCCTCGCCATTGTCTTCATCACGCATGATCTTCGCGTTGCCGCGCAAATCTGCGACGAAGTAATTGTGATGCAAAAGGGGGTCATCGTGGAGCATGATACGGCGGCCAATGTTCTGGCGCGGCCCCGCAACCCCTATACGCGTCAACTGATCGAAGCCGCCCCGGGCCGGGGATGGGACTTCGCCAATTTTCGTGCGCTTCAACCTGCCGAAGAGCAGGAGGCGCGACCTTCACCTTCCATGGAGTAAAGACATGCCCGTTCTGCCGCTGATAGAGACCTATGCCGATGAACTGACCGCGGTGCGCCGCGATATCCATGCCCATCCTGAACTCGGCTTCGAGGAAGAGCGCACCTCGTCAATTGTCGCGGAAATGCTCACCTCATGGGGCATCGAGGTCCATCGTGGCATCGGCAAGACCGGGGTCGTGGGCGTTTTGCAGGGCAAGGGCGGCGGCACGCGTTCCATCGGCCTGCGCGCCGACATGGATGCGCTGGCGATGGATGAACTGACGAACCTTCCCTACGCCTCGCAAAATCCCGGTCGCTTCCATGGGTGCGGCCATGATGCCCATACCACCATGTTGCTGGGCGCGGCGCGCTATCTGGCCGAAACGCGGGATTTCGACGGTCGGGTGGTGTTCATCTTCCAGCCTGCGGAAGAGGGGCGCGGCGGGGCCAAGGCCATGATCGCGGACGGGCTTTTCGAGAAGTTTCCCTGCGACGAGATCTACGGCATGCACAACGATCCGATGGCGGATGAAAACACCTTCGCGATCAAGCCGGGCGTGGAAATGGCCGGGGCGAGTATCTTCGAGATCACCATCAATGGCGTTGGCAGCCACGCCGCCCATCCGCACCAGTCACATGACCCGGTCATGGTCGCGACCCAGCTTGTGCAGGCCCTGCAATCGGTGGTCAGCCGGAACGTGCGGCCGACCGATCCGGCGGTTCTTTCCGTGACCCAGATCCATGCGGGCTCCGCCTTCAACGTGGTGCCGGACAAGGCCACGATTGCCGGCACGATCCGCTGTTTCTCCGAGGAGGTGCGGGACATGATGCACGCGCGGGTGGAAGACATCTGCGCCGGTCTCGCCCGCAGCTTCGACGTCGAGATCGACGCGAAGGTCACGCCGTTATTCTCGGTCTTGAAGAACGATGAGGCCCTTTCGCACGCCTATGTGGATGCGGCGCGCGATATTCTGGGCGAGGACAGGGTTACGGTTTCGGACAAGCTGATCACCGGCAGCGAGGATTTCTCTGACATGCTCGCCGTGGTGCCCGGCGCCTATTGCCGGATCGGCCACAAGGGCGGTGTGCCGCTGCACAATTCCGGCTTTATCGTCGATGACGACATGCTGCCGGTCGGGGCTTCGGTGATGGCGCGCATCGTTGAAAAGCGCCTGCCGCTGTAACGCGTCAGCGCCGTGCGGCGCGGCGCTCCTCGCGCAGGATATAGAGGCCCGCGCCCAGCGACATCAACGCCAGCGAAAACCAGGTGATCGCATAGACGAGATGGTTGTTGTGAAAGCGCACGATGGTCAGGCCGCCGATGGGGTAAGTCCCGGGCGGCGAGGCGACGGCGTCGGCATCCAGAAAATAGGGCGCGATGTGTCCAAGGCCGCGTGCCTTGGCGATCGCGCCCACGTCGCGGGAATACCAGCGCTCGTCATCGGGTGCGTTCTCGCGCAGGAAGGCGCCGCCCGGCTCGCTCATGCGCAGGAGGCCGGAAAGCGTGGTGAGGCCGTTGCCTGCCGGGGCAGGGCGTGAGGCTGGGGCTTTTCTGTCCGGCGGGACAAAGCCGCGGTTGACGAGAACGGTGAAGCCGCGTTCCGTTTCAAAGGGTGTGACGACCCAATAGCCGGAGCCCAGATCCGTGGTGGCGCGCACCAGCGTCTCACGGGCATCGTCGAAGTACCCTGTCACGGAGATGTGGCGGTACTCGGCCGTGTCGCGGGTGATTGCCGGCCAGTCTTTCGGACCTGGTGCGGGCACGGCGGGGGCATGGATGCGGGCCTCCACCCGTTCGATCAGGGCCAGTTTCCAGCCAAGCCGCTTGACCTGCCAGACGCCGAGCGCGGCGCCTGCGACCATGCCGAGAACGATGAGGCTTCCCACAAGCGCAAGCGTTGCGCGGGACCGCCGGTGCGGCCCCGTCGCCTCACGCGCGCGCCGATCGGCAGCCCCGGCCATGCTCACGGCAACTGCCTCATGTCGTGCGTCGGCATCATGTTGGTGTTGAGGTGGTACATCACCCACAGCGAGCCCGCGAGCGTGATCGCCACGATGATGATCGTGAAGGCGAGCGCCAGCAGGTTCCAGCCGCCTTCCGATTTTGCGTCCATATGGAGGAAGAAGACCATGTGGACGCAGATCTGGATGACGGCCATGCCCATGATGACGAAGATCGTCGCCTGTTTGTCCAGCATCCCGCTCATCACCAGCCAGAACGGGATCGCCGTCAGGATGAGCGACGCGACAAACCCCGTCATGTAGCCGCGGGTGGTGGCATGGGAGGGGGCGGTGTCGTGAGGCCCGTGATCGGGGCTGTGGCCGTGGTGTTCCATGGCGTGCGGATCGGCGCTCATCGCAGCATTCCCATCAGGTAGACGAAGGTGAAGACGCCGATCCAGACGACGTCGAGGAAGTGCCAGAACATGCTCAGGCACATGAGGCGTCGGCGATTGGCCTCGATCAGGCCGTGGCGCGTGATCTGGGTCATCAGGGTGAAGAGCCAGATCAGGCCGAAGGCGACGTGCAGGCCGTGGGTGCCGACCAGCGCGAAGAAGGACGACAGGAAGGCGCTGCGCTGGGGCGTTGCGCCCAGATGGATCAGCTCGGAAAACTCGTAGAGCTCGATGGAGAGAAAGGCGAGGCCGAAGAGGGCGGTCAGGCCGAGCCAGAAAAGCGTGCTGCGGTGGGCCCGGTTCTGCATCGCGATCACGGCAAAGCCGTAGGTGATGGAGGAAAACAGCAGCATGGAGGTGTTGATCGCCACGAGGTGGAGATCGAACAGATCCTTGGGCGCGGGGCCTGCGGCATAGGCAGTGCCCAACACGCCATAGGTTGCGAAGAGGACTGCGAAGATCAGGCAGTCGCTCATCAGGTAGATCCAGAAGCCCAGAAGCGTGGAGCTGCCTTCGGGATGAACCGGCTCATGCTCCAGATGGTAGGCGCGCGCGGGGGCGTTCTGCGCGACGCTTTGCATTGCGTTCATGTCATTACCCCTGTTGCGCGAGAAGGCGCGTGCGGTCGTTTTCCGTCTTCGTCACCGTTTCGGCGTCGATGTGGAAATCGCGCTTGTAGTTGAAGGTATGGGCGATGGCGGTGGCAAGCAGCGCCACAAAGCCGAGCGCCGCGAGCCACCAGATGTACCAGATGAGGGCAAAGCCGGTGACGACGCTCAGGCCCGCCAGAACGATCCCGGCACCGGTATTGGCGGGCATGTGGATCGGCTTGTAGCCGGTGAGCGGGCGCTGGTAGCCGTGTTTCTTCATGTCCCACCACGCGTCGTGGTCATGGACGACGGGGGTGAAGGCGAAGTTGTAATCCGGCGGGGGCGAAGAGGTCGCCCATTCCAGCGTGCGGCCCTGCCAAGGGTCGCCGGTCGTGTCCGCAAGCTCCTTGCGGCGCATCACCGAGACTGCGATCTGGATGAGGAAGCAGGCGATGCCGATGGCGATCATGATCGCGCCGATGCCTGCGATGACGAACCAGATCTGCAGCGAGGGATCGTCGAAGACGCGCATGCGGCGGGTGACGCCCATCAGGCCCAGCACATAGAGCGGCACGAAGGCGAAATAGAAGCCGACCACCCAGAACCAGAAGGAGAGCTTGCCCCAGAAGGGATCGAGCTTGAAGCCGAAGGCCTTGGGGAACCAGTAGCTGATCGCGGCGAAGGCGCCGAAGAGCACACCTCCGATGATCACGTTGTGGAAGTGGGCAATCAGGAACAGGCTGTTGTGGAGGGAGAAGTCGGCAGGCGGCACCGCCAGCATGACGCCCGACATGCCGCCGAGGACGAAGGTCAGCATGAAGGCGACCGTCCACATCATCGGCAATTCGTAGCGGATGCGGCCCTTGTACATGGTGAAGAGCCAGTTGAACATCTTCGCCCCTGTCGGGATGGAGATGATCATGGTGGTGATGCCGAAGAAGGCGTTGACGCTGGCCCCCGACCCCATCGTGAAGAAGTGGTGCAGCCAGACGAGATAGGACAGCACCGTGATGACGATGGTGGCGTAGACCATGGAAGTGTAGCCGAAAAGCCGCTTGCCGCAGAAGGTGGCGGTGACCTCGGAGAAGACGCCGAACATCGGCAGGATTAGGATGTAGACCTCCGGGTGGCCCCAGATCCAGATCAGGTTCACGTACATCATCGGGTTGCCGCCGAAATCGTTCGTGAAGAAGTTGGTGCCGACATAACGGTCGAGCGTGAGAAGGCCAAGAACGGCGGTGAGGACCGGGAAGGCGGCGACGATGAGCACGTTGGTGCAAAGCGCCGTCCACGTGAAGATCGGCATCTGCATCAGCTTCATGCCCGGTGCGCGCATCTTCACGATGGTCGCGACCAGGTTCACACCCGACAGCAACGTCCCCACGCCCGCGATCTGGAGCGCCCAGATGTAATAGTCGACGCCGACATCCGGGCTGTAGCCGATATTGGAAAGCGGCGGATAGGCGAGCCAGCCGGTGCGTGCGAATGCGCCGACAAAGAGCGAGGCCATCACCGTAACCGCGCCGCCCGCCGTCATCCAGAAGCTGAAATTGTTCAGGAAGGGAAAGGAAACGTCGCGGGCCCCGATCTGCAGGGGAACGATGTAATTCATCAGGCCGGTGACAAAGGGCATCGCCACGAAAAAGATCATGATCACACCGTGGGCGGTGAAGATCTGATCGTAGTGATGGGCGTTGAGATAGCCCTCCGAGCCGTTGAAGGCGATGGCCTGCTGCAGCCGCATCATGATGGCGTCGGCGAAGCCGCGCAGCAGCATGATCAGGCCGAGGATCATGTACATGATGCCTATGCGCTTGTGATCCACGGTGGTGAACCATTCGCGCCACAGATAGCCCCAAAGCCGGAAGCGTGTGATCGCCGCCAGCACCGTCAGCCCGCCAAGGGCGACGACGGCGAATGTCGCCACGACGATGGGCTCGTGAAGCGGCAGGGAGTGGAGGCCCAAGCGCCCGAGGAGGAACGATGTCTGGACTGGTTGGTCAATCATGCTTGCCTGCATTCTTTGATCGTGAAACCGGGGCTGGGCTCAGATATTGGCGGGCTTGGCCGTAACGGGGACCGAGTTCGCGGAGATCGGGGTGGCCGGAAGGTTGGGTGCCTCCGGCGAGGCTGAGCCGGCAAAGCCAGCGGTGAGGCCGAAGGGGTCGTCATCCGTGCACAGGCTGGCGAGATATCCGGGGCGCGGGGCCAGGATGGCGCTGGGCTTTTCGGCATCGGCGCTGCCCTTGTCATGCGGCAGGACATTGTGGATGCCGGCAAGGCCGAGCCCGCCTTCGCGGTCGATCGCCATCATCTCGCCCATGCACATCTTGGCCGGGTCGACGCACATGTTCAGGATGCGGTTGTAGAGATCGTCCGGGAAGCCGGCGTAGTAGATCGGCGCCACGTTTTCGCTCGGGCGTTCCAGTTGCTCATAGACCGGTCGGGTCAGATCGGAGCCTTTTTCGCGCACATTCGCGATCCAGTCCGCAAAGGCCTCGTCGCTCATGCCATGGAACTTGAAGCGCATGCCGGAGAAGCCCGCACCGGAGTAGTTCGCCGAAAGCCCGTCATAGACGCCCGCGCGGTTGACCACCGCGTGCAGCTTCGTCTCCATGCCGGGCATGGCGTAGATCTGCCCCGCCAGCGCGGGGATGAAGAAGGAGTTCATCACCGAGGATGCGGTGATGCGGAAGGTGATCGGCCGGTCCACGGGGGCCGCCAGCTCGTTGACGGTGGCCACGCCGTATTCGGGATAGAAAAACAACCACTTCCAATCCAGCGCCACGACCTCCACTTCCAAAGGCTTGGACTCCTCCGGCACCGGTTTTCCGGCGGCGATGCGGTCAAGCGGACGGTAGGGATCCAGCATATGGGTGGCGACCCAGGTGACGGAGCCGAGCGCGATGATGATGGCGAGCGGGGCCGCCCACACCACAAGTTCGATTTTCATCGAATGATCCCAGTCGGGCTCGTAGGGGGCGTCGTTGCCCTTCCGGTAGCGCCAGGCGAACCAGACTGTCAGGGCCATGACCGGCAGGACGATCACCAGCATCAAGACGGTGGCGAGCACGATCAGATCGCGCTGCTGCATGGCCATGTCGCCTGCGGGATCAAGGATGACGAGATTGCAGCCGCCCAAAAGTGAGAGGACGGGCAGGACGAGAAGGGCGCGAAACCGGCTCAAGACGTTACTCGCTGTTCGGTTTTGAGAAGGCGGCAGGCATGTCCGGCGGGCGGGTCGCTCTTGACGTATCGGGAGATCCGTCGGGAGGGCGGATCTGGCGACAGGTCAGGCGGCGGGCAGGCAGGGCTGGTGCGGGCCGTCTTTGACAAATCTCAATCGTGACGGTTTGTCGCGCTGTTATAGGGCCGCTTAAATGCCCCGAGAAGGGCCCAAACAGATGGTTGCATGCCCTCACGCAGCGTTCGATACTGGTCGCGTCCATGAGGGGCGGCAATGGAATACCGGGAGGGAGAACGGGGCATGACACTAGAAATCCCTATGCGGGACAATGCGATAACGCCCCATCAGGGGGCAGGACAGCCCGGTTCTGTGTCACCGGGCGACATTGCGGTGGGTGTGGTGATAGGTCGCACCTGCGAATTCTTCGATTTCTTCGTCTATGCAATCGCTTCGGTTGTTGTTTTCCCGCAATACGTGTTTCCCTTCGTCGACTCTCTGACGGGCACGCTGTTTTCATTTGCCCTGTTTGCAGTTGCCTTTGTTGCAAGGCCGCTCGGGTCGGCGCTGTTCATGGCGCTCGACAGGGCCCATGGCCGGGTGACCAAGCTGACGCTTGCGCTTCTGGTGCTTGGTTCCTCTACGGTGGGCATCGCCTTTCTGCCGAGCTATGCCACGACGGGCGGTTTCGCGATCCTAGCGCTGGCCTTGTTGCGCATCGGGCAGGGCGTGGCGCTCGGCGGGAGCTGGGACGGGCTTGCCTCGCTCCTGTCGCTTAGCGCACCGAAGGGCCAGCGCGGCTGGTATGCGATGGTGCCGCAACTGGGCGCGCCGCTGGGTCTGATCGTGGCGAGCGGGCTTTTCGCCTATCTCCTCAGTCAGCTCTCGCCCGCCGACTTCTACGCATGGGGCTGGCGCTTTCCGTTCTTTGTGGCTTTCGCGCTGAATGTGGTGGCGCTGTTTGCGCGGCTCAGGATCGTCGACACCGATGCGTTTCGTCGTCTCTACGAATTGCGGGCGCTTCAGCCCAGGCCGGTGGTGGAGACGGTGCGGCGCGAGGGTGGTTTCATCGTCGTCGGGGCCTTCGCGCCGCTTGCAAGCTTCGCGCTGTTTCACATGGTGACGGTATTCCCGCTTTCCTGGATCCATCTCTATTCCAGCCATGACACGGCGGCCTTCCTTTCGGTGGAGGCGACCGCCGCCCTTGTCGGGCTTGCGACGACGCTGGCTTCCGGCTGGATCGCCGACCGCATCGGACGGCGGCGGCTTCTGGGGCTTTGCGCGCTGGGTATCGCGCTTTTCAGCGCACTTGCGCCCGGGCTGCTGGACCTTGCGGGGCCGGGCGACGTGATCTTCATGGTGGTGGGGTTCGGGCTGCTGGGCCTGACCTTCGGCCAGTGCTCGGGCGTCGTGACCTCGCGGTTTTCGGCCGCCTATCGCTACACGGGTGCGGCGCTGACCTCCGATCTCGCCTGGCTGTTCGGAGCGGGCTTTGCGCCCTTTGCCGCGCTCTATCTGGCGAGCACCTTCGGGATCGCGATGGCGGGGCTTTATCTGTTGTCGGGCGCGTTGTGCACGCTGATCGCGCTGGGGTTGAACCGGCGTCTGGGGGAGAACTGATCGGCCTGAGAAAAGAAAAAGCCGCCGGGAGATATCCCGGCGGCCTTGTCGGTCTTCGGTTCAGACGCGTGTCAGCGGCGGATTTCGCCAAACTTGACGATCTGCTCCTTGATGGCGACTTCCGTCGGCAGGCGCTCCATGGAGCTTGCCCCGTAGAAGCCGTCGACGCCCGGCACGTTCTTGATGATGTAGGCCGCATCGTCCGGCATGGAGATCGGGCCGCCGTGGCACAGCACGATGACGTCGTCGCGCACGCTGCGGGCGGCATCCGCCCAGGTGGCGATCTTTTCCGCGCAATCCTCAAGCGTGACGGCCGTTTCCGCGCCGATGGCGCCGCCGGTGGTCAGGCCCATGTGGCACACGACGATATCCGCGCCCGCTTCCGTCATCGCCCGGGCATCCTCGGCTGAGAAGATGTAGGGCGTGGTCAGCATGTCCTTCTTGTGCGCGGCGCCGATGATATCGACCTCCAGCGCATAGCCCATGCCGGTTTCTTCCAGGTTGGCGCGGAAGGTGCCGTCGATCAGGCCGACGGTCGGGAAGTTCTGGACGCCTGCGAAACCGAGCTGCTTCAGCTCATCGAGGAAGTGGTCGGTGATCATGAAGGGGTCGGTGCCGTTCACACCCGCCAGAACGGGCGTGTGCTTGACGACCGGCAGTACCTCGATCGCCATTTCCTTGACGATGTCGTTGGCGTTTCCGTAGGCGAGCAGACCGGCGAGCGAGCCGCGTCCGGCCATGCGATAGCGGCCGGAATTGTAGATCACGATCAGGTCGATTCCGCCGGCTTCCTCGCATTTCGCGGAAAGACCGGTTCCCGCGCCGCCGCCGATGATCGGCAGGCCGTCGGCAATCTTCTTTCTCAGCTTGGCGAGAATGGCGGTTCTGGACATCTCTGTCATGGCTTGATCCTACTTGATCAGTTCGAGGAACGCGTTGGCGAGCGCGTCGGAGAACGCGCTGTCATTAATATTGTTGTCGAGTTCGATCAGCTGGCGGTTGGGCGCATCCACCCAGCCTTCGCGGATCGCGTCAAACAGGGCCGCATCGGCTTCCGGGTCATGGAAGGGCATGCCCGGCGCGTCGATGGCGGAAACGCCCTTCAGCGGCAGGAAGAAGCGCACCGGACCTTCCATCTGGTTCACACGTTCGACGATGAACTTGCCGATGGCGCGGTTTTCCTCCGGCGTGGTGCGCATCAAGGTCACCTGCGCGTTGTGGACATAGAGGTTGCGGTCGCGGAACTCCTTCGGCACCGTGTCCATCGCGCCGAAATTGACCATGTCGACCGCGCCGACCGAGATCACGCAAGGAAGCTTGGTGCGGATGGCCGCACCGAAACGGTCGTCGGTGCAGGGAAAGACGCCGCCAACAAGATGATCGGGCACTTCGGTCGTCGTGACGTCGAGCATGCCCTGCAGAAACCCGCTTTCGGCCAGCTTTTCCATCGACTGGCCGCCGATGCCGGTGGCGTGGAAGACGGCGACGTCAAAGCGGTCTTCGAGATGCTTGCGGGCCTGGGTCACGGAATCGGTCGTGACGCCGAACATGGTCATGCCGATGGCGGGCTTGTCCGCCTCGTGAGAAGGGACCTTGCCCTTCACCATTCCGGCGGCCGCGTTGGCCGCATTGGCAATGACGCGCCGCGAGATGGCATTGAGACCGGCAATGTCGACGACGGAATACATCATCGCGATGTCATTGGGGCCGACATAGGGCGCTGTGTTGCCGGAGGCGACGGTCGACAGCATCAGCTTCGGCGTGCCGATCGGCAAGGTGCGCATCGCGTGGGTCACCAGATCGGTGTTTCCGCTGCCTCCCAGACCAAAGACGCCGCCAATGTCGTCGCGGGTCTTGAGGAAGGCGGACAGCGCATCCGCCATGCCTGCAACCGCGACGCCGCGATCCGTCAGGCCGAGCACTGCCTTTTCGCCTTCGGGGTGGAACGAGGCGACGGTGGCGGCGGTCACATCCGCGCCTCCCAGCGTCTTCTGGGTGCTGACGTCGACAAGGACGACCTCAACACCTGCCTCCCGGGCGGAGTCGGCTGCGAACTGCAGTTCTGGCGCCTTCGTATCGAAAGTGCCAATGATATAAAGTCGTTTCACATTCATCTCCCTTAGCCAGACCGACTCTCGCAGACTAAACCGTATTTCCCAGCGTGAAGAAGGCGTAACACGGTATTAAGTCGCATGGGGGTGTTTTAACGCACTGCTTTTTCATGGAAGCAGGGCATGCGCTCGGTTCTGCTCGGGGCATCCCGAAACGCTGTTTCATGGCAAAAATACCAAGTTATGACTATTCGCGAGTGTGGTTTTCGTGATCACACCCTCTCGTTGAGAATCTTCCCGTCAAGCTTGGGGGCTTCTGCGTCTTGTGCATTCAGAATTGCTTGCCGCGGCCTTATCTATCTTGCCTTTGGACGTTGCTGCGCGCTTGCGCGCGCTCTCCAGTCCGTGTCGTAATGCGATGCGGCTCGCCCAGGTCTGGATGACGACGTGAACCAGAAACAGATAAATGCCTTCCGGATGGTGATGCGCTATGGCTCCATCACCGCGGCGGCCAATGCGCTCAATGTCTCGCAACCGGCGGTCAGCCGTCTGGTGGCGGATCTTGAACGCTCGGTCGGCTTTGCGTTGCTGATGCGGCTGGGCGGCAAGGCTCAGCCGACGCCGGAGGCGCATGACTTCTTTCAGGAAGTGGAGCGCATGTTTTACGGCTTGGACCGTCTGACAAGCGTCGCCGAACAGATCCGCGACCTGAAGCGCGTCTCCTTCAAGGTCGCCTCCATGCCGATGGTCAGTTTCGAGATCCTGCCGCGGGTGATCCGGCGGCTGAGCGATGCCTCGCGCGGGTTCTCCATCAACCATGATGTGCACACCTCGCCGCGCATTCTGGATCTACTCGCCTCGCACCAGATCGATCTGGGGATCGGCCAGTGCTACTCCAACACGCCCAATCTCGATGTGCTGGCGGCGTTTCGGACCGACTGCGTCTGCGTGATGGCGCCGGATCATCCGCTCGCGACACGTTCCGCGCTACGTCCGCAAGACCTCAAGGATGAGCCGCTGATCGCGCTCAACTACCGAACGGTGACATGGAGCTACATGAGCCAGAAGTTCGCGGAAGCCGGGATTGCGCCGAAAATCGTGTCGGAAACCCGCCCTTCCTATGCCGCATGCGGTCTTGCTGCACAGGGAATTGGGATTGCGATCGTCGATCCGATCTCTCCCGGCATTTTCGGCGCAGCAGTCACCGCGGTGCCCTTCGAGCCGAAAATCCCTTTTGATTTCCAAGTTTTAAAACCATCAGACGTTCCACTTTCGCGGGTAGGGGAACGTTTCGTTTCAGAATTTGTGGCGACTATAAAGGCACGAACTGACTATGGGATAACCATCCATAACATTTGCGCATAATGCCCTGTGGTTTTTATATTTGATTCTATCGCTCTCTCTTTGGATGATCTTTCCATAAACAAGGGCACCACCCGGGGAAAACCAATGAAAATTGCACGTCGTACGCTCCTGTCCATGTCGGCCGCAATCGTCGGTCTGGCTTTTACTAACGCAGCGTCATTTGCGGCGGATTACACCCTTCGCGTCCACACGCTGGTGAAGTCGCCGCATCCCTATAACGACATGGCCGATGCCTTCAAAAAGGAGGTTGAAGAGAAGAGTGCGGGCCGCATCGCGGTTCAGATCTTCGATTCCGGTCAGCTCGGTCAGGACCCTGCCGTCATCGGCGAAATGGGCTTTGGCACAATCGACGTCATGATCTCCACGGTTTCCAATGCCGTGCCGGTCATCCCGCAATTCTCCATCTTCACCATGCCGTACCTGTTCGACAGCATGGACACCGTGCTTGACAAGGTTGGCCCCGGCACGCCGGTGCATGCGCATTTCGCCAAGATCTTCGAGAGCAATGGCGCAGGCATGAAGCTGCTGGCGCTGGGCGCTTCGGGCACGCGCAACATGTCCACCGCCAAGGTCGCGGTAAATGCGCCGGATGATCTGTCGGGCCTGAAGATGCGCACACCGCCGTCCCCGATGGATGCCAAGACCTGGTCGGCCTTCGGCATGCTGCCTGTCACCGTTGCGTGGGGGGAGCTTTATGCCGCCATGCAGACGGGGGTTGCGGACGCGATGGAAAGCTCGCTGCCGGGCTATACCGGCTCCAAGCTTTACGAAGTCGCGCCGAACCTGGCCCTGACCGCACACACGATCCAGATCAACCACACGTCGATCTCGCAGCGTACCTGGGGCAAGCTTCCCGAAGACCTGCAGAAGGTTGTCGAGGATGCGGCGATCTCCGCGAATGCCTATGGCGTGGAAAAGGCCATCGCCTATGACACCAGCCTCGTGGAGAAGCTGGCGAATGAGCATGGCGTGAAAGTGACCCGTCCGGACCGCGCTCCCTTCATCGAGAAGATCGCCCCGATCCAGGTCGAGCTGGCCGATGAACTCGGCCTGGCCGAAGAATACGCCCTCCTGAAGAAGTGATGCCTCCAAGGGCCCGCTCCATCCCGGAGCGGGCCTTCAATGGAAGATGACAATGTATCTCCATCGTCTCTGCGACTGGATGGCAGCGATCTTGCGCGTCTTTGCGTGGGTCGCGTTCGCCGCCCTCATCACGACCGTCGGCCTTCAGGTTCTGGCGCGCAACATTCTGCATGAACCCATGATCTGGACGGGCGATGTCGCTCAGCTTCTCTTCACCTGGCTGATCTTCCTCGGGGCCGGGGCGGGGCTTCGTTCCGGGTCCCATTACACGGTCGACCTGCTCCCGATGGACAAGCCTCTGGTCAAGGCGTTTACCGGCTGGACGGGCCTGATCGGCGGCGTCCTTGTCGCGCTTATCATGCTGATCCATGGCTGGGAGCTGGCCGTCATCCGTTCCTCGGCCCCCATTCAGACGGTGGGGATCTCGCGCTTCTGGATGTACCTTCCCATTCCTCTGTGCGGAGCGGTCATGCTTCTGTTTCTTGCCGAAATCGCCAAGGACCTGATCATTCGGAGGGACGCATGAACCCGCTTGTCGTTCTGCTGCTCTCCTTTTTCGTCCTGATCGCGATCCGGGTGAATATCGGTTTCGCGCTGATCCTGTCCTCGGCCTTCGTGATCGTGCTGCAGGACCTGCCGCTCGTCTCGGTGGTCAACCAGATGTTCGCGGGGATCGACAGCTTCACGCTGCTGGCCGTTCCCTTCTTCATGCTGCTGGGTCGCATCCTGAATGCGGGCTCCATCACCACGCGGCTTCTGGAAGTGGCCGACGGCGCGGTCGGCCACATTCGCGGCGGGCTGGGGCATGTGAATGTCTTCGTCTCGATGGTCTTTGCGAGCCTGTCGGGCTCTGCGGCTGCCGACACGGCGAGCGTCGGCTCCATCCTGATCCCGGCCATGAAAAAGGCGGGGTATCCCGCGCCCTTCGCCGTGGCGCTGACGGCGGCGTCCTCCACGCTCGGCGTGATCATTCCGCCGTCGATCATCCTGATCGTCTATGGCGCGTTCGGGAATGTCTCCATCGGGGCGCTCTTTGTCGGCGGCGTGGTGCCGGGCATCCTCGTGGGGCTGTTCATGATGCTCTACACCTACATCCTCGCGGTGCGCTACGGCTTTCCGGCCAATCCCTTTCCGGGTGCGCGCAAGCTGGCGCGGGTGCTGGTGCGCGGCGCACCACCGCTGATGATCCCGATCATCGTTCTGGGCGGCATCATCGCCGGTCTCTTCACGCCAACCGAAGGCGCGATCGGGGCCGTGCTGTGGGCGCTGTTCCTGTCGCTTTTCATCTATCGCGACATCAAGCTCCGCGATCTTCCGAACATGCTCTCCTCCGCCGTGATCGACTTCGCGATCCCGATGTTCACGGTGGCGGGTGCGGGTATTTTCGGCTGGCTCATCGCCTATCTCGGGGCCTCGCAGATCGTTGTGAACTTCATCCTGGGCGTCACCGACAACAGCTACATGATCATGTTCTTGCTGATCGGCTTCCTGTTGCTGGTGGGCATGGTCCTCAACCCGATTTCGGCGACGCTGATCTTCCTGCCGATCATTCAGGCGCTGGGCGACACGGCCGGCATGAACCCCATTCACATGGGGGTTCTCAGCACCATCATCCTGTCTGTCGGCCTGGTGACCCCGCCCTATGGCATCTGCCTGCTGGTCGCCAACCAGATCGGCGGGGCGTCTCTCGGGCGCTCCATGATCGCGGCCGCTCCCATTTGCGCGCTGACCATTCTGGTTGGCCTGCTGTCTCTCGTCTTCCCTGACATCATCCTCGGGCTGCCGAAGCTTCTGGTGCCCGACCTCATTCCTTCCGGAGGCTGATTTCCATGGCACATATCAAACCCAAAGGCTCGTTCGTGGCGCTTGTGACGCCGATGAACGAAGATGGAAGCATCGATTTCGAAGGCTTCCGCACCCTGCTGAACTGGCATGCGGAAAACGGCACCGAGGCGGTCCTGATCATGGGCTCCACGGGCGAGGTTTCCATGTTGTCGGCCGATGAGCGCAAGGCGATCATCACCGAGACCGCGAAGATGAAGCCGGGCAACATGCTGATGTATTACGGCATTACCGGCAATAACACCGCGACCTCCATCGAGTATGCGCGCTACGCCAAGGCGGAAGGCGCCGATGGCGCGATCCTGGCCGCGCCCGCCTATATCTGCGCGGACAACGAGGCCATCACCGATTATGCGATGGAAGTGCTGGACAGCACCGATCTGGCGATGGGCTTCTACAACAACCCGCCGCGGGTGAAGACCGACCTGCACTGGACGAACCTCCTGAAGCTCGCCGAGCATCCGAACATGGTGGTGCTGAAGGAATCCACCACGCGCGTGGGCCAGGTGGCGCAGGTCTGTGCGGCAAAGCCCGACATGTCGATCATGTGCTGCTGCTCGCCCAATCTCGGCCTCGTCATCCCGACAATGGCGCTGGGCGGCCACGGCACGGCCAACATGACCGGCAACATCATTCCGCAGGAAATGGCCGTCATCTCCAAGCCGTGGGAGACGGGCGAGGATGCGTTTGCCTGCCGCGAGGCGTGGCTCACCAACCTGCCGATGCTGCATTACGCCTATTCCACGATCAATCCGGTCTCCATGAAGACGCTGATGCAGGCGGTTGGCCTTCCCGCAGGCCCGCTGCGCAAGCCGCTTCAGCCCGCATCGCCGGAAATCCTCAATGCCGGTCTGAAGGCCGTCAAGGATCTGGGGCTGGACAAGAAATACGGCTTCAAGGTTTCTGCCACGGCGGCGGCGGCCTGATCCCATGACACGCGAAGACCGTATCTCACTCACCCATTGGGGCCCGTTCCGGGCGACGGTTGCGGATGGCCGTCTGACGAGGGCGGTCCCGCTGCCCGGCAGCGGCGCCGATCCCGACATGATCGGCGCCCTGCCAGAAATGGTTCATTCCGATAAGCGGATCGACCGTCCGCATGTCCGCCGCTCCTATCTCCAACACGGGATCGCGGCAGGCGGGCAGGGGCGTGGGCGCGAGGACTTCGTGCCGGTGGATTGGCAGACCGCGCTTGATCTTGTCTCCGGGGAGCTGTCCCGCGTCTATCGCGATCATGGTCCGACCTCGGTTTTTGGCGGCTCCTATGGTTGGTCGAGCGCGGGGCGTTTCCACCATGCGCGCACGCAGATCCGGCGCTTCCTGTCGGCTGCCGGAGGCTTCACCGACCAGATCAGCAATTACAGCTGGGGCGCGGCGCACATGATCCTGCCCCATGTGGTGGGCTCCGCGGATGCCGTCTCAAAGGCCGCCACCGCATGGTCCACGATTGCCAGCGACGGCGATGCCGTCGTCGCCTTTGGCGGTCTCAACCCGAAGAACTGGCGGGTGACGTCGGGCGGAGCCGGGCATCATCACATCCCGCAAGAGATCGAAAAGGCACAGGCGCGCGGGGTGAAGTTCGTCATCGTCTCGCCTTTGGCCGACGACGTGCCGCCGGGGCTCGATGCAACATTGATCCGGCCTCGGCCCAATTCTGACACCGCGATCATTCTGGCGTTGGCGCATGAGGCGGTGCGCACGGGCCGTGCCGATCGCGCCTTCCTCGACCGGTTCACCGTCGGGGCGGATATCTTCATCGACTATCTGACCGGCAAGAGCGACGGTCAGCCGAAAACGCTTGAATGGGCGGCGGAGATTTCCGGGCTCGATCTTGCGGAACTGCAGACCCTTTGGGAGACGATCCGGCAGGGTCGGGTGATGCTGTCGTCGGCCTGGTCGCTGCAGCGCGCCGATCATGGCGAACAGCCGTTCTGGGCGCTGATCGCCTTGGCCGCGATGCTCGGTCAGATCGGGCTCCCCGGCGGCGGGTTCTGCTTCGGCTATGGCTCGATGAATTCGGTCGGCGCCACTGCGCGCTCCGGCTACGTGCCGTCCATGCCGGGCCTTCCCAATACCGGCGGCATGGCGATTCCGGTTGCTTCCTTCGCCGACGCCTTTCTCAATCCGGGCAAGGAAATCGCCTTCAATGGGCGCATGGTGCGCTATCCGGATGTGCGGCTCGTCTATTGGGCGGGCGGCAATCCCTTCCATCACGCACAGGATCTGGGGCGGGTGGAGGAGGCGTGGCAGCGCCCTGAAACCGTCATCGTGCATGAACCGTGGTGGACGCCCACGGCGCGCCGTGCCGATATCGTTTTGCCCGCGACCACGAGTATGGAGCGCAACGACATCGGCGGCACCTCCCGCGATCCGCATGTCTTTGCGATGCCGAAGCTGATCGAGCCAGTGGGCGAGGCGCGCAACGATTTCGATATCTTCTGCGCGCTGGCCGACCGCCTCGGGTGCCGGGCCGCCTATGACGAAGGCCTGGACGAGGCGGGCTGGCTTGCGCGGCTGTGGTGGGCGTCTGAGGAACGCGGTGTGCGCGAAGGCGTTGCCGTCCCCGATCTTGAGGCGTTGTGGGCGCAAGGCCTGTGGCGTGTGCCGCTGCCTGAGGAGCCTGAGGTTCTGTTGTCGGACTTCCGAGCCGATCCCGACGCCCATCCGCTTGCGACGCCGTCTGGCCGCATCGAGCTTTATTCGGAAACGATCGCGGGCTTTGCCTATGACGATTGCCCGCCCCATGCCGCGTGGCTGGAGCCGAAGGAATGGCTGGGCAGTGCGGGGGAAGACGAGTTCCATCTCGTGACCAACCAGCCCGCCAGGCAGCTTCACAGCCAGCTTTATCAGGCGCACGAACAAGATGGCCCCGCGCGGGTGCGCATCGCGCCTGAGGATGCCCGCACACGCGGGCTATGCGAAGGCCAGCGGGTCCGGTTGTGGAACGCGCGCGGGAGCTGCCTCGCCATTGCCCATATCGACGAGAGCCTCAGGCCCGGGGTTCTCGTCATGCCCACGGGGGCGTGGTTTGAGCCCGGTGCGGACGGGACCGAGCAGAACGGAAATCCGAATGTGCTGACGGCGGATCGGCGCACGTCGCAACTCGCCCAGGCCTGCGCGGCGCTGAGCGCACTGGTGCGGATCGAGGCTGCGGGCGAACCTAAATGAGGCCTGAGAGGGTCTCGCGAAAGGAACACTGATGGATCTTGGAATTCGTGGCCGCAAGGCGTTGTTGACCGGTTCGAGCAAGGGCATGGGACGGGCCTGCGCGTTCGCCGTGGCGCGTGAGGGCGTCGATGTCACGCTGGTGGCGCGCAACCGGACGACGCTTCTGGCGACGGCGGAAGAAATCCGCGCCGAGACCGGCGTCAAGGTGCAGAGCGTTGTCGCCGATATTTCCACCGAGGAAGGTCGTGCGGAGGTCCTGCAGGCCTGCCCGGATCCCGATATCGTGCTCAACAATGCGGGCGGCAAACTTCCCGGCGATTTCCGCGACTGGGACCGCAAGGAATGGATCGAGGCGATCGACCTGATGATGTTGCCGCCGATCATGATGATGCGTGCGGTGGTGGACGGCATGATGGAGCGTGGCTTCGGGCGCATCGTCAACATCGTCTCGCGCAGCGTGAAGATCCCGCAAAACGAACTGGGTCTTTCCAACGGCGCACGCTCGGGGCTTGTCGGGTTCACGGCAGGCCTCGCCCGCCAGACAGTGCGCCACAATGTGACGATCAACAACCTGCTTCCCGGCATCTTCGACAGTGACGCCCAACGTGAGCACATCGAAGGCATGATCAAGGACGGGGCAACGCAGACATTCGACGAAATCTGGGCGGCGCGTGCGGCTGCCAATCCGGCGGGGCGTTATGGCCGACCGGAAGAGATCGGGGCCTATTTCGCGTTCCTGTGTGGCGAGAATGCAGGTTTCATCACCGGCCAAAGCCTGCTGATAGACGGTGGCAGCTATCCCGGGACGTATTGATCTCACCCGATCCGGCGGAGGTTGAAAAACCTCAATGCGTTTCGGGGCAACACATGCTTGTGACTGCGGTGCAGGCAACGTCACGCGCAACCTGTGCGCGGCGCTGTCTGGCCAAGATAATGGACTGATCCGGCTCGCCTGGAGGAGACGGGCATCCAACCAGAAAGAACTGACATGAAACCGCTCTCTCCCGAATGCCTTCCTCTTCCCGATTGTGCCGAACGTGCCTGGGCGCGCGACGCCGTGAACCTGCTTGAAGGCGATGCGCGACGCTCCGCCGATACGCATCTGATCAATCCGGTATTTCCCGGGCTGAGCGGAATCTCCTTCTATCTGAAGGACGAAAGCACGCATCCCACCGGCAGTCTGAAGCATCGCCTGGCCCGCTCGCTGGTGCTCTATGGCATCTGTAACGGCCTGATCCGGCAGGGCACGACGCTGGTTGAGGCGTCTTCCGGCTCCACCGCCGTTTCAGAGGCCTATTTCGCGCATCTGCTCGACCTGCCCTTTGTTGCGGTCATGACGAAGGATACCTCGCGCCAGAAGGTCGCCGAGATCGAGCGTTTCGGCGGCAAATGCCATTTCGTCGACCGCGCCTGCGAGATCTATGACGCGGCGCGCACGGTGGCTGCGGAGACGGGCGGGCACTATCTCGACCAGTTCACCTATGCCGAGCGGGCGACCGACTGGCGCGGCAACAACAACATTGCCGAGAGCATCTTCAAGCAGATGGAGCGTGAGGTGCATCCGGTTCCCGAATGGGTGGTGATGTGCGCCGGCACGGGCGGCACGTCGGCGACCATCGGGCGTTATCTGCGCTATCGCAGCCTGCACACGCGGCTGTGCGTGGTGGATGTCGAGAATTCCGTCTTCTATGACGGCTTCCG
This sequence comes from Breoghania sp., assembly GCF_963674635.1. Lineage (NCBI taxonomy): Bacteria > Pseudomonadati > Pseudomonadota > Alphaproteobacteria > Hyphomicrobiales > Stappiaceae > Breoghania > Breoghania sp. Next base: position 4,159,719 of record NZ_OY771475.1, read on the forward strand.
CACCGGCGACCGCAACAAGACCTGCGAAAAGGGCTCGCGCATCGAAGGCATCGGGCGTCCCCGCGTGGAGCCTTCCTTCCTGCCCTCGGTGATCGATCACATGATCAAGATCCCCGATGCCGCTTCGCTTGCCGCCATGCATGTTCTGTCGGAACGCATCTTCCGCCGTGTCGGCGGATCAACGGGCACGAACTTCTTCGGCCTGTGCTGGGTTGCGGGGCAGATGATGCGCGAAAAGCGCGATGGCTCGCTGGTCTCGGTCATCTGCGACAGCGGCGCGCGCTACGAGGATACCTATTACAATGCCGATTGGCTCGCTAGGAACGAGTTCGATATCGAGCCCTATCGCGAAGCCTTGAACACCTTCCTCGACACCGGCGATTTCTCGCTGCTGGAGGCACTGGTGCGCGCCTCGAAATAGGGGCGCTTGGCCCTGTTCGCAGGGCTGGCTTATGTCGGCGCGGCGGCACCAGGATGCTGCCGCGCTCCTTCCTCATGACCTGAAGCTTCGTTTTGTCCCCGGCGAGCGCCAGTCGCTTCATGGCTGGATGTCCACACCCGCCTCCGCCCTGCTGGCGGTGGAAGAGACGGGCGGTCAATCCGCCTGAAGGAACCAGGCTCCACCGGGGATGTCGCCGTGACGGTTGCTACCCGGTGGCACGAAAGCCACCGGATCTCACGTAGCAGGCGACGCAGACAGCCTCAGGCGGCGTTTCGCATGGTCAGAAGGTCGACCGTATGCTGGGCGATCATCAGCTCTTCATTCGTCGGGATCACGTGAACCGGGAGAGAATTTTCCGCCGAAATCCGCGACTGACGATTGGCGTTGCTTTCCTCGCAAAGCTCGATACCGAGCCACTTGAGGTGCTTGCACACCATGGAACGGATCGGCGCGGAGTGTTCGCCGATACCCGCCGTGAAGATAAGCGCATCGAACCCGCCCATGGCGCAGGCCAGGCGTGCGATTTCCTTGGCGACGCGTGAGCAGAAGATATCGACGGCTTCCTTCGCCCTCGGATCATCACTCGACAGAAGCGCACGCATGTCGTTGGAGATACCCGACATGCCGAGCAGGCCCGACTTGTGATAGAGCAGCTGCTCCAGATCGTTCACGTTCATCTTGTATTCGCGCATCAGATGAATGATGACGCCCGGATCGAGGTTGCCGCAGCGCGTGCCCATAGGCACACCCTCCAGCACGGAAAAGCCCATCGTGGTGTCGTAGCTGCGACCATTCTTCAGGGCGCACAGGCTGGACCCGTTCCCCAGATGGGCAACGACGACGCGACCCTCGGCCAGGTCCGGCATTTCCTCTCTGAGATGACGGGAAATGTACTCGTAGGACAGGCCATGGAAGCCATAGCGGCGAATGCCCGCCTCCGTCAGCTCGCGCGGGATGGCGTAGGTGGTGGAGGTGGAGGGCTGTGTGTGGTGAAAGGCGGTGTCGAAACAGGCCACCTGCGGCAGCTCGGACCGGCTTTCCGATAACACGCGGATCGCTGCCGTGTTCTGAGGCTGGTGCAGCGGAGCCAGCGGAATGAGAGATTCCAGCTCCTTCATCAGATGCTCGTTGATCATCACCGGATGATGCAGCCCGGAACCGCCATGGACCACGCGGTGACCGGCGGCCAGCAGCGGCATGCCCTCCGGCAGGCGCGACTCGATCCAGGAGATCAGGTGCGGCAACAGCGGTGCCACGCCACCCTTGTCGCGATCGGCCCAGGATTCCTCAGCCATCTTCTCCCCCGCCTCGGTCTTGGCGGTCAGTTTGGCGTCGGTGCCGATCTCGCACAGCTGACCGGCAAAGAACGGAGCGATCTTGTTTTGCGCCGGCTCAACGGCGAAGACGGTGAATTTGACGGAAGAGGAGCCACTGTTGAGGACAAGCAGCGCTCCTTTCTCAAGCGATTGGAATGCAGTCACAGGAGAATTCCCTCTCAATAAAGTGGATCAGCGAGCGCCGTTCTTGTTTGCTAGCAGAACGGCAAGGGCACAGGAAGCCAGTCGCGCAGGCAAGCTGTCGGCGCGGCTCGTCAGCATGACGGGGACAGAGGCCCCGAGTACGATTCCAGCCGCATCGGCATGCGCCAGGAAGGAGAGTTGTTTGACAAGCATGTTGCCGGCGGCCAGTTCCGGCACAAGCAGAATATCGGGCTGACCGGCGACCTCGGAGCGAATGCCCTTGGTGCGCGCGGCTTCAGCCGATATGGCGTTGTCGAAGGCCAGCGGGCCGTCAACGATGGCGCCGGTAATCTGTCCGCGATCCGCCATCTTGCACAGCGCCGCCGCATCGAGCGTGGACTGGATCTTCGGATTGATGGTCTCAACCGCGGACAGGATCGCCACCCGCGGGGTTTCAACCCCCAGAACATTCGCAAGCTCGACGGCGTTGTTGATGATGTGCGCCTTGTCGTCGGCATTGGGTGAGATGTTGACGACGGCATCGGTGATCAGCAGCGGCTTGGGATAGGTCGGCACCGACATGACGAAGACATGGCTGATGCGCCGCGTGGTGCGCAGGCCCCTGTCGCGGCGAACCACCGCGCTCATCAGTTCATCGGTGTGAAGCGCGCCCTTCATGATCGCGCCGACCTCGCCCTGTTTGGCAAGGTCCACGCCCTTCGCGGCGGCATCGATGGCATTTTGCGCATCGACGATGCGCAGAGAGCTGATATCGAGGTCGAGTTCGTCCGCCAGCGCCTGCACCGTGCCTTCAGGCCCGACAAGAACCGGCTCGATCAGGCCCATCTGCGCGCCAATACAGGCGCCACGCAGCGAGGTTTCGTCGCAAGGGTAGACGATGGCCGTCGGCAGGGGCGGGAAGGAGGCGCATTGGGCGGTCAGCTTGTCGAGCTGGTCATGGGCGACCAGATGCAGATCCGGCAGGCCAACGCCCGCCTGGCTGACATGTTCGGACGGCGGAATGACCACCGCGACGCCCTCGATCACGCGCTCGCCCTTCTGGTTGGTGCATTCGCACGCGAGGGTGACGCGCTCGCGCCCCTTTTCGTCCCGGATCTTGTCGGCGATGCGCACGCTCGCCGTGATCGTGTCACCGGGGAACATGGGCGCGAGGAACTCAAGTTCCTGCTTCAGATAAATGGTGCCGGGGCCGGGCAGTTTGGTGCCCAGAAGACCGGAAAACAGCGAGCCTGCCCACATGCCATGCCCGACGGGCTGGCGGAAGCGCGAGGCGGCGCTGCCTCCGGAGAAATGAAGCGGATCCACATTCCCCGAAACGGTGGCGAAAAGAGTGATGTCGGTCGAGGTCAGGTCGCGCGACACGCTCGCGCTCTGTCCCACCTCAAGCTCGTCAAAGGTGAGGCTCGTCAGTTCCACATCGTTCCCGGAAGGCAGGTTTCGTGCGTTCATTGAAGCGTTCGGTCCCGTATGCTCGTCGAACCATGCCTGTTCCTCAGGTTGAGGGCAGGTCCAGGGCCAAAGTTCGCAGGTTTCAATCGAGATTGACGGCGCCGCGGGCAGGAGCGGCGCCGTCGTGAGCGTCAGCTTGGAAAGGCCAACGCTCAGTCGCGTTCAACGCAGAGCGCGATGCCCATGCCACCACCGATGCAAAGCGTGGCGAGGCCCTTCTTCGCGTCGCGACGCTCCATCTCGTGCAGCAGGGTCACCAGAATGCGGGCGCCCGATGCGCCGATCGGATGGCCCAGCGCGATCGCGCCGCCATTCACGTTGACCTTGGCCGCATCCCAGCCCATTTCGTTGTTCACGGCGGCTGCCTGGGCGGCAAAAGCCTCGTTGGCCTCGATCAGGTCGAGGTCGGAGGACTTCCAGCCGAGCTTGGCCAGCAGCTTGCGCGAGGCCGCAATGGGGCCGGTGCCCATGATGGCGGGATCGACGCCCGCGGTCGCCCAGCCGGCCACGCGGGCCATCGGCTTGAGGCCGCGCTTTTTCGCCTCTTCCGCGCTCATCATCACGACAGCTGCGGCGCCGTCATTGATGCCGGAGGCGTTGCCTGCGGTCACGGTGCCGGTCTTGGTGAAGGCCGGGCGCAGACCCGCGAGCTTTTCCGCGGTGGTGCCGGGACGGATGAATTCGTCTTCCGTCACAACGGTGTCGCCCTTGCGGCTATGCACGGTGACCGGCACAATTTCATTGACGAAATGGCCGTTCTCGCGCGCTTTTGCGGCGCGCTCTTGCGAACGGGCGGCCAGCTCATCCTGGGCTTCGCGGCTGATGTCGCTCATCTTGGCGACGTTTTCCGCCGTCATGCCCATATGATAGTCGTTGAAGGCGTCCCACAGGCCGTCCTTGATCATGGTGTCGACCATGGTGCCGGGGCCCATCTTGATGCCGTTGCGCACATGTATGGCATGGGGGGCGAGGCTCATGTTCTCCTGGCCACCGGCAATGACGACGGAGGCGTCGCCACATGCAATCGACTGCAAGCCCATTCCCACGGCACGCAGGCCCGATCCGCACACCTGGTTGATGGTGATGGCGGTGGAGGAGGAGGGCAGGCCCGCCTTGAGTGCGGCCTGACGGGCCGGGTTCTGGCCGAGCCCGGCCGTCAGCACATTGCCCAGAATGACATCTTCGACGTCAGCGGTTTCCAGCTTGGAGCGCTTCAGCAGCTCAAGAATGACGGTCGCGCCGAGATCAGCGGCGGGAACGCTGGACAGGCCCCCGTTGAAGGTTCCGATGGCGGTGCGGACTGCGGAGGTGATGACGACGTCAGTCATTGGCTGCGCTTCCTTCGAATTGCGGCATGGAGATATTGGCGCAGGTTGCTTCAACTGCGGTCACGTGGCTGGTCGCGGCGCGACGCAGCTGCGTGATCTGGTTGAAGGCGTTCAGGCGTTCGCGGCTCACGCTGGTGAAGCTCTCCGCCGCCTGGCGCGCAAAGTCGCGGGCCTGGTCCGGGGTCAGAGGTTCCTGGCCCGGCAGGGATTCAAGCGATACTTCCAGCGTGACGGTGACCTGCGCGGTCACTGATGTGTCTTTTTGTTCAGCTAACATTGGATCAATCCAATCAGATCAGGCTCACAGAGCCATTTCAGGGACGTTGTCCGGTACGATCAGCGTTGCTTCGGTCGCCTCAAGGACGTCTTTGACGGAGACGCCGGGGGCGAGTTCACGCAGCACGAGACCCTCATCGGTCGGTTCGATAACAGCCAGATCCGTGACGATGAGGTCGACGCGACGCACAGCGGTCAGCGGAAGGCAGCATTCCTTCACGATCTTCGGAGCCCCCTTGGCGGTGTGGGTCATCGCGACGATCACCCGCTTGGCACCGGCCACAAGGTCCATCGCACCGCCCATGCCCGGCACCATCTTGCCCGGCACCATCCAGTTGGCGAGCAAGCCGCGCTCGTCAACCTGCAGCCCGCCCAGAACGGTCACGTCGAGATGACCGCCGCGGATCAGGCCGAAGGAGAAGCTGGAGTCAAAGGCCGAAGCGCCGGGAACGGAGCCGATCGGCGTGCCGCCGGCATCGGTCAGATCCGCGTCGAAGAGGCCCGGATGGGGCAGCGTGCTCATGCCGATGATGCCGTTCTCCGACTGGAACGACACTTCCACGCCCTTCGGAAGATACGAAGCGACAAGGGTCGGCAGGCCAATGCCAAGATTCGCCAGGTTGCCCGTCTTCAGTTCTTGGGCGACGCGGGTGGCGATAAGGATCTTGCTATCCATTGCGCGTCTCCTTTGCGACCAGGTAGTCGACCACGACGTGCGGGGTGACGATCATGTCGGGAGAGATGACGCCGACAGGGACGATGGATTCCGCTTCCGCGATCACCGTCTCGGCGGCCATCGCCATCAGCGGATTGAAGTTGCGCGCAGTCAGCGCGTACATCAGGTTGCCCTGATAGTCGCTGAGCTTGGCGTTCACGAGAGCGAAATCGGCCTTGATCGGGAGTTCGATCAGGTAGGTCTTGCCTTCCAGCTCGATGGTCTGGCGGCCTTCGGCGGCGATCGTGCCGACGCCGGTCGGGGTCACAACGGCACCGAGGCCGTAGCCGCCCGCGCGAATGCGCTCGGCAAGCGTGCCTTGGGGAACGAGTTGAACCTCGATGTCGCCGTCGATCATCTGCTTCTGGGTCATCGGGTTGGTGCCGATGTGGCTCGTGATGAGCTTGGAGACCTGGCCGGCCTCGATCAGCTTGCCGATGCCGAAGCCTGGACGGGCGGTGTCATTGGCGATGACGGTGAGGTTCTTCTGGCCCTGGCGAACGAGTTCGTCGATGAGGCGCGGGGGAGTGCCGACGCCCATGAAGCCGCCGATCATCAGAACGGCACCGTCCTGAATCCGTGCGACAGCGTCCGCAGCGGAAATGATATCAGACATCGGATCCTTCCTTGGGATACGCAGGAGAACCGGAGCGAGCGACAACTGGGAGGTGTGTGCCCGCTCCGGATCAGGTCGGTCCTAGGACCTTTCGGGGATTTCCATGGCCAGAAGGGCAGAGGCCAGGCACTTCCCGTGGGGGTCCAGAGCCAGAGACCGGGTCACGCCGCCGCCGAGGGCCTGCTGCATGACGAAATTCAGCGCTCCGATGCTCGGGATCTCGTAACGAACGACTTCGCCGTGGACGATGCCCTTGAAGTGGGCGCGCACCTTGTCCGCCGTCACGTGGCGGGCGAGATGGTCGAAGTCCTTCGCATCATTGGCGATCAGCGAGATGTTCGAAATGTCGCCTTTGTCACCGGTGCGAGAATGGGCACATTCATAGAGTTTCATTGTTTTCAGGCCTCGACGAACTGAACGGTGGGGGTCACATCTTCACGCGGGAGAAGAGCGGAGAGCATGGCCACGACCTGCTTGGCAGTCTTGGTGGAGCCGCCGCCGCTGGCCGGTCCGTTCGTGTAGAGTGTTTCCACTTCGTTGCCGATGCGAACGGCTTCCGCCATGGACGCGGTGCGCCCGGCGACGCGGATGCGCACTTCGGTCGGTTCCGGCTGGGGGGCGAGCACATCGCCGTGAATGGCGTTGTAGCCGATCAGGTCGAATTTCAGCTCGCTGGCTTCCAGGCCGATGATCGACAGACGTTCCTTGACGATGTAGAGGGCAAGCCTGCCGCGGGCGAGTGCCCCCGGACCGGCATAAGACATCTCGCCTTCGCCGATATAGCCGTCGACATAGCCAACGGAAGCCTTGAGGGTCGCCGGACGCTCCCGTCCCTTGACACCGCCCACGCGGACGCGGTCAGGCGCTTCTTCGGTGAAGGTGATCTGCGAGAAGTCAGCGATCACATCCGGCGTCAGATAGCTGGCGGGATCGTGCACTTCGTACAGGATCTGCTCCTTGCAGGTGTCTGTCGTCACCTTGCCACCGGCTTCGGCAACCTTGGTGATGACGAACTCGCCATCTTCGGTGACTTCGGCGATCGGGAAGCCGAGACGGGCGAGGCCCGCGACATCCTTGAGGCCGGGTTCTGCGTAGTAGCCGCCGGTGACCTGACCGCCGCATTCCAGCAGGTGGCCAACGGCCGTGCCCTTGGCGAGCCTGTCCCAGTCATCGAACGACCAGCCGAATTCGAAGATCTGCGGGGCGAGGAACAGGGCCGGGTCGGCAACGCGGCCCGTGATCACGACGTCCGCGCCGTTCTCCAGAGCTTCCACCAGCGGGCCTGCGCCCAGATAGGCGTTGGCGGAGAGAAGCGTGTCACCCATCGAAGAGGCCGGGGAGCCTGTCTCGGTGATCTTGATGTCCTTGTCGGTGAGAACCTTGAGGACGTCATCCCCACCCACGCAGGCGACCTTCAGGCCGGTAATGCCAAGCTCGGCGGCGATTTCGGCGGTCTTCTTGGCGGCGGCCAAAGGATTGGCCGCCCCCATGTTCGTGATGAGCTTGATGCCCTTCTGCTTGCAGGCGGGCAGGACAGCGCGCATCCGCGCTTCCAGGAGTGCGTCGTAACCCGCTTCCGGGTTGTTCAGTTTGGCCTTCTGCGCGATAGCAATCGTGCGTTCTGCCAGACATTCGAAGACGAGGTAGTCAATGTTGCCTTTTTCGGCAACTTCAACTGCGGGCTCGATACGGTCGCCGGAGTAGCCGGCACCTGCACCAATACGAATGGTTTTCATTTTCTTGTCTTCTGCTTTCAATCTGTTTTTCAGTCGAACGGTCGGTCACCTAGAATGGGAAGACCCCGACAATCACGGCGCCCACGGTCATGACCAGGGAGACCGCAAGGGCCAGCGGAATGGTGAAGCGCTGGTGTTCGCCGAGAGAGACACCGGAAAGACCGATGAGCAGGAAGGTGGAGGCCGTCAGCGGGCTTACGGGGAAGCCGGTGGTCATCTGGCCGATGATCGAAGCCTGACCGATGGCAACCGGATCTCCGCCGAAGGTCTGGTAGACTTCCGCGATGACGGGCATCACGCCGAAGTAGTAGCTGTCGGGATCGAACAGCAGGCTGAGCGGCATGGAGAGAGCGCCAACCATGACGGGCATGTGCGAGGCGAAGTCTTCCGACACGAAACCGGCAGCGGTTTGGGCCATGGCGGACAACATGCCGGATTCACGCATGATGCCGGTGAAGGCGCCTGCCGCGAAGAGAATGGTGGCCATCATCAGCGCTGCCTTGGCATGGGCGTCGATGCGGGTCTTCTGTTCGGCGGGCTTGGGGTAGTTGATCAGCAGGGCAGCCACGGTGCCGAGCATGAAGGACACGGCCGCAGGCAGGTAGCCGGAGATCATCGCGCCCAGAACGGCGAGGGTCAGGGCAACGTTGACCAGGAACAGGTGCGGACGACGCAGGGCCTTTTCATCGTCGGTCAGTTCGCGGGTGTGAACTTCGGTGTGGTCGATGCCTTCAAGGTGACCTTCGGCGCCAAGACGCTTTTCTTCGCGCAGGCCGAGGATGTAGGAGATGATGAAAACGGTAACCAGGCCAATGATCTGAACGGTGATCATCGGGTTGAAGACTTCGGTGACGGGGACGTGGAGCGCGGAAGCCGCACGCAGGGTCGGGCCGCCCCAGGGGAGCATGTTGGCCGTACCGGCGGCCATGGCGGCGATTGCGGCCAGAACGACGCGGCGCATTTTCAGCCGGTCATAAAGCGGCAGCATGGCCGGGATCGTGACGAGGAAGGTAACGGCGCCAGAGCCATCGAGGTGAACGACGGTGGCGAGAAGCGCGGTGCCGACCGTGATGCGCGACGGGCGCATCCCGACAACCTTGAGGATGCGATCGATGATCGGATCCATCATGCCTGCATCGGAAAGGATTCCGAAGAAGACGATGGCGAACACGAACATGACGGCCACAGGCGCAATTTTCTTAAGGCCTGCGATCATGAAGCCCGCGCTCTCAAACCCAAAACCGCCGATAAGCGCGGCGATCAGAGGAATCGTAATGAGCGCGACCAACGGAGAGAGTTTATTGGTCATGATGGAGACGAGCAGAAGTACTATCGTCCCCAGTCCGAGAAGAGCCAGCATTTTTAGACCTCAACTATGAATACCACCCGCGACGATCATGTCTCTGCATGTCGAATGCTGGTGTGGTGTCTGTCTTGTTGATCTACAATGCAGAATGAGAAACGGCAGATGGTCCTATGCCCGGTCTTTTTGGTTAGTCTTTCGTCTCGCCTCTCATGCTGCTGTCAGGAGTTTTGTCTTTCCCAACGCTCATAGTGTCGGGCATGCCGATCGTTTAATAAAATGAAATTTATAAATATGATTTATAATGATATCTTATAAGAATGGTGAAACAGGTAAAAATATCAATGTGTTAAAAAATGTGCCAACTTGACCGAACTCATGGGGCTTCGGGCCGTCCGATTGTCGCACCCTAAAAGTTGACCAAGAATCGCCCTCGAACTGCCCAACTTTATGCCAATTGGCGGGCGTCGAATGGCGGTTCGCCAGAGGAGGTTGTCGCAGCATGGCTCCGACATTTCGTCAGATTCAGGCCTTTCTCGCCGTCGCCACGCATCTGAAGTTCGTGAAGGCTGCCGAGGAGCTCCATATATCCCAGCCCGCTCTGACGGTGCAGATCAACCAGCTGGAGTCGGCGCTTTCGATCAAGCTGTTCAACAGAACGAAGCGCCAGGTCTCACTCACTGCGGCCGGGCAGGATATGCTGCCCCTGTTTGAGCGGATCGCGGGGGATATGGACCAAGTGATGGCCGCCTCCAGCGATATTCACTATGCGCGCCGGGGGGTGGTTCGCATTGCCTGTCTGCCTTCGGTCGCCGCGCGCATCGTGCCCATCGCCATGGAGAAGTTCCGACACACACATCCCAACATCCGTGTCCATGTGCGCGATGTGATGGGCGAGGATATCGTCCAGATGGTGAAACTGAACGCCGTGGATTTCGGGATCGGTGCGCGCCTGACACCGGATCGTGAGATCAAGGTGGAGGGCTTTCTGACCGACCATATCTGCGCCTTCTATCAGGAGGGCCATCCGCTCGGGAAAGTGGGAGAGGTCCTGAAACTGTCCGATTGCGTGCGCTATCCGCTGATCCTCACAAATCAGAACAGCAGCGTGCGCGTGCTGTTCGAACGGTCCATGGCGCGTGAAGGGGTTGATGTGGAGATCGCTGGCGAGGCGAATTACATGTCGACCGCGCTCGGTATGGTGCGTGCCGGGCTGGGCGTTGCGATCCTGCCCATGTCGGCAATCGATGCCGGAAATGCGTTTGGGCTCGAATACAGGCCCATCGACGCGCCCTGGCTCAACCGGCGTATCGGTTTCGTCCGCAAGGCGACAGGGAGCCTCTCGCCGGTGGCCGAACATTTCATCAAGGCGCTTCAGGAGACGGGCGACAGTCTGCCAAATGATACATTTCGCAGTTCCAGACGCTCCGATTCCTGCGTTTAGTCGCCTCCTCAGGGGGGGAGCCGTCGCGCGTAGCCGTGCGGCTTGAGCTCTTCGCGGGCGTCTCAGGCGAGCCCGGCCTCGCGCGCGGCCGTGTAGAGCAGAACCTCTGCTCCCTTTGCAACATGTTCGGGCTCCGCCCATTCGCGCTCGCTATGCGAAACGCCATCGCGGCAGGGAACGAAGATCAGTGCGGTGGGGCAGAGCTCCTGCATGGACAGCGCATCGTGCGCGGTGAGCGTCGGCAATTCGCACGATGACAGTCCGAGCCCGTCCGCGGTCTCGCGAACCGCGCTGCGCAGTTCCGGCGAGAAATCGAAGGCATCGCGGAAATGGCGGTGCTGGAGGTCGATCTCAAGGCCCGTCTCTTGCGCAATCTGTCGGACCGCCGCCTCGATCCTGTCCATGATCCGGCGGCGTCCGTCCTCCTCCATATGCACCACCGCATAGGAAAGCTCCGTTCGATGGGGGATGTTCACGCGGTTGTTCGGCCAGTTGGTGATGGTGGAGGCGGAAACCATGCCCAGCGGCTCTTCCGCCGCGCCGATCTCGTCAATGGCGAGGATCAGCCGGGCGGCGGCGGTGAGCGCGTTGCGCCGTGCCGACATCGGGGTTGTCTGGGTGTGACCGTTCTCACCGTTCACCGTGACATAGCCGGAGCACATGAAGGAGGTTCGGCTGACCGCGGCGATGTCTGTGCCGCTGCTTTCAAGCTCCGGGCCTTGCTCGATATGCAGTTCCAGATAGCGATGAAGCGCGCGGCCACCGACGGGCATCGCACCCGCCTGCCCGGTGCGGTCCAGTTCCTGGCCCAGAACCTTTCCCTCAGGATCGACGCGTGAGAGGGCTTCTTCAAGCGGCAGCTTCCCGGCAAAGACGGCGGAGCCCATCACACCGGGCTGAAAGCGCGCGCCTTCCTCGTTGGTCCAGTCCACGATCTCGATTGCGTGGCGGGTGCGGATGTCACCTTCATTGAGCGCGCGGACGACGGCCAGACCGGCCAGAACGCCGAGCACGCCGTCGAATTTGCCGCCGGGCATCTGGGTGTCGAGATGGCTGCCGATGACCACCGGCGGCAGGTTCGGGTCGGTGCCCTCGCGGCGGGCGAAGATGTTGCCGATGGCGTCGGTGGTGACGGTGAGGCCCGCCTGTCGCGCCCAGAAACGGAAAAGGGCGCGCGCCTCGCGATCGGCATCGCTAAGCGCGGGACGAAACGATCCGCCGCCCGCCGTCTCCCCGATGGCTCCCATCGTCATCAGGTCCGACCACAGGCGTTCGGCATCAATGGGAGGCAGGGAGGCGGTCATGGGAGCGGTCCTTGGATGGGAAGCGGGCTGCTTGGCCGTGTCAGGTGTTCAAAAGCGTTGCCAGATCGAGATCCTCTTCCATGAAGAGGATGTCTGGGCTGTCGCGCTTCACGAAGTCGATGACGTCGGAAATGTCGTTGAGATGCTTGCGCAACAGCGCATGGGCGAGATCGCCGTCCTTGGCCTGAAGCGCCTTGTGGATGGCGCTGTGTTCGTCCTCGATTTCCTTGCGCATGCCCTGCTTGTCGAAGGCGCGGTAGCGCAGCCGGTCGAGCTGGCCGGTCGCATTGTGAACGGCGCTCCAGATATCGGGAAATCCCGCCACCCGACAGATCAGCTGATGGAACTCCGTGTCGAGCCGCAGGGCCAATCCATAATCCAAGCGCTTGTTCGCGTCCTGCTGAAGGAACTGCAGGATGTTGAAATCGCGATCGAAGGTCTCGCTGTAATTGCGCGCGGCAAGGCGCACCATGCGCAATTCGATGCTGGAGCGAACCAGATAGCCCTGAAGGACGCCGCGCAGGGAAATCCGGCTCACGAAGGTGCCGTCACCGGGCACCACCGTGACAAGTCCTTCCTGGGCAAGGCGCAGCACGGCTTCGCGCAAGGGGGTGCGGGAGATGCCCAGTTCGGCGCACAGTTCCTTTTCCGCAATGATGGAATTGGGCTCAAGCCGCATGCTGATCACCGCATCGCGCAGGTAATCATAGGCCTGTTCAGCCTTCGGTTTGCCGCGGTCCGTCTCGTCGGGAGGGGAATATTGTCCAGGTTGTTTCACGAGGGGCTCCGAAAAGGGATATCGGCGAGAACGCCTGAAAGAACATCGAGGAAATGGCCCGCGTCATCGCGGGAGAAGGGAAGCGGTGGGCGGATCTTCAGCACGTTGGCATGGGGGCCGGAGGCGCTGATGAGAACGCCCCGGCGACGCATCTCGTTGACGACATTCGTGGCCAGCGCCGCATCGGGCGTCCTGGTCTCGCCGTCTGACACGAATTCCAGCGCCACGAAGAGCCCGGCGCCGCGCACATCGCCGATGCGCTCGTCGTTTTCCTGCATGGTGCGCATGCCGGTCATCAACGCATCGCCGGAAAGCTTTGCGTTCGCGATGAGGCGGTCCTCCTCGATCACCGACAGAACCGCGGACGCGGCGGCGATGGAGACGTGGTTTGCGCCGAAGGTGTTGAAGTAACGGATTTTCTGGCCGAATTCCTCCTGAAGCTCAGGCTTCATGACGGCGGCCGCGATGGGCATGCCGTTGCCCATGGGTTTGCCCATGACGGCGATATCGGGAACGATCCCGTGGCGGGCAAAACCCCACATGCCGTCGCCAAGGCGACCAAAGCCGGGCTGCACTTCATCGGCGATATAGACCGCACCGGCCTCGTGCACGGCATCCAGCGTCTCCTTCAGGAAGCCAGCGGGCTCGGCGAAGATGCCGTCGGTTGAGAAGATGCTGTCGGCGATGAAGGCAGCGGGCCTGATGTTGCGGCGGCGGAAGAAGGCGATGGCCGCGCGCACGTCACGCGCCATGGCGGCCCCGACGTCTTCTCCATCGCCACGGTAGCTGTCGGGGGCGGGGATGGTCAGGACATGCTGGCCGACCGGCATGTTCTCGCCCAGCGACGGCGAGATTTCCGCGGCCGCGCGCGTGACGCCGTGATAGGCGTTTTCGGTGATGATGATGCCGGTGCCGCCGGTGACGAAACAGGCGATGCGCAGCGCCAGATCCACCGCCTCGCTGCCCGTGCAGGTATACATGACCCGGGAAAGCTCATCCGGGAAGGTCGCCAGCAGGCGTTCGGAATAGTCGAGCAGGGCTTCGTCGAGATAACGGGTGTGGGTGTTCAGGACCGCGGCCTGTTCGGCGATGGCTTCCACCACGCGCGGATGGCAGTGGCCGATGCAGGGCACGTTGTTATAGGCATCGAGATAGGCCTTGCCCGCATGATCGTAGAGCCAGACGCCTTCGCCGCGCACCAGATGGAGCGGTTCCTCGTAGAAGAGCCGGTAGGAGGGCCCCAACAGGGCCTGACGGCGTTCGATGAGCTTGCGCTCATGCTCGGGCATGGAGGCAAGGCGTGAGACATCGAAACCGTTGATCATGGAGGTGCGGGGGGCGGTCATTTGGGGGCTCGCATGAAGATGGTGTGGCAACGGGCGGCGAATTCGTCTTCGCAATAGGCACTCAGGCGGGCGAAGATGCGCCGCGACAAATCCGTGCGGCAGAGAATGCGCGCGGCGTGTTCGGGGAACATGCTGGCGCGCCAGTGCGGGATCACGATCCGCATCAGGGTCCGCACCATCATGGCGGGGTAGAGCGCCGCGATTTCGGCGTCGTTCAGTGTCTGAAGGGTCGCGTAGCCCGCCAACATGTCGAAGACGCAGTCGACCGGTTCACTCTCCTCGTCCAGCATGTAGCTCGCGCCCACGGCCACATCGAAGACACGGGGCGCGCGGACCATGTCCCCGAAATCGATGATCCCGCTCACCTCGTCGGGTTTGTCGGGATCGACGAGGATGTTCTCGCAGTTGAAGTCGTTGTGGATCACCTGTGTCGGCAGATCGTGGAGGCGGGACAGAACGTCCGCCTTGAACCGGGTGAGGCAGGCGGCCAGCCGGTCACGTTCCGCCTCGTCGGTCAGGCAATCGAGACCGGCGGCGAGATCGGGCGCATGGGTCATGTCCCATGTGATCTTGTGGTTGGCGCAGGCATGTTCGAAGCTCTCGAACGCCTTTTGCATGCGGGCCATCATGATGCCGACATTGGCGCGCTGACGGGCCGTGTGCTTGACGCTTGAAAGCGCCTGGCCATGCAGGAAGGTGACGAGGCGCACTGCGCGGGTGTCTCCATCCTCGGTCGGGATGCGAATGTCGGGCGCGCCGTTCAGCGCGGGCACGATGCGCTGCACGGGAATGCCCGGATCCACATGGGCGACATGCAGCAAGGCGCTGGAATGCAGGCTGGTCGTTTCCGGTTTCTCACCGGCATTGAGAACCTTGACGAGGCAGGTCGAGCCATCCTCAAGCGTCAGGCGATGGTTGGAATCCTTTTCCCCCCAAAGCCATTCCGCCTTGCCGCTCAGCCCGTAATGGGTCCTGACCAGATCTTCCACCTGCCGGTCGGACAGAAGGGTGGAGGCCGTTTGGAGTTCGGCGCCCAATCCGGAAGTGGGGGCAGTTGCAGCAGTCATCGCGTGGAGCGCCTCGTCGGTCATGTCTGGTTTTGGTGCGGGCGGCGGGGCCTTTCAAGCCTTCCGCCCGCACGGTTCGTGGTGGGCCTCAGCCCTTGCGCGGTTCGCTGAGCCGTTCTTCGGGGAAGGCTGCCTGATAGGCGGCCGCCATGCCAAGCACCACGTCATCGCGGAAGCTCGGTCCGACAAATTGCAGGCCGATGGGCAGCCCGTCCGCATCGAAGCCGCACGGCACGGTGGTCGCCGGTTGGCCTGTGAGGTTGAACGGATAGGTGAAGGGCGACCAGTCCGACCAGTCGCGGCCCGTGCCGTTGCCGGGGAAATCCATGCCCGCCTCAAAGGCGGTAAGCGGCATGGTCGGCAGCACCAGCGCATCATATTTCTGGAAGAACAGTTCCATGTGGACGGTCAGGTCCGCACGGGCCTGACGGGCGGCGATGTAATCCAGCGCGGAATAGGTCTGGCCTTCCTCGACGATCTTCAAAAGGCCGGGGTCCATGTTCTTCTTCTGCTCGTCGGTTGGCGCGAAGGCGCCGATTGCCTTGGCTTGTGCGGCATACCAGAGCGTCAGCAGGGTTTCCTGCGGACAGGCGAAGCCGGGATCCACTTCCTCAATGGTCGCGCCCAGTTCGCCGAGGCGGGTGACCGCCTTGTCCACCGCTGCCGCGACCTCCGCGTCCACCTTCGCATAGCCCAGATCGCGGCTATAGGCGAGCGTGAAGCCCTTCAGCGTGCCGGCTTGCTTCACGACCTTGCGCCAGTCCGGAACCGGGCTCGGGCAGCGTCCGTAAAGAGCGTGGGGCGACCAGCCGGTGGTGGCGTTCAAGAACAGCGCCGCGTCTTCCACGGTGCGGGTGAGCGGGCCGCGATGGGCAAGCTCGAACAGCGCGGACGGCGCATCCGCCGGGATCCAGCCGAAGGTCGGCTTGATGCCGAAGACACCGCAGAAGGAGGCCGGGATGCGGATGGAGCCCGCACCGTCCGAGCCTTCATGGAGGACGCCCATGTTGAGCGCGGCGCAAACGGCTGCGCCGCCGGAGGACCCGCCGGAAGCGCGGTCCGTGTGCCAGGGGTTGACCGTGTTGCCGAAGTGGGGCCCGTGGGTCAGGCCCTTCCAGCCAAATTCCGGCGAGGTGGTGGTGCCAAGGATGGTCGCCCCGGCCCCGCGTAGGCGCTGGATGATTTCCAGATCGCGATTGCAGGGTTCTGTATCGCCCAGAACGGAGCCACGGCGCAGCGGGATACCCTTGACGGCGGTCAGTTCCTTGATTGTCGTCGGCGCGCCGTCAATGGGGCTGAGAGGTTTGCCCTTTTGCCAGCGGGCTTCCGAGGCCTTGGCCTCCGCCAGCGCCTCTTCGGCGACCACATAGGCGAAGGCGTTGACGACCGGGTTGAAACGATCGATGCGCTCAAGGGAGGCCTTGACGGCCTCCACGGGGGAGGCCTCACCGGAGGCAAAGACGTCGGAAAGCTCCGCCGCCGTCATCTCGCCGAGATCGGTCTTGGTGGGTGTTGCAGCACTCATCTACGCTGTCTCCTCACGCTCAGCCTGCGGCCAGGTTGTCGAGCGCGCGGCCAACGGCTGCAAACATCTCGTCGACCTGCTCTGCGGTGATGATCAGCGGCGGGCAGAAGCAGATGGCTTCGCCGATGTTGCGGGTGATGACGCCTTCCGCCTCGCAGGCGAGTTGGAGAGCCATGGCGGCATCGCCGGGCTTGCCATCGGCCAGCGGCTTCATTTCCAGCGCGCCGATCAGGCCGATGCCGCGCGAGGAATGGGCCAGCGGATGCTCTGCGAGTTTGGCGAGGCCGGAGAGGAACTTCTCTTCCAGGGATGCGGCATTGGCGACGAGCTCGCGCTCGATGATGAGCTTGACGTTGGCCAGGCCGACGGCGGTGGCGACCGGGTGGCCGGACGCGGTGAAGCCGTGGCCGAACGAGCCGATGCGATCCGATTCATCGGCGATCGGCTGATAGAACTTGTCGTTCATCAGGATCGCCGAAAGCGGCAGGTAAGACGAGGAGAGCTGCTTGGAGAGAACCAGCACGTCCGGCTCGATGTTCAGGCGTTCGCAGGCGAACATGGTGCCGATGCGCCCAAAGCCGCAGATCACCTCGTCGGCGACCAGCAGGATGTCGTTCTTCTTGAGGATCTTCTGCACGCCTTCCCAGTAACCGGCGGGCGGAACCAGCACACCGCCCGCGCCCATTACCGGTTCGCCCCAGAAGGCGGCGATGGTGTCGGCGCCCTCGCGCTCGATCAGGTCCTCAAGATCCTTCAGCAAGCGTGCGGTGAACTGCTCCTCCGTCTCGCCGTCCTTTCCATAATGGACATAGGAGGGGCAGGACGTGTGGACCATGCGGTCGAGCGGCAGGTCGAAGCTCTCGTGGTTGCGGGTGATACCGGTGATCGAGCCCGCGGCAATCGTCACGCCGTGATAGCCCTTTTCGCGCCCGATGATCTTCTTCTTGTCCTTCTTGCCCAGCGCGTTGGAGCGATACCACACCATCTTGCAAGCCAGATCATTGGCTTCAGACCCGGAAGAGGTGAAGTGCACCTTCGACATGGGCACCGGGGCGATCTTGATCAGCAGTTCGGCCAGATCGATGGACGGGCCGTGGGTCTTGTAGGCGAAGGTGTGGTAGTAGGGCAGCTTCTCCATCTGCTGTTTGGCAACCTCGGCCAGGCTCTTCTCGCCGAAGCCGAGTGCGACCGACCAGAGACCCGCCAGCGCTTCGATGTAGCGCTTGCCGTTGTTGTCGGTGACATAGATGCCTTCTCCGGATTCGATCACCAGACCGCCATCGCGCTCGTATTTGCGCAGGTTCACGTTCTGATGCATCTGGTAGGCGACATCACGGGCTTCGGCAGAGTTGGGAATGATGGTCATGAAAATTGCTCCGTTATGTACGCGGCTCAAGGGCCGGTAATGGGTAATCGCGGTTCAGGCTGATGCCAGTTCCGCCATGCGAGCTTCCTTCTCCCGGCCCGGAATGGCTTCGATGAGGTTGCGCGTATAGGGATGCTGCGGGTTTTCGAAAATGGTCTTTGCGCTGCCCATTTCCACGGCCTCGCCGGTCTGCATGACCAGCACCCGGTCGCAGATCCTGGCGGCAACGCGCAGATCGTGGGTGATGAAGACGAGTGACAGGTTGAAGGTCTGTTTGAGCTCTTCCAGCAGTTCCAGAACCTGAGCCTGAATGGAGACGTCGAGCGCGGAAACCGCCTCGTCGGCCACGATGATTTCCGGTTTCAGGGCAAGCGCGCGGGCAATGCCGATGCGCTGGCGCTGCCCGCCTGAAAACTCATGCGGAAAGCGTTCGGCGGCGGATGCGTCCAGGCCGACCAGTTCCAGAAGCCGGGCGGCCTCCTTGAACGCGGATGCCGGGTCCTCGCCAAAGGCGATGGGGCCGGAGGCGATGATGCGACCGACCTTCTCGCGCGGGTTGAGCGAGGAATAGGGGTCCTGGAAGATCATCTGGATGCGCTTGCGCATTGTGCGCAGCGCCTCGCCCTTCAGATGGGCGATGTCCTTCCCATCCAGCATGACGCGCCCGCCGTCAGGGTCCTGAAGGCGCACGAGACAGCGCCCGACGGAGGATTTTCCCGAGCCGCTTTCGCCCACGATGCCGAGCGTTTCGCCGCGCGCCAGCGTGAAGGAGACGTCCTTGACCGCATGAACCTCGCGCTGTTTGGAAAAGAGACCGCCGCCCATGCGATAGATCTTGGACAGCTTGTCGACCTCCAGAAGCGGGGCCTGTTCGCCCGCTGCATTGTCTGTCTCTTCCGCGGTGCCGGTGGGAATGGCGTCGATCAGCTTGCGCGTATAGGAGTGCTGCGGCGAAAGCAGGACCTCGTCCGCAGTGCCCTGTTCCACGATCCGGCCATGCTGCATCACGGTCACCTGATCGGCGATCTCCGCCACCACGCCGAAATCGTGGGTGATGAACATCACGGCCATCTTGTGTGTGCGCTGCAGATTGCGGATCAACTCAAGGATCTGGGCCTGCGTGGTCACGTCGAGCGCGGTGGTCGGTTCGTCCGCAATCAGCACTTCCGGCTCAAGCGCCAGCGCCATGGCGATCATGACACGCTGGCGCTGGCCGCCGGAGAGCTGGAAGGGATAGGACTGGGCCGCGCGCTGCGGGTCGGGCAGGCCAACCTCGGTGAGCAGCTCCAGCGCGCGGGCCTTGCGCTCAGACGGGGTGAGGACGTTATGGGCCTCGAAGACTTCCTCGATCTGCGCCGACACCTTCATCAGCGGATTGAGGGCGGTCATCGGTTCCTGGAAGATCATCGCAACGCGGCGGCCGCGAATGTCGTAGAAGGCGTTGGGGGGCATTTCCAGCAGGTCTTCACCGCCCAGCAGGATGCGACCGGCCGCGACGCGGACCATGTCCGGCAGCAGTCCCATCAGCGCGTTGGCTGACATGGACTTGCCCGAGCCGCTCTCGCCCACCACGCAGACGATCTCGCCGGGATAGATGTCGAAGCTGACGCGGTCGACGGCGAAGACGCGATCCGCGCCTTCGGGAAGGGCGATGCTCAGCTTCTGGATCTGGACGATCGGGGCGCCTTCTGGCCGGTTCTTCGCGCCGGGGTGGAAGAAGGCCTTTTCGCGGGGTTCAACGCTCATGGTCATTTTCCCTTCCGGCTGAGGCGCGGGTTGAGGGCGTCGTTCAGGCCTTCCCCGACGAGGTTGAGGGCCAGCACGGTCAAGAGGATCAGGACGCCGGGGAAGAAGCTCACCCACCATGCCTGACGGATCACGGTGCGGCCCGCGCCGATGATGTAGCCCCATGACATGACATTGGCATCGCCCAGCCCCATGAAGGAGAGCGCGCTTTCAACCAGGATGGCGGCGGCCACCATCATGGAGGCGAGCACGATGATCGGCGACAGGGTGTTGGGCAGGATCTGGCGCCAGATGACGGTCGCCGGCTTCTGGCCCGACAGGATCGCGGCATCGACGAAATCGCGCGATTTCAGCGACATGACCTCGCCGCGCAGAAGGCGGGCGACGGGCGGCCAGGAAACGATGGCGATGGCGATGACGATGGAGGTGATGGAGGGCTGGAAGATGGCCACCAGCACCACGGCGAGCGCAAAGCTCGGGACGGACTGAAAAAGCTCGGTGAAGCGCATCAGCACGTCATCGATGACGCCGCCGAAATAGCCTGCAATCGCCCCGATGGGGATGCCGATCATCAGCGATACGACAGTGGAGACGAGGCCGACGAGCAGCGAGATATAGGCCCCGTGGGCGACGCCGGAGGCGAGGTTGCGGCCCATCGTGTCGGTTCCGAGGAAGAACTCCCCGTTCTGGAAGGGCGGCATGAAGGGACGTTGGACCATGGCCCAGGGCGAGGTGGGGAAGAGGACGGGCGCCAGCACCGCGAGCACGATGATCGCAAAGAGGATCAGCAGCCCGGCGACCGCGCCGCGGTGCTTTGAGAAGCGTTTCCAGAAATCGGTCATGACGTCACCCGAATCCGAGGATCGACGAAGCGGTAGAGCACGTCCGTGATCAAGTTGAAGAGGAGCACCATGGCGGCGGAGACGACGAAGACGCCGAGCAGCAGATTGTAGTCGCGCTGGGAGAGCGCCTCGAACATCAGCCGCCCGATGCCGGGCCAGGCGAACACGGTTTCGATGAGGACCGCACCACCGACGAGCTGGCCGGCCTGGAGGCCTGCGAGCGTGACGACGGGAAGAAGCGCATTGCGCAGCACGTGGCGGCGCTGGATCACGCCGGGCCTGAGGCCCTTGGCCTTGGCGGTCTTGACGAAATCCATCTGCGAGACCTCCAGCATGGAGGCGCGGGTCATGCGCACATAGACGGCCATGAAGAAGAGGCCGAGCGTCATGGCGGGCAGCACGAGGTGGTGCGCGATGTCGAGCGCGCGCGAAAATCCGGTATAGCCGGCGCCCACGGTCTCGTAGCCGAAGCCGGGCAACCAGCCGAGCTGGATGGAGAACAGCAGCACCGCCATCAGGGCCAGCCAGAAGAGCGGCGTCGCATAGAAGATCAGCGCGAAGAGCGAAATCAGCGTGTCGGAGAGCCGTCCCTGCCGGGCGGCGGCGAGGGCGCCTGCCAGAACACCGAGGGCGAGGGAAACGGCAAAGGCGGACATCGACAACAGCAACGTGGCGGGCAGGCGGTCGAGGATCAGGTCGAGGACGGGGAGCTGCTGGCGGTAGGAGAAGCCAAGGTCGAGCTGGGCGACGTGGGAGACGTAGACCCACAGCTGGACGTGGAAGGGTTTGTCGAGGCCGAAGCGTTCGCGCAGCTGTTCCAGAAACTGGGGATCAGCGTCGCCCGCTTCGCCCGCCATGACAGCGGCCGGGTCGCCCGGAGCCGCATGGATGAGGCAGAAATTCGCGATAGTGATGACGAGCAGGATGAGGGCGGCGCGCACAAGCCTGCCGGCGATGAAACGGGTCATCTCGGTCTCCGGACCAAAGGGTCACACGGGAAGTGGAAGAGCGGGCAGAGCCCGCCCTTCGCTCTCTCAGGGCTTGATCCAGGCATCACGGATCGAGTTCGGCAGACCGGATGCGGTCGACACGAGGTTCTCGACTTTGCAATTGTAGATCGTGGGGAAGCTCAGTTCGAGCAGCCATGCGACGGGCACGTCCTGACGCAGCTTGGCCTGCACCTCGGTGTAGAGCTCCTGGCGCTTGGAGGCCGGGAAGGCGACGGCGGCTTCGTCGAAGATCTTGTCGACTTCCGGGTTGGAATAGCCTTCCACATTGTTGAAGGGGTTGCCCTTGGCAATCTGGGAGGTCTTGTAGTTCCGGTCGACGCCAATGGCCGGATCACCGTTCTGGTAGAGATAGGTGAAGGCGATGTCGTAGTCCCACTGCGAGGTCTTCTGGTTCCAGCCGGCGACATCGGTGGATTCGATCTCGACCGGGATGCCGACCTGCGCGAGGTTCTGCTTCACGGCTTCCGCCCAGCGCTGCCAGGTTTCGCCATAGGGCAGCGGCAGCAGGCGCAGCGGCTTGCCGTCATAGCCGATCTCTTCCAGCAGGGCCTTGGCCTTTGCCGGATCATAGGGGTAGCTGGGGCCTGTGTCGGAGTAGAACGGGATCTTGGAAGAGATCGGGCCGGTGGAGACCTTGCCGTAGCCGTTCCAGATCACATCCTTGGCGAATTCGCGATCCATCGCGTACATGATCGCCTGACGGAATTTCGGATTGTCCAGCGGGGCCGTCCGGTTGTTGAGCCACATCCAGGACAGCGGCGCGAAATACTCCCAGCCCTTTTCGGTGACGCAGGAATTGGGCAGTTCGGCCAGGCGCGGAATGTCGAAATTCTCAACCGAGCCACCCGGCAGAACGGCGACATTGCCGGTCTCGAAGGCGACCGCGCGCGAAGCGCCGTCGGGAATGACGTGGTAGTAGAGCTCGTCGATATAGGGCTTGCCTTCGAGGTAGTAGTCCTCGTTCTTGACCAGCTTGATGTAGCTGCCGCGCTTCCACTCCGCCAGCTTGTAGGGGCCGGTGCCGATCGGCTTCTCGTTGGCCGGATTGGTTGCGTAGTCCGTGCCTTCATAGATGTGCTTGGGGATGATCGGCATCGTGTAGAAGGCAAGGCCGCGGATGAAGGCCTCGAAGGGCTCTTTCAGCTTGAACACGACGGTGTAGTCGTCGGGCGCGGTGACGCTTTCCACGTGGCTCATCAGGTTGCGATGACGCGGCTGCATCTTGAGAAGGTAGTCGTTGGCGGAGAACAGAACGTCAGCGGCCGTCATCGGCTTGCCATCGTGCCATTTCACGCCCTCCACCAGCTTGAAGGTGTAGGTGAGGCCGTCTTCGGAGACGGTCCAGGACGAGGCCAGAGACGGCATCGGGCTGAGCTTCTCGTCGTAGCGCAGCAGACCTTCATAAATGTTGCCGCCAACAAGGATCGCCGGGCCGTTGGTGACCACACCGAGCATGACGCTGGGCGGTTCGGGCTGGACGATGAGATCGAGCTTGCCGCCGCTTACCGGTTCTGCGAGTACGGCGGATGCGGAAAGCGATAGGGTGAGTGCAAGGGGGATTGATAGCAGTCGTCGCATTGGCTTTTCCCTTCGGAAGATTTGGTTCTGAGAAGGCAGCTGTTCTTGACGACAGCTTGCGATATATCGATATATCGCGGACAGCTTGACGCACCCCCCACAAAGACGTCAAGCATGGGACGAAGCGGAAATTGCCTTCACTCTCCGTACGCCTAAAATTAATTCACCTTGCACAGAACACATCAGAGCGAATGCCAACGAAATGACCAAAAAGACCACTGCACCCACTACGTCAAAGGCCTCTGGGCACGATAACGAACGCCCGATTGTTGCGTTGATCAGCGCTCATGTGGACATGAGCTTCATGCGCGGGCCGATCGCCAAGGCGATGCCGGAGGCGGATGTTCGCCTCTGGCCGAACGAGGATATCTCGCAGGCCGATGTCGCCTTGTGCTGGCGTCCCCCGCACGGCGTTCTGGGCGACATGAAGCGCCTGCGCCTGGTTCATGGCATCGCCGCCGGTGTCGACAACATCCTCAGCGTCCCGGATTTGCCCGAGGTGCCCGTCTGTCGCGTCGTTGATCCGAACCATGCGCGCGGCATCGTCGAATATGCGACATGGGCGACCTTGTTCTTCCATCGCGGTTTCGACGTGTTCCAGCGCAACCGGCTCAAGCGCGCCTGGGTTCAGCCGCGCCAGCACCGGGCTGACAAGATCACGGTCGGCATCATGGGGTGGGGCAATCTCGGCAGGGCCGTGGGCGGGGCGCTGAAGGACCTCGGCTACAATGTGCGCGCCTGGGCGCGCAGCGCCCATGAGGCGGACGGCATCGCGGTCTTTGCGGGCGACGAACAGCGCGCGGCCTTCCTTGAAGAGACGAACATTCTGATTGCGCTTCTGCCGCTGACGGCGGAGACGAATGACATTCTCAATGCCGACCTCTTTGCCCAGATGCCCAAGGGGGCCGCGCTGGTGAATATCGGGCGCGGGGAGCTCTTGAACGAGCCGGACCTTCTCGCCTCGCTCGATGCCGGGCACTTGCGCGGCGCGGTTCTGGATGTTTTCGAACAGGAGCCGCTGCCCGAGGACAGCCCCCTGTGGGTCCATCCCCGTGTGTTCGTAACCCCGCATATCGCCTCCATGGCCGACCCGAATGTGATTGCCACGCAGATGGCGGAAAACATCCGGCGCGCTTTTGCGGGCGAGGCGGTCGTCAATGAGGTCGACCGGACGCGCGGCTACTAGAAGTCGCCACCAGGAAAGGCGTGGGCGAGACCTGCGTAAGGTCTCGCCTTCCCAAGCCCCCCTCATGCGCGCGCGGGTCAGCGGAACAGGAGCGTGCTGATGCCGAGGGTGACGGTGGCATTTGCAGGCAGGGTTTGCGGGGCTGTCGCCGATACCGTGACGGTCCCGATTTTTGTGCCGTTCGTGGAGCCCTTGCCGGTGCCCGCGCCATCGATGATTTCGAGCCGGTCGCCCCGTCGCCACACGATGCAATGCCGGCTGGAGACCTGCGTGTCGCCGGTCAGCAGCAGATCCGCCCAGTTCGGATCGCGGCCGATCCTGAATTCCCCCGACTTCGCGAAAGCGCGCCCTGACGCCAGCAAGGCCGACTGTCCCTTGTGGGGGCCTGCAACGATCTCCACCCGTTGGGGTAATTCGGGCGTGCGCGGTGCGGACGCGGGGCGAGATGGCGAGGCGGGCGCGGGGGATTGGGGGCGGGAGTTTCCGCTGGAGCGCGCCGGGGCGCGGATGGGGGCCTCGCCAGTGATATCCGACCGGAAAAGGACTTCTGCGCTGCAATTGCAGGCGGGCAGGCGGTTCGGGTGCACGGCGTAACCGCAGCCCAGCAAGAGCGATGAGAACCGTTTCAGCCGCCAGCCCAGCGTTGAGGCGGCCGGGTTGCGGTGGCCGACATGCAGGCCGCAGCAAAAGCGGCCCGGCGACCAGCCGCTGAAGACGATTTCCGCCAGGAACAGATAGGCAATCAAGCCCAACGGTACGCCCACCCAGTACCACTGATGGACGAGCGCGAAGGGAAAGCCCCGTTTCGGCAACAGATCGCCGCCCAGCTTCCAAACGGCCAGAAGCAGTGCTGCGTCGATGAGAAAGGCGGAGAGAGAGAGCCTCGCAAGAGCGCGTTCGCGGTGATCGGTGGTCATGCCGGGCCTTTCGCTACAGGCCGAAGGTGACGAGCGCCGACACAAGGGCCACGCCGGAGAAGGTGAGGATCAATGTCGCGCGTCGTTCGATGGTGAGGGGATCCATGTCGCGCCTCAGAGCGAAATAAACCTGGATGATCAATGTCGCCGCAGCGATCCCGATCACGGTCAGCGCGAAGGCCTTGGCGTCGGGCTGTTCCTTTGGAGCAGGCAGGATCTGCTGACCGACCATGGTCAGGAACAGGCCGCAAAGCGCGGTCACCCCCACCCCGATGACGCGCAGTCCGTCGTCGCGGGTTCTGGACAGCGGTGCGGTGACCAGCGCCAGCAGCCAGCCGATGGAACAGGTGGCGATGGAAAAGACCAGCAACCGCCCGGCGGGCAGCCGCAGGAGGCTTTCGACAAGCCCGAAGCCCGCGCGGTTTCCGCCGGAAGACGATCCGCCGAACAGCAGACCTGCAAGCGTGTCGGAGGAAAAGATGAAGGACACGAGCGCGGCGAGCGTCTGCAACGGCGCGTTCTGGATGAGTTTCCAGTAATGCGCCAGGTCGTTGCGCAGCCCACGGAACATGTCCAGCGGGATTTGCAACGCCCACCCCATGCCTGAATGCGCGGGATGTCGGCGCGGCTCGGTCTGCTTGGGATTGATCGGGCCGCGCCGTCTGCTGGGTGCCATCGTCGGTGACCTGTCGCTCAGTAGCAATGCAGCGTTGCCGACCTGGACGGGTCGTTCAGATCAATCTCGCACTGACCGGCAAGGCTGGCGATCACGAAAGAACCTTCCTTGAGGGAGGAGGACCACTTCTTGTTCTTCTTGTCCTGATCGACGACGACGTATTTGTATTGGTATTCGCCCTGCACGCAGGGGCCGGTGAGATAGATCGTGCCGTCGCCATTATCCGTCATGACCGCACTCTCCGGGGTGGAGATATTGAAGTGATTGACCTTGTCATTGGCCTCCGGGAAGTTGAACGACACATAGAGGCTTTCGCCGCACTGCGCGGGTTTGGCGGGGGATGCGCTGGCCGGAATGGCTTTGGCCGGGGCGGCGGCCGCGTCGCCCTTGAGCGCGACAGGTGTCGGGGCGACTTCCGCCTTTTCGACCAGAGCCGCCGGGTCGGTTGCCGCCGGTGTGGCTTCAGGGGTGGTCTTGGCCGCGGGCGCGACGGCAGGCGTTGCTGGGGCGGGCGCGCTTTCAGGCTCGGCCTTGGCCACGACCATCGGGGGCTCATGCTTCGCGTCGCGCTCGGTCAGCTTGATCAGCAGGGCGATCATCTTTTCCGCCTGTGCGCGCCAGTCATTGGCCTCGGATTTGGAGGTGAAGCTGTCGATGGTGTTGAGCGCGACGTCGCTGCCGGTGGCCGGGTCGGGCATGGAAATGCGCAGCCACTCGTCGGAGAGATCGTGCGGGGCGATCTCGATCGTCTCGACCCCGCCGACGATCTTGCGCGGCGCAGCCGGATCGCGGACCGAGATCTCCAGAAGGCCATCGGGCAGAAGCATCGCGTTCTCGACGTCGCTCAGGTCGCCTTTCTGGAGGACCTCCTTCGTGAACTTCTCAAGCTGAGATTGCGCCAATCGGTATTCGGCGATTGTCGGTGTGACCGCCGGGGTGGAGGCAACCGCAGGCATCGCGGTGGCACCGCCCTGTGGCGCGAAGACGTTGATGGTCTCGCCATCGTCCGGTGAGACGAACGGGACCGGCTTGACGCCCATCAGCGCGGTGGCGCCGATGGCGGATTGCGGGGTGAAGCCCTCGGCACTGGCCTGGCGGAACAGTTCAGCGCGTTCGCGCGCGCTGAGGCGACCGGTTGGCGCGTTGCCGAGCGATCGCTGGAACTCCGCCGCGGCCCTGCGGCTGCCGGGCCCGTAATCGCCGTCGATGCCTTTTCTGTAATAGCCGAGTGTCTTGAGCGCGCGCTGGATGTCCATCACATCCTCTTTGACCTGCGCGAGAATATCCCTCTGATCGTTCTTGGAGAGGGTGCGTCCAGGCTGCACGATGACGCGCTTCTTGTTGCAGGTCAGGCAGCCGGCCCAGCCCTGGTCCGGGCCGTATTTGCGCTCAAGTTCCTTGCGGAAAACGATGGGGGCGGCCGCCAGCGCCGTGCCGACGATGATGGCACCCGCATTGCCGCGCGCAATGCCCACGACCGCAAGGCCCACGCCAATCCCCTGAAGCACCTTGAGGCCCAGTCTCGGATCGTTGGTCTTGCCCTTTCTCTTGGGCTTGTTCGCCTTCTTGAAGAAATTGCCGATCGCGTCCGCCTGGGCTTCGCTGGAAACGTAGCGCGCAAGCGGAGCAGGGGCGGCCATGGGCGCGAGGGTCAGGCCGCCGGCCAGAGCGATGACAAGACCTGTCTTCAATATCGGGGTGTTGATCATCGGGATGCCTCGTTCTGTTCGGTGATCCGATTTCAATGGGTGTGCGACAGGGACGTCTTCACGTCCCCGAAGCGCAATTCCCGCACGTTCTCAACCGGCAGCGGGTCGTCTGCGACCCGCCGTCCATCGACGAAGGTGCCATTGGAAGAGTTCCGGTCGACCACGCAGAGCCGCCCGGCCGCATCAATCACCAGAGCTGCGTGATGACGGGAGACGGACGGGTGGTCGATCGGGCAGTCATTGTCCGGGGCCCGGCCGATGCTGGCGACTTCCGCAAGCGCGCCGGGCGCAACCGACTGGCCTGTGCTTGTCACGGGGTGCTGAAAGACCCGTCCTTCGGCGTCGAACCCGGAGAGTATCCATGTGCTGGCCGTATTCGGACGTGGCGCCTGCCTGCCGATGGAAACGGTGAACGCACAGGTGCCGAGGGTGACTTGCGCGCCGTCGTGCAAGAGCACGCTCTGATCGGTTGGCAGATGGCAACCGTCCATGCGGATGCCATTGGTGGAGCCCAGATCCCGGATCATCACGTCGCCTGACGCATGGCATTCAATCCTCGCATGACGACGCGACACGGACGCGTCGTCGATGGCAATGTCTGCATCGCGGATGTCGCGGCCAAGAAGGACGCCAGCCGGACCGTTTCGCTTCAGAAGGGCGGTCAGGTCGTGGGATGTGCCATCCTTCCCGATCAGCTGCACCGTTGCGACCGGATCGGGTGTCGGGTTGGCGATGACGGTACGGCCCACATTGTCTGTCGCAACGTCATCGATTGCAACGCCGTCGGCGCCGGAAAACGCAGCGGAATGCGAGGCCGCGCTGCCGTAAGGCGCCATATTGCGCTGGCGCATCATCACGGCGAGGCTCGTTAGCGAGAAAAGGGCGAAGGACAGCGTCGACAAGGTTCCCAGCGCCCATAGCCGACCCGGCGTCTTGCCAGACCGGCAGCGCCCGGACGAAAGGTTCGCGGCGACGTTTTCTTCCTGCAGCGCCGCCAGCACCTCGCGCACATGCACCGACGATTCCAGCGCGCCCGGCGTCTGGAACTCCACCACGCCGTTCCCTTTTGCCGCATTGGCGATGTCGTTGAAACGGATCTGGGCGGTCTGGCTGAGCGTGTTGACACCGATGACGCGATGGCAGCTGTCGAGCAGCGGGCCGCCGCTGTTGCCGGAATTTACATTTGCGCTGTGCTGGATCGTCAGACGGCTCGAACCGGGGACCTGTCGCTGGACGGTGCCGGTGGAGACGGTGGCGTCGGTGAGAATGGCCGTGGCCTGCGCCACGTTGATCTGGCCCTTGGCGGAGATGGTCGCCAGATTGTCCGCAGCACCGGGATAGCCGATTGCCTCCACGACGTCGCGCTTTTTGAGGTCGTCTTCTGCGATGTCCGCCAGCGTGAGAACCGCGCCGGGGATCGGCGTCAGGCCGCGCAGGATCGCCAGATCCTGCTGCCTGTCATGCCACATGATGCGCAGGCGCACCTTTTCCAGTTCATCGCCCTGGCGGTAGAGGGCGAAGAGCGCATCCGCGTTGCGCACGACATGGTAGTTGGTGACCAGAACGCCCGGCTGGGCGACCTTGAACCCGGTTCCCATCGACAGGCTTCCGCGCGCGCTCTTGTTGATGATCCGGTAGACGCCGCTCTCCACGTCGTCCGCGCTGGCGCCGGCAACAAGAAGGTAGACCGCCGCAGTCGCGAGCACGATCGCCGCGATCAATGCGTGGAACGGTTTGGAAATCAGATAATTCAAATTCAATTTGGGCGTCCGATGCGTGGAAGTGTTGTGAAAATCGGGCAAATCCCGTAACGGTAGCCTTGGACATATTGGTTGTTCGGTCAAGCGCGGACCTCGTGTTTTTGCGTTCAAATCGACTGGTTCAAACGTCTGGTCTGAAAATCGATCGTAGTTGGGGGCAGCGCGATTTTGATGAACGGAAAAAATACGCTCGCACCCGGCACGATGCTGCGTCAGTACAGACTGGAAAAGGTGATCGGCCAGGGCGGTTTCGGGATCACCTATCTTGCCTATGACACCGAGCTGCACCGCAACGTTGCCATCAAGGAGTGCTATCCGCGCGATTTCGTCTCTCGCGACGGGACAACAGTTCTTCCCACGGGCTCCGACACCAAGGTCGATTTCGACTGGGCGGTGGAGAAATTCATTGCCGAAGCGACCACGCTGGCAAAATTCCGCCATCCGGGCATCGTGCAGGTTCTGCAGATCCTCAAGGGTGAAAACAACAGCGCCTACATGGTGCTGGAATATGTCGAGGGGCAATCGCTCGACCAGTGGCTGAAGTCTCTGCCGTCCACGCCCTCGCAGGCCCAGCTCGAAGCGGTGATCGCGCCGATGCTCGATGCGTTGGAGGCGGTGCACCGCGCGAATTTCACCCATCGCGATATCGCGCCCGACAACATCTTCATCCGCAAGACGGGCGAGGCCGTGCTGCTCGATTTCGGCGCGGCGAAGCTGACGGCGGGCCAGCAGAGCCGGACCATGCATCAGGTCGTCAAGGACGGCTATTCCGCACCGGAGCAATATTACGCAGAGGGGCGGCAGGGCCCCTGGACCGATATCTACGCCTTTGCCGCAACGCTCTATCGTTGCCTGAGCGGGCAGAAACCCGTCGATGCCATGGCGCGGCTCGACGCAATCCATAATGGCAATGCCGATCCGTTGCCGCCGCTGGAAAGCCTGGGGCTGAATGGGTTCACGCCGGAGTTTCTGGCGGCCATTTCGGCGGGGCTTTCGCCGCAGGCGCGCGCGCGCCCGCAAACGGTCGGGAGCTGGCATCTTGCGCTCTTGGGGCATTCGGGCAGCGAGGGGGCGGGCAAGGAGACTGTGCCGCCGTCTTCCGGCGCCGGTGTTTTCTCAAGGCGTGAAACGGAGGGGCCTGCAAGCGGGAAACCGGCGCGCGCGGTTGCGGGCAAAGGTCGTGCCGGGGGGCGGGGGCTGCGCTGGGCGGCGGTCGCCTTGCTGATTGCCGGTCTTGCCGGAGGCGGCTTTGCGGTCCAATGGTACGAAGGCCGACAGCAGGAATTGGCGGTCCAGGCCGGGCGCGATGCCGCGAAAGCGGAGGCCGACAGGCTGGCGGCGGAGAGGACGGCCACAGCCGCGGCCGCGGCAGCGCAGGCGGATGACTGGGCGGCTGCAGCCAAGCTGGACACGCGCGCGGCCTATGAGGGCTTTCTCGCGCGATATCCGCAGAGCGAGCGGCAAGGCGAGGTCGCGGCCGCGCTTGATGCGCTCGATGCACCCTGGCAGGTGACGCTTTCGGATGAGACTTACGGCAGGGCGCATGCGGTCGCGGCGCATGCGGCCGGCATTGCGGTCGCAGGGGAGATCGACGGGGGCGGCGATGTCGGGCGGCAGGGTGTGCTTCACAATCTCTCGCTTTCGGGAAAGCTGCGCTGGACCTCGGTCTTCGGGGACAACGGCGATGACAGCTTTCGTGCGGTTGTGGCCATGCCGGATGGCGGCTTCGTTTGTGCCGGAATTTCGCAGTCCGGAGCGCAGCAATCTCAAGGCATTGTGGCGCGGTTTTCCTCATCCGGGGCGCGTCTGTGGTCGCGCCGCTTCGGCGGGCCGGGGCTCGATGGTCTTCAGACGCTGGTTCGGCTTTCAAACGGCAATCTGGTGGCTGCGGGCGGTTCTTCGCGCATCGCGGGCAGCCGGATGGAGGGCTGGCTTCTGACGCTCTCGCCCAGTGGCGAACTGATCAGCGAACGCACATTCGCGACCGCGGAAGGCGGTGTGTTCAATGCAGTGGCTGCGGCTCCCGGCGGGGGGCTGTTGCTGGCGGGCTCTTCCGGCATCCGTGATGCTGTGACATCGCAGTTCTGGGCGGTGAAGCTCTCCTCCGACGGCAGCATCTTGTTCAACCGGTCCTTCGGAGGCCGCGACAGCGACCGGATCAATGCGATGGCAGCCGGGGCCGATGGCACATTCATCATGGTCGGCGAAACCCGCAGCTTCGGCACCCAGACGGATGACGGCTTTCTGGTCAGGGTCACGGCGGACAACAAGATGCCGCCCAAGCCCTATCTGAAACCGGGCGAGGACGTTCTGACCAGCGTCATAACCACCGAGGCTGGGGACGTTCTTGTGGTGGGGCGTTCGGATTCCGACCGCAGCAAGGGCATGTCGGCGCTTGTGATGCGCTATTCGCCGGACCTGCGTGAAATCAAGAGCGAATGGCTGCTGTCGGGGGAAGGGGTGCTGGAGGCGCGTGGCGTCGCGCAGGTCGATGGCCGGTCCATTGTCGTTGCGGGGAGTTTCAAGCCGGAGGGCGCTGGTCGTCAGGTCATGTGGGTTCGGAAGTTGACCGAGGGGAATTGAGGAAATTACCGAAAGTCGGAATTTCGGTTTCCGTGGTTTACAGCGTAGTGCAGTGCGCTTAAGAATCATGGAAGTGGATGTAGAGTTGTTATACGTGCTGGGGGCGCATGCGTTTCATATTTCTATTTGCGATGATTGTCTTCGGGGCGACATTCAACGCGTCGGCTGCAGGCGGGAAGCTTTATTCCGATTGCAATATTGTCGGTCCGGATGGCGCGCAGCTTTTCGAATGCGCGTTTCGCTCTCGCGAGCCGAAGGTGGTGAAACGGGCTGAGTTGTCGGTGAACGGACAGCCGGTATCGGGCGCGAGCTTCTCTTCCTTTCTGGACGGCGATGGCAAGGCGGCCTGGTTGTTCCTGATCGACCGTTCCAATCCGCGCCGGGCCGCGACCGTCAAGAGAAGCGTCGAACTCGTCAGCGATCTCTATGCGCAGGCCAATGCCCGCAACATCATGGCGGTGGCCACTTTCGCGGGCGACATGCAGATGCATATCTCTCCCGGCGACCCATATGCGGACGTCGCCCAACGGCTGGCGGGGGTGACTGCCGACGGCGCGGCAACGGCGTTCTATCTTTCCGCGATACAGGCCATCGAGGTACTGGAAAGCGTGGATGCGCAGCGGCGCGCGCTGGTCATCATTTCCGACGGCAAGGCGGAAGACACCGCCTATGGCCATGGGGATGTGGTGGACAAGGCACGCGCGGCCGGTGTCGTGATCTATGGCATCGGTTTTGCGGAGAGGGCCTCGGAGACTGTGGACCTCCAGCAGGTGGAGCGTCTGGCCTCGGAAACGGGCGGCCCGTTCGTCAGCGCCGTGGGCGATGCGCCGCTTCCCCGGAATTTTCTTGCGAACTTCACGCGCTATCTGACCAATGGCGGCTCGGTCAGCGCGCCTGCGGGCGAGCTTGTGGGCGAGCTCTCGACCCGGCTCGATATTGCTTATGAAGACGGGACTTCTCAACAGAGCGACGCGTTCAATCTCTATATCAAGAGGCCGGAGCCTGTCGTGGACGTGGTCGAGCCCGCGCCGGAACCCGAGCCTGAGCCCGAGCCGGCACCGCTTCCCCTGATCGCGAAGATCTATCAGAGTTTTGAAGGTATCTGGACGGAGGCTTCGCAGTGGGCTCTCGCCAATCAGGCAGTGGCCTGGCTGTTGCTGGTGGCTCCTTTCGTGCTGCTCGCGATGATCGTGCTGGTGTTGCTGAAACGCAGTCGCGAGGAGGCGGGGGAACCGGCGGCGGACTTGCAAAACGCTGAGCCGGAGCCGGAAACCCCGATCACGGAGGTTCTGTCCGGCGATGACCTGCGCACCACGGTTCTGGCCAATGGCAGCGTGAATGCAGGGATGATGATCGGCGCGTTCGAGCCGCTTGACGGCGGGCCGCGTTTCGAAATCCGTGAGCAGAATGTCACGATCGGGCGGCATTCGGAAAACGACTTCCAGCTCGACGACGAGACGGTGCATCGCCACCACGCGGTGTTCCACATCTCGCCCGATGGTCATCCGGTGATCACGGATCTGGATACGGTCAATGGTGTCACGGTCAACGGCGAGCGGGTTTCGAAGGCGGAGTTGAAATCCGGTGACGTTGTTGCGCTGGGCGAAGCGCAGTTCCGCTTTGTCGAAGGGGGGTAACCCATCGGGCCGACAGGCCGGAGGCGGGTGGCTTTGAAGGAAGGCGAATGCGATGAGTGATGATCAACCGACCCGTGTCATCAGGACAGGTACGCCATCGGCACCGGGGGACGCTGCGGGCGGTGGCGAGGTGACCCGTGTGATAGGTTCGGGACGGCCCGGACGTATGCCGGGCGAGCCGGAAACCCACGTCCTGAGGGGGGTTGACCAGACGCAGGCCCACGAAGGCGGCGGTGTCTATGAGCTTACCGCCGGTTGGCTGGTCGTGATCGCCGGTCCGGGGCGCGGGGCCTCAAGGGAGATCTTTTTCGGCATGAACAGCGTCGGGCGGAGCCCCGACCAGCGCATTCCTCTCGATTTCGGGGATGAGAGCATCTCGCGCGAGGCACATGCCTTCATCGTCTATGACGAGATGCAGCATGACTTCTACGTCCAGCATGGCGGCAAGGCCAATCTCGTGCGTCTCAACGGCAAACCTGTGCTGGCGCCTGCGGAGCTGAAGCACGGCGATATTCTGGAAATCGGGGCGACAAAGCTGCTCTTCGTGCCGCTGTGTTCCGAGAGCTTCAACTGGTCGGATACGCAAGGCGAATGACCCTGTATTGGGACTGCGCCGACATCCAGGTCATCGGAGAGCGGAAGGGCCAGGAGGACTACAGTCGCTTTCATGTGGAGAGCGACGGAGCCCTCTGCATTCTGGCCGATGGCATGGGCGGGCATGCGGCCGGCGATGTGGCGGCCCGGCTTGCGGTCGATACCTTTCTGACGACGTGTCTTGAGGTTGGCTTTCCGTGGGCGGACCATTTCCTTTTCGCGCTCAACGAAGCGAACAAGGCGATTGCTGCGGGGGTGCGCGAGGAGCCGGCCCGGCAGGGAATGGGGTGCACGCTGGTGGCGGTCGAACTGCGCGACGGCCGCCTGCGCTGGCTCAGCGTCGGCGATTCCCGGCTCTACCTTTATCGCGGGGGCGATCTCAGTCGTCTCAATGCCGATCATTCCATGGCAGGCCGGTTGGACGCGCTCGTTGCTACGGGGGAGATCAGCGTGGAACAGGCAAATGCCGATCCCTCGCGCAACATGCTTCTCTCTGCCCTGACGGGCGAGCAGATCGGGCTCACCGATTACAATTTTCGCGGGCGTGATGTCGGGGCGGGCGATCTCGTCGTACTGGCAAGCGACGGGCTCGACACGCTGGACAGGGCAGAGCTTCATGCGTGTCTTGAAAGGTATTCCGGCTGGCGGGCAGAGGATATCGCCCGCGGGCTCGTGTCCTGCGTCATCAAGCGGGGCAGGCCGCGCCAGGACAACACGACCGCCCTGGTCGTGCGCGTGACCTCCGCCATCTCCTAGGCGTCTTCGACAACGCTTCGCAAAGCCATGGGCCCGTCCGGGCCGAAATGTCGAATCCCGCATCCAATCCCTGTCTCGAAATGCCGGGCGCAGTCCGTGTGCGCCCCGGGAAAGCCTGTGCCGGGCACGCCGGGCAACAGGTTGTCCACGGCGTAGGCGCGGATCTTTCCAGGCACAGACACAGACACAGGCACAGATGCCCGAAATCCTTCCGAAACAGGGGGTTGTGGGTGTCGGTGATGCCTTGTTCGACGGCCACGCGAAGCCGGTGGCTCCCGTGCCGACGCGGCGCGCAGGTGCATAGTTTGTTGACACGGTCTATTTTCTAGACAATTCTTATTTAATAGCTTTTCAATTCTCAATTAATGAGAAAGTGACAATGTCTGCTTCCGAGCGTGTTCTGGATGCACTGATTGCCGTCGCCGGCGCTCCGCGGCCCATGACCGCTGCGCAATTGGCGGAAACGCTCGACGTGCCTCTGTCGTCGGCCTATCGCCACATCGCGTTGCTGAAGAAATACGATCTGATTGTCGATCTGGGGCGCGACGCGGGACTTGTGCCGGGGCCTGCCTGCTGGCGGCTCGGTCAGGCGATGGACAACATGGAGATGGTCGCCTCGCTCGCGCGGCCTGTCATGCTCGAACTCTCACGCGTGACGCAGGAAAGCGTGGGATTGATGCAGGCGGTCGCCGCCGAGGTCTTTTGCGCGGACATGATCGAAAGCTCGCTGTCGCTGCGCTGCTCCTTCGCCAAGGGACGGGCGCAGCCGCTGAACAAGGGTGCTTCTGCCAAGCTTCTTCTTGCCTACATGTCCGAAAACACACGGCGCCTTGCGCTTCAAGGGCTTCCGCGCGGTGTGGAGTTTGCGGCGCTGGAGACGGAGCTCGCGACGATCCGGTCCAAAGGTTACGCCGTCAGCGAGAGCGAGGTTGATTTCGGTGTCTGGGGCGTGAGCGCGCCGGTCCTCGGGCCGGGGCGGCGACTTGTCTGCGGTCTCACACTGATGGTTCCGGTCATCCGGGTGGGCGACCGGCTCAACGAATTTGTCTCGGCCACCGTCAAGGCCGCGGCAGATATCAGTCTGCTTCTGGCAGGAAGCAGCGATCAATAAAGAGGGAAATGACAATGAAACTCTGGAAAAAGATGGCGCTCGGCGCCGCATGTGCACTTTCACTGGCAGGTGTTGCCCACGCACAGGACGCCAAGGTTCTGAACGTCGCCACCGACGCGACCTTCCCCCCGTTTGAATATTACGAAGACGGCAAGATGACCGGCTTCGACATCGACATGATCAATGCGCTCGGCGAAAAGATGGGCCGCGAGATCAAGTGGACCCAGATCGACTTCAAGGGTCTGGTTCCGGGTCTCGTCGCCAAGCGCTTCGATGTGGCGGTCTCCGCGATCTACATCACGGACGCGCGCAAGAAGGTCGTCGACTTCTCCGACACCTATTATCCGGGCGGTCTGGTCGTGCTGACCAAGGCCGACAACGAGACCATCAAGAGCCCGGCGGATCTGGCCGGCAAGAAGGTCTCCGTTCAGGTCGGTACCAAGTCGGTGGCCTATCTGAACGAACATTATCCGGAAGCGAAGCTCGTCGAGGTGGAGAAGAACGAGGAGATGTTCAACCTCGTGCTCATCGGGCGCGCGGAAGCGGCTGTCACCGGCAAGCCGGCGGCGCTTCTCTTTGCCAGCAAGAACCCTTCCATCCGCGTGATCCCCGATCAGGTGACCACCGAGGAATACGGCATCGCCGTGCGCAAGGATCTGCCGGACGTGACCAAGGCCTTCAACAAGGCGCTCGCGGAGATCAAGGCCGATGGCACTTACGATGCGCTGGTCGACAAGTGGTTCGGCGGCGTGAAGTAAGCCGTTTCTGACAAGAGTATCTTCGGGGAGTTCTAAGATGGAATTCGATTTCTCGCCGGTATGGGAAGGGTTTCCGGATCTTCTTCACGGTGCATTGGTCACTGTGGAGGTGACGGTTGCCTCGCTTGTGCTGAGCATCATCGTCGGTCTGCTGATCGGCATGGCACGGCTCAATCCGGCTCGGCGGATCGTCTATGGCGTGGCTTCGACCTACGTCCTGTTCTTTCGCGGAACTCCCCTGCTCGTCCAATTGTTCCTGCTGTTTTTCGGCCTGCCGCAATTCGACATCATGCTGCCCGCCTTCTTTTGCGGCGTGATCGGGCTGGGGCTCTATTCCGGCTCCTACGTGTCGGAAATCGTGCGCGGCGCGATCCAGTCCATCGATCGCGGACAGATGGAGGCGGCGCGCTCCATGGGCATGTCCTATGGCCAGGCCATGCGGATCATCATCCTGCCGCAGGCGATCCTGCGCATGGTGCCGCCGTTGGGTAACGAGTTCATCGCGCTGATCAAGAATTCCGCGCTCGTCTCGCTGCTCACGATCTCCGACCTCATGCATGAAGGTCAGAAGATCATTTCCGTTTCCTACCGTTCGCTGGAGGTCTATCTCGTCGTGGCGCTGATCTATCTGGTCCTCACGAGCGCGGCGGGCATGACCTTGCGGCTTCTTGAACGGCGTATGCGCCTTGGAGGGATGGTTCAGTGACCGAGACCGTGAAACCCATTCTGGAAATCCGCGATCTGGGCAAGGATTTCGGCGAAATCAACGTGCTGCGTGACATCTCGCTCGATGTGATGCCCTCGCAGGTGGTGGTGGTGATCGGACCGTCCGGATCGGGCAAGAGCACGCTTTTGCGTTGCTGCAACTGCCTTGAAGTGCCGCAGCGCGGGTCCATCCGCATCTGCGACAAGGATCTGGTGGTCGATGGCGTGATGCTGCCTGAGCGCGAGCTGAACGCGCTGCGCATGCAGGTTGGCATGGTGTTCCAGGGCTTCAACCTGTTCCCGCATCTTTCCGTCCTCGACAATGTGGCCGTCGGCCCGCGCAAACTCAGGGGCCTGAGCCAGAAGGCGTCGGAGGAGATCGCGCTCAATCTTCTGGCCAAGGTCGGCCTGAAGGATCGAGCGAATGCCTATCCCGCCCAGCTTTCCGGCGGTCAGAAGCAGCGCGTCGCCATTGCGCGGGCGCTTGCCATGGAACCGAAGGTGATGCTCTTCGACGAGCCGACCTCCGCCCTCGACCCGGAGCTTGTGGGTGAAGTGCTTCAGGTGATGAAGCAACTCGCCAAGGAAGGCATGACCATGATCGTGGTGACCCACGAGATGGGCTTTGCCCGCGAGGTGGCCGACGAGGTGCTGGTGATGGATGGCACGGTCATCGAGCACGGCAAGCCGGATGAGGTCTTCGCCAATCCCAAGCATGAACGCACGCAGAATTTCCTTCGCTCGATCCTGAGCAATTGAGCTGAAGGTCTGCTTGCGGGGCGGTCAGGCGGTGGCCGCCGCCCTTCTTGATACCGCCCCAAAGGATACGAAAAATGAGCGATCAATCGCCGGCCGATGCGGTCTACGAAGTCAGCCCCGGCACGTCTCCCGTCGTCCTGGCAATGCCGCACACCGGCACCCATGTGCCGCCCGCCATCATGGCCCGGCTGAATGAACTCGGTCAGACCGTCAGCGACACCGACTGGCATATTCACCGCCTCTATGACGGGCTGCTGCCGAACGCGACCAAGGTGCGGGCCCTGTTCAGCCGCTACGTTATCGACGCCAACCGCGACCCTGAAGGTGTGAGCCTCTATCCGGGCCAAAACACCACCACGCTGGTGCCGACAATCGATTTCGACAACAACCCGATCTGGGTGGAAGGTCAGGAACCGGGCGCGCAGGACATCGCGGAGCGTCTCGCCGCATTCCATCAGCCCTATCACGCCGCCGTTGCCGCCGAACTCAAGCGGGTGAAGGACATCCACGGCATCGCGGTGCTCTTCGATTGCCATTCCATCCGCTCAAATATCCCGTTTCTGTTCGAAGGCACCTTGCCGGACCTCAATCTGGGCACGAATGGCGGGACGTCCTGTGCACCGGAAATCGAGGCGGCTGCGCTCGCTGCGGCCAAAGCCTCCGATTACACGAGCGTTCTCAACGGTCGCTTCAAGGGGGGCTGGACGACCCGTCATTACGGGCGTCCCGAAGAGGGCATTCATGCGATCCAGCTGGAGCTTGCCCAGTCCACGCATCTGGCGAGCGAGGCGCTGCCCTTCGACTACGATCCGGCAAAGGCGGAGAAGCTGCGCAAGACGCTCGCCGACATGTTGGGCCGGATCGAGGCTTACGCGCTCAGCGTTTCGACCAGGGCCTGATTGCGGCCCGCGTAGCTCGCGATTTGTGAAGGCAAGCCGGCCCGACTGCACGCAGCGGCGGTTCCGGGCCTTCCGGCGAAAGACAACGAGAACAAACAGATCATGTCTGCAACGACTATTCACGCGCGAAACGCGCTTCTGCCCGGTGGCTGGGCGCAGGACGTGCGGTTCGTCCTTGAGGGCGAGACGATCGCCGCCATCACTCCCGGCGTGAAGCCGGAGGCAGAAGACCATCGCGTCGACCATCTTCTGCCCGGCATGGGCAATCATCACAGCCATGCCTTCCAGCGCGCCATGGCGGGCCTTGCGGAGACCCGCGGCTCCGGCACCGACACTTTCTGGACATGGCGGGACGTGATGTATCGCTTCGCGCTGTCCATGGATCCGGACCAGATGGAGGCGGTTGCCACCCATCTCTACATGGAGATGATGGAGGCGGGTTTCTGTCATGTGGGCGAGTTCCATTATCTCCACCATGACCGCGACGGCAGCCCTTATGCCAATATCGGCGAGCTTTGCGACCGTATCGCAGCCGCTGCGGGCGCCACTGGCATGGACGTGACGCTGCTTCCCTCCTTCTATGCCCATTCCACCTTCGCTGGCGCGGCTCCCGTCGAAGGACAGCGCCGCTTCATCAACGATGTGGACGGCTTTGCGCGCATCGTGGAGCGATGCCGGGAGCTTGCGCGCACAATGCCGGGCGTCTCGGTGGGCGTTGCCCCGCACAGCCTGCGCGCCGTTACCCCCGACGAGTTGTCGGCGGTGGTGGACATGGCTGGCGATGCCCCGATCCATATTCACGTGGCGGAGCAGGTGAAGGAGGTCGAGGATTGCCTTCAATGGTCCGGCAAGCGGCCCGTTCAATGGCTTCTTGACAATGCGCCGGTCAATGACCGCTGGTGCCTGATCCACGCCACGCATCTGACGCCGGAAGAGCTCGACGCCATCGTGCTCTCCAAGGCCACCGTCGGGCTTTGCCCGGTGACGGAGGGCAATCTCGGCGACGGCATTTCACGCTGCAAGGGGCTGTTCGAGCAGGGGGGCGCCTTCGGCATCGGCACCGATTCCAATGTCTTGATCGATGTCGGACAGGAGCTTCGCCAGCTTGAGTATTCGCAGCGTCTGGCGCATGGCAATCGCGCGGTGCTGGCCGGGCAGGGTGCGTCCACCGGGCGCGAGCTCTTCGAGGCGGCGCGTGCAGGCGGCGGGGCCGCATTGGGCCGCTCAACCGACCTGGTTGCGGGCGGGCTTGCGAGCTTTATCGTCTTCAAGAATGAAGATGCTCCCTGGCTCACGCAGGACCGGCTCATCGATGGCTGGATCTTTGGCGGAGCGTTCCGTCCCGATGCGGTGTGGGCGCGCGGGCGTCAGGTGGTGGAAGACGGACGTCATGTGGCGCGTCCGGATATCGCCGCCCGGTTCCGCACCACCATGCAGGACCTGATGAATGAGACGGGCCTTGCCTGATCCTGTGGGGGGCGGGGATTTCGCCCCCTTCCATTGGATGGCGCGAGCACGGTCGGGAAAAGGGGATCTCACCAACGATTGGTGAGGCGTGGCGCGTGTGTCTTTGGCCTCACGCGACCTTGAGGCCGCGGGAGCGAAAGATCTCGCGGGCGGCTTCGGCCTCGTCTTGCGTGGGCGCCTTTGTGTCGGCAAGCTGATAAGTCATGTTCAACTCTGCCCATTTGGACGCGCCCATCTGGTGGAAGGGCAGCACCTCGACACGCTCCACGCTCGGGCCGAGAGCGGCCACGTAATCGGCGAGTTTCGCCACGTCGTCCGGGGCATCGGTCCAGCCGGGAACCAGCACGTAGCGGATCCAGCTTGGCTTGTTCATCTGCGCGAGCCGTTCGGCGAAATCGAGCGTCGGCTGAAGCTGCTGCGCGGTCAGGGCGTGGTATTTATCCGGGTCGATATGCTTGATGTCGAGCAGCACGATATCGACCGGGTCGAACCATTTGTCCGGCAGGCGGGCGCTCAGGAAGCCTTGCGTGTCCAGCGCGATGTGAAGGCCGAGATCGGCCTTGATCCGCTCCATCACGTGGCCGACGAACGGAGCCTGCATGAGCGGCTCGCCGCCGGTGAAGGTCACGCCACCGGCGAATTTCAGAAATTTCGCATAAGGCTTCACCTCGGCCAGCATCGCGTCGACATCGACGCGGCGGCCGTTATGCAGCTTCCAGGTATCGGGGTTGTGGCAATAGAGGCAGCGAAACAGGCAGCCCGCCATGAAGAAGACGAAGCGCATGCCCGGCCCATCCACCGCGCCGCCGCTTTCAACCGAATGCAGGAAGCCGAAATCCGGCTCGTTGTGACAACCGGGTATGGGGGCGATGTGGTCGAACGTGGCCGTCATGCTGTCTCTTTCGAAGTGTCTGCCGGCCCCGCGCGTATGAGGTTGCAGGCCGAGGACAGCGAACCGTCCGCAGTCGGGGTGCGGATGGTTCGCATCTGGATCCCGTCGACACGTGCAAGGACGCCCGTGCGGCGGGCCGGAAACTCCGGCCCGTTCAAGTCCTGCGCACGCGCAAGGCGCTACATGGATGCGTGGAATGTGCGGTTTATGACGTCGAGCTGCTGTTCGCGGGTGAGCTTGATGAAGTTCACCGCATAGCCGGAGACACGGATGGTGAGCTGGGGATAGTTTTCCGGGTGCTCCATGGCGTCGAGCAGCGTCTCGCGCTTCAACAGGTTGACGTTGACGTGGAAGCCATTGGCGGCGGCGAAGCCGTCGAGGCAGTTGGACAGGTTCTCGATCCGCTCTTCCTCGGTGTTGCCCATGGAACCGGGCGTGGCCGAGGCCGTCCAGCTGATGCCGTCGAGCGCGGCTTCGTAGGGTAGCTTGGCGATCGATGCGCCCGCGGCCACAAAGCCCTTCTTGTCGCGTCCGTTCATCGGGTTCGCGCCCGGTGCGAAGGGCTCGCCCGCGCGCCGTCCGTCCGGCGTGTTGCCGGTCTTCTTGCCATAGACCACGTTCGACGTGATCGTCAGGATCGACTGTGTCGGCATGGCGTCGCGATAGAAGGAGGGCTGGGCCTTGATCTTGTCCATGAAGGTCTCGGTCAGCCAGACGGCGATGTCGTCGACGCGGTCGTCATTGTTGCCGAAGGCCGGGTAGTCGCCCTCGATCCTGTAATCCACCGCCAGGCCGTTTTCGTCGCGAATGACATGCACCTTGGCGTATTTGATCGCCGAGAGGCTGTCGGCGGCAATCGAAAGCCCGGCAATGCCGCAAGCCATGGTGCGCAGCACATCACGGTCATGCAGCGCCATCTCGATCCGCTCATAGGCGTATTTGTCGTGCATGTAGTGGATGATGTTGAGCGCCTTGACGTAGGTCTTGGCCAGCCAGTCCATGGTCTTGTCGAACTTGGCCATCACCTCGTCATAGTCCAGCACGTCGGCGGTGATGGGCTCGAACCCCGGTGCGACGAGCTTTTGCGACTTCTCGTCGACGCCGCCATTGATGGCATAGAGCAGCGCCTTGGCCAGATTGGCGCGCGCGCCGAAGAACTGCATCTGCTTGCCGATGCGCATGGCCGAGACGCAGCAGGCGATGCCATAGTCGTCGCCCCAGTGCGGGCGCATCAGGTCATCGTTTTCATACTGGATGGCGGAGGTGTCGGCAGAGACCTTGGCGCAGAAATTCTTGAAGCCCTTGGGGAGCCTCGTGCTCCACAGAACCGTCAGGTTCGGTTCGGGGGCGGGGCCGAGATTGTAGAGGG
This sequence comes from Breoghania sp., assembly GCF_963674635.1. NCBI lineage: Bacteria > Pseudomonadati > Pseudomonadota > Alphaproteobacteria > Hyphomicrobiales > Stappiaceae > Breoghania > Breoghania sp. The sequence continues at coordinate 4,202,849 of NZ_OY771475.1, forward strand.
TGTTGAGGAAGCGGAAGCTCGATTTGGAGACGAGTGTGCGGCCATCCTCGCCCATGCCGCCAAGCACTTCCGTCACCCAGGTCGGATCGCCGGAGAAGAGGGCGTCATAGTCGGGCGTGCGCAGGAAGCGGACAATGCGCAGCTTGATGACCATGTCGTCGATCATTTCCTGCGCGGCTTCTTCGGTGAGGAACCCGGCCTCAAGATCGCGCTGGATGTAGATGTCGAGGAAGGTGGAGATGCGGCCGAGCGACATGGCCGCGCCGTTCTGCTCCTTCACCGCGCCCAGATAGCCGAAATAGGTCCACTGGATGGCCTCAAGGGCATTGGCGGCCGGGCGCGAGATATCGCAGCCGTATTTCGCCGCCATTTCGCGCAGCTCGTCGAGCGCACGGAACTGCTCCGACATTTCCTCGCGCAGACGCATCGTCTTCTCGTCGAAAACGGTGTCGTCGAGGGCGTGGAAGTCGGCCTGTTTCTGGGCGCGCAGGAAATCGGTGCCGTAAAGCGCCACGCGGCGATAGTCGCCGATGATGCGGCCGCGGCCATAGGCATCCGGCAGGCCGGTGATGACCCCGTATTTGCGCGCCGCAAGGATTTCCGGGCTGTAGACGTCGAAGACACCCTGGTTGTGGCTCTTGCGGTACTTGCTCCAGATTTCCTTCACTTCCGGGGCAAGCTCGTAGCCATAGGCGGCCAGGCCGCCTTCCACCATGCGCAGGCCGCCATTCGGCATGATCGAGCGTTTGAGCGGGGCATCGGTCTGCAGGCCGACAATCACCTCGTTGTCCCGATCGATATAGCCCGCATCATGGGCGGTGATCGTGGAGGGACGGTCGGTGGAAACGTCGAGAACGCCCTTCTCGCGCTCTTCCTTCAGCAATTCGCCGAGCTTCGCCCAGATCGCCCTGGTGCGTTCGGTCGCCGGGCTCAGAAAGGCGTCATCGCCTTCATAAGGCGTGTAGTTTTCCTGGATGAAGCCACGGACGTCGATTGCCTGACGCCAATGTCCGTCGCTGAACCCTGCCCACGGATCGGCATAAAGGCTGGAGGGATCTGCATAAACGTTCATGGCTTTATCCTCGTATCTCGGGGGATCGGCGATTCGTCTGAGGCTGTAGCGGGCTTTTCAGCTGACATCCGGACGTTGTGCGTAATGGGACATTACACGACAGGGCTGAATAATCGAATTCCATCGTTTCGCGGCTGGCGTGGCGCTGGCTTGCGTCAATGAAATTCCTCAATCCGCTTCGTCCCTTGTCGTTGTCAATCTGTCCTGTGGCACACGCATCTGGTGTGGCAGCGTCTTGGTGAGAAGCGGGAGACCGGGAGGCCTTTTGACATTCGAACGGAACCCGTCAGTTGCGTCTCGCCCCGGAATGGGGCTTGTGGCTGCCGACCGGCTGTTGCCCCTCATATAGCGCATTCACTCTTGTTCAGTTTGGATCTGGATCAAATCTGGTATCTGCCCACGACAATTGAATGCGACATTCCGTTTCAGGATTAACACTGAGTTGCAGCTTCACATCGAATGTTGCGGGAAAGAAGGCTCAATCGGTAGTTGCGAAACCTGCAACGAAAGTATGAGAGCGTGTCCAGATCATTCGGCGCACGCATGGGCTGAATGCAAAAAAGGAGCGCTCCTTTCGCGGAACGCTCCTTTCCGGCAGCAATCAACCTGCTCTTTGGGGATCAGTCGAGGCCCATGCAGGAGGCGTAGTAGCTGACGGTGGCGGGCCAGTCGGAGAAGATCCCGACGACGCCAACGTCCTGAGCCAGCGTGTCGACCAGCTCGTACATCTGACCATCGGTGTGAATGATGTCGTTGAGCGGCTGGTAATACCAGCCGCCGCCACCCTTGGCGGCCAGCGGGCCGGAGCGTTCCAGCGACCAGGTGATCAGCTTCAGGCCGGCGGCCTTGGCGGCCTTGGCGTATTCACTGGCGACGATGCGGCCATCCTTGGCGGTGACCAGCATGTTCATGGACGGGGCGAGGTAGTTCACGCCCTGCTCCTGCAGGCTGGCGAAATCTTCCTTCCAGGTGGTGGGGTCCTGTTCGTCAAAGCCGTCGTGCAGTTCGACGAGATAGACGGCGTTCGCACCGTATTCCGGCTCCGCCTTCAGCCAATAGAGGACGTCGGCCAGGTTGAAGGACTGGGCGAAGACGTCGGATGCCGGGATGCCGGCGGCCTTGTATTCGTCGATCAGCTTCTGGGCGTAGTCTTCCTGGGTGAAGCCGTCGAAGGGCATCTCCACGGACGGGCTCTTCAGCTCCGGGGTGAACTTCGCGCCGAGGCTCTTGAAGAGCTTGATGGATTCCGCGTGGCTCATCAGCGTGGTGGGCTCAACGCCATAAAGATCGGTGCGCCAGTTGGCGGTGGCGTTCATGTAGCCCTCCACCGTGGTCGCGCCCGCGTTCTTGGCGTCCATCTTCGGGGTCAGGGTCCTGAACTGGGCAAGCGTCAGTTCCGATGTCCGGCACTCGGCTTCCGCCTTCTCGTCGCCATTGGCGGCCTTGAAGGGGGTGACGCAGGTTTCCGCCAGAGGGGTGGCGAGAATGTTGGTGGTGGTGTGCAGGTCGTTCTGGGCGTGACGGCAGACAAGTTCCTTGTCCTTGGTAAAGGTCACGTCGCATTCCAGAATGCCCGCGCCCTGACGCGCGGCGGCCACATTGGCTTCCACGGTGTGCTCGGGAAACTGCATCTGCGCGCCGCGGTGGCCGATGGAAAAGGCGGTGCGGCGAACGGGCTGGCCCGCGCAGGCGGCAAGCTTGTCCTTGAGCGGGCCATCTTCCATGCGGTCGATCAGATAGAGCGGACGCACACCGACCTCAATGACGTCGTTCATTCCGGCCGACGCGCCGGTTGTGGAAAAGCCGGTTGTCAGCAATGCGCAGGGCAGAGCCAGTGCAAAGGCGAAAGTCCTCATTCTCAAAACCCCCAAGTCGGTCTCGTTGCGATGGCGCTCTCGTAACCTGTCCAGTTGACAGTATGGTGATGGTCTCATGACGATTGTGAGACGTGGAGGCGCGGGTTTTGCGCAAGGCCCGCACAGCGGTTGCGGGAAACAAAAAAGCTCCCTGCCCGGGCGGGCAGGGAGCTTTCACAAATGCAGGATCGTGCGGGAAATCGGCTTCCCCGAACGCTTACCAGGCCGCGATGACCGCGCCCTTGAACTCGTCTTCGATAAAGGCCTTCACTTCGTCGCTGTGATAGCATTCGATGAAGGTCTTCACCCAGTCCTTGTCCTTGTTGTCGGAGCGAACGGCGATGACGTTGATGTAGGGGGCCTTCTCGCCTTCGCGGAAGATGGAATCGTCGATCGGGCTCAGACCGGCATCCAGCGCGTAGTTGGTGTTGATCACCGACACGTCCACGTCATCGAGGGAGCGCGGAAGCTGGGCGGCATCAAGCTCGATCAGCTGGTAGCCATGCGGGTTCTCGATCACGTCGGCGACGCTCGCCTTGATGCCGACGCCTTCGGTCAGCTTGATCAGGCCCTGGTCTTCAAGCAGCAGAAGCGCGCGGGCGCCATTGCTGGGGTCGTTCGGCAGCGCGATGGAGGCACCGTCGGCGATCTCCTCAACGGAGCCAACCTTCTTGGAGTAGCCGCCCATGGGGAAGTTGACCGACTGGGCGACGCTTACCAGATCGAAGCCGCGGTCGGCGACCTGGTTGTCCAGATAGGGCTTGTGCTGGAAGGAATTGATGTCGAGATCGCCATCCGACAAGGCCTGGTTCGGCATGACGTAGTCGGAGAACTCGATGATTTCCAGGTCGAGGCCCTTGTTGGCAGCGACTTCCTTCACCTTGTCCATGATCTGGGCGTGGGGGCCGGGGGTCACGCCGACTTTCAGCGTCTCGGCCTGAACGGAGCCCGCGCCAAACAGGGCGACGGCGATGGAGGCTGCTGCGATCAGTTTCTTCATGTGTGTCTTCCTTGATTGATGAGGCTCAGGAATTGCGGTTGCGCTTGTCGAAACGGCGCGACAGGGCATCGCCCACGCTTTGCACCGCCTGCACAAGCACGATGAGAACGACGACCACCGCCAGCATGACTTCGGGCATGAAGCGCTGATAGCCGTAACGGATGCCAAGGTCGCCCAGTCCGCCGCCGCCGACCGCGCCGACCATGGCGGAATAGCCGATCAGGCTGACGATGGTGAGCGTGATGCCCAGCGTGATAGAGGGCAGCGCCTCCGCCAGAAGCACCTTGCGCACGATCTGGAGCGGCGTTGCGCCCATGGCGCGAGCGGCTTCAACCAGGCCCTTGTCCACTTCGCGGATCGCGCCCTCGATGAGACGCGCGACGAAGGGAATGGTTGCAATTGTCAGCGGCACGATGGCCGCCTTGGTGCCGATGGAGGTGCCTGCGATCATCCGGGTGAAGGGAATGATCGCGACCACCAGGATGATGAAGGGGGTGGAGCGGGTCGCGTTGACGAGCAGGCCGACAATGCGGTTCCAGGTGGGCGCGGGGAAGAGTTCGCCCTTGCCGCTGGTCGCCAGGAAGACGCCGATGGGCAGGCCGATGGCCGTGCCGATGATGCCGGAGACGACGACCATGTAGATGGTCTGCCACAGGCCCTTGGCGAGCAGGTTCAAAAGCATCTCAGGCGCCATAACCGACCTCCTCGAAAATCAGCCCGTTTCTTTCGAAAAAGGCGCGGGCCTTGTCCATGATCTCGGGCTTGGCGGAATAGGCGATGACCAGGTGGCCGAAGGGATCTCCAGCAATCTCGTCGACCGTGCCGGACATGATCCGCACCTCGGTCTCCAGTTCCCGTGTGAGCCGCGCAATGTGGGGTTCGTCTGCCGTCACACCGCGGAAGGTGATGCGCACCAGCACATCGTCGCCCTCGCAAGGGGCATCCTTGATCTTGCTGGTGATCCATTCCGGCAGGTTTGAGCCGGGCATGGAGGCGAGCATCGTGCGGGTTGTGGGGTGCTGCGGCTCGATGAAGACATCGAAGGTGGAACCGCTTTCCACGATCGCGCCCTTGTCCATGACCGCGACGCGGGAGGTGGCTGCCTTGACCACTTCCATCTCGTGGGTGATCAGCAGCACCGTCAGCCCGAGATCCCGATTGATCCGCTTCAAGAGGTCGAGGATCTGCTGCGTCGTTTCCGGATCGAGCGCGGATGTCGCCTCGTCGGAGAGCAGCAGCTTCGGTCGGGTGGCCAGCGCGCGCGCAATGCCGACGCGCTGCTTCTGGCCGCCTGAAAGCTGGGCGGGGTAGTGGTTCAGCTTGTCGCCGAGACCGACCATGTCGATCAGCGGATCGATGCGGGCCTTGATGTCCGCGCTGGACAATCCCGCGATTTCCAGCGGCATGGCGATGTTGTCGAAAACGGTGCGCGACGACAGCAGGTTGAAGTGCTGAAAGATCATGCCGATGGAGCGGCGAAGGTCGCGCAGCGCCGCACCTTTCAGCTTCGTGACATCGACGCCGTCCACCAGGACACGGCCGTTCGTCGGCATTTCCAGGCCGTTGACGAGGCGGATGAGCGTGGATTTGCCCGCGCCGGACCGGCCGATAATGCCGGTGATCGTGCCGCGCGGGACCGTATAGGTGACGTCAACCAGCGCCTTGAAGGCTTCTCCGCCCCTGGAGGAGGCGGGGAATTCCTTCGTGATGTTTTCAAACACGACCATGGGGTCGGAGCTGGTCGACGGGTTTTCGTCTGCCATCAGGAACTCGTACGTGGCGTGCGGCGGATGAGGGCCGTACGTGAAAAGGTTGGCCATAACCAATTCCGGGTCCGACAGGCTGGCTGCACCGGGCCTTCTGCGCGGTTGCAGATGCCTTGATGTCGCGCTCTGTCATCGAGGTGTCGGGCCGGAAGCCCTCGACCGTCTGGAAATTGGCTCCGGCTCACCGCGAAGGGAGCTGCCCGCAAGGGATGCGTGCTTCGGGAAGTGGTGCCGGACAGTTCTGAAAGCGGTCTCGCATTCGGGAGGGGCGGAAACAGCCTCAAGAACTCTGACGTTGCTGAATAAACGATCTACAGGGAGCGATCAAGAGAAGGATAGTTTTTCTACTCCCGCGCGAGAATTTGGAATTGGCAATATAAATTACAGGTTCCTCATGGAATGCTGTCTTTTCCTGAAATCTATAAGCAAAAAGCCGCTAGGGGAAATCAAGAGGCTGTCAAATGGTGAATTGGGAAGTCTGAATGCGACTGGTTGTTTGAGTGCGAAATAGTCTCACCTGGTTTTCGATAGCAGGTGATAAGCTTTTCCGATGAGCGATAGTGTTGACCGGGGCGCGATCTCCGTGGTTCCCTGGGCAAGGGCTATTTCAGGTTTTGCCACAAGATGGGTCAGACCCCTGCAAGGCAAGGGGATCTTTTCTGTTCAAGGCGGCCCGCCATCGGCTGTCGTGCAAGAGGCCGGTCCGCTTTGTTCCGGCATCCTGCGTGAACGAAAACGGGCGCCGGATCGCTCCGGCGCCCGTCGTTGTGTCGCTGCCCGTTCCTAGACCAGGAAGAACAGCACGCCCATGAAGAGCGGCAAGGTCACGACCATCGCGGTGATGGTGAAGCCCATGATGTCGCGGATGCCCAGGCCCGCCACGGCAAGGGCGGGAAGAGCCCAGAACGGCTGGGCCATGTTGCTCCACATGTCGCCGTAGGCAATAGCCATGGCGGCGACGCCGACATCGACGCCCAGATCGAGGGCCGCGGGGATGACCAGCGGGCCCTGAACGATCCAGTGGCCACCGCCGCTGGGGACCACGAAGTTGATCACGCCGGAGGCAAAGAACGTCAGGGCTGGGAAGGTTTTGGCCGAAGAGGCGTCGACGAACCAGTGGGTGATCGACTGCGCCATGCCGGAATGTTCCATCATGTACTGGATGCCGCCGTAGAAGGGGAATTGCAGCATCACCGACGCGGTGGCGATCGCACCGTTCTTGATCGCCTTTGCGTAGGCGATCGGCGAGCCGTGCAGCAGCAGGCCAAGGGCCAGGAACATCAGGTTGCCGAGGTTCAGGTCGAGCACGAAGCCGCGGGTCGCCCAGGTGTAGGCGATATAGGCAAGACCCAGAAGGCCGACGAAATAGGCCAGAATGCGCGAGTTTTCCAGGCGCTCGGCCGGGGTCATGTTGGCCTTGAGCGGGGTCTCTTCTTCTTCCTCGTCCTTCAGCAGCTTCGGGTCAGCCGTGACGACGTTTGCCGGCTTCGGGTGCACCGAGTAGGCGACGATCGGCAGGATGATGTAGAGCGCTGCCACAATGATCATATTGTAGGAGGAGAAGATCGTGTCGGTGACCGGGATCAGGCCGGTCTGCGCTTCCAGCAGGTGGCCGGGTGTCGCCGCGACAAGCGGGATCGACGCCATCAGGCCGGCGTGCCAGGTCATGAAGCCCATATAGGCGGCGGCCACGAGCACGCGGTAGTCGGCGCCCTTGACGTGGCGGGCGAACTGGCGCGCGAGCAGCGCGGCGACGATGAGGCCGAAACCCCACTGGATCGAGCACATGATGGCCGAGAACAGGGCGACGACGGCCGCGGCCATGGCCGGCTGGTGCACCGTTGCGCTGATCTTCTGCATCAGGATCTTGACGGCCTTGGTGGAGGCCAGGGCGTGGCCTGTCACGATGACAAGGCACATCTGCATGGTGAAGGTCAGAAGCGACCAGACACCCTTGCCCCAGTAGCCCACCATATCGACCGGTGTGGAGGAGGTGAAGATGATGCCGGACACGAAGGTCAACAGTGTCAGGATCACCGCAAGGACATAAGCGTCAGGCAGATAACGCGAGACAAGTCGCGTGAAAAACCCAGCGAGTAGTTGCATGGTTTCGACTCCAAGGTCTTCGTCTACGGGCAGGCCGATCTCTCGGTTGCCGCCCCCCATTTGCGAAGCGCCGCCATGCAACTCGCCCGGTATTCCGGTGCGAGGATTGCCTCCCTGGAAGAGCCGCTGTCCCTTGCGGCGCGTTTCCTCCAGTTGTTTCCTCCCCTGCGCGGTCCGGATCTCCGTCAGGGATCTGCGAACCGGGCGGGTCGAATGGCAGCTGCCTTCACCCCAAAGGCCGTCCCAGTTCACACAGCTCCACCGTGCCCGCTCCATGTGCCGTCGCGAAAACGCGACCCTACGGGGCGGGTGCCGATAGATGCGGGAAACTGAAACCGCGCTGTCGTTCTGCCCGGCGCATCTTTATCGCCGGGGGCTTATGCGTTGCTCGGTCGGCGGGCGGTCGGTGATCAGCGCGCGTTGCGATCACCATGCTCCAGAGGTCCGGGCGGACCCGGTGGTCCGGGAGCGTGTGCCGCCGGTCTTGATGTTCGGGAGAAGCGCTGGGCTGCCCCCGAACCGGCTGGTGTTGCTGCAGGCGGAGGATCCGTGCAGCCGTCGGATGTGTTGTGGCCTCAGCCGAAGGTCTTCAGATCTTCCGCGATAGTCAGGGGCGCGTCTGTTGCGGCGATGATGTCCTCCACCTCAAAGCCCTCGCCCTTCTCCGTCAGCACAAGGCCGTTCTCCGTCACCTTGATGACGGCGCGTTCCGTCACGATGAGATCGACCGCGCCCACGGCGGTGAGCGGCAGGGTGCATTCCTTCAGGATCTTCGGGCTGCCGTCCTTGCTGCAGTGCTCCATCGCGATGATCACCCTGCGGGCCCCGGTCACGAGGTCCATCGCGCCGCCCATGCCGGGAACCATCTTGCCCGGAATGATCCAGTTCGCGAGGCTGCCGGAGGCGTCGACTTCCAGCGCGCCGAGCACGGAGGCATCGACATGTCCGCCGCGGATCAGCGTGAAGGACATGGCACTGTCGAAATAGGTGGCGTCCGGCGTCGCGGAGACGGGCATGCCGCCGGCATTCGTGATGTCGTGATCGATGCTCTCGTCGCACGGCTCAACCGTGCCGACACCGATCATGCCGTTTTCCGACTGGAACTGAATCCCGCTGTCGGCTTCGACCTTGCTGGCCACGAGGGTCGGCATGCCGATGCCGAGATTGACGAGGCTGCCCGGTTCCAGTTCCTTGGCGACGCGTGAGGTAATGCGATCTCTGAGCTGTTTCTTGTCCATGATCCGCCCTCACTGCACGATGTAGTCGATGAAAGTGCCCGGAAGCATGAAGCGGTCCGGATCGATTTCGGCGATTTCGACGACCTTGTCGGCTTCAACGATCACCAGATCTGCTGCCGTGGCCATGACCGGATTGAAGTTCTTCGTGGTCTTGTTGAAGATGCAGTTGCCGGCCTTGTCGACGATGCTCGCCTTGATGATTGCCACCTGGGCACGAAGCGGCTCCTCAAGCAGGTATTCCTTGCCTTGGATCGTGAGCTTCTGCTTGTTCTCTTCGACGATGGTGCCAACGCCGGTTGGGGTCAGGACGCCACCAAGGCCCGCGCCTGCAGAGCGGATGCGCTCGATGAGGGTGCCTTGGGGAACCAGTTCCACCTCGATCTCGCCGGAATTCATCTGCTTGCCGGTTTCCGGGTTCAGGCCGATATGGGAGGCCACGACCTTCGCGACCTGATGGTTTGTCACCAGGCGACCGCATCCCTTGTCGGGGAGCCCCGTATCATTGCAGATGATCTCCAGGTCGGAGACGTTCGCCTCCTCCAGAGCCGCGATGATTTTCAACGGTGAGCCGACAGCCATGAAGCCGCCGATCATCAGGGAGGTTTTTGCGGGGATGAAGTCCACCGCTTCCTGCGCAGAAATAATTGGTTTCACGTCGGTGTCACTTTCAACCTGTGATTCATTGAATAGGACTTTACAGCGTTTATCATTTCTTGAAGATGCGACACAACAGTCAAAACAAAAACAAGTAAAAAAAGAAATTAACAAGTTAAGCAATTAGCAAATATATAGTTGCGGTTAAAAAAGTACCTTTGGTAGTTTGCTGGCGCAGGAAGTTGACGTAGCGCGAAGTGCTGAGTGCGGAAATAATGGCATTTATACGTATGCCGTGACGTCCGCAAAGTTCTCGGTATTGATTAGGCGGGCTAATTCAAATGATTATTTAAATTTGTCGACTGCATGAGAATTGTCAATCTCGGACGTTTGCTCTTGTGTGCCGCGACATAGATTTGATCGGAATTGAGCATTGTAAAAAGAAACAGTATTAGCGCTTCGCATCGAGCGAATGAGTGTCGCACGATCAAAAGCCTTCCGCATGATCTCGCCCGGCAGGATGATCGACCGCGGCATGTTATTTTGAAAAAGGGTGGGGGTGACCAGCCGCGCTTGTGAACGGGCGGCTGGTCGTATCCATCGAGGGGCTCGGCTGCGTCCCTCAGCCGTCGAGCGTGATCTTGGACAGCGGCATGGAGCGCACGCGTTTCCCGCTCAGGTGGGACGCCGCATTGGCAATGGCGGGCGGGATGGCGGGCAGGCCCGGCTCACCGATGCCGCCCATTTTCTCGCCGCTTTCGATGATGCCGACATGGACGCGCGGCATCTGGTCCGGGCGCAGGATCGGGTAGCCGTCAAAATTGCGGGCTTGCGGCGCGCCGCTTTCATAGACCGTGTCTTCCACCAGGGCCTGGGACACACCCAGCGCGACGGCAGAGCGGATCTGCGCTTCGATGATTGCCGGGTTCACGATGGTGCCGGGATCGATGGTCTCCCAGATGTCATGCACCACGACCGCTCCGTCGCGCAGGGACACTTCGGCAATCGCGGCGGTATGGCTGCCGAAGGGGGACGCCATTGCGATGCCGCGGGCCCGCATGGTGCCGTCCTCGGCCTGGAACGGCCCGCGCTTCCAACCGCCGGACAAGTCCGCCACATGCTGCAGAAGCGTGGTGAGACGCGGGGTATCTTTCAGCAGGCGCATGCGCAGCTCGAATGGGTCGAGGCTGCCCTTGTCGGCCATTTCGTCCAGAAACGACTCGTAGACGAAATCGTTCATGGAGTTGCCGACCGACCGCCAGAAGGCGACCGGGGCCGGGCTCCTGACATAGGCTTGGGCGATCCGGCGATTGGGGATGGCGTAGCTCTTGCCGGACAATCCCTCCACCGCGGTCGGGTCCACAGCCTTCGGATTGTGTCCGAAATTCGCTTCCATCGGGCCTTCACAGGCGCTGATGATTTCCAGCGCCTCCGGCATGCTGTCGGAAGAGAGGCTTGCGCGCATGCGCACGGCAACCATCGGGCGCAGCGGATCGCGCAGAAATTCCTCCTCGCGGCTCCAGATCAGTTTGACCGGTCGGCCCACCGCTTTTGCAAGCGCGATGGCCTGCGGGTAGGGATTGGCGTCCGCATAGAGGAAATGTCGCCCGAAAAAGCCGCCAAGCATTGGTGAGTGGATGTTCACCTGGGCCGGTTCAAGTCCGGCAATCTTGGCGATGGCGGCCTGGAACATTTCCGGCGCCTGATTGGGAAGCCAGATGTCGAGGGTGCCATCCTCGTTGAAACGGGCGAGCGTGGAGGGCGGTTCAAGCTGGGCGTGATGCAGATACTGGGCGAAATAGGTCGCCTCAATCACGGTGTCCGCCTTTGAAAGAACGGCCGGCGCGTCTCCTTCGGCTTCCGCCGTCGTGCCCTCGGCTTTTTCCCCGGCGAGTTGCTTGCGGAAGGCTTTGGTCGAAAAATCCGCGGGCATGTAACGCTTGTTCGTGCCGTCCGGGCCCGGGTCGTTCCATTGCACTTCCAGCGCCTCAACCGCGCGCTTGGCGTTCCACCAGCGTTCCGCGACCACTGCGACCGCGCCGTCGAGCCGGTGGATGGAGTGGACGCCGGTCATGGCCTTCACGTCATCCTCGTTGGCGAGGGTGCCAACGGTCAGCCCAAGACGCGGAGCGTGCTGGACGGCGGCATGCAGCATGCCATCCACCTGGACGTCGATCGAATAGACGGCCTTGCCCGTCGATTTGTCGCGCACATCCAGCCGCTCCACCGGCTTGCCGATCCAGGAGAAGGTGTCCGGGGCCTTCAAGGTGACGCTGTCGGGATCGGGGACGGGCAGATCCATCGCGGCCTCGGCCAGCATGCCGTAACTCAGCTTCCGGCCACTTGTGGCGTGAACAACCTGTCCAGGCTCGGTGGTCAGGTCATCGATGGAAACCTCAAGGCGATTGGCCGCTGCCAGAAGCAGCATCTGGCGGGCCAGCGCACCCAGGCGCCGCATCACGTCATAACTTGAGCGCACCGACATGCTGCCGCCGGTGATGCGGCCCATGGGCGGGCCCATGACCTTGTAGTCATCGCCGGCCGGCGCGTTCTCGACCACGAAGGTGGCCGGGTCGGCGTCGAGTTCCTCACCCACGATCTGCGCCATGGCGGTGAAAACACCCTGGCCACCCTCGTTGAAGGGGCTGAGGAGGCGCACGGAATTGTCGGGCCGGATTTCAAGGAAAGCCGGGACACGGGTGCCTGCGGGAAGGGGCGCCGTTTCGGCGAAGGCTGCCCGGGTGGGCAGGCCGACACTCAACACCAATGCGCCCGTGGCGGCCGCGGCGGAGCCGAGGAGGAAGCCCCGGCGGGAAATGTTGGTCGGGGACGAAGAGGCAAGCGTTCGGCGGTCGAGTTCCTGTTTGTCGAGCATGCGTTCAACCCTCCTTCGTCTCGTCGGCGAGATCGTGGATCGCCGCGCTGATCGCGTTATAGGTCCCGCAGCGGCACAGGTTGCTCATCGTCGCCGCGATGTCGTCTTCGCTCGGGTTCGGTGTTTCCTTCAGCAACGAGGTCGCGGCCATGACCTGTCCGGACTGGCAATAGCCGCATTGCGGCACCTGGTGCTCGACCCATTTGTCGACGACCCTCTTGCCAACCTCGTCTTTCTCGATCGCCTCGATCGTGGTGATCCGGCTGCCGGCAACGCTGTCAACGGGGGTGACACAGGAGCGCGTCACCACACCGTCGACCAGAACGGAACAAGCGCCGCACTGGGCGATGCCGCAGCCATATTTCGTTCCGGTCAGTCCCAGTTCATCCCGGATGACCCAAAGCAGCGGCGTCTCGCCGTCCGACTGGATTTCATAGGATTGATCGTTGATTTCGAGTTCCATGGCTCACTCATCCGGCTGGCTTGGTTTGTCAGTCCTGCTGCTGTCGAAAAATGCCGCAGGCGCGCATGCGACGCGCGCGCTCGCGGATGGACAGATCAGCAGGATCGCGTGTTCATCAATGGCTTTTGCGCTGAGCGGAAAACCGTATGACGTTGCTAAATAGGTGCGACAAGCTGACAGAGAATAGCTGCCGGTCGTCCGCGGCTGGTTTCGCCGCGAAGGATCTCACCAAACATTATGAAAATCAGATGTTTGTATGGGGCTGCGGATTTGAAAAGATTTTCGTGATGCCCGCCGGCAAGATGCGTGTCGGATCACAATTGGACAGGGCCGTTCCAGATTTTGAAATATGGTTCGATCTTGACCGGAGATCGCGAGCCATGAGGGACGCGCGACGCGCGGGGGCAGATCAAGGGGACACGGTGCCGGTGGCGGCCGGGGCTCGCCTTGAGCCTGGCCGCGCCGGTCGGATCCTCGCGGCCAGATCTGTGTCCACGTGTCTTCGAAACGCGTGGCCCGCTCTTTCAGGCCGCGTGGAACACGAAGGACCGCATGGAGACCGAGCCCAGATCGATGGCGTCGGTCATGAAGGTCAGCTCGTCGCGTGTATCTGACGCGCCTGCGATGGTGAGGGCGGGGAGATAGTGGTCGAGCGTCGGGTGCGCCATGTGCAACAGGCTGCCCAGCTGGCCGGGATCCGAAAGCGTGGCGAGGTCGCGGTCGGTCAATCGCTCGGTAAAGAGCGTATCGAACTCCACCGCGAAATCCTGCGGTTTTCCGCCCGGACGCATGGTGCGCAGATTGTGCACCACGTTGCCCGAGCCAAGGATGAGGACGCCGCGATCGCGAAGCGCGGAGAGCGTCTTGCCGACCTCAAGCTGGTGGTCGAGCCCCCGGCTCATGTCGATGGAGACCTGAAAAACCGGCACATCGGCTTCCGGGTAAAGGAATTGCAGAATGGTCCATGCGCCGTGATCGAGGCCCCATGTCTCGTCTTCCTCCGCGTGATGACTGGCCAGCAGGGTCACCACTTCGCGCGCGAGCTCGGGATCGCCCGCGGCCGGATAGGTTTGGGCGTAAAGTTCGGGCGGGAAGCCATAAAAATCGTGGATGGTGCGCGGCATGGCCGACACATCGACAAGGGTGGTGCCCTGCGTCATCCAATGGGCGGAGACCACGAGGATCGCCTTGGGACGGGGGAGGCTGCGGCCTAGCTCCGACCAGGCGCGGCTGAAGGCGGTGTCCTCGATAGCGTTCATCGGGCTGCCGTGACCGAGAAAGACAAGCGGCATCCTGTCGCTCGGCGACAGGCGGTCATGAAGGGTCTTAAGGTCTTGTGCAGTGCTCACGCCGTTCTCCTTTCACAAGGCTTCCATAGGCCCCGCTTGTGTAGGCTTCCCGTTCAGACCGCGCCCTGGCGACCTTCGGTGTCGTGATGAGAAAATAGGGGCTGAGGCTTTTCAACGAAATGGCGAGTGTATAGAATGACTATCTCCATTATGTTCACAATAGGCGCGCCATGGATCTTGTCGATGAACTCAAGGCCTTTGTCGCCACCGCCCAGACCGGGTCTTTCACCGCGGCGGCGGAACAGCTTGGGGTTTCCAACCGGCTGACGTCGAAATATGTGGCGGGGCTGGAGGCACGGCTTGGGGTTCGGCTGTTTCAGCGCACGACCCGGCGTGTTGGCCTGACGCCTGCGGGGGAGGATCTGCTGGCGCGGGCGCCGGTTCTGCTCGACGATCTGGACGCGCTTCTGTCAGATGTGGCCGAAAGCTCGCAAGGCTATTCGGGCGTCATCCGCATATCCGCACCCCTCACATTCGGGGAGATCCATGTGGCCGAAATGCTCGGCCGCTTTGCGCGCCTCAATCCGGACCTCAAGCTCGATCTGAGGCTGAGCGATCGATATGTCGATCTGGCGAGCGAGGGCATCGATGTGGCCTTCCGGCTGGGCACAAGCGAAATGCTCTCGCTCAAAGCCCTCAAGCTCGGCACATTCCAGACCGTAGTGGTGGCAAGTCCGGCCTATTTGGAAGCCAACGGGACTCCGCGCGCGCCTGACGAGCTTCTGCAGCACGATTGCATCGTCGATACGAACCGACGGGTGCCCCGGCGCTGGGCGTTTGTGCGCGATGGGCAGGAGATCACGGTCAATGTGGACGGCAAGCTGCGCGTCAATTCCGCTCGGGCCGCGGCTGGTCTTGCAGCCGACGGGCTTGGCATCGCCAACGCCCCGCGTTTCGCCGTACGGGAGCAGCTGGCTTCCGGTGGCCTTGTCCGGCTGATGGAAGATTACGAGGGCGAGGGCAGCCCGCTGAGCGCGGTCTATCTGGAAGGCCGCGCCCTGCCGCGCAAGGTGCGTGCACTGATCGACTTCGCGGCGCAGGACATTCGCGCGGCGGGCATCCTGTGACGGCACTTCTTTTCACTATTCGGAAAACGGCCGATTGGCCCTATTGTGCGCGGGAATCGAGGTGAATCCCGTCGGGATACGGGATGGGCGCCAGAACATGGGCCAGAAATCGGGAAGAAACGAATGACCAAAATCATGCTGCTCGGCTCCGGCGAACTGGGAAAAGAAGTCGTGATCGCGCTGAAGCGGCTTGGCCACACCGTGATTGCCTGCGACGCCTATGAAGGCGCACCCGCCATGCAGGTTGCCGACGGCTTTGAGGTGTTCTCCATGCTCGACGGCGACGCGCTCGATGCGGCTGTCGCCAAACATGCGCCCGATATCATCGTGCCGGAGGTGGAGAGCATCCGCACCGATCGTTTCTATGCCTATGAGGAGCAGGGCATTCAGGTGACGCCCAGCGCCAAGGCCGCGAATTTCACGATGAACCGCAAGCTCATTCGCGATCTGGCGGCCAAGGATCTGGGGCTGCGCACCGCGCCTTATGAGTATGCGACGACCTATGAGGAATTTCAGGCGGCGGTCGAGAAGGTCGGCATGCCTTGCGTGGTGAAGCCCTTGATGTCGAGCTCCGGCAAGGGGCAGTCGGTGGTCAAGACGCCCGCCGACATGCGTCCCGCCTTCGACTACGCGCTGGAAGGCTCGCGCGGTGACCTGAAGGAGATGATCGTCGAAGGTTTCATCGACTTTCACACCGAGATCACGCTTCTGACGGTCACCCAGAAAACCGGCGAGACGCTCTTCTGCGCGCCCATCGGCCATAGGCAGGAGCGCGGCGATTACCAGGAGAGCTGGCAGCCCTGCGCCATCGATCCGAACCAGCTGGCGGAATGTCAGGACATGGCGGCCAAGGTCACCTCCGCGCTGGGCGGGGCGGGTATCTGGGGTATCGAGTTCTTTCTGGCCGAGGGAGCGGTCTATTTCTCCGAACTCAGCCCGCGTCCGCATGACACCGGCATGGTGACGCTGGCGGGCACGCAGAATTTCAACGAGTTCGAGCTTCACGCCCGCGCGCTTCTGGGCCTGCCGATCCCGGAGATCGAGCAGCGGTATCCCGGCGTCAGCGCGGTGATCCTCGCGTCACAAGAAGGCGTGCCGCATTTCTCCGGTCTGGAGGAGGCCTGCGCCTATCCGCAGTCCGACGTGAAGATCTTCGGCAAGCCGACGACGCGGCCTTATCGCCGGATGGGCGTGGTGCTCGCCTATGACCGCAGCGGCGAAGAGACGATGGACGCCATGCGCAAGCGCGCGGCGGAAATTGCGTCCAAGGTCAAGGTTCACTGATATCGAAAAGGCCTGGCCTTTCAGGGCCGGGCCTTCGCGGCCTTATTCTTCGCCGTCGATGACGCGGTCGAACTCCGACAGCTTCGCGATCATCGCCAGCGCGCTTCTGCCAAATTTGCTGGGCGTGGCGAGCAGGAAGCGCTGACGAGCGGCCGCCATGGCCACCTTTTTCACCGCGATCTTGGACATGTCGAAATCCATCACGCGGCCATTTTCCTCAATGCCCGAACAGGCGATCAGCGCGTAATCGAAATGCAGTCCGTGCAGGGCGGTGATGATTTCCTCGCCGGTCAGCGACCCGTCGCGCCCGCTCATACGTCCGCCCAGCACGTTCACGTCGTGGCGGGCGGGATCGAAGGCGAGGGCCGCGCGCACGCTGTTGGTGAAGACCCTGAGGCCGGAGCGTTGATCGAGGGCCTCGGCGGTGAACTCCATCGTCGTGCCCACGTCGATGAAGACGCTGGCGCCGTCGGGAATGGCGGCTGCCGTCTGCTTCGCGACCCTGCGTTTGGCCTCCACCGAGATGTGAGTCTTTTGATGGTGATCGAGTCGTAAGGTTTCTTGCGCATCGACGGGACCGGCTCCGCCGTGGAACCTCTGTAGCCGTCCAGCTTCCGACAAGGCGATTATGTCGCGACGTATTGTCTGGGCAGAAACGCCAAAGGCACGCGCCAAATTGTCAATTGTTACAAAGCCTTGCCGCTCGGTGAGGCCAAGTATCTGCTCCTGGCGGGAGGAAAGGGGCACGACTGTCATAAGGATGTGTTAAGACGCCCGTTGAGTTGGAAGATAATTTACACAACGATAATGGAGTTACCTGATGGCTACAAGGCTCTACGGGGTTGATGGCGCCCGGATTTTCAGTGCTTCGGGAGAGCTGGATCCTTGGGGCTGGTGCTGGAAATCGGATGTCGCCATGCCGGAATCGGTGCGCGAGGTCGATGCGAAGACCGCATTGAAGTGCATTGGTGAAAGTGGCAGGGCGCGCCGGATTCCGGTCGGCGTTATAGGTCCGCGGGAGGCGACCACGGCGCAGCTTGAGGCGGCTGAAGCGTTGGGAATGGCGCTTGGCGAGCTCGGTCTGACCGTGATGTGTGGAGGAAAAACCGGCGTGATGGAAGCTGTTTCCAAGGGATGCCTGAAAGCGGGCGGCCTGACGATCGGGCTCGTGCCCGATCACAGCTGGCGCGATGCGAATGACTACATCGCCCTGCCCATTGCCACGGGCCTTAGCGAGGCGCGGAACATGATCATCGCCAAGTCCTGTCAGGTGCTGGTTGCCGTCGGCAACTCCTACGGCACTCTGTCAGAGGTCGCCTACGGGCTGCATTTCTCCAAGCCCGTGATCGGGCTCGAAGGTGCGGCCAATGTAGACGGCGTACAACATGCCGCGTCCGTGGACGAGGCCGTCGAACTTGTTGCGGAGCATATGCTGCAATCCGCCAAGTTGTCATAAAACTTACATTCAACTTCGCCAGAGTGTTAGAAAATTTCCATGGAATCCTCCAATTCGGACCCCACTTTGACACAGACGCCTGCCCTATCGTTCGACCATGTAAGCCGCAGCTTCGGCACCAATCGGGTCCTGGACGATATCTGTATTAACGTGCCCCCGGGCAGTTTCACCGCGCTGCTGGGTGCGTCGGGCTGTGGCAAGTCCACCAGTCTGCGGATCATGGCGGGGCTCGACCGGCCAACCTCTGGCGAAGTTCGCCTCAACGGCGAAGAGGTCTCCGGCCAGACCGCCCATGAGCGCAACATCGCGATGGTGTTTCAGTCCTACGCGCTCTATCCGCATCTGACGGTGGCGGAAAACATGGCCCTTCCGTTGGCCATGCGCCGCCTGAGCGTGTGGGGACGCTTGCCGCTTGCCGGGCTTCTGTCTCCCGGCGTGCGTCGCGTGCGTCGCGAGATCAACGCCAAGGTGAAGGAGACCGCGGAGACCCTGGGCCTCGGCGAGCTCCTGCAACGAAAGCCCGGCCAGCTTTCCGGCGGTCAGAAGCAGCGCGTCGCGCTGGGGCGGGCGCTCGTGCGTGATCCGGAGGTGTTCCTGCTCGACGAGCCGCTGTCCAATCTGGATGCCCGTCTGCGTGTGCGCATGCGCACCGAGCTGGTGGCGCTGCATGCGCGCACCGGTAAGGCCTTCGTCTATGTGACGCACGACCAGTCGGAAGCCATGGCCATGGCGGACCAGATCGTGGTGATGATCGCGGGCAATGTTGCGCAGGCGGGAAGTCCGCGTGAGCTTTACGAGCGGCCCGCCTCGCGGGATGTCGCAGCCTTTATCGGCAACAACGCCATCAACTTCTTCGAGGCCGACAATCTGCCCGCGGGCCTTCCTGCCGAAAAGGCCGTTTACGGCATCCGCCCGGAGCATCTGAACCCGTGTGAGGACGGGCAGATGGAGGGTGTGCTGGAGGCGGTCGAGTATCTGGGGGGAGAGACCCTTCTGATGCTGCGGCTGGACAATGGCGATGAGGTTCGTGCCATCGCCGACGGTGAATACGCCATTCCCGCGCAGGGCAGCCGTATCCGCATCGGCTACGAGCCGCATCGTCTCCATGCCTTCGATCCGGCAAGCGGCAAGCGCATCGCAGCAACGGCCGAAGAGCCTGTGCCGATGGCCGGGAGGGCGGTCTGATGGCGCTCTTGCCGCGAATGTCCATCGAACGGCGCGAGGCGCTCACGACCGCGTGGCTGACAGGGCCCGGGATCGGCGTGCTCGTGCTCTTCATATTCGTGCCGGTCGCTGTCGTGACGTTCCTGTCCTTCACCGACTATCAATTCGGCGCCTCGTCCTTCAACTGGATCGGCTTCGACAACTACGCAAAGATGTTCGGCTCCCGGATCGGGCGTCGGGCGATGGTCAACACGCTGATCTACGTGTCGATCGTCATTCCGTTTTCCGTCGGCTTCGGTCTGCTCGTCGCCATGGGCCTGCATCGCATGGTGAACTGGGCGCCGCGCTTCGCCAGTGCGTTGCGCACGGTTTACTTCCTGCCCGTCACGGCGACGCTGGTCGCCATGTCGGTGGCCTGGCAGATGGTGCTGCATCCCTCGCTGGGCATCGTCAACCACATGCTGGCGGCGTTGGGCGGGGCGCCGGAGAACTGGCTGAGTGATCGGGGCCTGGTGCTCTACACGCTTGCCATGATCGGCATCTGGCAGACGATCGGCTACAACATGGTGCTGTTCCTGGCCGGTCTCGTCGCCATTCCCAACGACCTTTATGAGGCCGCGGAAGTGGATGGGGCGGGGGATGCGTGGTCCCGCTTCTGGACGGTGACCTGGCCGATGCTCGGGCCAACCACGCTGTTTGTCATGGTGGTGACCGCATCCAATGCCTTCAGGGTTTACGAGACGGTCGCAACGCTGACCAAGGGCGGTCCGGCCTATGCCTCCGATACGCTCGTCTACGCGCTCTACCGGGAAGGCTTCGTCTACTTCAAGGCAGGTTATGCCAGCGCGATCACGGTCGTGCTCTTCGTCTTCCTTCTGATACTCACCTTCGCCCAATTCCGGATCGTCGAAAGAAAGGTGCACTACCGATGAGCCAGCACCTTTCCTCCAAGTCGCCGCTGTATCGCCTGCGTCGTCTCATTCTTCGCTCCATCCCGATCGTGTTGTTGCTTGCGGGGGCGGCGTTCATTCTCCTGCCCTTCGTGTGGATGGTGTCGCTGTCGTTGAAGCCCGAGGACGAGATCTTCTCGCCCGTCATCCACCTGTTGCCGTCAACGCCGGAGTGGTCGAACTACGTTGTCGCGATGACGCAGACGGACGTTCCGCGCTACCTGCTCAACGGGCTGATCGTGGTGGGCGGGATCCTGTTCTTCCAGATCGCTTTCGCGGTGCCGTGTTCCTATGCGCTGGCGCAGCGGAATTTCCGCGCAAAACCGGTGCTTTTCGCCATGGTTCTGGGTGGCTTGCTGGTGCCGTTCCAGGTGACCGCGATCCCGGTCTTTCTGGGTTTGGCGAAGGTGCAGCTTCTCAACACCTACTGGTCTTTGATCCTGCCCTTCATGCCGACGGCCTTCGGGCTGTTCCTCTTCCGTCAGGCCATTTCTCAACTGCCGTCCGAACTGTTCGCGGCGGCGCGGGTGGACGGGATGTCGGAAACGGAAATCGTGTGGCGGATCGCCTTTCCGCTGGTTCTGCCCGCGGCCACCGCCTTCGCGATCTTCTCCGTCACCGCGCACTGGAACGATCTGTTCTGGCCGATGATCGCCACCAGCGATCCGCAACTGGCGACGCCACCGCGCGGCATTCTCTACTTCCGCGATCAGGAGGCCGGCAATCAGGTCGGACCGCTGATGGCCGCAACCGTGATCATCACGGCGCCGCTTGTCGTCGCCTTCCTGATCGCACAACGCAAATTCACCCAGGGGTTGGCGACCGCCGGTCTCAAGGGCTGATGGACTGATAAGCGCAATGAACACGGAACCAACCGTGTCGATTGGTTCGATTGCAGGCACACAGACCTGCTGATTCAAACAGGAGAGCCGTTCACATGAAAACCGCATTCGTTGCCGCAGCCTTTGCGCTGGCGTCCACTGCGGCCATGGCACAGACCACCATCCGGGTCGACTACGCCAATCCGAATATCTGGACCGCGACGCAGGAAATCCTCGCCGAGGAGTTCATGAAGTCCCATCCGGACGTGACCATCAAGCTTGACGGTCCGGCCGACACCTATGCGGAAGGCGTGCAGCGCCTGCTGCGTCAGAACGTGGCGAACGATATGCCGGACGTGGCCTATGTTGGCCTGAACCGCCTGCGTATCCTTGAAGATCGCGGCATGACGCAGCCGCTCGACGCCTTCATCGGTGACAATCCGGAAGAGAAGGGCTACACGCCCGCGCTGCTGTCGCTGGGCGCCTACAAGGGCAAGCAGCACGGCCTCGCGACCTCCGCATCCACGCTGGTCATGTATGTGAACCCGGAACTGGTGAAGAAGGCCGGGGGATCGATGGACGACTTCCCAACCGATTTCGACGGGATCATCGAGCTGGCCGCCAAGATCAACGCGCTGGACAGCACCATCGACGGGATCTGGATCGAGCCGCATGACTGGCGGTACCAGTCGCTGTTGGGCTCCCATGGCGGGCGTCCGCTGAACGAAGACGAAAGCAACGTCACCTTCGACAGCGAAGCGGGCATCGCGGCGGCGGGTCTCTACCAGCGCTTTGCCAAGGAAGCGGGCATGAAGCCCTATGGCGCCAACGATGCCCGTCAGGCTTTCCCGGCCGGCACCCTCGGCATCATGCTGGAGAGCTCCTCCCTGCAGGCGCGTTTCGAGAAGGCGGCGGGTGATCGTTTCAATGTCGTCGTGAAGGGCGTCCCGCTTTCGGCCGAGGACAAGACCTCCATCTATTTCCCGACCGGCGGGTCCGGCATCGTCATGCTGACCAAGGACGAAGCCAAGCAGAAGGCCGCGTGGGACTATATCGCCTTCGTGACCGGCCCTGTCGGGCAGAAGATCATCGTGGAGAACACCGGCTACGCTCCGGCCAATGCCATCCTCGTGCGCGATGACAGCTATCTTGGCGAGTTCTACAAGAAGAACCCGAATTCGCGCGTGGCCCACACCCAGATCGCGAACTATGCAGGTCCCTGGTACGCCTATCCGGGCCCGAACGGTGTTGCCGTGACCGACGAGATCGCCGCCGCTCTGGTGGAAGTGCGCGATGGCGCCGACCCGGCGGAGACGATGAAGGCAACGGCTGACAACGTGCGTGCCGAACTCGGCATGGAATAAGCCGTAACGTTCTGGCGGGAGCCAGGCCAACCGTTGAAGCCCGGGCGGGAAACCGTCCGGGCTTTGCCGTCCGCTGGGTGGCGCATGCCAACGCGCGAGCGTCCTTGAGTGCTCTTTCCATTGCGAATCCGTGTGGCTATAAGAAAGAAGCTACACGTCGCGGAAAACGTAGCGGCATCCAGGTGTGCGTTTTTAGTATGCCGTAATCAAGATCTTATGTGAGCTGCGGATGAAAGTGGCAAGCGACAGCACCGATCCTGTGAAGCTGATCATATGGGATCTCGACGAGACCTTTTGGCAAGGTACGTTGTCCGAAGAAGGCATCGCGCCCATTGTTGCCAATATTTCAATGGTGGAGACGCTTGCGCAGCGCGGCATCATCTCGACCATCGTCTCCAAGAACGACCATGCGACGGCCGAGAAGGCGCTGCGCGATCTGGGCGTTTGGGACTACTTCGTCATGCCGCGGATTTCTTGGGCTCCGAAGGGCGAGACCATCGCCGCGCTGATCGCGGATTTCGGGCTGAGGCCCGTCAACTGCCTCTTCATAGACGATAATCCGGCCAATCTGGCGGAGGCGAAGTTCTTTAACGAAGGCTTGCAGACCGGGCTTCCGCAGGAGGTGTTGCCGGGGCTGCTCAACTTGCCGGGATTGGTCGGGAAGGACGACACTTCGCTGAGCCGACTGAACCACTACAAGCTGATCGAGAAAAAGATTGGTGCCCGGGCCGGACATGAGGCGGGGAACGAGGATTTCCTGCGCAGCTGCAATATCCGGATCTCCTTCGATCATGACATCGAGGCCAATCTGGATCGTGTTCTGGAGTTGATTGAGCGAACCAATCAACTCAATTTCACAAAGGTTCGTCTGGAGGGCTCGGGCGCGCGGTTGCAGCTTTTGGGGCTTCTCGCGCAATTCGGCATCTCTGCGGCGTGCATCCGGTGTCGAGACGATTTCGGCGATTACGGGATCGTCGGGTTCTATCTCCTGCGCAAGAACTATCTGGGGTCACAGCTTGCCCATTTCGTCTTTTCATGCCGAGTGATGAATATGGGGGTCGAGCAGTTCGTCTACGATTTCCTGGGCAGACCTGAGATCACGATCGTGGGGCCAGTTTCCGGCGACTTGTCGGCATGCCCCTCGATTGACTGGATTCAGGTCTCCGACGACACTGGGGCAGATGGAGTGGGGATTTGTGCGCAGGAAGATCGCCTCCTCCTGCTCGGTTCTTGCGAATTGCTTCAGTTAAGCGCGTTTTTCGGGCCGAATGTGGCGGAGTATGTGAATTATGCCCGCGACGATCTGATGATCCGTTCCGACTGCCCGGGGCTCATTTTGAGCGACGCGAAACAGGTGCACCGTTCGGCGATCCTCAACAATCTCCCCGTATGGCGTGAGACGGAATATCTTGCTCTACACAAGGATCTCGTTTCTGCAGATGCTCTGTTGCTGTCGCTGGGTGGGGTCCTCCTGGGTCATTATATCGAGACGGCTGACGGGCTTTTGTTGCGCCAGATAATGCCGAACTTCGCGTGGCTTCAGACAAACCGGCCCGAGTTGTTCGAAACCGGCAAGATCCGGGAGGTGAAAATCAGCACAAAGGCGCGGGTGAAGATACTGGAGCGCATGCTCAAGACCATCATGAAGCGCAAAAAGCAAGGCTCACCGGTCTTTCTTCTGAAACAGAACACGTTCTACAGCACCGCCCCGTTCGGTGAAGCGGGTCGCGCCGCGTATAACAGTTTCTGTGATGCCTATGCCGCGCGAAACGATCAGGTCCATGCGATCGACATCGATACTCTCATCGAGCGAGAGGATGTCGTTGCCGAAGAGCATCTCAATCGGCATGGCTACAAGAAAATTGCGGATGCGATCCGGGATCGGATATCGGATCACAAAGCCGACGGGGCGCGCTCACGGGCCGAGCATTCGGGATGGTTCCGGCGGATGGGGCTTCCTGACGCTATTTGGACGGCTGTCGGCCTCGGTGCTGGTGGACAGTCGTATCGTGTCGGCCGCGCTCGAAAATGATCATTGAATCGTAGACATGCATCGACAGGGTCGTGCGAGTGAACTCGTCTTCGGCGACCTCTTCCGTGTATCTGGCATGCAGACGGTCGATCAGCTCCTTGCTGTATTCGATGAAGGAACGTGGCTCGCGATAACCTCCGCCCAGATTGGGATTGTAGGCGAAGTTCAGGTCCTCGACGATGTAGACGCCGCGCTGGTTGGTTTTCGGGTAGAGGAAATCGAATGTTGCGCGGATGTGGCTCATCTGGTGACTGCCGTCGTCGATGACGATGTCCGGCTGGCCGAATTCAGACACCAGCTTGCCCAGGAATCGGGTGTCGGCCTGGCTCCCGATGCGGATGAAGACCTGATCTTCTTCAAAGGCGCTGCATTCCTCGCGGATGTCGATGCCGACAATACGCGCGTTGGGGCCGAGAAATCGTTTCCACATGGCAACGGAGCCGCCGTGGCCGCAGCCAATCTCGAAAAGCGTTACGGTCTGGTTCACGAACCGGGCAAGGTGTCTTTCGTAGATGGGAAGGTAGTGCTTCGGCTTGTGAATTAGTCGACCGGTGTTGTTCTGAAAATCAGCCCACAAGCTCATACGCTGCCACTCCGATGATTTGTCCTCATTTCGCAGGGTGGTATATCACAAGGTTCGCAAGATCTGTGCAGAGTTCGAGGATGTCCGTGACGGCGTCCTGCTCCGCGTTCCGCACGATGGTCGGCAGGAGACCTGCCGACCATCGCGTTGTCAAAGGCTGCCGACTGCGGCATGGCGGATGGAGGGCCAGGTTTCGGCTGCCTTGCTCAAGGTGCCTTCCGGGTCCTGCTTGTATTTCTCCAAGACCGCGGCGTTGACGAAGAGATAGAGCTTGCCGTCGACGATGTCGGCATAGCGCGGATCGCCGACCAGCTTCTTGCCAAGCGCGACCGCAAAGGCGCAGAAGCCGCCATACTGGGGCATGTAGCGTTGTGGTTCGGCCGCGAACTTTTCCGCGCTGATTTCGGACGAGAAATAGTAGGCCACGCCATCATGGACGACGGTGTGGGATGCAACGCCCGGGGTGGCGGCGTTCAACGTTGCAAGTGCCACGCTGTCCATGCCGTGCAGCGCAAGCGGCGCGCCGTCCAGCGTGTAGCCGTTGGTGACGTTGTACTCGTCCTCGGCAAAGGCCGGGGCGGCCGCAAGGCTTGCCAGTACGAGAACGGATGCGAGTTTGATACCGGTCTTCAAGGTCATGTCAGGGTCCTCTTTCAGGTTTTAGCAGGTGGCCCGTTTCGGTGTGGGCCGTTGGTCGATCATGGCGGTGGCCCGCAGGCGCACCGACACAGGCTCAGCGTGGAAAAAAAAGGGGGCCAACCACAGGATTTCAGCCGGGAGGGTCGCGACCCGAGGCGGGGGCCTCCTGCGGCGTGCAAGGTCGCAGGCCTTATCCTGTGGTTGGCCGGGGGCGCCGGGAAAGCGCCGGGGGTCACATGCCGTGGGCAGCCTCGATGGCGCGCACGGTGTTTTCGGTGTTGTCGATTGCGCTGGCGATCATGCGGAAATTCGTCAGCGACGCGGCATAGCCGTCATAATGCTCGGTGATCGCACCGGCGGTGGCGTCGGTCACCACCATGACTTCGAAGCCCGCCTCGATCAGGGACCGCATGTGCGATTCCGTGCAGAGATTTGAGGACATGCCGCCCAGGATCACCTTGTCGATCCCGGCCTTGCGCAGCTGCAGCGCCAGATCGTTGCTGTCGGGGCCGTAGATCTTGTGCGGGCTTGTCACCACGGTCTTGCCGTCGTTGATGTAGGGCTTGTAGCGCTCCAGCCAGTCCGCACCCGATCCTTCGAAGCCTTCAAGGCTCAGCGCGTCCGGGCGGTCGAACATGCCGATACTGTGCATCAGGCGCTCAAGTGCGCCCTCGAAGTGCCACTTGTGATCGTGCTCGTAGTAATAGTGCGGCGAGACGAAGACCGGCATGTCGGTACGCTTGGCGACATCGAAGAGCGCGGCGAGATTGTCGACCGTGCCGTTTGAGGTGATGCTCTGACCGACGACGCCCCAGGTCACGCCTTTGGGGGACAGGAAGTCGTTTTGCGGGTCGGTGATGACGAGTGCCGTGTTGCCGCGGGTGATCTCGAAGCCCGGCATCGGCAGGCCGTCATTGATCGGCGGCATGGTTGCGGTTGCGGCACGCGCCTCCTTGTCCTGCGCAGGAGCCTGGCTGGCTCCAAGGCCCAGGATGAGCGCGCCGGCGACGATGGTCAGTCCCGCGCCGAGCCCGGCGCCGGCGACCGTCATGCTGATCTTGAGAGCCTGCTGTTTCAGTCCCATGGTGATTTTCCTCGTTTCGCGCCATTCAGGCGGATTTCACTGTGGCTTTGCCTGGAGAGCCCGTGTGACCGGTGATCCGCTCCGTTTGTTTCTGAACGAGACCTGGATACTGCGAGGCGCGGCATGTGGTATTGACCGCCGCTGACAAGGGCTTGACGCTGCGTGACAAAGCGGGGCTCAATGCTCACAGTCGCGTGAGTGGGCATGCGGCGATTGCGATTCCATCGCTTTTTCGGGGGGGAAGCGGATGTGACGGATATCTCCGCGATGTTCGTGCGCAAGCAGATCGATGTGGCGCATAATCTGCCGGACAAAGCGGCGCTTTATGCGTCTGTCGGCCTGACGGAGGAGGAAGCCAGACTTCCGGATATGCGTGTGCGTGCGGAAGATTATTTTCAGCTGTTGGAGATCATCGCCGAGAGCGAATGGCCCGAGCTGCGCTTTCACATGCGGGTCTGCGCGAATATGCGGTGCGAGGAGTTCGGCGCGGTCGGGCTGGCGCTGAAATCCGCGCCGACGCTTCGGCACGGGTTCAAGCGCATGGGGCGCTATGCGCGCCTCTACAACAAGGCATCCGACTTCTCAGTCGAGGAAAACGAAGACATCTATTGCTGGACGCATCGTCGTCCGGAGCCGGTCCGGCTGGGGAACTTCCTGTCGAACGAAGCGGCGCTTGCGACGTTCCTCACGCTTTGCCGGGAGGCGAGCGGCTCTGACCTGACACCTGTGCTGGTTGAGTTCGCGCATCGGCGCGAGGGAGGGACTGCCAGTCTTGCCGAACATTTCGGCATAGAGCCGGAGTTTGGTGCCGAGGTCGACAAGATGCAGTTCTCGCTTGAGGACGTCGATCGGCCCAATCCGGTGGGCGATGCCGGGATCTGGAAATTCTTCTCCGATCATCTGGAGCAGATGTTGCCGCCCTCGGTCACGGAGCAGGACCGGCTGGCGAGGCAGGTGATCGAGGAGATCGCCTCGATGCTCAGCGACGGGGTGCCGCAACTTGCCGATGTCGCAGCGCGCCTCGGCATGGGAACCCGCACCTTGCAGCGTCGGTTGGCCGAAGGAGGGCGCAACTATCTGAAGCTGGTCAGTGTGGCGCAGCGCGAATTGGCGCAGGAACTGGTGAAGGAAACCGGCTATTCCCTCTCCGAGATCGCCTTCCTCACCGGGTTTTCCGAACAGAGCGCCTTCACGCGCGCCTTCAAGAGGTGGGAAGGGCTGACGCCGGGCGCATTCCGGCAGGAACAACGCACCTCCATCCATGCAGGATAAACGGCCCCTGGGCCGTGCTCCGAGGTGCCGCGCCTCTGTGCCAATTCCCAGGCATGGTTTCGGGGCGGATTCGATGGCGGGTTACCCCGTCACCTTGAGGCTGGCTTTTCCCGGATCGTCCCTTAAGGAGCCGAATCCCACGGCCGCCTTCATCTTGCGTATGATCTGAGAGGCGGAGGGACGGTTTTCCCCATGCGGAGGTTTGCTCGCATGTTGGCGACGGAAATCCCGCATGTCTGAGGGGCCCCTTGAAGAAATCGCATGTCGCTGCGATCCGATATCGTGCGACATATTGCCTTTCATGGGACTGGCCCTTTAGCGCGGTGTTCGCCGGGTCTAGCGTTTTCCGTTCGGATTTCTTTAGCGACAAGAGGTGCTTGCATGTCGAATGACACAACAATCAAAAACCTGAACAAGGCGCTGCAAATGGAGATGGCCGCAGCGCATCAGTATCAGCTCAATGCTCAAAGGCTTGACGACTGGGGCCTTTCGAAACTTGCGGCGCAGATGCGGGAAGAGATGCAAGAGGAATGGGGACATTCCGATCGCTTTATTGCACGGGTCCTCTTCCTCAAAGGCGTTCCGGAGATCGCCTTCGAAAAGACACCTGTGCTTCACGACAGTCTGGTGGACCTGCTCAAGGCAGATCTGGCCGATGAGGAGAACGCAATCGCGGTCTACACCAAGGCTGCGCGGGAAGCTTATGAGGTCGGCGATATCGGCACCAAGGCCCTGTTTGAAGAGATCGTCCTCGACGAGGAAGGGCACAAGGCCTGGCTTGAGCTTCAGCTCGATCTGATCGAACGTCTCGGTGAGAAGACCTACAGCTCGAAGCTGGTTACCATCGGTGGCGATGCCGAGGAAACGGACTGACATCCGCTCGGTTCATGCGGCTCAAGGGGCTCCCTCGAAAGCATGAAATCTGATCTTGTCTGTCTGAAAACGGCGTCCGGTCGGCTTTCGCGCCGACCGGACGCCGCTTGAACGATTACCTTGGATCGGGAGGCAGCTCCCGGCCTGTTTGAGACAACCCTTGCCCCGGCCGCGGCACTAGAGCCCGTATTGATATTTCACGCGAAGCCGGATGCGGAGCGGCCCGGAGCCGAGCAAGGGGGGGCGGGGAACGGCTCCGCTGGCAGACAGCACCGCGCGTTGCGCGTCCCGGTCCAGCGCCGGGTTGCCGGAACTTTGCAGAAGCTGCACATCGGCGAAGTTGCCGCTTCCGTCGATTGTCAGGGCAAAGCCCACATTGCCGATGCCGGAGCTGCCGACCGCCGTCATGCGTCGGGCGTGGATGGCATCGGAAACGGCTTCCAGATAGGCGGCGAGCACCTTGCGGCGACGGTCGGCCCGGGTCTCCCGGCTTTCCTGCGGTGGTCCCGCCTCCTCAAGCGTCAAGGGCGCGGCCAGGGCAATGGCGGCATCGGGAGGGGCGAAATCGACGACGATCGTGTCGCTTGAACCGGTCTCAAGCGATGGGGGCGCAATGCCCTTGAGGAACAGCCAGTGAAGGGCGAGCGAAATGGCGATCGCCGCAGCGATGCGTTCGCCATCCGTCATGGCTGCATCTCCGGCAATCTGGCTGCGGCCTGGGCGGGACGGGTGGCGATCACGAGATGATCTCCCCCATTGTCGCGGATCGTCCCGATCGCGCTCAGGAACATGCCGACCGAGGCATTCTTGTCGGCCTTGAGCACGATCTGCATGCCTCCCGGCGTCTCTTTGGCCAGACGCACCTTGAAGCCCAGTTCGCGCATATCCACCGCTTCGCTATCTGCCATGAGTTGGCCGTCGGCGGAGAGCACCACTTCCAGGGAGCGCCCGGCAAAGGTGCGCGCCTGTTTCGAATTGGGCAGGTTCATCTCCACGCCGTGTGTGGTGAAGGCGGCGGCAATGACGAAGAAGATCAGCAGAATGAAGACGACGTCCAGGATCGGCGTGACGTCGGGGATCCCAGCCTGCCGGTCCTTGCGTTTCAGCTCGATCATGCCGCTCGTTCCCCGGGCGAGCCCTCGGCCATCAGCACGCGATTGGCGAGGCGGGCGAGGGCGAAGTTTACATGCTCCTCCCGGCGCAGGAAGCCGCCATGGGCGATGACGGCGGGAATGGCGATCACGAGCCCGGTCGCCGTCGTCAACAGAGCCTGCCAGATGCCGTCGGCCAGCATGGTCATGTCGATGGCGCCGCTTGCGGCGGAGAGCCGCGAGAAGGTCTGGATCATGCCGATCACCGTACCGAGAAGACCGAGCAGAGGCGCCACGCGCGCCGCCATGCCGAGAACCCCGACGCGCCGGTCAAGCCCGCGGATGATCTCCTCGATCGCGATGGTCGCCAGTCCTTCCCGCGTTGCCTTCGCCCCTTTGGCAAACAGGGCCTCAAGAAGGGGGCGAAGGGTCGGGCGCAGTTCAATCGCGGTTGCAAGCGTCTCTTGGGTGGCCTCGCCGCGTCCGGCCGCGATGAGCCGGGCTTCCAGGTCCGGATCGACCAGCGGCTGTGTGGTGAACACCAGAAGCCTGTCGAGAATGACCGCGATGACCAGGACGGAAATCGCGATCAGCGGCCACATGACGAAGCCGCCCTCTTCAATGAGTTGCATGAGGCCGCTTCTCTGTCAGTTGGGCCCAGTGGGCGCTTTGCTCCGGACTGTCCACCCCCCTGCCAATGACGATCAGGAAGGGCGGCTCGGTGATGGCGCGCTCCGGCATGACGAATTCGGCATGTCCGGGCACGAATTGCAGGATCCTGAGATCGGGATCCCCAACAAGCCGGACAACGCCCTTGATCCGTTCGACGGATTTCGGGCAATCGACCAGCAGGCGGGTCAGCACGTCGCCATCGACCGCCTCGGGCAGTTCGAGCTTCAGATATCCAAAGCCCTCGCCGAGATGGGACGCGTGATCGGAATGCGCATGCTGCTCATGATGGCCATGATCCTCATGATGGCCGTGATCGTCATGATGGTCGTGATGCTCCTGATGGTCGGGCGCGTCCTCGCATTGTCCCCCGCATTGGCCACAGCAATGGCCGTGCGCGTGTTCGTGATGCGCGTCGTGCGCCGGCTTGTCGTGCGCGTGGCCGCAACAGCAGGGCGCGTCGTCCGTGGCCACCTCCTCCGGCTCGGCAAGAAGTCGCTTGAACCCGGTTTCGAGCAGCTTCGGATTGACCCGGCCCTGGCAGGCCTCGATGACGCGGGCCTCAGGGTTCACCCTTGCAAGCTCCTCGTGGATCGCGGCGAGCGTTGCCTCGTCGGCGAGGTCGCACTTGTTGAGGATCAGCGTGTCCGCGGCGGCTATCTGACCGGCGGCGATGTCGGAGGTGGCAAGGGTTTCGTGGAAGCGGCTGGCATCGACGATGCTGACAACCGCATCGAGACGGATGAGGTGATCGAGGTCCTTCAGTTCCTCCACCATGTTGAGAGGGTTGGCGAGCCCGGTGGTCTCAAGCACGATGACATCCGGGCGGTAGCGGTCGCGCAGTGCCCGGATGGCAGGTTCGAGCGCGCCCGACAGAGTGCAGCAGACGCACCCCGCATCCACTTCGATCACGGAGTCGTCGCCTTCCAGCAGCATCGCATCGACGCCCGTTTCCCCAAGCTCGTTCTGGATCACGGTGACGAGTTCGTTGTGACCGGTGTGGTATTCGATGAACTGGTTGAGGAAGGTCGTCTTGCCCGATCCGAGAAACCCGGACAGAAGCGTCAGTCCCGGTCGGTCGTTTTCGGTTTCGGGGCGGTCGCGCACCGGCGCCATGGAAATCGGGTCCCTGCGGTAGATGTCGAGATCCGTCCCTTGGGCGCGCATGGCGGCGTCTAGCGGTATCAATACCGGTTTGAGGCCGGAAATCGCGCCCCATATGAGGCAATCGGTGTCGCGTGAGGCATCAGGCGCGGGCAGGGTGTGGAGTGTGCCGTCGAGCCCGAGTTGATAGACGGTCGATGGGGTTTCGAAACCTGCCGTGAAGGTGGGGGCAGCCGCGGTCGCGACCCGCAATCCGGCAGCAAGGGTGGCAAGGAGATCGCGCGCCAGCGCAAAGGCGGGCAGGTTTTCATCCGCGCCGTCGGGGGGGACGAGCCAGCCGCCGCCGGGGGCGGGAATGCCTGCCTCCACCAGGACGCGACGGTGACGTTCTCCGGTCAGGGACAGGCCTATGCCCTCACCATCTGGCGTAACGCCAACCCGCAGCCGGGCAATGGCAAAGGCGGCTTGGAGATCGTCATGGGCTGGAAAGTCGCGAAGGCGCGTCTGCGTGTCGGGGGTGCCGGCAAGGATCGCGGAATGAAGCGC
The DNA here is from genome assembly GCF_963674635.1 of Breoghania sp. Lineage (NCBI taxonomy): Bacteria > Pseudomonadati > Pseudomonadota > Alphaproteobacteria > Hyphomicrobiales > Stappiaceae > Breoghania > Breoghania sp. The sequence goes on from NZ_OY771475.1 coordinate 4,235,167, forward strand.
GAAGTGGTCCAGCCACGGATCGTCCGCTGAGGGAAAATAGCAGATCGCGTAGTCGATGATGCGGGGCGAGCCTTCGGCATCGAGGCTTGTCGGGATCAGGCCGAAAACACCGGCGTGCTTTTCCAGGCGGCAGGTGAAGGCGCGCGGATCACTGTCGCATTGGCAAAGGCCAAGCCAGCCTTCGGTTCGGCGAAACCGGGCGTTCATGCAGGCTGCGGTCATCCAGGTTCGCGGCAGGCTCGCCAGGGCGTCCGGGGTGAGGCCGCGTGGACCCGGGGGGCCGAAAAGACGTGAGAAGGGCGAGGTGGCGGTCATGGCAGGCCTCCGCAAGAGGGGGAAGGGGGGAGGGCCGCGCCCGAAGGCGCGACCCCTATCGGCAAAGGCTGGCACCTAGAAGATGATGGTGTCGCCATTTCCGAGATAGTCGGGCGAGGAGGTCCGGAACCGGGCCGTGCCCTTGACCACCGGGTAGCCGGCCTCGACGAATTTCTTCGCCGTCAGGTGGCCGGTGCAGTGGTTGCAGCCGACTTTCTCGAAGTCCCACTTGCCGAGCGAAATGACGAGGTCGTCATATTTCGGGTCCCAGTCTTCGAATGGCGAGATGTGGAGCCCGCCATAGATGCCGTAGAAGCGGTCATTGTCGTATTTCAGCTTCTGATAGGCAGTGCTGGTCATTTGCAGGATGCCCTGGTGATTGCATCCGGAGATCAGAACCAGACCCTTGTCCTTCACATTGAAGGCCAGCGAGACCTCGCCGTAGACGCGGGTGATGATGGGCACGTTGAACTTGATCGCCATCATTCCCGGGCGGATCTGGGTCAGTTCCTTTTCGATGACCTTGAGATCGCCCTTGTAGCCGCTGTCCTTGATGTACTGCATGCCCTCCTTGTAGAAGCCGTCATGGGCGTAGGTCGGGATGGTGTTGTTGTATTTCATGACCACCGGGAAGCCGAAGAAGTGGTCGAAGTGCTCGTGGCTCAGGATCAGGGCTTCGATCTCGTTGGCGGCAAGCATCTGGTCGATGGCTTCGCGCTTGAAGCTCTGATCCATCCACGTGTAGGACCAACCGGCGTCCAGCAGATACTTGTGCTTGGAGCCATCCAGATCCTCCACCTCGATGAGGCACGAGTAGCCGCCCGGATTGTCCGGATGTAGCGACAGCTTCTCCTGCGTGGCCCAGGCCTCTTCGAGGTCGCCGGGGATCATCTTGCGGATGGAGTTGATGCCATCCTCGTAGGATCCCTTGGCGACACCCTTGCCGTTGCCGAATGGTGGCCAGTTGATCGAGTACTGGTCGACCAGCAGGCCGCCCGCGGCGTGGATGTCGCCGACGAGATGGGCGTTGTTGAACCAGCTTGTCTCGGAGATCGACGTCACCTTGACGCTTCGGCATGCGCCGAAGTCTGCTTGCTGGCGGGTTACCTTGGGCATCCGGCTATAGGCCATGGGCGAGTAGGAATAGGCCCCCATGCCCAACAGAGCTCCGCCGATGGCCCCGGTAGCGGCGCCTTTGACGAAATCGCGCCGGGTCGGAGTGTGTTGTTCGGTCATGATGATGTACCTCGCGAACCCTATTTGATGATCGTCACGGTCTGGCCGATCCAGGGAAGGATGGTGATGACGGCGACATAGGCGGCGACGCCACCGGCAACGCCTGCGATGAGGCCCTTGCCGAAGCTCGGCGTCCAGCGGACGTCGCGGGCAACGACTTCCTCCTGGGTTTCCTCAATCTCTTCGGCTGTCTTGGGAACGGCCTTCCAGCCCGGCCATCCGTCCATGAACCACATGTTGATCAGGAAGATGTTGATCAGCCAGATGGTCGGGATCATCGGGAACTGCTGGGGATGGGAGAAACCCTTCTGGGTGCCCAGGAAGAGGTGCGCCGTCTTGTAGTAGACGATGTAGATGGCCGCGCCGATCGCCAGGCTGATGACCGTGCGCAGGAAGACGTTCACCGGACGGCTGAACTTGGTCGGCCAGTTGTCGCAATAGAACGATAGGAACAGCACGCCCACGAGCCAGAAGATCGCGGTTTCGCCGACATGGAGCCAGCGCCAGTCGGGTGCCATTTCACGCCGTGTCCCGCGGATCGTTTCGCCCCAGACGAGATCCTGTGCGTAGTAGAGGAAGAAGCACATGCACAGGGCGACGAGGATGATGCCGAAGAAGGAGGCGGTGCGACGCAGGACGTCGTTCTGGATCAGGTTGAAGGGATAGCGTTGCCAGATGCTCTCATAGACCCACACAACCACCGTGCAGCACATGATCCAGGCGATGTGGAAGTTGCCCGAAACCGTGTTGGCGAAATTCTCCCAGTAGGGTGGCGTGATGGCGGTGTATTGCTGCCAGGGATAGAACAGGATCGCCATGTGCGAGTGCATCGTCACCAGATAGACGACCATCGACAGGAAGAAGGTGACGGTCGCGATGGTGATGCCGCGGGCCGGCTGGGGGAGGTTCTGCCAGGGGGCGTTCTCGCAGGCGACAACCCAGCTAGGCGACAGCCATGAAGCGATGGCGGCGAACATCATGATGGCTTCCGCCGAATACTCGATCGAGTAGAAGTCGGTGAGCCCCATCGCCATCAGGCTTTCGGAGTTGAAGTAGGCGATGCCCAGCTTGCCGAGGATCTCGATGAAGAACCCCTTGATGAGCAGCACCATGGCCGCGACGCTGACCGCGGTCAGGACGGTTCCCTTGATCAGGGGATGTGTCTTGTTGAGCCAGGTGCGCTTGAAGGGCCAGAAGTCGAAGATATAGGCGACCCAGATAAAGAGGATCAGCAGCCACCGGCAAACCATGTAGCCGACATAGGGCGTGTACATCCGCATGATGCCGCGCGGATCCTGGAAGACCCACCAGGTGGCATAGAAAAAGGCCCCTATAATCAGCATGTTGACAATTGCCGGGACAGGGCCTGGCCAGCGTTTGACGAGCTTGCGGCTCTCAAGGTAGCTTACGGTTCGATTGTCCACTTTCATGGATCAACCCTCCTATATTGTGGATTGTCCGGTGCGGGGGAACGACTTGCCGGTCCGGCCCCCGCACCTCTCTCTTCCTTTCAGTCTTTCATTCTCTCAAACTCGCGGCGCTCCCTTTTTCGGTGTGGAACAACTCGTACAGTCGTTCAGGGGCGATCGTGGCCGGATCCACACCCGCAGCCATTGCCGCGAGAAACAGACGGTCCCGATCGTCACGTTCATCCTGTTCGCTCATGCCGGACGGGTGGCCGTGATCGGCGCCGTGACGTCCGAAGAGAAACTCGCGTCTGTTCATTGGCTCTTGCTCCTGGCACCGGGCGATGCCTTCGAGGCGAAGCCGAGCAGATCCGAGAACGCATCCAGATAGTTGATGGCCAGCGCCCGTGCGCGTTCGCGGTCATGCTCCTTGATCGCCTGAAGAAGGCCCACGTGGATCGGGAAGAAGACATCGATACGGGGCTGATCCAGCCGGCCGAGTGTCGTGCGCAGTCGGTCGTTGCCATCGAGCTCGCGCAACAGGAGAGCGATATACGGATTGCCCGTGAGCTCGACGAGGATGTTTATGAAGTACATAAAGATCTGAGCCGCCAGGGTTCCGTCGCGGTGCACGAGCGCGCGGCCGAGGCGGGCCGTCAGATCCTGTAGGGCCTGCGCGGTTTCCGGCGTGCAGCGTTCGGCGGCACAAGCTGCCAGTTGTGGGGCCATGAAGCCGAGAGCTTCAAGCGCGGCAGTCGGTGAACCGTTCTTGCGCAGGGATTCCCAGGTGATGGTCGATGCGGTGCGCAGATAGCAGCCACTGCGTCCGCGGATTTCGATGTGACCGGCCGCGGCAAGTGAGATGAGTGTCTCACGGACCGTGTTGCGGCTGACAGACAGCTGCTCGGCGAGACTGCGCTCGCTCGGTAGTCTGTCGCCTTCCTTCAGGTGCAGCGTGTCGATGACGCTCAGCAGACTGTCGAGACACGGATGTGCCATCGCTGTCGCCCTCCTGGTCCAACCAATTTCCCGATGATCGGGGCCGTGCCGGGCTTGTTTATTAACGGCTAGACCATGGATTGCGCGTGCCGCAACGTTGAATTGCAAACTGGTCGGGCCAGTTCAAACGCAAAATTCAACTTTAGGGGGGGAGGTAGCGTAAGGCGCGGATATATAAGGATTAATCCCAAGTAGTTCCTGCGCATCCAATGTTGGACCAGATTGTCGCAGAGCCGGTTCTCGACAACCGGAATGCCCCAAATCATGCCCTGACGGAAAAGCCGCTGCCGTTGCAACAAAGGCCCGTTGCGCCATTCGTGCGGGCTTGCCCGGTTGCGCGAGGCTTGTCGATCAGTGCGGGGTCGTCTGTTGGGTCAGGTCTCCGACAATGCGCGACAGGTGAGGCCAGATGCTCTCGGCCAGCACGAGATAGGGCAGGACATCATCGGGCGCGAAGGCATTGGGGGCTGTCGAACAGAAGATCATGACGTCGCGCAGCACCTGTTCGTAATAGAAGGGCACGGCGCAATAGGAGCGGATGCCGCGCGGAATGAACAACGCCCAGTCGATCGGCTTGATGCTCTTTGAGGTGTCGGAGACGATCAGGTGGTCGAGATTGTAGAGATCGATATTTTCTGCGATCGAGCCGACATAGGAGTGGGTGTGGTGCTCGTGCAGATCGTGGAAGGGCGCTCCGACGCCGGTAACCACCACCTGGCCCCGCGATATGAAGATCTGCGACAGAAGCGCGGCGTCGACCCGGCCCGTTTCCGGCTGACAATCCATGATGACGTTCAACAGATCATCCAGGCTGGCGGCGACGGCGAGGCGACGTTCGCATTCCTTTGGCAGAGCCGGGCGCCGGTAGGCGTCGGCGGGAGGGGCTTGGACGCGGGGCGTCAGCGAGAACCACAGGAGATGTCGGCCGTCGCGATCATAGGCGCGCACGCGGGCGGTGCAGGTCAGCGTGTCGCCGGTCGTGGTGCGGATTTCGACAAGCCCATTCCAGCTCAGATCGAAGAGCAGACGCTCATAGATGTCGCGCAAGTAGGTTTCCGTGTTGGCGCCCAGGAGTTCATCCAGCGAGATGCTCCTGCCGCCCGGATCTATCGCGAGGCGTTTTCGGGCCGCACCATTGGTGGCCACCACCTCGCGGCTGCCGACGTGAACCATGAAGACGGGATTGGAAAACAGCTCCAGATGTTCCGCCAGTCCCGCATGCGATCCGCGCCTGAGAATGGCATCGGCGAGCGAGGTGCAATCGGCAAGGAGCCCGACATAGCAGAAGCTTCTTTCCGGATCAGGCGAGCCCAGAATGTAAAGCCAGCGCATGACGCCGTCTCGCCCGCGTGCGCGCAGGATCTCCGACACCGGCTGGTTCTGGTGCAATCGCTTCTGGAAGCGCTCGAAGACGGATCGGTCGTCTGCGGCAAGCATCTTTGCCGCGACTGCCGCGTCTTGAAGAAGCTGGCCGACCCCGTCCTCAAGGCCGGGAATGACGTGATCGTTGAGGAAGTCGATCTCGTTCTTGACGAGATCCGCGCGCCAGATCACCGCCGGCATGGGGGTGTCGCCCTGCGACGAGAAGCTCTGCAACAGAAAATCGAAGGTGGAGTCGTTGATATGGGACGGCTTGTCCATGTCGGGTCCCCTCGCACTGGCGTGGTTTCTATGTCGGATTGGCGGCGCCGGCTGTCAACTTGGAGATGTGCGGTGGTCCAACCAGAGCACGAAACCTTGGCCGTTACGGTGGCGAAAAGCGGAGTGTCCGGCGCGCGCGCGGCGCGGCAAGAGCAAAGGGGCACAGCCGCCGTGCTCAGGTGGTGAAGGGCAGTTGAAACGTTTGTTCAGTTGACGGGCGATCACTTCATTGCCGAGTATGCGCGCGGCGCCCTTCCGGATCTGGCGCTGTCCGCAAGGGGGGAGTAATGACCGGATCTTTCGCACGACATGCCGTTTGGCACGTGGGCCTTGCACTGGTGCTGGTTGGTATCCTTCCGGCAGTGTCGCAACGCCTGCTGCTGCCTGACATCGCCGAAGCGGCGGAAATCGTATCCGATCGCCCGGTCACCATGACCTCGCGTCCCTTCGCGCCGCGCTCGCCCGCCCATGAGACGGTCTTCCAGCGCGTCGAGGCATGGACGCATGGCATCGACAAGCCGGTGGAGCTGTCGATGAAAGACATGTGGCCACCCTTCTGGGAGGGGCGCAGTCTGACCACCGGCGATATCGACCATGATGGCGATCTCGATCTGGCTATCGCCTCCACCGAGCGTGGCCTCTATATCTACGAAAACGACGGCAAGGGCGGGTTTGCCCGCTCGCAGAGCGACATCGGGCCGCTGGCCGACCTTGATGTCTTCAATGCAGCCCTGGTCGATATCGACAATGACGGCTGGCTCGATCTGTTTCTGGCCACGTATCAGACCGGCAATTACGTTGTTTACAACCGGCAGGGCACCTTCCTCGTCGAAGAGCCACAGCGGGTCGCCAATCGCGACGATGCGATGCTGTCGATCTCGCTGAGCTTTGCCGATATCGACCGCGACGGCGATCTGGATGCAGCCATCGGCAACTGGGCGGCCGGCTGGTATCGGCGGATTCCGGGCGAGGAATCGCGCAACCGGGTGATCTTCAACGAAAACGGCGTGCTGGATGGCAGCCATTTCGCCGAATTGCCGGGGCTGCCGGGCGAAACGCTGGTCATTCTGTTCAGCGATATCGATCTGAACGGCACTGCCGATCTGCTGGTGGGAAATGATTTCGAAATCCCGGATTACGTCTATCTCGGCGACGGGAAGGGCGGGTTCAAAGCCATCACCCGGGACGACAAACTGATCCCGCACACAACCACCACCACGATGGCGATCAAGACGGCGGATCTGCACAATGATGGCGTGCCGGAGGTGTTCTACGCCCAGATTGCCGGACGCTCGGCGCTGGTGTCGGAGCGGCTGAAGATGCAGCCTTTGTCGAAATACTGCGATGGCATCAAGGACGCCGCATCCAGGGCCGTGTGCGTTCGCAACATGGGCATCAAGACCTGGTACAAGTCCGGCAACCGGTTCCACCCGACCTATGCGGAGAAGTGTCAGGAGCTTCAAGGCGCGTTGCAGGACGAGTGCAAGGCGATGCTGGTGAAGGATCTGGCGATCCAGAAGGAGGATCCGACGATCTGCGCGTTGATCCCGCCCGACCAGAAAACCACGCGCGCCTTTTGCGATATTCATTTCAAGCCGTGGGCCCTGCCGCAGCAGGCGGATTTCGACACCACGATCCCCCAGATCATGCGCACGAATGTGCTGCTGACGCGCAACGGGGCGGCCTATAGCGATACGGCCGTGGCCGAGGGGCTGGAGATTGGCGGCTGGTCCTGGGATACGAAGATCGCGGATTTCGACAATGACGGCTTGCAGGACGTTTATGTCGTCAATGGCACCTGGGTGCCGAATGAGGTCAGCCCGTCCAATCTGTTCTATCGCAATATGGGCGACGGGACATTTCGCGAAGCCTCCGGGCCATTCGGGCTGGAAGACTATCTGATGACCGCCAGTGCCGTTGCCTTCGATATCGACCATGACGGCGATCTCGACATCATCACCCAGCCGGTCAACGGTCCGGTGTCGCTGTTCGTCAACGGGGTGCAGTCCGGCAATGCCATCGAGGTGGAGTTGCGCGACGGCGCGGGCAACAGCCACGGGCTGGGGGCGCGGGTTGTGGCTGAGTTGCCGGATGGCACACGGATGATGCGCGAGCTGCAATCGGGCGGCGGCTTCATGTCATTCGATGCGCCGGTGGTCCATTTCGGTCTTGGCGATGCCCAAGAAGTCACCCGCCTGACGGTCCATTGGGCCAATGGCGGGACCACTGAAATCACCGGCCCCATTGCGGCTGGTGCCAGCTATCGCATTGCCCGCAAGTGACGGGAAACTGATTTCAAACGAGAGGTGCCGGGTGTTTTCCCTTCGAGCGAAATTGCACGCCTGCCTGATTTGCCTTGCCCTTGTCACGCCAGCCGGGGCCGTTGAGCTGCCGGATCCGCTGACGCTTGACGATTTCATCCAGTTCGAGCCGGCGCAGGTGAAGCTCGGGCAGTTGCTGTTTTATGACAAGATCCTCTCCGGCAATCGCAATATCGAGTGCGCCACCTGTCATCATCAGAAATTCAATGGTGCGGACGGCGTGAGCCTTGGTATTGGCGAGGGCGGGGCCGGGCTTGGGGAGGAGCGTACGGGGGGCGATGGCGCCGACAGGATCCTTGAGCGTGTTCCGCGCAATGCGCCGGGCTTGTGGAACCTGGGACACAAGGATGTCCGGTTCATGTTTCACGACGGTCGGGTCGAGGTTTCTGACGATTTTGGCAACGGGTTCAGGACGCCTGCCTGGATCTTCCTGCCCAAGGGCCTGAATTCGCTGCTGGCGGCGCAAGCTCTGTTCCCGATGGCCTCGGAGATAGAGATGGCGGGCCAGCCCGGCGAGAACCCGATCGGCGGGGCCGCCTATGAAGGCGCGCATTATGTCTGGCCGCTGGTCGTGGAACGCATTCGTGGCATTGACGCCTATGTTCGCATGTTCGTGGAGGCCTTCGACACTGTGGAAGATGCCTCCGACATCACGATTGTCGAGATCGCGAATGCCATCGCCGCCTTCGAAGGCACCGAATACCGGAATTTCGACAGCCCGTTCGACAAGTATCTAGAGGGGGACGAGACGGCCCTTGATGATGCGCAACTGCGCGGGATGACACTGTTTTACGGCAAGGCTGGCTGTTCCTCCTGCCATTCGGGGCCGCTGATGTCGGACCAGAGCTTCCGGGCGTTGGCGCTTCCGCCGTTCGGGCCGGGACGGACCTTGCTGAATGATCCGATCGCCCGCGATGTGGGGCGCATGGCCGTGTCGGATGCGCCGGAGGATGCTTACCGGTTCCGCGTGCCGTTCCTGCGCAATGTCGCGCTGACCCCGCCCTATGGGCACAATGGCGCCATGCCGACGCTGGAGGCGATGGTGCGCCATCATTTCCAGCCGCGCGAAAGCAATGCCGGGTGGAGTGGCGGCATGGCGATCCTGCCGCCGGTCGCCTGGCTTGCCTCCGGCGATTTCGCGCTGCGCGAGAATAAGATCGAGAATGATCGGATCCTGTCCCGGATCGATATCGGTCTGCCCCACGCCACGGATGACGAAATCTCCGATCTCGTCGCATTCCTGAATGCACTGACCGGCGAAACGGCACTCAAGCGTCCACTTGGGCGTCCTGAAACGGTGCCGAGCGGGCTGCCTGTGGACTAGGCCTGTGCCACCATCGGGGCGTCAAACCTGAGGCGCTGTCTGGCAGCTTCCGCTTTTCTTCAAAGTGGCTGTGCAAATGTTGGCTTCGGTTCACAGGCCGGACAGATCGAGAGGGCCACCCGCTGCCTGCCAGGCGGTGAACCCGCCGGCAATATGGGCCACGTTTTCAAGCCCCATGTCCTGAACGGCTTTGGTCGCCAGCGCCGAGCGCCATCCTTCATTGCAGAAGAAGACGAAGCGCTTCGATTGCGCAAAGAAATCGTGATGATAGGGGCTTTCAGGATCGACCCAGAATTCGAGCAGCCCGCGCGGTGCATGAAAGGCACCGGGCATCTTCCCTTGCTGCGCTTGCTCGCGAACATCGCGCAGATCCACAAAGACCGTGTCTTCCTGCCCCAGCAACGCCATCGCTTCTTTCACCGACAGGGTGGTGATCTCTGCTTCCGCCTCTTCGACAAGCTGGCGATATCCCCGCTTCATTGCCATCGCGTTTCTCCTTCACTCGGCAAACGATTATTGATCGGCCACGGGGCGCGCGTCATCCATCACGATGACGGATTGGCTGCGTCATCGTGACAGATCAGCCTTCTGCCTTGCGCGGATTTCACAGCTGCGTGATGACCGTCGCGCCGATCGACTGGAAGCTTGCCATGTCCATCAATGCTCGTGGCGCGTCTTCAAGACTGATCCGGGACCCGACAAGGCGCGCGGGGTCGAGCTTGCCGGAGCGGACCATGTCGAAGATCGCATCGTAGCGATGAGCCTGGATCCCGTGACTGCCGAGGATTTCCAGTTCCCAGCCGATGATCCTGTCCATGGGCACCTGGGGGCGGGCCTGATCGGCGAGCATCAGGCCGACCTGCACATGCTTGCCCCGCCTGCGCAGGTTCTTGATGGAATTGAAACAGGTTTCCGGGTGGCCCAGCGCATCGATGGAGACATGGGCGCCGCCGCGGGTGATTTCCATCACGGCCTCCGGCACATCGGCGACAGTGGCGCTGTTCACGGTTGCCACAGCGCCGAGTTCCTGCGCAAGCGCCAGCTTGTCCTGCGCGATATCGATGCCCACCACGTTGGCTCCGGCGGCCGCGGCGATCATCACGGCGGACAGGCCGACACCCCCGCATCCATGCACGGCCACCCATTGGCCCGCACTGACCTTGCCCTGATCGACCACCGCCCGGAACGAGGTGACGAACCGGCACCCGAGGCTGGCGGCCGTCGTGAAGCTCATGTTCTCGGGCAGGGCGACAAGATTGAGGTCTGCGAAATGGATCGCGACATATTCCGCAAACGAGCCCCAATGCGTGAAGCCGGGTTGAAACTGGTTCTCGCAGACCTGCTGATGGCCCGTATGGCATTCGGGACAGGCCCCGCAGCCGCACACGAAGGGCACCGTCACCCGATCCCCCGCCTTCCAGCGGGTCACGTCCCGTCCCACGGCGCAGATGATGCCGGCAAGTTCATGGCCGGGCACATGCGGCAGCACGATGTCGGGGTCATGCCCCTTCCAGCCATGCCAGTCGCTACGGCAGACGCCGGTTGCTTCCACCTTGACGACAACCCCATGCGCGGGAGGGGCCGGATCATCGACGGTGACCACCTTGGGTTCTTGCCCAAAGACCTCGTACATGATGGCTTTCATCGATGATCCTCTTGAAGGCGGAAGCCGGGTTGACCGGGCGCAGACATGCGCTCGGAGCGAACGCTATCGTTCATTCCGGTTGAAGGACAATCCAAAATGTCCCTGTTGCCCATGCTTCTGAGCGAAGGCTCCAGCCCGACAGGGCGGCGGTTGCGGAAACGTCTCCCGCCTTCCGCTCAGCGCCCGATGGCGTAGGCCTGCATCAGCCGCGGGGTCGCGCCTGCCTTCAGCAAGCCATCCGGCTCGCGTTTGGCCGCGGTCAGTCTGCCGATCGACCATTCCGGTGCCGCTTCCACCTTGTGTCCGCGTTCGCGCAGCGCAGCCAGCGTTTCCGCGCCGATGCTTTCCTCGACCATCAGATGGCCTGGCTGGCGCTGGCGCGGATAGAACGAACCGGGGAAGTGGGTCGTGTGGAAGAGCGGGAGATCGATCGCTTCCTGCAGATTGAGCCCGTGATGGGCAAGCCGCAGGAACAGCGAGAGCTGCCATTGGTCCTGCTGGTCGCCGCCCGGTGTGCCGAAGGCCAGTGTCGGGCGTCCCTCATGGAAGGCGATGGAGGGTGTCAGGGTGGTGCGCGGACGTTTGCCGGGCATCAGCGAGCCGGGCAGGCCGGGCTCCAGCCAGAACATCTGCGCGCGCGAATTGAGGCAGAAGCCGAGGTCGGGAATGATCGGCGAGGATTGCAGCCAGCCGCCCGACGGCGTTGCCGCCACCATGTTGCCCCAGCGGTCGATGACATCGAGATGCACCGTGTCGCCGCGCTTTTCAGACAGATGCGCCATGGTCGGCTCGTAGACGCCCGTGGGCGAGATGCCCGCCTTGTCGATGACGGCCATCATCGCCTTCACCTGATCTTCGAAACCGGGCACCACACCCGGCACCAGATCGAAGGCGGCCTTATCGCCGATCAGTTTGCGTCGCGCGTCGTTATAGGCATCGGACAGGAGATGCTCCATCGGAACGTCGATGAAGGCTGGATCGCCGTAATAGGCTTCGCGGTCCGCATAGGCGAGCTTCATTGCCTCCGTGACCAGATGAACGAATTCGGGGCCCGTCGGATCGAGCTTGGCAATATCGAAGCCCTTGAGCAGCGCCAGCGACTGCAACAGCACCGGGCCCTGTCCCCACGGGCCGGTCTTGGCGAGGGTCCAGTCGTGATAGTCATAGGTCAGGGGCGTCTCGACCGTCGCCTGCCATGAGGCCAGATCGTCGCCGCTCAAAACGCCCTTGTGCTTTTCGCCGCTGCCGTCACGTACCTCCGCATCCTTCAGGAAGTTGACGATGCTCTCGGCGATGAAACCGCGATAGAAACAATCGCGTGCGCCCTCGATCTGGGCCTCGCGGCCCTGACGGGTTTCCGCTTGCGCGAGGAGACGTGTCCAGGTCTGGGCCAAAACGGGATTGCGGAACAGGGCGCGCGCTTCAGGCACGTTGCCGCCGGGAAGCCAGGTCGCATGCGAGGTCGGCCATTCCTGCCCGAAGAAATCGGCCAGACCCGCAATCGTTGCGGAGACGCGCGGCAGGATCGGGTGACCGGCCTCGGCATAGTGGATCGCCGGTTCCAGGACCGTGCGCAGCGGAAGCGTTCCGTAATCGCGCAGCATCAGCATCCAGGCATCGAAAGCGCCGGGGATGACCGTTGCCAGAAGCCCATCGCCGGGAATGAGCGACAGGCCTTCGCTGCGATAGTGTTCGATCGTGGCGCCCGCCGGTGCGGATCCCTGACCGCAGATCACGTCCGTCCTGCCGGTCGCGGCACTGTGGAGGACCACCGGCAGATCGCCTGCCGGGCCGTTCAGATGCGGCTCCACCACCTGCAGGACCAGGCCGGTGGCGACCGCCGCATCAAAGGCGTTGCCGCCAAGTTCCAACATCCGCATGCCGACGGCTGAGGCGATCCAGTGGGTTGAGGTAACAACCCCGAACGTGCCCTGGATCTCGGGTCTCGTGGTGAACATCGACATGGTTGGCCCCTTGTTGTTTTTGACTTTTTTGGTGATCAGCCTTCGCGCGGATCGAGCGCGTCGCGCAGACCGTCGCCGAGCAGGTTGAAGCCCAGCACGACGAAGAAGATCGCCGCGCCCGGCCACCAGGCCATCCACGGGGCCTGGGTGAGGAAGTTCTTGGCGACGTTGAGCATGGAGCCCCAGCTGGGTGCAGGCGGCTGCTGGCCGAGGCCGAGGAAGGACAGGCTCGCCTCGGCGATGATCGCGGTGGCAACGGTGAGGGTTGCCTGCACCAGAATGGGGGCAAACACGTTTGGCAGGATGTAGCGCGTTATGATGGCCGTGTTGCCGAGCCCGACGGCGCGCGCACCTTCCACGAAATCCTCGGTCTTCACGCTCAGCACCTGACCGCGTGTGAGGCGGATGAAGATCGGCATGGCCGACAGGCCGATGGCGATCATCGCATTGGTGAGGCTTGGGCCAAGGAAGGCGGCAAGCGCAATGGCCAGGATCAGGAACGGGGTCGCCAGCAGCGCATCGGCGATGCGCGAGATGATCTGGTCGACCCACCTGCCGAAATAGCCGGCGAGAAGTCCCAGCGGCACGCCGATCAGCACCGCGATGACGACGGAGACGACGCCCGCCATGAGCGAGGCGCGGGCCCCCCAGATCATGCGCGAGAGGATATCGCGACCGATCTCGTCCGTCCCGAGCCAGTGTGCGGCCGAGGGCGCCTTGCGCACGGCGGTCCAGCTCGTCGCGGTCGGATCCGGCACTGGCAGAAGCGGCGCGGCAAGCGCGATGATGATGAAGAAAGAGACCAGAACCAGTCCGACCAGCGCGCTGCGGTTCCGCTTCAGTTTCTTCCAGGCGCGGTTTTCCGAGCGCGGTGGCAGGGCTTCGGTTTCGACCGTATCGAGGGCGGCACTCACAGCATGCTCCTCATGCGCGGATTGAGCAGGAAGTAGGCGATATCGGCGAGCAGGTTCATGCCGAGAAATCCGATTGCGGTGCACAGGACGACGCCTTGCACGACGGCGTAGTCACGGGTGAAGACAGCATCGACGATCAGCTTGCCGAAGCCGGGAATGGTGAAGATCTGCTCGGTGAGCACGGCGCCCGCCAACAACTGGCCGAACAGGACCGCGCTCAGGGTCACGATCGGCAAAAGCGCGTTGCGAAAGGCGTGCTTGATGATGACGGCGTGTTCGGAAACGCCCTTGGAACGGGCGGTGCGCACATAGTCGGCCTTCAACACGCCAAGCATGGCGGAGCGCGTATGGCGCATCAATGTTGCGGCAAGCGAGGTGCCGAGCACGAAAGCGGGCATGATCATCGTCTGCAGGGAGCGCACCGGGTCCACGAAAATGGATTCAAAGCCGGAGGCGGGCAGCCAGCCCAACTGCACGGACACCAGCAGGATGAGCATGATGCCGAGCCAGAAATTCGGGATCGACAGTCCAGACAGGGCGACCATATTGGCGAGATAGTCGACAAAGGTGCCCTTCTTGACCGCCGAGATGACGCCAGCCGGCACCCCGACCAGGAAGGCGATGATCATAGCCATGATTGCAAGCTGGATCGTGACGGGCAGCTTCGCGCCGATCAGCTGGGTGACCGGTTCGTTGGTGCGCAGCGAGATGCCGAGATCACCCTTCAGGGCCGCTGCGGCCCAGGCGAAATACTGCTGATAGATGGGATCGTTGAGATGGTATTTCTCGCGGATGAACTCCAGCGCCGCCGGATCTCGTTCTTCGCCCGCAAGCGCGAGCGCAGGATCGCCCGGCAGGATCTTCTGCAGGGTGAAGATGAAGATCGAGACGAGGATCAGTGTCGGAACGATGACGGCGAGGCGTCGGGCGATATAAGACAGCATGGCGGGTTCCGCGAGCATTCGGGAAAAAGTGGTCCGGGACGCTTGAGCGGCGTCCCGGACGGAATGCGTGCCGGTCGCAGGACCGGTTCAGACGATCAGTCGGCGAACTTGACGTCCTCCAGACGGATCATTCCGTCGGGATAGGGCTTGAAGCCCTCGATCTTGTTCGACAGCGCCCAGATCCACTTCACGTGATAGAAGTAGACGATGGGCAGGTCCTTATCGAGGATCGTGGTCGCCTTGTCGTAAAGGGCCTTGCGGCTGGCGTCGTCCGGGGCGGAGCGAGCGGCGTTCAGCAGCTCGTCGATTTCCGGATTGCAGTACCCGGAATCGTTCATCCCGGCGCCACAGACAGTGAAGGCATGGATGTTGCCATCCGGATCGATGCGGCCGGACCAGCCGATCTGGCTTGCCTCGAAGTCACCCGAGGTATCGTCGTTGATCAGCTTGGCGAATTCCTTGGAGACGATCTTGATGTCGATATTTGCTTCTGCCGCCATCGCCTGAACGACCTGCGCGATCTGCATCTGGACCGGGTTGTTTGGGACCGAGTATTCGATCTCGACACGGTCGTAGCCGGCTTCCTTCAGAAGGGCCTTCGCCTTTTCCACGTCACGTGCGGGGACGGGGATGTCCTTGTTGTACCAGGGGCTTGCAGGCGAGACCTGCTGGTTGCCCGGCTGGAAGGCGCCTTCGAAGACAACCTGGTTCAGGGCATCACGGTCGATCGACAAGGACAGCGCCTGACGCACGAGCTTGCTCTCACCGAGCGGGGTCTTGGCCCTTTCGCCATTGCCGACATTGAGGGTGAGGCCCTGATAGCCGAGCGACGTGGCGGCCTCGACCTTCAGCTTGCTGTCGGCCTTGGCCGCGCTCAGATCGGTTGCCGCCAGACGTTCCAGCATGTCGATGTCACCGGAGCGAAGGTTGGCAAGGCGCACGGTCGTATCCGGGATCGGCAGGAAGGTGACGCTGTCGAAATGGATCTTGTCTGCGTTCCAGTACTCGTCGAACTTCACCAGAGAAATGCGATCCTGGGCGACGCGTTCCTTGAACTTGAACGGGCCGGAGCAGACCGGGTTGGCTCCGAAATCGACGCCTTCGGCTTTCGCGGCCTTGGGCGAGATCATCATGCCGCCGCGATCTGCGAGCTGGGCCAGCAGGGTCGCATCGGGGTTCTTCAGGTGGAACTTGATCTCGTATTCACCGGTCACTTCGGTCTTCTCGACGGAAGCAAACTCGGATTTACGCTTCGATTCCGGCAGTGTCATCGAGCGTTCGATGTTATAGGCAACCGCTTCGGCGTTGAACGGCTCGCCATCGTGGAAGGTCACGCCCTGGCGCAATTCCATCGTTAGCGTCTTGCCGTCATCGCTCCACGACCAGGCGGTCGCGAGCTGCGGGATCATCTTCAGTTCCGGCGTGATGTCGATCAGCTTGTCGCACAGCGAGGTGTAGACAATGCGACCGACGAACGTGCGAGACTGATCGGGATCGAGAACGTCGGCATCGGAATTCAGTGCAATGCGGAGGTCAGCGGCGAGTACCGGGGTGACCGACAGGCCGACGCCGAGCATCAGTCCGGCAAGAAGCTTTCTATTCATGCGTTGTCTCTCCTTCGTGGCGGGTGAGAGTTTTGGAAGATGGGGCAGGTTGGGCGGTTTGGCGCCCCAGGCTATGGTTTCGATAAAGCGTGAACCGGCGTTTGGCGGCAGGCGAGCG
The DNA here is from genome assembly GCF_963674635.1 of Breoghania sp. Classification (NCBI taxonomy): domain Bacteria; kingdom Pseudomonadati; phylum Pseudomonadota; class Alphaproteobacteria; order Hyphomicrobiales; family Stappiaceae; genus Breoghania; species Breoghania sp. The sequence continues at coordinate 4,251,598 of NZ_OY771475.1, forward strand.
TTCCGGCTCGGTCTCGCGCGGCGTGACCTTTTCGGCCGCAGCCTTCCAATGGTGACAGGCCACGAACCGTCCATCGCCGACAGAGTTGAGAAGAGGTTCCTTTTCAGAGCACATGGCGTCTGCCATGGGACAACGCGTGTGGAAGCGGCATCCCGAGGGGGGCGCGATCGGGGAGGGGACGTCACCCGTGAGTCCGCCATTCATCGGTTGCGCGCTCGGTGAGGGGATGGGGATCGCCTGCATCAATGCCTGGGTGTAGGGATGCAACGGCGCATCATAGAGCGCATCGGTTTGCGCAAGTTCCACCACCTGACCGAGATACATGACCGCGACCCGATCGCTCATATGCCGGATGACAGCCAGATCGTGCGCAATCAGAACCAGCGTGAGATCGAATTCTTCCTTCAGGTCTTCCAGAAGATTGATCACCTGGGCCTGAACGGAGACGTCGAGGGCGGAGACCGGTTCGTCGCCGATCACGACCTTCGGGCCGCAGGCCAGAGCCCGTGCGATGCCGATGCGCTGGCGCTGGCCGCCGGAGAATTCGTGCGGATAGCGGTCGGCAAACTCCGCCCTGAGCCCGACACGGGCGAGCAGCTCGCCCACCTTACGCCGACGCTGCGCCTTGTCGCCGAGCCCGTGCACGCGCATTGGCTCCTCTACGATCGCGCCCACTGTCATTCGCGGGTTGAGCGAGGAAAACGGATCCTGGAACACGAACTGAAGGTCGCGCCTGAGGTGCCGCATCTCGCTTTCCGACAGATCGCTGATGTCACGGCCCTGATAGAGCACAGCGCCGTTTGTCGGTTGCAGCAGCCGGACCAGAAGCCGAGCGAGTGTGGACTTTCCGCAGCCGCTCTCGCCCACGATGGACAGGGTCTCGCCCGGTTTCACGCCGAGTGTGACCCCGTCAACGGCGCGCACGACCTGTCGGGCGCCGAAAAGCGGGCCGCCGGCGTCGAAGTGGCGGACCACGTCGCGGGTTTCCAGGATGTAGGGTGTGTTGTGATCAACCGTGTCGGTCATTCGCCCGCCTCCGCGAAGGTCGTCTCCAGCGGTGCGCGAATGCAGGCCGCCGCGTGTCCCTTTTCGATTTCCACGAGAGGGGGCACGGCTGCCGCGCAAGCCTTGTCGGCGAAGGGGCAGCGGGGCGCGAACCTGCACCCGGCGGGCATCGTGTCGAAGGTGGGAACCATGCCTGAGATCGTCGTCAGCCGACCGGTGCGCTCGCCCAGGGAGGGGATCGAACTCATCAGGCCGAGTGTGTAGGGGTGCTGCGGATCTTCGAAGATCTGGGCGACACTGCCTTGTTCGACGATCCGTCCCGCATACATCACCGCCACCCGGTCGGCGATCTGCGCCACGACGCCGAGATCATGCGTGATGAGCATCAGCGAGGTGCCGGTTTCCTCCTGCAAGGTGCGGATGAGGTCGAGGATCTGCGCCTGGATCGTGACATCGAGTGCGGTCGTGGGTTCGTCGGCGATCAGCAGTGCGGGATCGTTGGCCAGCGCCATGGCGATCATGACGCGCTGGCGCATGCCGCCGGACAATTGATGCGGATAGTCGTTCAGCCGCTTGGCCGCGGCCGGAATTCTCACCCGGTCCAGCATTTCCAGTGCCCGCGCGCGGGCCTGGGCATGGGAGACCTTGCGGTGGCTCAGCACGATCTCGGCGATCTGATCGCCGATCCGGTAGGCCGGGTTGAGTGAGGTCATCGGTTCCTGGAAGATCATCGACATCTGGTCGCCGCGGATGCCATTGATCTCGCGCCGGGGCAGACGCAGAAGATCGCGCCCCTTGAACATCGCCTTTCCGCCGACGATTTCGGCGGGCGGCATTGGCAGCAGGCCCATCAATGACAGGGCCGTCACCGACTTGCCGCAACCGCTTTCGCCGACGACGCACAGGGTCTCGCCGGGATTGATCTTGAAGGATACGCCATCGACCACGTTGGCGGGCGCTCCCCGGAAGCGGATGGCAAGATTTTGCACGTCCAGAAGGGGGGCGTCGGGTTCGGGAGCGGCCCCCAGATCGGGAGAGCGACTTGGCTCCGCGCTAGGCGTCATCACGTTCGACCTCGTCGTGCGGCATAACAAAGATTTCCTGCAGAAACATGAGATGTTGGCGCATGGCGCGTTCCGCGGCCAAAGGATCGCGCTGTGCAATGGCTTCGACCAGATCGTCATGCTGGCGGGTGGCCTGTCGCATCGTTTCCATGGTGCGGACCGCCGCGCGCATGTGGCGCCAGTTCTCGTCCTGGCGAACCCGGTCGATGACGTCGAAGAGGGCCAGGAACAGCCGGTTTCCGGCCATGCGGGCGATGGTGCGGTGCAGGGCACTGTCCCACAGTTCGCGTGCATCGGAATCCGCCGCCTCGACGAGCTTGTTATTGGCCTCCCGCAGCTTGGCGACTTCCTGTGGAGTGGCGCGCAGGGCCGCGAGCTGGGCCAGGACCGGCTCGATGCGCAGGCGAACTTCCATCACTTCCAGAATGTTGGTCTGCTGGGCGAGATCCCGCACGTCGACGTCGGGCCGGTCCGGCGCCGTGCCGATAAAGGTCCCAGCCCCTTGCCTGCGCCAGATACGGCCTTCTGCTTCTAGAACCTCAAGCGCGCGTCGCACGGCGCGGCGGCCGACGCCGATCTGCTCGGCCAGCTCCCGTTCCGTCGGCAATTGCTCGCGCTTTTCCGCTTCGAGCTGGTCGACGATTATCCGCGCCCGTTCCAGAGCAACATTGGAGTTGCGTTGGACCGGCCGACTCTTGTCGGACATGGTGAAACCCGTTGAACCAATCAACATTGGTCTCATTATTGGCTTCGCTTCTTTTGGGTGCAAGCCGTAGAATTTAGCGGTTTTCACGGTGTAGGAGATCCGCCGGTCACCAAACGGAATGTCATGCCACTGGGAGCCATCATCATGGGAATGAAAGGCATTTTCCAATTCGATCCAGGGGGCAACCTGCAACCAGCTTTGCCGGCACAGATTATTTGCCTAATTAGTGACCGGTGAATGCATACAAATTGGGCGGTGGAATCATCACCCTCAAGCGGGGTCGAGAATCCCGCTCTGCGGGGCAGGGCCGCGAGTGGGGGCCATGCGCCCGCCGGCACAAAAGCGCAGTGCCGGGTCAACTTGTGTTCGAGCGTCCGCGATCCGATTTTGCGACAGGGGAGGCGCAAGAGTGTCTTGCAGCACCCGCTGGAAAGGGCCCCACCGCGGAGCCGGTGATCCCTCTGCACATCAGGTCAGGGGGAAAGACCGCGCGCCCGCGCGGTCGATTTCCTCGCATGCGCCGCGAGCATGTTCACGCTGCGCTATAGCGGGTTGCCCCGATCAGGCGGGGCGCTTCGGCTTGTGTTTCTTGTGTTTTGCCGGTTTGCCGTGATCGGCCTCGGCCGTGCGCTGTTTGCGGGGCGGCTTGCCGTTCGGCTTGAATTTCGGCTTCGCTGGCCTCGGCTTTCCGTGTGCGTCGCCCGCCGGTGTGATCCGGATGCCCCTCTCAAGGCTGCCAGCCTGCTCGATTTGCCAGGCATAGCTGGCCGCTTTTTCGGCGGAAATCTCGAAACGGGTTTCGGTATCGTCGATCCGGATCGCGCCGACATCCCGTTTTGTCACGCCGCCCGCGTTGCAGATCATCGGCAGCAGGAACTTCGGATCGGCGCGCTGTTTGCGGCCGAGCGAGATGGTGAACCAGACGCCGTCCTGCATGTCCGGGCCGCGCGGCTCGCGGGGTTTCCCGCGTTCCTCTCTGTCCCGCCGTGTGCGACTCGGGCTTCTGAGCTGCAAGGCCTCGGGGGGGAGCGGCGAGATTTCCTCAGGAACCGGGTGCATGGCCAGTTGCTGGCGAAGGAAGGCCGCAGCGAGGCGTTGCGGCCCAACCCGGTCCAGCAGCTCGGCCACGAAATCCGCCTCCGAAGCGTCGGGATCCGTCGCGGAGGCCGCCTTATCGAGTATCCGTCTGCGGTAGCGTTCCTCGATTTCCGCAATGCCGGGCGCCGAACGCACGGTGGCCGTCAGCTTTGCCAGCGTGAGCACACGGTGGGCTGCGCCGCGCCGGTGTTCGGGGACGATGAGCACGGAAATGCCCTTGCGGCCTGCGCGGCCCGTCCGTCCGGAACGATGCAGCAGGGTTTCCGGGTTGCTCGGCAAGTCGGCATGGACCACGAGGTCGAGGTTCGGGAGATCGATGCCGCGCGCTGCGACATCGGTCGCCACGCAGACGCGTGAGCGTCCGTCGCGCATGGATTGCAGTGCATTGGAGCGCGCCGCTTGCGCCATCTCGCCCGAAAGCGAAACCGCCGAGAAGCCCCGATTGACGAGGCGCGCGGTGAGGTGGCGGACCGCCTCGCGCGTGTGGCAGAACACCAGCGCGCTCTTGCTGTCGGTATCCAGCAAGGTGTTGATGATGGCGTGTTCGCGCTCATCGCGGCGCACCAGCATCAGCTGATAGTCGATGTCGGCATGCTGTTCGGTGGTTGTGGTTGTCGCAACGCGCAGCGCATCGTGCTGGAACGTCTTGGCCAGTTCGGCGATGCCGCGCGGGACGGTTGCGGAAAACAGCAGGGTCCGGCGCTCTTTCGGCGCTGAGCCGAGGATGAATTCTAGGTCATCGCGGAAGCCGAGATCCAGCATTTCGTCGGCTTCATCCAGCACTACCGCGCGAATGGCGCTGAGATCGAGCGCGCGCCGTGTGATGTGGTCGCGCAAGCGCCCGGGCGTTCCGACGACAAGATGCGCGCCACGTTCGAGCGCCCGGCGTTCGTTGCGGATGTCCATGCCGCCCACGCAGGTGGCGATCCTTATCTGCGTTGCCGCATAAACCCACTCCAGTTCCCGCTGAACCTGAATGGCAAGTTCGCGCGTCGGGGCAATGATCAGGCCCAGCGGCGCATCCGGCGCGTCAAAGCGTTCAGCGGATCCCAGCAGTGTCGGCGCGATTGCGATGCCGAAGGCGACCGTCTTTCCCGATCCTGTCTGGGCAGAGACCAGCAGATCGGCATCACGATAGGCTTCGTTCGTCATCTCCAGCTGCACCGGGGTCAGCTGACTGTAGCCCTTTGTCTCAAGGGCGGAAGCAAGGGCCGGATGTATGGCAGAGATCAGGGAATCGGGGGAGGAGTCGGTACTCGGCGTCATGGTCACCATCTTTCAAAGTCGCCGAATACCATAATGTGTGCGCTCTGGGCAGCCATAGTTTGCCGGATCCCCGTCCTTTCGCCCGATAGCTGGTTGAGAAACCGGCGAAAGGGAGGTGGGCGACGCATGAACTTGCAATGTGCGGAGCATGGCATTGTCTCATGCGGTCACTTGATGAGACCGGGCTGCGTTTGATGCTTGGAACGGCGCAGATCGGTGAAGGCGGGCCACAAGGAGCCTGCAAGGCAAGCGCGGCTCAGACAGGACGCGATTGCGTGCCTGCGGAGGCAAGCTCGATGATTTCGTTTGTAATCTCGTCCTGTCTGAGGCGGCGCGACGTGCCGATGAGGTCTTGCAGCGTTTCTGTGACATTGTCATGGGCGGCAAGCATGGCGCGCATGCGAGCCTCGTTCTCCGCCGCGAAAGAGAGCATCACTGCCTCGCTCAATTCCGCAAAGACATATTCCTGCGCCAGTTGTGCGAACAGCCGATCCGGCGGCAGCGTCAGACGCGGTTCGATGGACGTGTGTGCGACGGTAAATCGCGAAAAGTCGAAGGGCACCAGGCGTTTCTTGAGGATCTGCTGCGTTGCGCTCAGACCCGGCACCGTATGGACAATGGAGACCTGCGAGATGTCGCCGGAGGCGAGGCGTTCATAGATGGCTTCGGTGATGCGGTCCGCCAGCGCGCCCGTCTGCGAGGGGTGAGAGATCATCGGGCTGCACCATTGAATTGTCAGCCCGTCTTCTTCTGCCGCGCTCATGCCGCGCGTGCCGACAATGAGCAACTCCTGGTTCTCATTCTTCGCGCGATGCTGCCGGGCCCCCGCGGCATCAAGCGTCTTGCGGCTGAAGGCGCCCGCAAAACCCTGCTCCGCGCACAGGACGATGAGGGCCTCCCGCCCGTCGCCACCGTGGTGGACCGGCGGGCCGCCATCTTGCGGGAGGCAGGCAAGGGCCTGCCCGATGCCTGCGCCGATGGTCTCGGCATAGGCGCGAATGCTGTCGAGATGCGTACGTGCCTCCTGCGCGCGCGCGGCTGCGATGCTGCGCATGGCATTGATGACCGTGGAGAGCTTGCCGACGGTCTCGATCCGCGCCTCGACCTGGGCCAATCTTCCGGTCATGGGGACGCGCCTTCGCTGCCGGTCGATCCTTGCGGCAGGATCGTGCGGGCGAGATCGGCAACGAGAGCGGAAAGCCGGGCGTGTTGGGCCTCGTCCAGCGTGCCGTCCTTGCCTATCTTTGCGACGATTTCCGGCGCATGGGCATCCAGCCATCCGGGCAAGGCCTTGCGGAGCGGACCAAGGCCGGAGACAGGAATGGTGTCGAACGTTCCCTCGCCTAGCGCGCTCAACAGGGCTACCTGATCGACGCCGCGCAAACTCGCGAAACGCGGCTGGGTCAGGAGTGACCGGATACGTTCGCCGCGCGCGATCTGGCTCTGGACGCGCGGATTGGTGATGCCACCGAAACGGGTGAACATTTCAAGTTCCTGAAACTGGGCATATTCCAGACGGATACGGCCTGACACCTTGCGAAGCGCCGGGCTCTGCGCCTTGCCGCCCACACGGCTGACGCTCAGGCCCACATCCACGGCGGGGCGCTGACCGGCTGCGAAAAGGCGTGTGCTGAGGGCAATCTGTCCATCCGTGATCGAGATGAGATTGGTCGGGATATAGGCGGAAAGATTGCCTGCATCGGTTTCCGCAATGGGCAGTGCCGTCAGCGAGCCGCCGCCTTCCGTCTCGGCGAGCTTGGCCGCACGTTCCAGAAGCCGCGCATGAAGATAGAAGATATCGCCCGGATAGGCTTCGCGACCGGGAGGCTCGCGGGTGAGCAACGAAAGCTCCCGGTGGGTGGCGGCGTGGCGGGTGAGGTCGTCGATCACGATGAGGGCGTGCTGACCCCTGTCGCGGAAGTACTCCGCCATTGTCATGCCCGAAAAAGGCGCCAGCCACTGAAGGCCCGGTGCGGCGGCCGCGTTGCCAATAACGAAAATGCAACGCTCCGGTGCGCCATGTTCACGTACCGCTGCAATCACCCGTTCCACGGCGGTGGTGCGCTGACCCACAGCCACATAGACGCAGACGACGTCGCTGGTTTTCTGGTTGATGATCGCATCCACCGCCAGCGCGGTCTTGCCGGTGGCACGGTCGCCGAGGATCAGTTCGCGCTGGCCGCGTCCCAGCGCAAACAGACTGTCGATCACCAGAACACCCGTTTCCACCGGATGGGAAACCTTGTCGCGCGCGATGATCGAAGGCGCAGGCCGCTCGACCGGGTGGCGTTCCAGATCTTCCAGTTCAGCCCCCTGATCGAGGGGGCGTCCCAGCGGGTCCACGACACGGCCCAGGAGTTCCTCGCCCACCGGCACCCGCAACACCTCGCCGGTGTCGACGACGCGGCTTCCCGCTGATACCGCGCCTGCGTCATCCAGCATGACCGCATCGAGCGTGTCGCGATCGAGCGCCTGCACGAAACCTGAATGGCCGTTTTCAAAACGAACGAGCGCGCCCAGCGGGGCGTCTGGCAGGCCGGAGATCCGCGCGATGCCATCAGCCAGATGCACCACACGCCCGATGGCTTGCGCGTCGGGGCCGAGATTGGCGCGGCGCAGTCGCGTACGGCTCCTGTCGAGCCAGTCTGCAAGCGGCTGTTGCTCACTCATGTGCGTCCAACTCCTGCCGGATGCGGTCGAGATCTGCCCGCAGATGATTGCGCACGATGGCCTTGGGCGCATCGAGTTCGAGGCCCGCCAGAAGGCTCGTGTCCGCGGTGATGGTGATGTCGAGCGGATGTCCGACAGCCTGTGCAAGACGTTCCTTGAGGAGCGTGGCTTCCTGAGCGGTCAGGTCCCGTGCGGTGCGGATCGGCACCGGGCCGGTCATGCCGATCCCCTTGCGGGTGCTCTCCGGCAGGTCGATGACGGCGTCCGCAAGCCCCTCGATGAAGCCGGAGATGCGCGCTTCGTCGGGAAGCCGGTCGAGCAACCGGGCCGCGATGTCGGTTGCAAGCGCACCCGCGGCGTCCGACAGTGCCCGCGCTTGCGCGTCGCGCATGCGCTCCAGTTCGCCACGTGTGGCTTCGAGCGCCGCGTCGGCTTGCGCGCGTGCATCCTCCAGAAGGGCTTTCTTTTGCGCTTTCGCCTCCTCTTCGGCGCGGGACAGGATGTCCGCCCGTTTGGATGCTGTCTCTTGCGCCAGCTTTCGCAGCGTCTCGCGCTCGGCCTCCGCCTTGGCATGCTCGTCTTTCGCACGCTGGAACTCGGCTTGTGCAGCCGCCTGACGCTCGGCGATGATCCTTGCGACCGGCCGGAACAGGAAATGCGACAAGATCCACAAAAGGATCAGGACGTTGACCGTCTGAAGCAGCAGTGTCCACCAGTCCAGTTGCATGGCCGGGACCGTTTCTATTGGACGAAGGGATTGGCGAAGAGCACCAGAAGCGCAATCACCAGCGTGTAGATCGCCATGGTCTCGATCATGGCGAGACCGACGAACAGTGTGCGCGAGAGCGTGCCCGCGGCTTCCGGCTGGCGGGCGATGGCGTCCATGGCTGCGGCGACCGCCTTTCCTTCGGCAAGCGCCGGCCCGATGGCCCCGAAACTGACGGCGATGGCCGCGGCGAGGATGCTGACGATCTGGATGAGATTTTCCGTCATGGGCTTGGGCTTTCCTTGTGAGAGGATTGATCGGGAGCCTCCCCGGCCGCGGCTCCAATGAAGACGGTGGCGAGCACCGCGAAGATGTAGGCCTGTACCGCGCCGGTCAGCAGATCGAGAGCCATCAGCGGGATGGGGACGAGAAGGCCCGCAAGGGAGAGGATGATGCCGATCACGAAGACGCCGCTCATCACGTTGCCGAAAAGGCGCACGATCAGCGAGAAGGTGCGGGTGATCTGTTCCACCAGGTTGAGCGGGATCATCACCCATGAAGGCTCGGCAAAGGTGGAGAGATAGCCCTTCAGCCCGCGGGTGGAGATGCCGAACCAGATGGTTGCGGCGAAAACGATGAGGGCGAGGGCAGCGTCTGTTTCCAGATGCGCGGTCGGCGGCTCTATGCCGGGAATGAGCGAGGACCAGTTCGCCAGCAGCACATAGAGAAAGATCGAGCCGATCAATGTGCGATAGGGGCCGGGCGCGCGCTGCATCGTCTCGCGGATCTGGCCGTCGATGGTGGTGACGAAAAGCTCCAGCACGGTCTGCACCTTGCCGGGCAGGAGGCTGAGCCGCCGCGTGGCGAGCCTGCAGGCTAAAGCCAGCCCCAGCATCAGGAACCACGTGACCACCACCGGCGCAGTGATCGGCACCGGCCCCACATGGAAGAGCGGTTCAAGGACAAGCGGGCTTTCCATCAGGCGGGCTCTTTCGTGAAACGCAGGACGAGCGCGCGCGCAATGAGGATGCCCAGCGCGCCTGACAGAAGCGGCAGCGCACCGATGAGCGCCAGCAGGACCAGAACCGCGACGATCAGCGCGAAGCGGGCGATATGCAGGGCGAGCGTGCGCCCGATCGGCCCGCCACCGGTATAAAGTTCGGCCACCCGCTTCAGGCTGGCGAAGTGGAGTACCCCCGCCGCAAGGCCCATCAGCAGGCCGAAAAAACCGCCTGCAAGGGGAGGAAGGGTCTGGAGAGAGGTGAGAAAAGGCATCATTGGCGGTGCATCCATTTCCAGGCCGAGTAGAAGCCGATGGCCGCCCCGATCAGGATTGCAGGCGCGGTGAAGAAGATGCCGGTCGAAAAGCCGCGATCGGCCATGCGCCCCAGGAAAATGCCGATGAGCATCGGCATGACGATGGCCCAGCCGAGAATGCCGATCTGACCGAGCCGGTTGCCAAGCGAGGGTTCGGGCGCCCTTCGGCTCATCTCCTCGCGTGTCGCCGTGCGCCGTGCGGCCTCGGCCATGTGGTCGCGATCTTTCAGGATCATGGCTCGCCCCCGTCCTGCCTGGCGTCGGCAACGATGGAGGGCGGGTGATCGAAGCTTCCCGTATCGCCGGGCCGCAGGTAGCGCATGAGCTGACGCACAGCCTGGGCGTGAAGCCGCATGTCGGCGGCCCGCGCATTGCGCGCTGCATCCTTCTCTTCGGCGCGCAGTTTCTCCACTTCCGCTTCCAGCTCGTGAAGGTCGTCTCCCAGAAGCCCCTGACGACAGGCAACCGAGACATCGTATCCGCCGCGCACCGTCAGCATCCCGCCACGCAAGGCGCAGAAGTGGAGCGCGCCACGTTCGTCCCGCCATCGCATCACGGACGCGGGGAGCACGGTCAGAAACTCGGTGTGGCCCGGCAGGATCCCGAACCCGCCGCTTTCATCTTCCGCCCGCACGGAGGCGACGCCCGTTGCGTCGACGAGCACCTCCATCGCGGTGGTGATGGTGAGGTGAAGGCCTTCGCTCATTCGGCCGCCCCCTTCTTGCGCGCGGCCTCTTCCTTCGCGCGGGCCTCCTCCAGAGTGCCGATCATGTAGAGCGAGCTTTCGTCCCAGTCGTCGGTCTCGCCGGAAAGGATCGCCCTGCAGCCTTCCAGCGTGTCTTCAAGCGGCACCGAGCAACCGGAAATCCCCGTGAAGGCCTCCGTCACCGTGAAAGGCTGGGTCAGGAACCGTTGCAGCCGACGGGCGCGCTCCACCAGAAGCCGGTCCTCCTGTCCCAGCTCCTCCATGCCGAGAAGCGAGATTACGTCCTGCAATTCGCGGTAGTGCTCGATGGTGCGGCGGACTTCGTTGGCCACGCGCTCATGTTCCTCGCCCACGACCAGCGGATCGAGCAGGATGGAGGACGACGCGATCGGATCAATGGCGGGATACATGCCATCTGCGGCCATGGCGCGTGACAGCACGACCATGGAATCCACGTGGCCGGCGATGGTGGTTACCGCCGGATCGGTGAAATCGTCGGCGGGCACATAGACTGCCTCGATGGCGGTGATCGAATGGCCGTTGGCGGAGGCGATACGCTCCTGAAGGGCCGCGACCTCGCTCGCCAGCGTCGGCTGGTAGCCCACCCGGCTCGGCATCCGGCCCAAAAGCCCGGACACCTCCGAACCCGCCTGAACGAAGCGAAAGACGTTGTCCATGAGAAGGAGCACGTCGCGATGCTCGTCATCTCGAAAGGACTCCGCAATCGTCAGCGCCGTCATCGGCACCCGCCAGCGCGCGCCGGGCGGCTCGTTCATCTGCCCGTAGACGAGCACGGTGCGCTCCAGCACCGCGCTTTCGCGCATGTCGCTCAGCATCTCGTGGCCCTCGCGCGAGCGTTCGCCAACGCCCGCGAAAACCGAAATGCCCTCGTAACCCGCGACCATTGCGTGGATCAGTTCCATCACCAGAACGGTCTTGCCCACGCCTGCGCCGCCGAACATCGCGGCCTTGCCGCCGCGCGCCAGAGGGGTCAGCAGATCGATGATCTTGATGCCCGTGCGAAAGAGATCCGTTCGTCCATCCTCGGCGCTGAAGTCCGGTGGAGAACGATGGATCGGAAGTTTCGGCGTCTTCTCCGCCAGCGGCTCAAGCGCGTCGCCGACTTCGCCCGCCACGTTGAGAAGCCGCCCGAGAACCGCGGTGCCGACGGGAACCTCAAGCGGGTGGCCACAGCGGGTTACATCATCGCCCCGCCTGAGCCCCGCCGTCGCCTGCAAGGCAATGCTGCGCACCGTTTGACCATCGAGGTGGGCCTGAACCTCGACGAGCACGGCTCCGCGATCCGGGTTCTCGATGATCAGCGCGTCATTGATGGCCGGCAGACCACCTCCGGCAAAGGCGATGTCCACCACCGCGCCGCGGATCGCCACGACCTTTCCACTTAAAGCCAATCCACTCAAAGCCAATGTGGGCATTGCCGATGCGCCCTCGGGTTACTCACGTTGAGAAAACTGAGACTCAGCATAACTATCAAACGCCTATGGCGCGCCTGCCGCAAGGGGAGGGTTTCTTTCTGTCCGTCTTTTCCGCTCGTCATGACTGTCGGGAGCGATCCAAGTGGTCGGCTGATCAAAATGCCCGTTGGAAGCGGGAGGTGAATACCGGGATCATTGATCAATGACAGTCGCTTCGAACATGGGCCGTGGCGGGCCTGCGTGGGCCGAAACGTTATGGACGTTCTCACGCATATCGATCGACTTCTTGCGCAGTCGGCCATTGAACGAAATTCGCGCGTTGCGTCGCGAGGAGGTTTGGGGCAGACACGGGGCTCGTGTGGTGCTGAAAAACCACGGTTGGCCGGAAAACCGAATTAATGCGCAGATTATTTGCGAGGCTTTCCCGCTGCCGTGCCCTGTGGAGGGCGTGCGCCATATTTATGATTTAAATATACATTTGCGTCATTCCGGCAACAATCGGATTGTCGGAAGTTGTCGTTTCCCAACCTGCGGCTTAGCTGTTAGCGGAACTTCCTTGCGGTCACCGGAATACGAAACTTATTGAAATGATAATTCCAAAAGAAACCAGCGATAAATGTATAATCATATTGATGGATATCAATCTCGCATAATATTATATGATATTAACGGATATATACATGAATAAGACGCTATTATTATGACGGATATTCTATCAACGTTAGGTTGTCCGTTCCATTTTGACAGCGCATTTAAAGCTCTCTAATCAAGGTCAGCTTGCAGATGGTCTATTCGAGTGCTTCCGCCAACGGTGCGCCGGATCGCCAGTCTGTGATTCTGATTGGCTTGAGGGGCAAGAAACATGCGCGGAATTTGGCATTTGGGCGAGGGTGAAACTGGGGCGGCGGGCGGTGGAAGCCGGGCGCCGGGATCATCGCACGGACGCCGGCGCGCGCAGCTTCTGCTCACCACCGCGCTCGTCGTCACGCTCGCGGCCGGCGGCGCGGCCTATGCCGCGGGCGGTAATGGCGGACAAGGCGGGGTGGGCTATGGTTCGGCCGGTGGCGTTGGCGGGACCGGCGGCGAAGTCGGCAATGCTGGCGGCGGCGGCAGCGCGGCTCCCGGAAGCTTTTTGAACGACGGCGCCGGCGGTGGAGGTGGTGGCGGGGCCGGAGGTCTGGCTGGCGGAGCCGGCGGTCCCCATACAGATGGAAATGGAGGCGCAGGTGGGGCTGGCGGAACCGGCGGGACGCACGGTCAGTCGGTTGGATCCGCGACAAGCATTTCGAGCGATGTGTCGGGCGGTGACGGCGGCGATGGCGAAAACGGCGGCTCAGTTTCCGACGCGGGCGGCGGCGGGGGCGGCGGCGGCGGCGAGGGCGGTTACGGCGTTGTTGTGGATAGCGCTGCAACGATCACCAACAGCGCGACGATAACGGGCGGCACGGGCGGTCAAGGCGGTTCCGGCGCCTCCCCAGGCGGTGCTGCGGGCGGTGGCGGCGACGGCGGCGTCGGCCTGTACACCACGGCCTCCGGTGTGACTGTGGTCAACGAGGCTGGCGCAATTATTGTTGGCGGTGTGGGCGGTTCCGGTGGGGCGTTTGGTGCGGGCGGCAGCGGCATCAAGGGCTCCGACCTGACGGTCACCAATTCCGGCAAGATTTTCGGCGGCCTGTCGGGCGATGGCTCGACGCGTGGCTACGCGCTCGAATTCACCGGGGGCAACAACACGCTGACACTTCAGTCCGGCGGCACCCTCGTCGGCGGCATCGACATTTCCGGGGCGTTGTCGCTCGAAACGGATGCTGATTTCACGCTCGACAACACGATCTCCGGCAGCGGCGATCTGGAAATTGCCGGCGATCACGTCGTGGTGCTGAGCGGCACCAACACCTATAGCGGCACGACCACTGTCCGCGGCGGCACGTTGGTGATCGAGAGCGATAGCAACCTGGGCGCCGGTGCGTTGAGGTTGGACGACGCTACGCTCTATCTGGACGCAAGCGAGGCCGTCCTTGTCGATAACAACATCGTTCTGGTGGACGGCGGCTCCGGCACGATCAATGTCGACGGCACGTGGCTTAAGGCAGACGGCGACATCGGAGGTATGGGCAATCTGATCAAGCGCGGAGGCGGCCAGCTCATTCTTTCCGGCACCAACACCTACAGCGGCACCACGACGATTTCCGCAGGTTCTCTGTCGATTGCGAGCCGGGACAATCTGGGTAGCGGCGACCTCGCTTTTGGCGGCACCGGCACGCTGGGGGTCACCGGGTCAACGACCCTTACCAACGCCATCGACGTAGCGTCCGGCGCGCGTTCCAGCCTGGCAATTACGGACGGCAAGACCCTTACGCTTTCGGGGGATCTCTCCGGCAGTGGCGAGTTGTATCAGTTCGGCGGCACGCTTCTCGTCAACGGAGACGGCTCCGGCTTCACCGGTTCGCTGGAAATTGTCAATGGCACCCTCGGCGGCTCCGGCACGATCGGCGGGGATGTCCAGCTCTCCTCCGGCACCACCCTGTCGGCGGGCAACAGCCCCGGCACGCTGACGATCAACGGCAATCTCACGCTGGACAGCGGTTCCACGTCCACGTTCGAACTCGGCCAGGCCGGCGTCGTCGGCGGAGCGTCGAACGATCTCGTCAAGGTCGGCGGCGACCTGAAGCTTGGCGGCACGCTCAATGCAACGGCCGGGTCCGCCGGCTATTACCAGCTCTACCAGTATGGTGGCACGCTCTCGGGCGCCTACGGCGCGGTCAATGTCACCGGTGTCAGCGGTGCCATCGGCACCTTGCAAACCGGCATCAATGGCCAGGTCAACATGGTGGTGCTGGCCGACGGCCAGATGCTGCAGTTCTGGGATGGCGCGGATGCGACCGGCAACGGCACGGTCGACGGCGGTTCGGGCACATGGTCGCGTGCCGGCACCAACTGGACAGGCAAGCCCGGCGAGGCGGAGATCAACGGGTCCTATGTCGGCTCCGTCGCGGTTTTCTCCGGCACGGCCGGTACGGTGACCGTGGACGGCACGCAGGCCTTTGATACGCTGCAGTTCAAGACCGACGGTTATGAGTTGACCGGAGGCACGCTGGAAATTGCCCCGCATGCCGGCTCCACCGGCTATATCAACGTCGATAGTGGAGCCACCGTCACGATTGGATCGGTTCTGTCCGTCTCAAGCGGCGGCATTGCTTTGGTCCCGTCGGCCAGGTCGGTGCCGACCCTGGAAAAGGTGGGGGACGGTTTTCTTGTCCTGACCGGCGACAATTCCGGCTTTGGCGGCGATGTGAGGGTTTCTCGTGGTGGCCTCTACGTCATGGGATCGCTCGGCAGCGCCGATACAAGCTTCCAGGTGAGCGCGTCGGATGGCGTGGCCGGCCTCACGGGTTCCGGCACGGTGATCGGCAACGTTACGGTCGGCAGCAGAGGATTGGTCGCTGGCGCGGGGTTGAGAAACAGCCTGGGAACCCTGACGATCGATGGTGACCTTGTAATCGCAAGTGACGGCAGCCTCGCCACTGGGGTCGATTTCGATAAGGATGTCGCCTCCCAGGTTCATGTGACGGGCACGGCCAATCTGTCGGGAACTGTGAAGATTGTCGCGACCGGCACCGCGCCCAACAGCTCCACCTATACGATCCTCACTGCCGATGGCGGGCGGACCGGCAAGTTCGATACGATCGACGAGGATTACGCGTATCTCGACGCGGCGCTGAGCTACACGGACAAGACGGTCGGCGTGACGCTGACGCGTAACGACGTGGCCCTGTCGGGCGTGGCGGTGACGCCGAACCAACGGTCCGTGTCGCGGTCGCTTGAGGGAGCGCCGAGCTCCAATCCGCTGGTTCACGAGATTACGGGGATGTCGGAAGGGCAGGCCCGCAACGCCTACAACCAGCTCTCGGGCGAGCAGACGGCTTCGATGCAGGGGACGATGACGCAAAACGCCAATGTCGCCGGTGCCACCGTCGTCAACCGTATCAACCAGGCCTTCGACGCGGGCGGGGCGCCTGCGCCCGGCATCGCGGTCGCAACCCACGGCGATGCGGCCGGTCTGGGCGGCGAGGCCTATTCGGTGTGGATGCGGGCCTATGGCTCGATCGGGTCCATCGACGCGACCGCGAACACCGCAAGCGTCGACCGCTCGACCGTCGGCGCCATGTTCGGTGCCGATACCCAGGTCGGCATGGCCCGCGTCGGCGCCTATCTCGGCTACCAGTCGTCGAACTACGATGTCGATGCGCTGGGCTCGTCGAGCGATGCCAACAGCTATCAGGTCGGCATCTACGCAGGCACGCAGCTGGGCGGTTTCCGCCTGTCGGGCGGCGCAGGCTACATCTGGCACGACATCGACACGACCCGCAACGTCGTGGTCGGCGCGGTTTCCGAACACATCGAAGGTTCCACCAATGCCGGCACGGCGCAGGTCTTCGGCGAGATCGGCTACGTTTTCGACCTGTTCGACCCGAGCACGCTCGGCCAGAACAGGTGGTTGCAGCTGGAGCCGTTTGCGGGGCTGAACTATGTCTCCACGGACACGGACGGCTACACGGAGGCGGGCGGCGCCTCGGCGCTGACGATCGACGGCTCGACCAACGACGTGACCTTCACGACGCTGGGGCTTCGTGCGGTGACCGGGTTCACATATGGTGACGGGCGTTCCGCGCGGATCACGACGATGGCCGGCTGGCGTCACGCCTTCGGCGACACGACGCCGACCTCGACCAACCGCCTGGCGGGTGGCTCGACCTTCACGGTGGAAGGAGCGCCGATCGCTGAGGATGTCGCCGTTGTGGGCGCGGGGCTCGCGGTGGACGTTTCCGACAACGCCACGCTTGGCCTGGACTACACCGGCCAGTTTGGCGAGGACGCCACCGAAAACTCCGGCTCGGCGCGCCTGATCTTCAAGTTCTGAGCGAGTGGACAGGCTGCAGTCTGTCCTCAAGGAAAAAGCGAACCCCGGTGCCGATGGCGCCGGGGTTTTTTGTTTCGCGCAATCGAGAACCAGAGACGAGCGGCTCGCCATTCGTCTCATGGCAGTTCCCATGGACAGATGAACGGCGCTCGATAGTCTGACGATGGTGTCGATGGCGAAAGGCGATGTTCCCGCCCGGCAAGGCGTCGTCGTGATCCGGAGCGCCCGTTCGCTCCCGCGGACGCGCCTTCAAAACCGGTAGGATGTCTCGGTTCTGTAGACAGCCCCCGGGCGCAGGATGCAGGGCGGAAACTGGTGCTGGTTCGGGCTGTCGGGCCAAGCCTGGGTTTCCATAGCCAGACCTGGGCAGGCCTTGAGCGGGGTTCCTGCGTAGGCGCGCGCTCCTTCCAGATGCCCCCCATCATAGATCTGCAGTCCGGGCTCCGTGGTCGATACGGCAAGCGAGATGCCGCTTTCGGGGCTTTCAAGCAGAGCGACGTCGCGCAATGTCCCGTCGCTGTCGTTCAGACAGAAATTATGGTCGTAACCGAAGCTTCCGATCTCGCGCGGCTTGCGAAAGTCGAAGGCGGTGCCCTCTACACTGGCGATCTGCCCCGTCGGGATCAGGTCCTGGTCCACGGGCAGGTAATGGTCCGCCGCGACAGTCAGGCGATGACGTTTGATGTCGCCGCTCCCATCAAGGGTGAAATAGCCGTGATGGGCGAAGCTGCATGGCGTGGCGCGCGTCGTGCGCGCTTCGATCCGGATGCGCAGAGTTGCTGGCGGTTCCACAGAATAAGTGGCGGCGACGGTCAGCTCACCCGGGAAGCCCATATGCCCATCGGGCAGACACAGGCTCAGGCGCACCTGATCGGTCGTTGCGCGATCCAGTCTCCACAGCTGCTCGCCTGTGCCGCCGTGTCCGCCGTGAAGGGTGTGGCGCGCTCGGAAGTTCGGGTCGGTGTGAAAGGTGGTGTTGTCCAGGTTGAACCGCGCCCCCGCGATCCGATTGGCAAAGCGACCGACGATTGCGCCTGCATAGAGCAGGTCGCCAAGGTAGGCATCAAGGTGATCTGCGCCGATGACCATGGGCCGTCCGGCCAGGCGCAGATCCTGCACGGTTGCACCCCAGGTCAGAACCGACGCTTCAAGCTTTCCGGCTGTAAGCCGGATGCGCTCCACCTCCCGCCCGTCGGGAAGGACACCGAAGATATCGCGGTCCATCAGAGGGTCACGCGCGGTTCGGCGCATCCCTTCACGCCCGGATCAAGGATGAAGGTGCGACCGTCGTCCGGCTTTGGATCCGTCAATCCTTCCCGCGCCGATGTGACATGGAGACGGTTAAACGCGGTGCCGCCGAAGCAGGGGCAGGAGGCGTTGCGCGCGGGGATGTCAATCGTGCGGTCGAGCCGACCATCGGGGAGGTAGCGGGCGACACGGCCTGCGCCCCACTGCGCATTCCATAGCGCGCCCTGCGCGTCGATCACGGCACCGTCAGGGTTCAGCCCTTCCTCTCGCAGATCGACGAAAATCTGCGGACTGCCGGATGGCCAGCCCGCCGCATCGAGTGCCACGGTCCAGATTTTGCGGCGCGCCGTGTCCGCATAGTAGGCCCGTCGTCCGTCCGGGGTGAAACAGATCGCGTTCGGAATGGAAATCCCGTCGAAAAGCCGGTGGATCTTGCCGCCATGGAAGCGGTAGATCGCGCCGGCTTCCGGCTCGGCCTCTTTCGCCATCGTGCCGATCCAGAAGCCTCCCATCGGATCGGCGCGCCCGTCATTGGAGCGGTTCTGAGGACGGTCTTCTTCCAGTGCGGCCAGGCGTGTGCGCTCGCCGGTCGGGATGTCGAACCGATAAAGCCCCGTCTCGCTTGCGACGATGAGACCATCCCGGTCGATCCACCCGGCTGCGGAGGCGTGTTCGCCCATATCCCAGCTTACAGGGCCCTCCGCGGTGCGAGATAACAGCTTGCGTCCCAGGATGTCGAACCAGAAGAACTGCCGCCGCTCCGGGTGCCAGAAGGCGCCCTCGCCCAGTTCGCAGGGGCGATCGTCAAAAACCTCCGTCATGTCACTGCCTCGCTACCGATGATCCGCCGATGGTGGAAAGGCGCAGAAGGCTCTTCTGGAGCAGAATGAACGCCAGCAACAACAGGCCGATGATGATCTTGGTCCACCAGCTCGACAATGTGCCGTCAAAGACGATGTAGGTCTGGATCAGCCCCATGGTCAGCACACCGATCAGCGTACCGAAAACGAAGCCCGCTCCACCCGTCAGGAGGGTCCCGCCGATGACGACGGCCGCAATCGCGGTCAGTTCCGTTCCCACAGTGGCAAGCGGGTAGCCGGACTTGGTGTAGATCGAGAAGACGATCCCCGAAAGCCCGGCCATGAAGCCTGAAAAAGCGTAGATCGCGACTGTCGTGCGTCCGACGCGAACGCCCATCAATCGTGCCGTTGCATCGCCCCCGCCAAGTGCGAGCACGGATGCGCCGAAGCGGGTGCGATGGGCCACGATCATGCCGAGCGCAACCGCAACCAGCATTGCTGCGCCGATCAGGGTAAGCCGGCCTTTTCCGGGCATCAGCCAGTAGGCGCTATCGAGGGAGCCATAAAAGGCGTGATCGATAGGAACGGAATCGATGGTCAGGATGTAGGCCAGCCCTCTGAGGAGGAACATTCCGGCCAGTGTCACGATGAAAGGCGGCATGGCGAGCGCGTGGATAAGACCGCCCATGGCCGCGCCGAAACCGGTTGTGACAGCGAGCAGCAACATGAAGACGATCACGGGATGAAGGCTCGTGTCGCGCAGCATCACGGCAATGAAAACACCGGAGAAGGCGATGACGGAGCCGACGGAAAGGTCGATCCCTCCAGAGAGGATCACGATCGTCATGCCGACTGCGACGATGCCGAGATAGGCGTTGTCCGTCAGCAGGTTGCCGATCACGCGTGTGGAGAGCATGTAGGGGAACTGCATCACGCATATGGCCCATGCGATCAGGAAAATCGCGATCGTCGCAATGAGAGGATAGAGGCGCGGGTTCATTGTCCGGGTGCCTTCACGGATAGGGGAAGCTCTGCGCGTCGGTCTCGGATTGCCCCCTTCAGGCCATGCCATTGATGCGCGAGGTTCGGGCTTTGCAGCACAAGAATGATGAGCACCAGCCCGGCCTTGATGACGAGGTTGTATTCGGAAGGGAAACCCGCCAGCAGGATGCCGGTGTCGATGGTCTGGATGATGAGGGCGCCGAGCAGGGAGGCGGCAATGGAAAAGCGCCCGCCCAGCAGCGAGTTGCCGCCGATCACCACCGCCAGGATCGCATCGAGTTCCAGCCAGAGGCCGGCGTTGTTGGCGTCCGCACCGCGGATGTCGGCCGCCGAAATGATGCCTGCGAGGCCTGCGCACAGGCCCGAGGCAACGTAAACCGCGATCAGCAGGATTGTGGAATTGACGCCGGCAAGCGCAGATGCGGACCGGTTCACGCCGACCGCTTCGATCAACAGGCCCAGGGCCGTGCGCCGCATGAGAAGGGCGAGGCCGAGCGCCGTCGCGAACCAGATCACCGCAGGCGTGGGGATGCCGAGCAGATTGCCGGACCCGAAGAACGCCAGACCTTCGTTGGAAAAGGTGAGGATCCGTCCCTCTGTCACAAGTTGGGCGATGCCGCGGCCGGAGGTCATCAGGATCAGGGTGGCCACAATCGGCTGGATCCCTACGAAAGCGACGAGACAGCCGTTCCAAAGCCCTGCGGCGCCCCCCGCCAGCAGGGCCAGCGCCAACGTTTCGCCGAGTGTCGCGCCATGTGTGATCGACCAGGCGGCGACGGCACCGGCAATCGCCATGACCGTGCCGACACTCAGGTCGATGCCCCGCGTCGCGATGACCAGGGTCATGCCGACGGTGAGAAGCCCGACCTGCGCACCGCGCTTCAGGACATCCATCACCGGTCCGACAAAGCGTCCGTCCACGATCTCGATCTTGAGAAAATCGGGAAAGAACAGGGTCACGAGGGCCACGAGCGCAGCCAGGGTGACAAGCTGAGGCAGGATCCGACGCAAGGTGGTCATCATGCGGCTTCCTCCCCGATGTCCTGCCCTTCGGCCTCCCGAGCGGCGATGGCACGAACGATGGTGTCTGAGGAAATCTCCTGTCCCGTCAGCTCCGCCACATGCCGACGATCGCGGACCACAATGACCCGGTCCGATATGGCGATGAGCTCATCGAGCTCGGAGGAGATAATGAGGACAGACATGCCGTCGGCGGTCATCTGCTGGATCAGCCGCAGGATTTCGGCATGCGCGCCCACATCGATGCCGCGTGTCGGCTCATCGAGAATGAGGAAGCGCGGGTTCATGGCAAGCCAACGTGCGAGGACGACTTTCTGCTGGTTTCCGCCGGAAAGTTCGCCAACGGCTTGCTCCGGTCCCGAGGTGCGAATGTCGAGGCGGGCGATATAGTCTTGCGCCAGCCGGGTCTGTTCGGATTTCGAAAGACGGCGGAACCAGCCTCGGCGGGCCTGTAACGCGAGAGCAATGTTCTCGCGCACCGAAAGATCTGCGACGATGCCGTCTTCCTTGCGCTCTTCCGGTGCATAGCCGAAGCCTGCGGCAATGGCCGCGCGTGGCGAGGAGAGATCGAACGGCCCGCTTTCGTCCCGTGCCGTGCCGCCCTGGGCCTCCACCACACCGAAGAGAAGCTCCGCGCTTTCGGTCCGCCCTGAGCCCAGCAGACCGGCAAGGCCGAGCACCTCTCCCCTTGCGATCGATAATTCGAAAGGCTCGATGTGTCCGCGGCGACCATAATTCCTGAACCGCAGGAGCTCAGGCTTGCGCCCCGCGCTCACATGGGTCTTGCCATGTTTCACGACTTCCTCTTCCAGCGCATGACCCAGCATGTGCTCGATCAACCGGATCCGGTCGAGATCGCAGGTGCGCTCGCTCGCCACCTTTCGGCCGTTGCGCAGAACGGTGACGCGGTCGGTCAATGCGAAAACCTGATCGAGGAAGTGCGAGACGAAGATGATGCCAAGCCCGCGATCCCGTAGCCCGCGGACGACGTCGAACAAGGTTTCTACCTCGCGCGCATCCAGGCTTGCGGTCGGCTCGTCAAGGATCAGAACCTTGCCCGACAATGCGACGGCACGGGCGATGGCAATGATCTGACGGACCGCGACGGAATAGTCGGAAAGGTTGCGCGAGACATCTATGTCCATCGCGTAGCCCTCCAGTATCGCTTCCGCCTGCCGCCGCTGGGCCCGTGTATCGACCATGCCGAAACGGGTCGGCTCTCGCCCGAAGGTGAGGTTCTGCGCAACGGTGAGATTTGGCAGCAGGTTCACCTCCTGGAAGACTGTCGCGATGCCCAGCTCCTGCGCTTTTGAGGTTGAGCGGGGCGAAATCGGCCGATCCTCCAGACAGATCTCGCCCTTGTCACGGCTGTAGGCTCCGGTCAGGCACTTGATGAGGGTGGACTTGCCCGCGCCGTTCTCCCCCAAAAGCGCATGGATCTCGCCAGCCGCCAGGTCGAAATCGACCGCGTCAAGCGCCGTGGTGCCGGGGAAAGTCTTGGTCAGTGAGCGAATGGTCAGGAGCATCTCGGAACTGTCCGCTTCGTGTGGGATTGTCCTTGTCGGCGCGGCGTTGAAAAGGCGCCGCGCCGATCATGCCGGTGTCAGTAACCGAGGTTCTTGCGACGCTCGTACTCACCTTCGGGATCGTTGGCCCGGGTGTAGAGCTTCGACTCGGTCTGAATGAACTTCGGAGGCGTGGTTCCGTCATCCATGTAGGCCTTGAGCACGTCGAAGGCTGGGCCGGCCATGTTCGGCGTCAGTTCGACTGTCGCGTTGGCCTCGCCCGCCGCGATTGCCTTGAAGATGTCCGGCACGGCGTCGATCGAGACGATCAGAATGTCTTCGCCCGGCTTGAGACCGGCTTCCTTGATGGCCTGAATGGCGCCGACGGCCATGTCGTCATTGTGGGCGTAGAGCGCGCAAATGTTCTGCCCGCCGCCTTCAGCCTGCAGGAAGGATTCCATGACTTCCTTGCCCTGCGCGCGGGTGAAGTCGCCGGTCTGACTGCGCACGATCTCGATGTTGTCGTGACCCGCAATGGCGTTCTGAAACCCGGTCTTCCGGTCGATCGCCGGCGATGATCCTGTGGTGCCTTGCAATTCCACGACACGGCATTCCTTGCCCGCGACATGGTCGACCAGCCATTGGCCTGCGACTTCGCCTTCATGCACGAGATCCGATCCGACCGCCGTCAGATAGAGCGATTTGTCGCTGTTTACCTGCCGGTCGAGCAGGATGACGGGGATCTCCGCCTCCTTGGCTTCTTTCAGCACGCTGTCCCAGCCCGTTGCCACAACGGGGGCAAGAAGGATCGCATCCACGCCCTGCGCAATGAACGAGCGAATGGCTGCGATCTGGTTTTCCTGCTTTTGTTGAGCGTCGGAGAACTTCAGGGTGATCCCGCGCTCCTCGGCCTGCTGTTTTGTAAGGGTCGTCTCAGCCGCGCGCCAGCCCGATTCCGATCCGATCTGCGAAAAGCCCACGGTCTGAGCGAAGGCGGCTGACGCGCCGAAGGCCGCAAGCGCGACCGCTGTCAAAATGGTTTTCATGCTATTTCCTCCCTGGGATCTCGGGCGCTTCTCCTCCTCACGCCCTGTCCGCCGGCAACGGACCATCCGCCGCCGGTATTCCTTCCCCGAAGACGGTTCCTCAGACGTCTCGCAAATCGGCGGGCAAGAGGGCCTCGGGGAGGTTCTGAAACGAAATCGGCCGCAGAAAACGGCGGATGCCAAGGCTGCCGACCGACGTCGCACCGAAATTGGTCGAGGCCGGGAACGGGCCGCCATGCACCATGGCGTCGGCCACCTCGACGCCCGTCGGGAACCCGTTGGCAAGGATCCGTCCCGCCATTCGTTCCAAAACCGGCATCAGATTACGCGCTTGCTCGGTGTCCTCTGCGTCCATCTGCACCGTTGCCGTAAGCTGGCCGGAGAAGGATTTCGCCACGCGCATCATCGTTTCGGGTGACGCGGTGCGCACGAGGATCGCAGCCGGACCGAACATCTCCTGTGCGAGGTCCGGGGTTGCCAGCCATTCGGTGTCCGTGACCTCGAAGACGACCGGCGCGCCACAACGGGCAGGGGGCACCTTGGCCTCGGTCAAGCGGCGCGCGGTTGCGGCAACGCGGGCAACGGCGTCTGCGTATCCTCTTGCGACCCCTTGGGTCAGCATCGGCTGCGGCGCGATTTCGTCAAGCGCGCGCAGCGCAGCGTCTCGGAAGGCATCGCCATCCGGGCCCTGCGGCAGCACGACAATGCCGGGATTGGTACAGAACTGACCGACACCCATGGTGAGCGACCCGGCCCAACCGGCGCCGATTTCCCTGCCACGCGCCGCCAGTGCGGCAGGAAAGACGAAGACCGGGTTGATCGATCCGAGCTCTCCGTAGAACGGGATGGGCTCCGGTCGGGACATGGCAATATCGAACAGGGCCTTGCCGCCATGAAAGGACCCGGTGAAGCCGACCGCGCGGATCAACGGATGGCGCACGAGTGCCTCGCCGGCTTCATTTGTGTTGGACTGAACGAAACCGAACGTGCCTGCGGGCAACGAAAGGGCTTCGATCGCCGCTTCGATGGCACGTGCCACCAACTCGCCCGTGGCCGGGTGGGCGGGATGTCCCTTGTAGACAACCGGGCAACCGGCAGCGAGCGCGGCTGCCGTGTCGCCGCCCGCCGTGGAAAAGGCGAGCGGAAAGTTCGACGCGCCGAATACCGCGACGGCGCCGAGAGGGCGCTGGATCAACCGCAAATCGGGGCGCGGCAGCGGTTGGCGGTCGGGCAGCGCCACATCATGGCGTCTGTCGAGATAGTCGCCCTTGCGGATGTGGGCTGCGAACATCCGGAGCTGGCCGGTGGTGCGGGCCCGCTCGCCCTCCAGACGCGCTTTCGGCAGGCCGGTCTCGTTTGCGCCAAGGGCGGTCAAGGCGGCGCCCCGGGCCTCGATTTCGTCTGCGATGGTCTCAAGGAAGCGGGCGCGGGTTTCCCGCTCACTCCAACCATATGTGGCGAAGGCCTGTTCCGCAGCCCTGACCGCCCTGTCGATTTCGGTCGCACCGCCCGAACAGACCGTTCGCGCAGAGCCGGTCACGGGATCCGATTTGAACTCCGTCCCGCCCTCGACCCATTGGCCTGCGATCAGGTGCTTTCCGCTGAGTTGGATATTGTCCAGCATATCAAGTCTCCTGGAGCGCGGGATCGAAGAAGTCCGGGGCATCGAGGCGGCGGCCGAGTGTGAAGGCGTCGGCGACCAGCGTCATCGGACGAAGGTCCACCTCCGAGGCCCCGGCTTTCAGAAGGTTGGCGAGTTTGGCATAGAGCCCGTCATATTCGCCGTGGATGCCGGGCTTCTTCCAATCCTCCCCGGCATGCCTTGCCCCGTCGATCTCCATGATTGCGCCGCCCTGGTCGAGCGTGAGCGTGCCACCATCGGTCTCGAAGGTCTGGCGCCAGAACGGATCGCCCTCGTGGAGAAAGTCGAGATCGGCGATGACCAGCGGTCCGCAGGGGCCATCCATGCGCACCTCTCCCGCGATCGGCGTCTCGCAGTTGCCCGGAAACCGCAGTTCCGCGCCGCTCACATGAACCGGCACCGGCAGTATCTCCGTCAGGATCGAAAAGGCGTTGATCGCCGGATCGAAGACGCCGAGCCCGCCTGCCTGCCAGATCCAGCGCTGTCCCGGATGCCACACGCGGGTGTCTTCCTTCCAGTCGATCCTGACCGATTTCACCGCCTTGTCGGCGAGCCACTCTTTTGCCTGCGCGACCGAGGCCGCGTGACGGGAATGCCATGTGGCGAAGAGTGTCAGGCCCTTGTCGGATGCCAGCGCCTCAAGCGCATGCACTTCCGACAGGCTGGCGCCTGGCGGCTTTTCCAGCATAACGTGACAGCCCGCCTCAAGGGCCGCGCGCGCTCCCGGATAACGGACCTGCGGTGGTGTGCAGAAGCTGAGGACGCGGATATCCGGACGGTCGCGGACGAGCGCCTCGACGCTGTTGAAATTCTCCACGCCCTCCACGCCGCCGGATCGGCTGACGGTCGCCGCCAGTTCGAAGGCGGGCGAGGCGGCCAGCGCGGGGACGTGCTGGTCGCGGGCGATCTTGCCTATGCCGACAAGCGCGATGCTAGTGGCTGTCACGTGGTACCTCCCGGCCTCGGCGGCCCTTGAGAAAGATGAAATCGGCACCCGTGTCGGCACCTTCGACGCTGTCGTAATAAAGGCGGGTGTAGCCGCCTTGGGCTGGCGGTCCCTCCGGCGCGCGCCATTGGGCCAGGCGCGTGGCGATCTCGTCGGATGACAGATCGAGGTGGATGGAGCGGGCTTCCACGTCGATCTCGATCATGTCGCCGGTGCGCACGATGGCGAGCGGCCCGCCCGCTGCCGCTTCCGGCGATACATGCAGGATCACCGTGCCATAGGCGGTGCCGGACATGCGCGCATCGGATATGCGCACCATGTCGGTGATGCCCTTTCTCAGCACCTTGGGCGGCAGGCCCATGTTGCCGACTTCCGACATGCCCGGATATCCCTTCGGACCGCAGTTCCTGAGAACCATCACGCAGGTCTCGTCAATGTCGAGAGCCTCGTCGTCGATCTGCGCCTTGTAGGCGTCGATATCCTCGAACACGACGGCGCGGCCGCGGTGTTTCATCAGGTGGGGGGAGGCGGCAGAAGGCTTGATCACCGCGCCATCCGGCGCCAGATTTCCCTTCAGCACGGCGATCCCGCCCGACGAGGTCAGCACCCGCTCCGCCGGTCGGATCACATCCTCGTTCCGGTTCTCCGCATCCTTGACCTCTTCCCAGATGGATTTGCCCGACACCGTTAGCGCCTCGCGATTGAGCATCCCGGCCTCGCCGAGGCGCTTCAAGACGACGGGCAGGCCACCGGCATAGAAGAACTCCTCCATCAGATAGTCGCCCGACGGCATCAGGTTGACGATGGTCGGCACGTCGCGACCGAGGCGGTCCCAGTCGTCGAGCGTCAGCGGCACCTCGGCCCTGCCGGCAAGCGCCAGAAGGTGGATCACCGCATTGGTTGAGCCGCCGATCGCGCCATTGGTGCGGATCGCGTTTTCAAACGCCTGCCTGGTGAGAATATCGGAGGGCTTGAGGTCGTCCTTGACCATTTGCACGATGCGCCGTCCCGTCATTTGCGCCATCACGCGTCGGCGGGCATCGACGGCGGGAATGGCGGCATTGCCGGACAGCGCCATTCCCAATGCCTCGGCCATGGAGGCCATGGAGGAGGCCGTGCCCATGGTGTTGCAGGTGCCCGAAGACCGGTTCATCGCCTGTTCGGCCTCCAGGAAATCCGCCCGACTGATCTTGCCCGCCTTTATGTCCTCCGACATCTGCCACAGCGCCGTGCCTGATCCGATCCGCTCGCCCCGGAACCAGCCGTTCAACATCGGGCCGCCTGAGACGACGATGGAGGGGATGTCGGTGGAGGCCGCACCCATCAGCAGCGACGGCGTGGTCTTGTCACACCCCACCAGCAGAACCGCCCCGTCAATCGGCTGGGCGCGCATCGTTTCTTCCACCGCCATGGCGGCGAGGTTGCGGTACATCATGGCGGTCGGACGGAACGTGTTCTCCGAGGCCGAGAAAACCGGCACCTCCAGCGGAAATCCGCCAGCCTCCCAGACGCCTGCCTTCACCTTCTGCGCCAGCTCGTGCAGATGGCCGTTGCAGGGCGTCAGTTCCGACCAGGTGTTGAGCAGGCCGATCACCGGCCTGCCGTCGAACAGGTCGTGCGGGTAGCCCTGGTTCTTCAGCCAGCCGCGATGATAGATGTTGTCGCGCGACGTGCCGCCGTACCATTCCTGCGATCTGAGTTTGCGGGGCCATGCCGCCGGTTGAAAAGGCATCGGGTCACTCACAGCGTGCGGATTTCGATGCGCGGCTCGGGACTTGCGAGCGGCGTGAAGGACAGGGGATTGCGCAGGGGCAGGCCAAAGGGACCCGCCTCGATCTCGAAAACGTCGCCGTCGCGCGGGGTGATCCCTGCGGCGAAGGAGAGCGTTGCCGTTCCGAACATGTGGATGTGCACGTCGCCCGGCTGGCGGAACAGCCGGTACTTGAAATGGTGGTGTTCCAGGTTCGCCAGCGAATGGTTCATGTTGGCCTCGCCCGAAAGGAACGGCTGTTCGAAGATCGTCTCGTCGCCCCGCCTGACGCGCGAGAGGCCCTCGACACTTTGCGGCAGCTCGCCGATCAAGAGTTCCGGGCCGATGGCCGCGGGGCGCAGTTTGGAATGGGCGAGATAGAGGTAGTTGCGCCGTTCCATGACGTGATCGGAAAACTCGTTTGCCAGCGCCCAGCCCAGCCGCACCGGCGTTCCATCCGGCGCGATGAGATAGATCCCGGCGATTTCCGGCTCCTCGCCGCCGTCCTCGGCGAATTCGGGCGCTTCCAGCGGGGCGCCAGGAGCTGCGAGCGAGAAACCGTTGCCCTTGTAGAACCATTCCGGCTGCACCCCGGCCGCACCGTTCGCAGGCTTGCCGCCCTCCACACCCAGCCGGAACATCCGCATGCTGTCGGTCTCGTGCTCTTGCGCTGCCTTGTGCATTTCCGCACGCGTAGACGCCGATCCCAGATGCGTGAGCCCGGTGCCGGTCATGTGGAGATGCGCAGGGTCGGGATGGGTCACCGGCGGCAGAAGTCTGCCGGATGCGTAAAGCGCCTCGATGTCCACCGCGTCGCGGACGCCGAGCGCGGCGATCCGCTCGCGCAGCGGCTGGCCCGTATCGATGCAGTCGCGCGCGAGCGCGTAGAGGCACAGGTCGGTTTTCACCTCATAGGCTTCTGTTCCCTCGCGAACGACGATCTGCGGAGTTCCATCCGCCCGAGAGTATTGGGACAGCAGCATGGCTTCACCCCTTCTGCTTGTTCAGGACGTCGAAGATCACCGCGGCCAGCAAGACGAGCCCCTTGATGACCTGCTGCCAGTCGATGCCGATGCCGAGGATCGACATGCCGTTGTTCATGACCCCCATGATGAAGGCGCCCACCACGGCGCCGACGACCGTACCGACACCGCCGGACATGGAGGCGCCCCCGATGAAGACGGCCGCGATCACATCGAGCTCGAAGGCGACACCGGCCTTCGGCGTTGCCGTGTTGAGGCGGGCGGCAAAGACAAGCCCCGCGAGCGCGGCCAGCATGCCCATGTTGGCGAATGTCAGGAAAGTCAGGCGCTTGGAGTTGATGCCCGATAGGGACGCCGCCTTCTCGTTGCCGCCAATGGCATAGATGCGGCGGCCAAAGGTCGTGCGGTTGGTCAGGAAGGCGTAGATCGCGATCAAGAGCGCCATGACGACGAAGACGTTTGGCAGTCCGCGAAACCCCGCCATGAGCCATGACATGTAGACGAGGGCTGCGAAGATCAGCAGGTTTCGCGCGGCGAAGAAGGCGAAGGGCTCGACCTCCGCACCGACGCTGCGTTGCTGGGCGCGGGTGCGCATGGCGAGCCACAGCAGCAGGCCGGCCACCGCGATGCCGATGAGAAGCGAAAACAGGTTCAGGTGCTCGCCAGCGAAGATGTCGGGTACGAAGCCGGAGGCGATGAGCCTGAAATGGGGCGGGAAGGGGCCGACGGACTGACCGGCGAGAAGCCACAGCGTCAACCCCTTGAAGACCAGCATGCCGGCAAGCGTGACGATGAAGGAAGGAATGCGGAAATAGGCGACCCAGAAGCCCTGGGCCATGCCGATCAGCGCGCCCGCGCCCAGGCACAGAAGGCTCGCTACCGGCCACGGCATGTCCCACTGCACGATCATCACCGCCGCCAGCGCCCCGATGAAGCCCAGCACGGAGCCGACGGAAAGGTCGATGTGCCCGCACACGATCACCAGCAGCATGCCCACCGCCATGATGACGATGTAGGAGTTCTGCAAGATGAGATTGGTCAGGTTCACGGGCTTCAGAAGGATCCCGTCGGTCGCGACCTGAAAGAAGGCCATGATGACGACCAGCGCGATGAGGATGCCGTATTCGCGAAGGTGACCTTTGAGGAAATGCCAGCCCGACCTGGGGGCGGCTGCGCTCTCGCCTGATCTGGCGCTCGACAGGCGGATGGGGGTTGTCGTGTCGCTCATGCCTGTGCTCCCGTCTCCGCTGCGGAACGGACAATCCTTGCCATGATCTTCTCCTGGCTCGCTTCGGCCGCTGGCATCTCACCCACGAACCGGCCTTCGCTCATCACGTAGATGCGGTCTGAAATCCCCAGCAGTTCCGGCAGTTCCGACGAGATCACGATGATCGCCTTGCCCTGGGCGGCGAGGTCGCGGATTACGGTGTAGATCTCGAATTTCGCGCCGACATCGATGCCCCGGGTCGGCTCGTCGAGGATCAGGATGTCCGGATCAGCAAAGAGCCACTTGGAGAGCACGACCTTCTGCTGGTTGCCGCCCGACAGGTCGACAACGGCCTGTTCGACCGAGGCGGACTTGATCGCCAGCCGGTCGCGATAGCTTTCGGCCACTTCCGCCTCCCGGTGGCGCTCCACGATGCCGTTTCGAGCAACCGCGGGGAGGTTGGCGAGCGGCACGTTGCGCCGGATGGTGTCGTCGAGGATGACGCCATAGGTCTTGCGGTCTTCGGTGGCATAGGCGATGCCGGAGCGGATGGCCCGCTGCACCGTGGAGACGTCGGCGGGCCGGCCGTTGATCTCGACCTCGCCGGAGATGTCGCGGCCATAGCTCCGGCCGAAGAGGCTCATGGCGAGTTCCGTTCGCCCGGCCCCCATCAGCCCGGCTATGCCCAGGACCTCGCCCTTGCGGACATGGAAACTGACGTCGTCGACCACCCGCCGTCCGGGGTGGAGGGGGTGGCAAGCGGTCCAGTTGCGGACCTCCATCGCGATCTCGCCGGGCTCACCCGGCCCGCGCGGCGGATAGCGGTCCTGGAGCGACCGGCCGACCATGTTGCGGATGATCTCGTCCTCGTCGACACCGTCGGCACATGCCATGCGCGCCACCGTCGCCCCGTCGCGCAGTACGGTGATCGTGTCGGCGACCTTCGAGACCTCGTTCAGCTTGTGCGAGATGAGGATCGAGGTGATGCCCTTGGCGCGAAAGTCGACGAGTAGATCCAGAAGCTTCTCGCTGTCGCTCTCGTTCAGCGACGAGGTCGGCTCGTCGAGGATCAGGAGACGAACGTTCTTCGAAAGCGCCTTGGCGATCTCGACCAGCTGCTGCTTGCCGAGGCCGAGTTGCTCGACGATGGTCTCCGGGTTCTCCTTCAGGCCGACGCGGGCCAGAAGCTCGACGGCCCGCTCGTGCGTCTCGCGCCAGTCGATAATGCCGCCATGGGCGCGCTCATTGCCGAGAAAGATGTTCTCCGCCACCGACAGGAGCGGGATCAGAGCCAGCTCCTGATGAATGATGATGATCCCGAGATCTTCGCTGTCGCGGATGGAGCGGAAGGTGCGCGGGGCGCCGTCAAAGACGATCTCGCCCTCGTAGCTGCCATGCGGATAGACACCGGACAGCACTTTCATGAGCGTGGACTTGCCCGCCCCGTTCTCGCCGACGACGGCATGGATCTCGCCTTCGTCAACAGACAGGGTCACCCGATCGAGCGCCTTGACGCCCGGGAATTCCTTGGTGATTTCTCGCATTTCGAGGATCGGTGACATCACAGTCTCGCGTCTTTTCGAAGAGATCCGCCGCAAGCGGTCGGGCGCAAACAGTCGGGCGCACGCGGTCGGCTATGGCGGCTCATCGCAAGCCGGGGCGGGCCCCGGCGCGCCGGATCCGGGCGGGGCAACGCATGGCGCCCAGCCCAGGCGGCTGTCGATCGATTTCAAGAAGCCGAAGCTGAAACGACGACCTGCGACCCGGTTCGTCCCGCGCGGACGCCCTTGCGGACGCCTGCGCGGAATGGGGGGCAGCGGATGGGCGGCGGACTACTGGATCTGGTCTCGGGTGTAGTACCCGCTTTCGATCAGCACGCTCTCCCAGTTCTTCGCCGTCACCGGCACCGGTTCCAGCAGATAGGAGGGGACGACCTTGACGCCATTGTCATAGGTCTTCGTGTCGTTGATCTCCGGTGTGCCGCCGGTGAGCAGGGCGTCCACCATGCCCATGGTCACGCGGGCGAGCTCTCGGGTATCCTTGAAGATGGTGGAGTATTGCGCCCCGCGCAGGATCGCCTTGACGGAGGGAACCTCTGCATCCTGGCCGGTGATGATCGGCATCTTCATGTCGCCTGAGCCGTAGCCGACGCCCTGCAGCGAGGAGATGATGCCGATGGAAAGGCCGTCATAGGGTGAAAGCACCCCGTTGACCTTTCGGTCGGTGTAATAGGCGGAGAGCAGATTATCCATCCGCGCCTGCGCGACCGAGCCGTCCCACCGCAGCGTCCCGACCGTATCCATGCCACGTTGTCCCGAGGGAATGGCGACCTGGCCTTCGTCGATCAGCGGCTGCAGCACCGACATGGCGCCGTTGTAGAAAAAGTAGGCGTTGTTATCGTCTGGGCTGCCGCCGAACAGCTCCACGTTCCATGGGCGGGCGTCGGGGAACCGTTCCTTCAGTCCCGCCACAAGCGTTTCGGCCTGTTGCACGCCGACCTTGAAATTGTCGAATGTGGCGTAATAGTCGACATCGCCACTGTCGCGGATCAGCCGGTCATAGGCGACAATCTTGATATTGGCGGCCGCTGCATTGGCCAACGCGCTTGTCAGCGTGGTGCCGTCGATCGCCGCGATGACAAGCACATCCACGCCCTTGGTGATCATGTTCTCGATCTGGGCGAGCTGGTTGGGGATGTCGTCTTCGGCATATTGCAGGTCGGCGGTGTAACCGGCCGCCTCGAACTGTTTCACCATGTTGTTGCCGTCGTCGATCCAGCGGGCGGACGACTTGGTGGGCATGGCGATGCCGACATATCCCTTGTCCTGCGCAATAGCAGGCGCAGCAAGCGCAATGGAAATAACGGCCGCGCCGAAGGCGCGTCTGGTCAAATTCATTTTTTCCTCCCGGTCCCGTCGGTTCCGCCGTTGATGCGGTCCGCAGGATCATATTCAGGGATTCCCCTCCGGAATCCGTAATTGTTGCACTTTGCGCCTTCCGGCTATAACAATCAAATACGCAATATCGATTTTGTTATACTAGTTTTGGTATATCGCATATGGACACGGCATCTTCGGCAAAAGGCGGTCTTGCCGCTCGCGACGAGTTGATCCGGCGCGGGCTACGGCTGTCGCAGCTGCGGCTGTTGCTGGCCCTGTCTGAAACCCGCCAGGTTTCCAGCGCTGCCACGCAGGTGGCGATGACCCAGCCTGCCGCCTCGCGCCTGCTGTCCGATCTGGAGAGGACGGTCGGCTCCCGTCTTTATAACCGCCATGCGCGCGGTGTGACCCTGACGGCGGCAGGCAAGGCGTTGGCCGAGCAGGCGCGCCAGACGTTGCGCGGTCTCGATGCGGTGCAGCAGAAAATCGCCGCCATTGAAAGCGGAGAGCGCGGCGCGGTGCGTATCGGCAGCGTGACGGGGCCTGCCGTGCAGCTGGTGTTGCCGGTGATCCGCGAATTGCGCGTGACCTATCCCGAAATCGAGCTTTCGGTGCTCGTGGACACCAGCAACAGGCTTGGCGATGCGCTGCTGGCCGGTGATCTTGATTTCTATATCGGCCGGGTGCCTGACGGGATGGAAACACACGCAGTCGCACTCAATGAAATCGGGCCCGAACCCGTCTCGCTCATTGCTCGTCTGGAGCATCCGCTCTCCCGCCATCCGAACCCTTCGGTCGAGGATTGTCTGGCTTATGACTGGGTGATGCAGCCGGAGGATGGGCTGCTGCGGCGAACGGTTGAGGCATATCTGCTGCGCAACGGCTATCGGCCGCCGGAGCGTATCCTGAGCACGTCATCGATGCTTTTGACGCTTGCGATCATCTGCGAAACCAACGCGATCGCGCCGATCGCCCGATCCGCAGCCAATTTCTACGCATCTCCAAACGCTTTCGGCGGCCGCATTCGCTGCCTGGACGCGGGAAGGGACATGGCTGTGGTGCCCTATTCGCTGATTTATCTGCGTGGGGTTGAGCCGTCTCCGGCGGTCCACCGGGTCCGGCAGTTGATACGACAGAAAATACCCCAGATCCCGCCTCAGCCCATTGTTTGACCAGCGAGCTGCTGTCGGCACGTCATGATCCGTACCGCGGCAGCCGCGTGGTCCGGGCTTTGCTGATTGGAGGAGCGCCGCTTCCGATTGGCCAATTGAGGATCTCGGTGGATCTTCAATTGGCTTCGGAGCCGTTGACTGGTCCTTGCGGCGGGGATCCCAAAAGCATGCCCGGAGCGTCGCTTGTCGCGGCGTCGATCGCGCCTCCAATGTGAAAGGCGGCTGTTGGCGGTGGCGCTTCAGATCACCAGGCCGCCATCGACCTTCAGCAACTGGCCGGTGATGAAACGGGCACGGTCGCTGGCGAGGAACAGCGCGGCCTGCGCGATGTCTTCAGGTTCGCCCATATGGCCGAGAGGGGTCTTGCCTTCCATGTAGGCAATGACCTTTTCCGGCAGATCCTTGGTCATCGGTGTCTTGATGAAGCCGGGTGCAACGCAGTTGGCGCGCACCTGGGCGCCCTTGCGGGAGAACTCCTTGGCCCAACTCTTGGTCATCGCGATAACGCCGGCCTTGGTGGCGGCGTAGTT
The DNA here is from genome assembly GCF_963674635.1 of Breoghania sp. Lineage (NCBI taxonomy): Bacteria > Pseudomonadati > Pseudomonadota > Alphaproteobacteria > Hyphomicrobiales > Stappiaceae > Breoghania > Breoghania sp. Next base: position 4,286,220 of record NZ_OY771475.1, read on the forward strand.
GGTCTGGCCGATATTGCCGTCCGTGCCGACGACGGAGGACATGGTGATGATAGAGCCTGCGCCGTTCTCGATCATGACCGGCGAGACGTGTTGGGTCATGTTGAACACGCCCTTGAGGTTCACGTCGACCACCATGTCCCAATCCTTCTCGCTCATTTTCGCAAGCAGATTGTCACGGGTGATGCCGGCATTGTTCACCAGGACGTCGATTCTTCCGTACGTGTCCTTCACATCGGTGACGAACGCAGAAATTGCATCTCGGTCGCAAACGTTGAGTTCGACGGCTTCGATGTTCGAAAATCTGTTTTCATAGTCGGACATTATGTCCATGTTCATGTCGCAAGCAAAGACCTTCTTCGCGCCCTCAGCCGCGAATACCTCCGCGATACAGCGCCCGATGCCCTGAGCTCCGCCGGTTACGATGCAGATTTTGTCTTTTAACATAATTCGATCTTCTATTTTTGTGCCTCACGGCGTTTATACGTGCACACATGCCGCGGCTCGAATTATTGACATGAAAGGGGGGCAGATGGTTATAGACGGGTCAGCAAAACACAAATGCCGAAATGGGATTGGCCCTCGTGCGCACTCTGGCTCATGGGGGGGAAGAAAAGTTCCTCATGGCCTTGGCGAGCCCCAAACCTCCCCGCCTCATCTCTGCCGCCAGCGCTCCCCCTTTTCGGTCGTTGCTCCTGAAATCTCAGGAGATTTATCGATTTGCCTGCCCGCAGGAGAGATTGCGCCATGCTCGACAAGATGGTCTATTTTCTCAATGTCGTGCGTACCGGATCTTTTTCCGATGCCGCCCGCCTCTATGGCATTTCCCCCAGTGCCGGGAGCCGCTGGATCATCGAGCTGGAGGAAAAGCTGGGGGTTAGCCTTCTCAAGCGCTCGACCCGCAAGGTGGTTGCGACTGAGCCGGGGCAGCATCTCTACAACCGCTTCAATAGCGTCAATGCGGAGATCGAGGACATCTTCTCGGAGCTTCAGCGCTTCGGGCAGGAAGAGCGCGGAACGATCGTCATCGCCTCCACCCCGCTCTATGCCAAGCGGTTTCTGAGCCGCATCGTCGGCGAATATCTGCTCGCGCATCCGCAGGTGAATTTCCGTGTGATCGAGACGGCCTACGAGGTCGACATGGTCGAGAAGGTCGATTTCGTTATCCGCGCCAAAGCGATCTATGACGGCTTTCAGGAGAAAGACAGTCTTCTGATACGCCGCTCGCTCCTGCGCTATCCGCTGGTCGCCTGCTGTTCGCCGGAATATGCCAGCCGCTACGGCATGCCGACCGTGCCGGAGGATCTGGGCCGTCACAACTGTCTGTTTGCCAGTACGCTGGTTGGAGGCAACAAGTGGGTGTTCCACGAGGGGGGCGAATACTCGGCGGTGAACATCGCCCAGACGGTTGAGGTTGAGGACAGCGAATTCATCAAGGAAGTGGCGCTGAAGGGAGGTGGGGTGGCCTACCTGCCGCACAACATCCTGCGTTCTGAACTGGCCGACGGCCGGTTGGTGGCCATCCTCGGCGATTATCTCGATGCGGAGTTCGAGCTCAATCTCTACTACCGCCAGCGGCGCCAGATGCCGCTGTCATGCACCAATTTCAAGGATTTCCTGATCCGACGTACCCGCGAGATCGATGAAGAGGAGAGCTGAGGGGGGGCGGAATTGTTGTTGCAGCGGGACAATTGTCCCGTTTGCGGAATTCTATTTTGGATGTTTGTCTGTTTCCTCGTGAAGCGAAGGTACCTAGCATTGCTTTGAAAAACAAAGGCGCTTTCGAAACAAAATTGCGCGCCTTCCAATAAGTGGTCGAGCAATGCAAGTAAGAATATTGACCGCGGAGCAAGCGGCTGAGCTGATAGAAGATAACGATCGGGTTATCTTGGGAGGTTTCATTGGAGCTGTCGTCCCGGAGAAGGTCGAAATCGCGATCAAGAACCGCTTTCTGAAGACAGGATCTCCGAAGAATCTGGATTTGTACTTCACTGCGGGGCAGGGCGACGGCAAGGACAGGGCGAACAATCATTTCGCTCATCCCGGCATGGTTCGGCGTGCGATCGGAGGTCACTGGGGCCTTATCCCGAAATTGCAGGATCTGGCGGTTCGCGAGGAAATCGAGGCCTACAATTTCCCGCAAGGGGTGATCGCCCACATGATCCGCGACAGCGCCGCCGGCAAGCCTGGTACGCTCACGCATGTCGGGCTCGGGACCTTTGTCGACCCGCGCATTGAGGGCGGCAAGATCAACTCGGTCACCAGAGACGATCTGGTTTCGGTGATGGAGATCGCCGGCGAAGAGTATCTCTTCTACAAGCGGATCGATGCCAACGTGGCGCTGCTGCGCGGCACCACTGCCGATACCCATGGCAACATCACGATGGAGGATGAGTGTCTCATCCTTGAGAATCTGGCTGCGGCGCAGCTGGTGACCAACATGGGCGGCAAGGTCATCGTTCAGGTCAAGCAGGTCGTTGAGCACGGAGCCCTCGACCCGCAAAAGGTTCGAATTCCGGGCATTCTGGTGGATGCCGTGGTCGTCGCCGACGGAGAGGATCACATGCAGACCTTCTCCGAACTCTTCAATCCGGCCTTTTGCGGGCGCGGCGAGCGCGGTTGCGAGGCGTCGGCGGTCCGCAAGCTCGATGCCAAGAAGGTCATCGCCCGCCGGGCCGCGCTGGAGCTGCGCGAAGGGGCCGTGCTCAACTACGGCATCGGTGTTCCTGAAGTCATCGCGCAGGTGACCGACGAGGAAGGGGTGACCGGTCGGATGATCGCCACGGTCGAGCCGGGCGCTGTCGGTGGCACCCCGGCCGGTGGGTTGAGCTTTGGCGCTTCCGCGTTTCCCGATGCGATCATCACCCAGGATCAGATGTTTGACTTCTATGACGGAGGCGGGGTCGATCTGGCTTTTCTCGGGCTCGCCGAGGCCGATGCGAGGGGCAATATCAACGTCTCCCGGTTTGGGCCGAAGATCGCTGGCTGCGGTGGTTTCATCAACATCACCCAGAATGCCAAAGAGGTCTTTTTCTGCGGCACTTTCACTGCCGGTGGGCTGAAATTCGAAACCGGGGACGGCACGTTCACCATTCTTCAGGATGGCAAAATCCGGAAGTTTCTATCGTCCGTTCAGCAGATCACCTTCTCTGGTGACCGTGCCCGCAAGACCGGCAAGTCGGTAACCTATATCACCGAGCGCGCAGTATTCAGGCTGGGGGAAGAAGGTCTTGAGCTTACCGAGATCGCTCCAGGTGTAGACCTGGAAAAAGATGTGCTCGGTCAGATGGATTTCACGCCGAGGATTAGTCCGGAACTCCAGGAAATGGATGCCCGCCTGTTCCGCAACGAGGCTTTGAATCTGGTTCTGCGTCCGGCGGTCAACAGCTGAAACGTCTCACACGGGATTGTTGCGCCTCTCCTCCACTTGTCGGGCAACATATTCCGATCATCGATACATGACGACTGGCGAGGTTGCGATGAGTTACACGCTGGAAGAGTTGAAGGTGGGCCAGATAGCCTGGTTCGAGAAGACCATTGGTGAAGCCGAAATAGCAATGTTCTGCGGGATAAGCGGCGATACAAACCCCGTCCATGTCAGCAATGTCGCCGCGGAGAAGAGTATTTTCGGCAAACGCGTAGCGCATGGCATCCTCGTTGCTGGCCTGACGTCTTGTGTGCTGGGCATGCAATTGCCTGGCCCGGGCACGATCTACTTGGGCCAGTCGTTGCGGTTCGTCGCCCCTGTCTTCATCGGCGATACAGTGCGGGCTGAAGTCGAAGTGATCGAAATAAACATGCAAAAGAAAATCGTTCACCTGAAGACCACAAGCAAAAATCAGGACGGCAAAGTCGTCATCGAAGGCACCGCGACGGTACGGCCGCCGGCAACTTCCTAGGGCATGTTCCGATCGGCTGGCGCTCTCCTGGCCAGCATCCCGAGTTGGACGATCAGCTCCCAAAATCAGAGTAGACCATGATTATCGAACCTATCATCAAGGGGCAGGTCGCCAAGTCCTGCCATCCGGTCGGCTGCGGCAAGGCGGTCAAGGACCAGATCAACTATGTTCGCCAGGCGAGGCAGATCGCGAACGGGCCGAAGAAGGTTCTTGTTCTGGGGGCTTCATCCGGTTTCGGTCTGGCATCCCGCATTTCTCTGGCATTCGGCGGCGCGCGCGCCGACAGCATCGGCGTTGCATTCGAGCGCGGGCCTTCGGACAAGGGTGTCGGGACGGCAGGCTGGTTCAACCTGATCAATTTCTCTCGTCAGGCGGAAGAAGAGGGGCTTATCGCCAGGAACTTTGTTGGAGATGCCTTTTCGACGGAGATGCGCCGTGAGGTCGTCGATTACATCAAGACCGAGTTCGGCGGCAGTGTCGATCTGGTGGTCTATTCCCTTGCCACGGGTGTCCGGCCCGATCCGGAAAGCGGGGCGTTGATCCGCTCCTCGATCAAGACTGTCGGGGAGCCGCTGAAGGGCTACACCGTCAATCTTGAAAAAGACCGGCTCGAAGAGGCCACGCTTGAGCCAGCCAGCGAGAAAGAGATCGAAGATACCGTCAAGGTGATGGGTGGCGAGGATTGGGAGGAGTGGATTTCCTTCCTGATGGAAGAGGGTGTCCTTGGCGAAGGCTGCCAGACTTTTGCTTATTCCTACATCGGATCCGAGATCACTTATCGCATTTATCATGAAGGAACCTTGGGGCATGCCAAGCAGCACCTGCATGCCACGGCCGACAAGCTCGATGCGAAGATGAAATCGATTGGCGGGCAAGCCCATGTCGCTGTCTGCAAGGCGCTGGTGACCAAGGCCAGCGTCTTCATTCCCGCCTTTTCGCCCTACATCCTGGCGCTTTTCAAGGTGATGAAGGAGATGGGGTTGCATGAGGGATGCATCGAGCAGATGCAGCGCCTCTATGCTGATCGTGTCTATAGCGGGGGCGGCAAGGTTGTGACGGACGAGAGCCGTCTTGTGCGGGTCGATGATTGGGAACTTCGCGCCGATGTGCAGGAGAAGGTCCGTGAGATTGTCGATCGCATGACGCCGGAGAATTTCCGCGAACTGGGCGACTACGAGGGCTACAAAAGCGAATTCCTCAAGCTCAACGGGTTTTTCCTCGAAGGTGTCGACTATGACGAGGATCTGGATCTGAGGCGGCTTTCCGCCGTCTGAAGGCTCGGAATGGCGCATCGCTCAGATCGCGCGGAAAAACGTCAATATCCTCGCGGGGAATGCTTCCGCGAGGATGTTTGCGTTGCTCAGGCGATGCGCACAGAAAGTGCTTGCCCATCCCGGTCTTTCTTGTGCGTCATGTCGGCGCGCAGCACCGGATATTCCTCGCGGTTCGGACATCCGCGATCGCTGTTTGCCGCGGATATACAAGGATGGCGCGCCGTTTGACATGGGGCGCCGCTAGGGCCTATATCGCGAATATCAGCGTGGTCATTGATGATTATTGTATTTCTGTCAATTAATCTTCCTGAAAACGGGAAAATGGAAAGGCTCCAAATCATATAAGAATCATTGCTGGAACTAGAAAAACAGATCTAGCTTAGAGAGGTTCCAGCAATGCTCAGAAAGCCGATTATCGAATTCGTGGTCTTCATGACATATGCGCTATTCGCAATGTCATGGGTCGCGGGAAATATGATGACCAAGGACATTATGTCCTTTTACCAGGTTGATGGAATTGCTGCTGCTACCTGGATGACAAATGCGATCACGATTGCGAAAATCATCGGGAACCTGGTCGCTGCCTGGTTTTTGGTGAAGCTTGGACCCAAGAAAGCCTTCGCTTTCGCATCCCTTCTGATCGTGGCTGGCATACTGGGCGCGTTTGCTACGAACTATCCGCTATATGTCTTCAGCCGCCTGATCATGGGCTTCGGGGGCGCGTTTATCATCGTCTACATGAACCCGGTGGTCATGAACTACTTCACGCCGGGCGAGCGTCCGATCGTGAATGGTATCAACGCGGCCGCCTTCAATATGGGGAACCTGCTGGCCATTCTTTTCACCGGCGCTCTCTTGTCGCGTCTGGGGGGCTGGCAGAATGTCGTCATCGGCATTTCCGCTGCAAGTTTCGTTCTGCTGGTGCTCTGGATGCTTGTGTCGGAGGATTTCGCACTGTCCGGCAACAAGGACGAGGGCAAGGCGCCTGAGACTTATGGCTTCAAGGAGGGTGTCAAGGAACCGGTCAACTGGCTGCTTCCCTTTGCCTATTCCGGTATCCTGTTCTGCTATATCTCTGTGTTCGCGATCTTCCCGCTCGTTCCGAATTTTGCGGCGGAGGCGAAATACCTGTCTTCGATCATGATCTCTGCCGGCATGGTTGGGACGATCGTCGGCATCATTGCGGCCAAGCGCTTCACCTTGCGCGTTCCGGTGCTCCGGTGGTCCGGATTGTTCATGACTCTGTTTGCGGCTGCGATGGCTTTCACGAGCAATGCAACGATCGCCTATATCTGCGCCTTCCTTGCCGGGTTTCTGATGTTCGTGCCGATGACCAGTCTTCTCACGCTGCCCTACGAAATGCCGGGAATGACACCGGGCCGTATTTCAGTCGTGTTCGCGATGTTCTGGTCCGTCTCGTATCTGATCGAGACTATCTTGATGTATATCTCCGGAGTTATCGCGGATACGACCGGTTCGGTCATGTTCTCAGCCGTTTTCGCCATAGCGTTTTCCTCGACGTTGTTTGTGGCCAGCTTCCTTTTGCCTGAGCCCAGCGAAAAGCAGGCAGAGCTGAAACTTTCCGAAAAACAAGCATAAGGGAGCGACAAGACGATGCGTGAAGTAAGCCCGAAGCTCAAAGGCTATCTGGAAGAACTCAACGCGACGGTTGCCAAGCTTGTGGCAGCGGGATTCAAGCCCAATGCGACGAACGCTCGCGAGGGGCTGGCAAACCTCACCGCGACCTATGTCACCAAGATCCCGGAGGTCGCGCTCATTCAGGATGACATCGTTCCGGCGGAGGGCTACCAGGTCCCGGTTCGCATCTACAACCCGGCACCGGAAGAAGAACTGCCGGTCCTGATCTACTACCACGGCGGTGGAGGTATGGCCGGCAGCGTCACGGTTTATGATCCGATCTGCCGCAAGATCGCACTGGCCACACGACATATTGTCATTGCGCCGGAATATCGGCTCGCGCCTGAATGCCCTTATCCCGCAGGTGTCAATGACGCCTATGCCACGCTCAAGGGAGCGTTCGGCGTGCTCGCCGCGCGTGGAATGAAATTCAAGCGTGAGCTTTCCATCGCTGGCGATTCAGGTGGCGGTGCGTTGTGCGGGAGCGTTTCCGGGCTTGCCCAGTTTGACGCAAGCGTCAAGATCAAGAAGCAGTTCCTGATCTATCCCAGTGTTGACTACACCATGGATACCAAATCCATGGAGGAGAATGCGGTCGGCTATCTGCTTCAGGCGGGCAAGGTCGCCTGGTACTTCGACAATTACTTCAAGAATGGAGAATGCCGGAAGGCGGCCTCGCCGCTCTATGGGGACTTCACGAGAAAACTCCCGGAGACCTTCGTTGTGACGGCGGAGTTCTGCCCCTTGCGGGACGAGGGCAAGGCCTATTGTGAAAAGCTGATCGCCGCCAACGTTGCTGCGCACCATGTCAATATGGAGAGCATGATCCATACTTTCATGAACCTGGAAGATCTGGTTCCTGAAGAGTGCGCCTTTGTCTATGACAAGATGAATGAGTTTCTCAACAGCTGAGCCTGCCGACCAGCGGCGGCTCTTGAAAGCTGGCGATTAGAACATTGAGGCGATCCGGGTCAATTCCGTGCTTTTGGCGTCAAGCAAGTGACGCTTTGGGCGGATGACCGGGATCGCCGAAAATCATGTGCGAACCTTCGGGTCTGATCGGCTGGGAATGAATGCGGGTTTTCCCGCTGGTGGCCGCGCCTGCACGCCCCGGAATTCCGCGCCAACTCCTGTTTCAATTGCCTGACATGGGCGGTCTTTTCTCCGCCTTTGGAAGCCTCCGATACGCGCCTCTTGCTCCGCGCGTTCCGGGAGGAGGTGGGCGCGCCCCTCTGGGCGGCCTTGCCGCCGCCGGGATGTGGACAAGTCCCGCGCGATCTTGTCGCGCGTTTGCCCAATTAATTTTACACGAGTAAATTAAAATGATATCGCGAGAAAATTATGCGAGGGGAGGTCGTGTGATGATCTCGCCGCATGTCCACAAATGCGAAGGGAGGACAGATGTCCATTTCACGCGTTCTCAAGTCCGTTCTTATCTCTGGCGCTGCGCTTCTTGCCGCTACTTCGGCCTGGGCCGACGGGATCGGCGCGTCGCTTCTGACCCAGCAGCATCCGTTCTACATTGAGCTTGCCGATGCCATGAAGGCGGAAGCGGCGGAGAAGAAGGTGTCGCTGGAGGTCTCCATCGCCAATCAGGATCTCAGCAAGCAGCTTGCCGATGTCGAGGACTTCATCGTCAAGGGTGTGGATGTGATCGTGATCTCGCCGGTCGACAGCCAGGGCGTGCTGCCGGCGATCATGAAGGCGCAGAAGGCGGGCATCAAGGTGCTGACGGTCGATGTGCCGGCCAAGGGCATCGACGTGACTTCCTACATCGGCACGGACAACTACGCCGGTGGCGTGAAGGCCGGCGAGCTGATGTCCAAGGTTCTGGGCGGTGAGGGCAAGGTCGCGATCATCGACTACCCGACCGTGCAGTCCGTGGTCGCCCGCGTCGAGGGCTTCAAGAAGGCGCTTGAGAAGTCTCCGAAGATCGAGATCGTCGCCCAGCAGACCGGCATCACGCGCGCCGAAGCGCTGGCGGTTGCCCAGAACATGCTGCAGGCGCATCCCGACATCACCGGCATCTTCGGCTTCGGTGACGATGCCGCGCTGGCAGCTGCCGTCGCCGTCAAGTCCCAGGGCCTCCAGGACAAGGTGAAGGTCATCGGCTTCGATGGCATGGAAGAGGCACGCAACGCGGTCGACAGTGATCCCGTCATGGTCGGCGTCATCCAGCAGTTCCCGGGCGAAATGGGCAAGCAGGCCGTCGACACCGCGATCAAGGTGATGAACGGCGAAGACGTTCCGGCCGAGCAGCCGATCGAGCCGGGTGTCTATACCGGCAAGTAAGACGGCACGCCGGAGCTTTTTGCCCTCCGCGCCGGATATGCGTATCTGGTCGCGGAGGGCTTTTGTTATCAGACCAATGTGAGGGTGCCCGGAGTGGCCGAGACCCCGAATGACGTCGTGCTGTCTCTGCGCGATGTGAAGAAGACCTTCGGACCGATCACGGCGATCAAGCGGATGGAGCTCGACGTGCGTCGGGGGCGGGTCCACACGCTTCTCGGCGAAAACGGTGCGGGCAAATCCACGCTGATGAAGATCCTGGCGGGCGTTCAGCCAGCCACCGAGGGGACGATCCTGCTGGGTGGCGCGCCGTTCGCGCCCCGCTCGCCGCAGGAGGCCGCGGCCCGCGGTCTGGCGATCGTGTTTCAGGAGCTGAGCCTGGTGAACACGCTTACGGTGGCGGAGAACATTCTCGCGACCCGTGAGCCGAGCCGCTTCGGTTTTATTTCCGAGCGCAAGCTGGTGGAGCGGGCCGAGACGCTGGTGCGTGAGCTGGGTCTGCCGATCGATGTGCGCGCCCGTGTCGGTGATCTGTCCATCGCCCAGCGCCAGCTGGTCGAAATCGCCAAGGGGCTCAGTCACGACGCCGATATCATGATCCTCGACGAGCCGACGTCGTCATTGTCGGATGCGGAAGCGGAAATCCTGTTCCGGATCGTCGGTCGGCTGACGGAAGCGGGCAAGGCGGTGATCTATATCTCGCACCGCATGGAAGAGATCATGCGGCTGTCCGACGACATCACGGTGATGCGCGACGGCGAGTACGTCGCGACGCTGGAAAAGGACAAGACCTCCATCGACGAACTGATCGCGCTGATGGTCGGGCGGCAGATAAACGAGATCTATCCGCCGCGCGTCGGCGACGCACCGGGGCAGGATGTGGCACCGATCCTGGAGGTGGAGCACATTTCCAGCGGACGCGTCTTTCAGGATGTGAGCTTTTCGGTCAAGCCGGGCGAGATCCTGGGATTCTTCGGTCTCGTCGGTTCGGGCCGATCCGATGTCATGAAGGCGCTGTTCGGCATGCGCTGGTATGAGGGCACAATCCGGCTCGATGGCAACGAGGTGGCGCTGAAGGATCCTTCCGACGCCATCCGTCAGGGCATCGGCTTCGTGACCGAGAACCGCAAGGAAGAGGGCCTTGTGCTGGCCCACGCCGTGCGCGCCAACATCACAATGGCGGCGCTTGGCAGCGTCTCTTCGGGCGGGTTTTTGAACCAGCAACGCGAAGGAGAATGCGCGCAGGAGGAAAGCACACGGCTCGGCGTACGCGCCGCCTCCATCGAGACGACAGCCGGTACGCTGTCTGGCGGAAACCAGCAGAAGGTCGTGCTCGCCAAGTGGCTGATGACCCGGCCACGTGTGCTGATCCTCGATGAGCCCACACGCGGCGTCGACGTCGGCGCCAAGTTCGAGATCTACCGCATCATCCGGCAACTGGCCGCAGACGGCACCGCGATCATCATGGTCTCCTCCGATCTGCCCGAGGTGCTCGGCTTGTCGGATCGTGTGGTGATCATGTCCAGAAAGCGGGTCCAGGCGATTATGCCGCGCGCCGACCTGACACCGGAAAGCGTCATGAGTTTTGCTACGGGACAGAAGAAATGACCGAGACATCCGTCTACAAGGCCGATCCCATGGCCACCCTCAAGACCATGATGCGCCAATATGGCGGCATCTTCCTCGCGCTCGTCGCGCTGTGTGTGATCTTCTCCATCGCCAATCCGCGCTTCATGTCGGTGGCGAACCTGATGAACATCCTGCAGCAGGTGGCGGTGATCGCCATTGCGGCCTTCGGCATGACCTGGGTGATCCTGCTGGGCGAGATTGACCTTTCCGTCGGCTCCATCATCGCGGTTGCCGGTATGGTGGGGGCACAGGTGATCGGGCTCGGGTGGGGCTTCACACCGGCGCTGATGCTGACGTTGGTGTCCGGCATCCTGATGGGCGGCGTGAACGGGCTCCTGACGGCCAGGTTGTTGTTGCCATCCTTCATCGTGACCGTTGCGACGATGAGCATCTACCGCGGCATGGTGAGCCTGCCGACGAATGGCGCTCCGGCGATGATCATGGACCCGACATGGACCGCCATCGGCGCCAACAGCTTCCTCGGCGTGCCGATCATCATCTGGATCGTGGTGGCGCTGTTCATCGCCAACCACATCCTGCTGTCGAAGACCACCTTCGGTCGCAAGACCTATCTGACCGGCGGCAACCGCGAGGCGGCGCTTTATTCCGGCATCAAGGTCGACCGGATGAAGATTGTGATCTTCATGATCTCCGGTCTGATGGCCTCGATCTCCGGCATCTTGTTGTCCTCACGCCTCTATTCGGCACAGACCAACGCCGGAATGAGCTACGAGCTCGACGCCATCGCCGCTGCCGTTCTGGGCGGCACGTCGCTGTCCGGCGGAACGGGCTCGATGATCGGAACGCTGATCGGCGCGCTGATCATCGGCGCGCTCAACAATGGCATGAACATGCTGTCCGTTCCCTATTTCTACCAGCTGATCGTCAAGGGGCTTGTTATCGTATTCGCCGTCTGGCTCGACGTGCGCTCCAAGCGTCGGAAAGTCTGAGCAATGGCTGACAAGCAGCTTCTGACCGTCGGCGAGGTTCTCGTCGAGATCGTTGCCACGACAAAAGGCGACGGGTTTCGCGCCGCGCAACCGCTGATCGGGCCGTTCCCCTCCGGAGCGCCTGCGATTTTTGTCGACCAGGCGGCCCGTATCGGCGCGGGGGCGGCGATCATCTCGCGCGTCGGGGCCGACGATTTCGGGCGGGTCAATCTCGACCGGCTTTCGGCCGACGGGGTGAACATCGCCGGCATCGCCATCGCCGAGGATGGCGCGCCGACGGGCTCTGCCTTCGTGCGCTACCGCGAGGATGGCTCGCGCGCTTTCGTGTTCAACATCGCACATTCCGCCTGCGGCCAGCTGGAGCTGACGGCAGAGGCGGAAGCGGTGATCGACACCTCATCGCATATTCACGTGATGGGCACGGCGCTCAGCTCCCCGGGGCTTTCGAAACTGCTGAAGACAGCGATTGCGCGGATCAAGGCGCAAGGCGGGACGCTCTCCTTCGATCCGAACCTGCGGCCGGAGATCCTGGATACGCCGGGCCTGCGCTCCGCTCTTGGAGAGGTTCTGGCGCAGACGGACGTGTTCCTGCCCTCGGGCGACGAGATCTTCCTCTTCACCGAAGCGCAGGACGAGGATGGGGCGGTGAAGGACCTGCTGGCGCGGGGCATTCCGGAGATCGTTGTGAAGCGCGGGGCAAAGGGAGCCTCGCACTTCTGCGCCACCGGGCGCACGGATGTGGCGCCGCTCAAGGTGGAGGAAATCGATCCGACAGGTGCGGGCGACTGCTTCGGCGGTGCCTTTGTCGGGATGTGGCTTATGGGACACTCGGTGGAGGAGGCGCTCGCCTATGCCAATGCGGCGGGCGCGCATGCGGTGACGAAGGTCGGGCCGATGGAGGGGGCGGCGACCCGTGCCGAACTCGATCAATTCATGAAAGACCGTACGAGGTAAGCGATGCCGACGAACATTCTCCACGACCTTTCCGACTGGCGCGGACGCGACGGCGCGTCGGGCATCCCCTCGATCTGCACGGCCCATCCGCAGGTTCTGGTCGCCGCCATGCGCGCGACCACGCCGACCGGCCTGCCCTTGCTGGTCGAGGCGACCTGCAACCAGGTCAATCAGGATGGCGGCTATACCGGCATGACACCGGCCGACTATCGCGATCTCGTTTTCGGACTGGCGGATAGCGAGGGTTTCGACCGCTCCCGACTCATTCTCGCTGGCGACCATCTCGGCCCCAACCCATGGAAGGCCCTGCCTGCGGACGAGGCGATGGCAAAGGCGGAAGGGATGATCGCGGCCTTCGCGGCGGCGGGGTTCACCAAGCTGCACCTGGACTGTTCCATGGGCTGCAAGGGCGAACCGGTGGCGCTGAGCGACGATGAGACGGCTGAGCGCGCGGCGCGTCTGGCCGAGGTCGCGGAGGCCAATCTGCCTGGCGGCGATGTGCCTGCGCCGGTCTACATCATCGGCACCGAGGTTCCTGTTCCCGGCGGGGCGACGGAAGAGCTGGACGAACTGGAATTGACCGATCCGGAGGCCGCGAAAACGACCCGCAAGATCCACGAGGCCGCATTCGGCGCGCGCGGGCTTTCGGATGCCTTTTCGCGGGTCGTGGGCCTAGTTGTGCAGCCGGGTGTCGAATACGGCAATCACAATGTGATCGACTATGACAGCGCCAAGGCGCAGTCGTTGAGCGCGGCGCTGGCCGATATGTCCGGCCTGGTTTTCGAGGCCCATTCCACCGACTATCAGACGCGCGCGAACCTGCGGGCGCTGGTGCGCGACGGCTTTGCCATCCTGAAGGTCGGCCCCGGGCTTACCTTCCGTTGGCGCGAGGCGCTCTACGGTCTCGACATCATCGCCTCGGAACTGTTTCCCGGTGCGCGCGAAAAGACACTGCGCCAGGCCATGGAAGGGGTCATGCTGGCCGATCCGGCCAACTGGGATCGCTATTACGAGGGCGACGAGACTGAACGCGCCATGATGCGGCACTTCTCCTACTCGGACCGTATCCGCTACTACTGGCCCGCACCGGCGGCGCAGGAAGCGGAACGGGCGTTGTTCGCCCTGCTCGACGGCGTGGAGATCCCCGAACCCCTGATCAGCGCCTATCTGGGCGCGCGCTATGCTGACGTTCGTGCCGGTCGTCTCGCACCGAAGGCGCGCGAACTTGCTCTTGCTGCGGTCGAGGATCTGGTAGACGACTATATCTTTGCCTGCAGGGACTGAGGGAGTTTGACAGGGTTGGAGGGCGACGACAGCACGAAGGATCGCGACGACGAGGGGACCGGTATCCGGACGATGGAGGAATTCGCGGCCTTTGTCGGTCTGTCCCGGCCGACCGTGTCGAAATATTTCAACGACCCTGTCTCGATGCGCGCCAAGACGCGCGCGCGCATCGAGGCGGCGGTCGAGCAATCCGGATTTCGGCCGAACCTGCTGGCCTCCAACCTCAAGCGCAGCCGGACCCGCGTGCTCGGGGTCATCATTCCCGACAATTCCGATCCGTTCTACATGGAACTGACCCGGTGCATCGAGGAGATCGCCGAGCGGGCGGGCTATTTCTCTTTCGTGCTGACGTCGAACGGACAGCGGGAGAGGGAGACGGAGGCGATCGGACGCCTTCAGTCGCTGAACGTGGCCGGCGCGATCGTCGTGCCAATAGGGGCAGGTGAGACGAACACCGAACTCGCCCGCCTGGAGGCGCGCATTCCGCTTGTCTATGTCGACAGTCGCCCCGACCATGACGCCCCCTTCGTGGGGACGGAAAACGGGCAAAGCTTCAACCTGATCGTCGATTATCTGTGCCGCTCCGGCGAGCCTCCGGCCTTCCTGGGGATGCCCGAGGTTAATCGCAACGCGGGCGCGCGCCGACGCGCCTATGCCGCGGGCATGCGCGCGGTGGGGGCCGAACCGGTATTCCTGGACCTGCCGAAGGAAACGACCTGGAACTTCGAACGGGTGGGACACGCGGTGATGACCGCTGCGCTCGCCTCGCACAATCGTCCACGAACCGTCCTTTGTGCCAATGATCGCCTGGCCTTCGGCGCGTTGCTGGCGGCCTGGGAGGCGGGGTTGCGGGTCGGGCACGCGGAAGGGTCCGACATCCGGATCGCCGGTCACGACGATCATCCACTTGCGCGCTACACCTGTCCGCCGCTGACAACCGTGGCGCAGAATTGCAAAGAGATCGCGCGCACCGCCATGCACAAGCTCATCGCCCGTCTCGATGATACGGGGGACGAGGGGCCGTTGTGCTGTCTGCTGCGCGGCGATCTCATCCTGCGCGCATCCGCCTGAACCGTCCCGGCGCATGGTCCTTCCGATCGTTATCGGTGGTCGCTGTAAGGCTGGCCAGGCACTGATATCGCGCTGCAGGCGTGGCGCATGGCGGTATGGCGTCGAAAGCCGAATGGCAAGGTTCTGGCCAATTCCGATCAGCGGTCGCAGTTCACCTGCAGGACTGGGCTGGGTCCTTGAAGCTCTACACCCCCAAGCGCAAGCCCGTCAGCAACGGGATGCTGGCATCTGGGCGTTCGAATGGCAGCAGGCAGTGTCGTCCGAGGGTATCGACGAAGCTTGGGGCTGCTCACCTGAACGCCCGTTGCTTGGTCTCGCGGTCAATCTCGATCCTGCCCTTGAGCTTCCGGAGTTCGAAAGCAGAGACCAGGATCTCGATCCGCACGGTCCAATTGCAGGCGACGGGGATCGCCAGTTCGGGGATCGTCCAGATTGCCTCATCTTGCCGCTGGGCCTTACGCCGGAACGGCTCGATCCCGGCGTGCGGGCAGGCCATCACGAGGTCGACTTCCTCGGCCATGAGCGGTGCGAAGTCGCCTGTGAGCAGTTCGATTGATGCGGATGTCTCCCCCACCTGGCCTGGGTCGAGCGATAGCGTCGCCATCGCCGCCTCGCTATGGATATGGAGTGAGACGGGAGGCGCCTTCAGCTGCAAGAGGGATCGCGGTGGCGGCGTGTAGCGCCATGTGGTCACGACGCAGAGTACGCAGACAGCGAGCATGGTCTCGATTGCGATCATGCGCACCAGCCGACGTGTTGGCGCTTGCTGCGCGCGCAGGACGGGCTGGGTGAGCCGCCAGCGGTTATGGGCGGCAAACATGAGCAGCAGAGCGACGAGGCTCAGCTTGACGAGCAGCACCCGGCCATAGGCCGTGTCCCACAGCGCGGACGGTTGTTGCACTTGAACCCAGGCGATGAAAAGCCCCGCTGCAAAGAGGAGGAGGAGCGCGACCGGAATGACGCGCGAGAACCGGTCGAGCGCAGGCAATGCCTGCGGATCGCGCCTGCGAAGCGCGAGACCGAGCGGCGGCAGGGCGCCGATCCAGGACAGCACCGTCGCTGCATGGATAAAGACCGCCAGCCGCATCAGCGCCTGGGGGTCTGCCGTCGCTGCGTGGCCGCTCAACGTCAGCGACAGGCAGGCGACGACGGCTGCCGCGGTAATCAGGAGGCGCGCGAGCGTGCCCTTGGCGATCGCTGTGCATGTAGGGGATCGAGCAAGGGCGGCCAGAGCTAAGGCCGCAAGCCCAACGCCGACGGCGGGTGCCAGGCTCGTGCTTAAGGCAGCCAGCCAGGGAGCGGGCGAGACGATCTGGGTGAGCGGCGCGCCGAGTGCATCGAGGCCCTGAAATCCGAGCGAGACGACACCGCCCGTCGCGCCAAGTACCAACAGGCGGGTGTAGAGCCGCGCGGGTTGAGTGCCAGCCGCGAAAAGGAAAGACGTGGCCGCGAGGCCGCCTATGCCGAGAAAGAGCCCGACATAGAGCATGGCGCGCGCGAGCAAATAGCCGATCCGGACCGACCAGTCCGGCGCTGTTTGCGACCCGACAGCGCCCGCACTGGGGGTGCCGATGGAGAAGATCAACGAGCCACCAATGGGATGGCCGTCCTGTGAAACGACACGCCAGGACAGGACATGTGTGCCCTCGGCGAGATTGGCCGGCGCCTCGATGTCGAGCGTCGTATCTCGTAAAGTGGAGCGCTTAAGCTCCGTTGAGGCACCGCTCGGTGCCACCAGACGCAGTACTAGCGGGGCGACGGGTTCGTTGAACTGAAGCAGAAATCGCTTTGGGGCCGTCTTCAGAATGGCGGCATCCGCGGGCTCGGTGCTGGTCAGCGCGGCATGGGCATGCGCCTGCTGCGCAACAGGGCTGACGGATCCAAAGACAACCAGCAGCAAGGCCGCGGACACAAGCGGGAAAAGGCCGCGAAGAATATTGACCATGGCGGGCAAGCCTCTGGAGAAAACCGCGTTGCGTGGCGGCGCCTAAGGGCACTTCATGTCGGTGAAAAGGGGGGGGGCGGGAAGACGTGGCCCGCGCCCGTGTTCGGCTGCGGATCCGACACGCGCTTTCGCGCTGGCCGGATCCGCTTTGCGCGATCAGTGGTGGCTGTGGGCCTTTTCCAGCAGCTTCAGACCCGGAGCCGGGTGATCCGGCTCGGCCTCACCCTTCGCCGGCGTTTCGATCCAGCGGGTGACGGCGCCGTCGACGCATTCCTGGACCACCGGGAAATAGAAGGTTTCGCCTGCCGGCAAGCCGTCCGTCAGCATGCCACGCAGGACGAACTCGTCATATTCGTCGTCGGGCAGATTGCCGCCGCTCCAGGACACTTCCTTCACGCCCTCGGTCAGCTTGGCACCGTGATAGTAGTCGTAGGCCTTTTCGTACTTTCCGTGTGTCTTTTCCAGTGTCCAGCCGGGCTTCGGCATCGGCTTGACCGCGACGAAGCCTTCCGGGATCTGAATGCGTACGGCGGTCGTCGTCTTGCCGCTGCAGCCATGGGGCAAGCGGAAGGTTGCCTTGTAGGTCGAGCCGACCGGCGCTTCGCTCTGCTCAAGCGTCACATGGGCGGAGGCGGAGGTGATTGCAAAAGCCAACATGGCGCCGGCGAGAGTGAGGGACTTCGACATGAGTTTTCTCCAGAGTGTTCGGTTGAGACGCGCAGCCGCGCGCATTCGGCCAAACGGTCGCGCGTGTTTCGGCGGCGGAAAGCCAGCCGAGCGTTCAGGTGTTGGATTGTGTGGTTTCAGAGATTGTGCGCCGGCGGCGACGCGCAGCGTTGCCCCGGCGCCTTGACGCCCAGAGGGGAACGTCAGGTCTGGAGAGGTGGCGCGCGCGGTTGCGCTGGAGAATAGGAGCGACTGAGAACGATCGGCAGTGTTGCTTCGATCAACGGGCGCTCGATATGGGACGGAAAAGCGAAGGAGATCGAGACCGTGTCGATCCGACCCGGCAATGCATGGCCGGCAACGCATGTGCCGCCGCGACAGCAGTCTGGAATCTTGGAGCGGTCGTTGTCCGATGCGGGGGCAGTTTGTCCTGCATTGCTGGAGCAGATCGGATTGCCGAAAAAGTCGAGGGCTACGGTTTCCGGCCCGTGCCCCAGTGCAACAGCACCCACAAGCGACTGCACGACAAGCATATAGGCGGCGATGATCGCAACCCACATGGTGTCGATTCTGCGCGCCTGCTTCACTGTTTTCCCCCCAACACGCTGCGTCCCCTCGCAGAGTGGATCGGGATCCTGCTCTAGCCCGGCATCTGGGTCAATGGAAAATGCTCCCCGCCTCTTTGGGGGCGGGGAGCTCGCAGCGAACAGGAAAAGCAGCGTAATCCAGTCGCTATCTCACAATTTCAAGGCTGCATGTCCGACTGGATAAGGCGAGGGGGTGTCCGGTGCGGATCAAGCGCCGATCGCCGACAGAGGCTTGAACATGAACGGCCCCGACCGCATCCGGTCGGGGCCGTCTTCATCCGAGAATAGAGACCCCGGACAGGTCTCTCGCGAGCGTTTCACGGCTCAAGGCGGATCATGACGACAAGACAGCTCTCCCATTGGGGGAGGGAGCGAATGCTGCCACCCGTCCCGCAGCCAGATGAAACCTTCTCACGGTGGCTCAGGCCGCCTTGAACTGGTTCCCCCTGAGGTGGCCTCAGGCCGCCTCGAACTGGTTCCCCGTGAGGTGGCCTTAGGCCGCCTCGAACTGGTTCATCGTGTTCTTGGCGCCTCCGGCCTTCAGTGCGCGCTCGCCGCCGACCATTTCCTTGAAGGTGTCGCCGAGATCGGAGCCAACCTCATGTTGGTGCTTCACCGCCGAGACGCTGCGACGGATCTCTTCGCGCTGCACGTTGCGCACATAGGCCAGCATCCGCTCCTTGCCGAAATAGCCGTTGGAGAGTTCGTCCATGCCCTTCGCCGTCAGGTGGAAGGTCGGCAAGGTGATGAGGTTGTGGAAGACACCCGCCCGCGTGGCGATATCGCTCTGGAAGTTCTGCAGTCGCTCGTCCGCCTCGCGCCCGAGATCGGTCTCGTCGAATTCCGGCGACATGAGCCGGGTCCCGTCCGGATAGGCGTCCTCGCCGATCTTGCCTTGCGCGATCCAGTCCGCCCGCACCTGCTTGCGCAGGTTGAGCGTCCAGTTGAAGGACGGCGAGTTGTTGTAGGTGAGCTTGGCGTTTGGCACGACCTTGCGGATTTCCTCCACCATCGAAGCGATTTCGGAAACGTCCGGAGTTGCCGTTTCGATCCACAGAAGATCCGCGCCGCCTTGCGAGAGCGAGGCAATGCAGTCCTCAATAACCCGTTCGCGGCCCGTATTCTCCTTGAAGGCGAAGAGGCCGTTTGCCAGCCTGACCGGACGCACCGTCTTGCCGTCCTGCGCCAGCAGAAGCTCACCGTCGCGGGCCGGGGCATCGGCGGTCACCGGCTCGGTCTTGAGCCACTTGATGTAGTCGGAGGCAAGGTCGCCCGCCCCCTGGCTGACCGGCACCTTCTGGGTCAGCCCGGCACCGAGGCTGTCGGTGCGCGCGACGATGACGCCCTCTTCCACGCCCAGTTCCTCAAAGGCCAATCGGCAGGCCCGCAGCTTCTCGATGAAATCCTCGCGCGGAACCGTGACCTTGCCGTCCTGATGACCGCACTGCTTGGCGTCGGAGACCTGATTTTCGATCTGAAGGCAGCAGGCCCCAGCCTTGATCAGTTCCTTGGCCAGCAGATAGGTGGCGTGCTCGTTGCCAAAGCCTGCATCGATATCGGCGATGATCGGCACGACATGGGTCTCGAACGCGTCGATTGCCGCGATGGCTTCGGCTTCCGCCTGCGCGTTGCCGGCCTCCCGCGCAGCACTCAGAGCCTTGAACAGGTCGTTCATGGCGACCTCATCCGCCTGACGCAGCGAGGTGTAGATTTCCTTCACCAGATCCACGACCGCGGTCTTCTCGTGCATGGACTGATCCGGCAGGTGCCCCCAGCGGTTGCGCAGGCCCGCCACCATCCAGCCGGACAGATAGACATAGACGCCCTTGGCGGTGCCGCGCTGGCGCTTGACCGCCTTGATCATCTGCTGGGCGTGAAAGCCGGACCAGCATCCCAGCGACTGCGTGAATCGGCTCGGATCCGCATCATAGGCTGCCATGTCGTTCCGCATCACCTTCGCCATTTCCCGGGCGATGTCGAGATGCGTGTCGAAGGTGTTCTGCAGCCTGAGCTGCACGATGTCGTCGATCGACACACCACCCGGCATCTCCCCTTCCGGATAGCGGCGCATGAGATCGTTACGGATTTCACGATAGGTCCTGGTCATTATTGTCACTCCTCCTGACCCTGAAAGCTCTGTCCCGGCGCGCTTGCCCAGCTGCTGTCGCCGTCGGCGGCCGAGAAATAAAGAAACCTTGCGTCTTCCTGCACCGCATGTCGCAAGGCCCCGCCATTGCGCGGAAAACGCAAACGGGCTCCCCGGTCCTTGCGTTGAGGTTCCACATTGTCATTCATGGCGATCCTCCCGATCTTGGTCATGCGGCTTGCCGACACAATATTCGCAATCCATAATTCGCAAACGGCTGAAAAAGCCAAGATTTGCAAAGCAATTGCCTTCGTTTTGCGAAGGTTGCAAAGGATCGAAATGAAGAAGGCCTTCCTGGGAGGACGTCTCCGGCAACTGCGTGAGCAGCAAGGACTGACGCAAGCGGCACTTGCGCAGCGGCTGGAAATCTCACCGAGTTATCTCAATCAGCTGGAGCGCAACCAGCGCCCGCTGACGGTGCAGGTCTTGTTGAAGATCAATGCCGAGTTTGGGCTCGACATCCAGTTCTTCTCCGAAGAAGGCGATGCCCGGCTGCTGGCCGAATTGCGCGAAGCGTTTCAGGGCGATGCCAGCCAGGAACGGGTTCCCGCTTCCCAATTGCGAGATCTTGTCGACAACATGCCTGCCGTCGCGCGCCGCTTCCTGAAGCTCTACCGCGACTATCGCGAGGCCGACGAACTCGCCAAGTCTCAAGTTCTGGGTTCCGGCGAAAACGGCCCCGTCACCGCGACGCGCACCTCTTTCGAGGAGGTGCGGGATTTCTTCTATGATAACCGGAACTTCTTTGAAGGTCTGGATGACAGGGCCGAGGCCCTGTTTGAAAACGCCGGGCTCGTGATCGGCTCTGCGGGCGATGGACTGGAGCGACGCCTGCGCGACCGGCACGGGATTTCGGTGACGATGAGCGAGGCGGGGGAAGCGGGTTGGCTGCGCCGTTTCGAGGCCAGAGAGAAAACCCTCTATCTCTCGCGCGAATTGCAGGAGGGACAGCGCGCCTTCCAGATCGCGACGCAACTGGGCTTTCTGGAGGCAACGCCGGAGATTTCCCGACTGGTGGAGACCGGCGCCTTCTCCAACGACGAAAGCCGCAGGCTTGCCCGCATCGGACTGGCGAACTATTTCGCCGGTGCCCTGATCATGCCTTATCGCAAGTTCTGGCGCTCGGCGGAGGAGAACGGCTACGACATCGCCTGGCTCTCCCGTCATTTCGGCGTCGGTTTCGAGGCGACCTGCCACCGGCTGAGCACCCTCCAGAAACAGGCTACACGCGGCGTACCGTTCTTTTTTCTGCGGGTGGACAGGGCGGGCAATATCTCCAAACGCCAGTCCGCGACCGACTTCCATTTCTCCAAGATCGGTGGCAGCTGCCCCTTGTGGAAGGTGCACTCCGCCTTCGACCGACCGGGCGAAATCCTGACCCAGATTGCCGAAATGCCGGACGGGCGGCGCTATCTTTGGATCACGCGTACGGTCAAGAGCGGGTATGGGCGCTATGGCGCGCCGGAGAAGATCTTCGCCGTGGCGCTTGGATGCGACATCCAGCATGCGGGACGGCTCGTCTATTCCAACGGGCTCGATCTCGACAATCCCAGCGCGGCAACCCCGATCGGGGCGGGATGCAAGATCTGCCCGCGCGAAGGCTGCCCGCAACGCGCGTTCCCGATGTTCGGCAAGCCCATCGTCGCCGATAGCGACAGCACGCGCTTCGCCCCCTATTCAGCCAATGGCGCGACAATGGACTGAGTTGCGGTTCCCGTCGGGGACAAACGCTTGCGCACATGAAAGCCTACCCGCTCCGCGCTTGGCAGGAGCGAAGCAAGTGGTGGCAAACCGATCTCCCGCGCGCCGCTCCCGCGTTGTTCCGCCCTCTTCGCACGCTTCGCAGATTTGCCTTATCCCTTCGCATTTCGTTTCATTTTCAGTCATTTACCCCGATCGTCCGCCCCCGCTATAGCTTCGCCATACCAAGCAAACGCGAAGGAGCAAGCGGGTGGACGCTGCCGCTGTCGAGGCCCGGTCGGACGAAAGTCAGTCGGGCGAAATCCAGTTCCTTGAGCTGGTGCTGCCTGAGCAGACCAATCACTACGGCACGCTTTATGGAGCCAATGCCCTGCACCTGATGGGCAAGGCTGCTTTCGTTTGCGCCTCACGTCGTGCCAGGCGCACCATCGTGATGGCGAAATCCGACGCCATCGACTTTCGCAAGCCGGTGAAGCTCGGTCATCTGATTGATATCAGGGCGCGTGTGGCGGCGGAGGGACGGACGTCATTGACCGTCTGTGTCGACGTTATCGCCGAGGATCTGGCCGACGGCTCCCGCTATCCGGCCATAAGCGGAAATTTCGTCATGGTCGCTGTCGACCGCGACGGACGCCCAACGCCCCTTGCCCCCGATGCCAACTTCAAGCCCGACGCTTGCCCACAGGAGGACCTCCACCCGTGATCCCACATGCCGTTCGCACTTACCGTTCCGCAGAGATGCTCCCCCGTGAGGATCAGCTCGCCTGGAAGATCGCATCCGTGGCGAGCGACGATGTCCCCCTTGATGACGATGTCGTGGAGATGATCGGCAATCGCATCATCGACAATGCGTCGGTCGCGGTCGCCTCTCTCGCCCGTCACCCGATTGTCAGCGCAAGAGCGCAGGCGCAAGCGCACCCGGCAAGGCCCGGCGCCACCGTGTTCGGGCTTTCGCCGGACGCGCGGATCTCCCCTGAATGGGCGGCGTGGGCGAATGGCGTGGCCGTACGCGAACTCGATTTCCACGATACGTTTCTTGCCGCCGACTACTCCCATCCCGGCGACAACATCCCGCCGATCCTCGCGGTTGCCCAGCATTGCGGGCTCGACGGTGCAGCTCTGGCCCGCGGCATCGCGACGGGCTACGAAATTCAGGTCGATCTGGTGAAGGGCATTTGCCTGCACGAACACAAGATCGACCATATCGCCCATCTGGGACCATCGGCTGCCGCCGGTATCGGCACGGCACTGGGGCTGGACACGCACGTGATCTTCCAGGCGGTGCAACAAGCCCTTCACGTGACGACGACCACGCGCCAGTCGCGCAAGGGCGAGATTTCGAGCTGGAAGGCCTATGCGCCGGCCTTTGCCGGCAAGATGGCGGTGGAAGCCGTCGACCGGGCAATGCGCGGGGAAGGTGCGCCGTCTCCGGCCTGGGAGGGCGAGGACGGCTTCATCGCATGGCTGCTCGGCGGTCCGCAGGCGCACTACACGGTGCCGTTGCCGGGACCCGGCGAAGCCAAGCGGGCGATCCTGGAGACGTATACGAAGGAATACTCGGCCGAATACCAGAGCCAGGCGCTGATCGATCTCGCCCGCCGCATGGGGCCGAAGATCCGCGAGCGGGCCAATGGGTTCACGGGTGTGGAGAGCATCGTCATCCACACCAGCCACCACACCCACTACGTGATCGGAACCGGCGCGGGCGACCCTCAGAAGATCGACCCGACCGCCAGTCGTGAAACGCTCGATCATTCGATCATGTACATCTTCGCCGTGGCGCTTGAGGACGGTGGCTGGCATCACGAGCGCTCCTATGCGCCGGAACGTGCCCAGCGCCCGGAGACCGTTGCCCTCTGGCACAAGATCTCGACCGTGGAAGAGCCCGTATGGACCGAGCGCTATCACAGCCGCGATCCGGAGACCAAGGCCTTTGGCGGTCGCGTGGTTGTCACCTTCAAGGACGGCTCGACGCTTGAGGACGAACTGGCGATTGCTGATGCCAATCCGCTTGGCGCCCGCCCGTTCACCCGCCCCGATTATGTCGCCAAGTTCCGCACGCTCGCCGAAGGCATTGTCGAGGCGAGCGAACAGGACCGTTTTATCGCCACCGTGGAGCGGCTGACCGCGTTGCGCCCCGATGAACTGGCCGGGCTTACGGTCACGGTTGCCCCTGAACGGCTCGGCCCGGCTGCATCAAGCGGACTATTCGACTTTACCCAATGACTTTTATCGCGAGAGGAGGCGCGTCATGAGTACACCGAAGCCCAAGAAGTCCGTCGCCCTGTCCGGCGTCGTCGCAGGCAACACGGCCCTTTGTTCCGTCGGGCGTAGCGGCAACGACCTGCACTATCGCGGCTACGACATTCTGGATCTCGCCCGCCATTGCGCATTCGAGGAGGTTGCGCATCTGCTGGTCCATGGGGAGCTGCCCACCACGGCGGAATTGGCCGCTTACAAAACGAAGCTGAAAGGCTTGCGCGGTCTTCCCGCAGCCGTTCGGCGCACGCTGGAACTGTTGCCCGCGGCGACCCACCCGATGGATGTCATGCGTTCCGGCGTCTCCGCGCTCGGTTGCGTGTTGCCCGAAGCGGTCGACCACAATCCGGCCGGCGCGCGCGATATCGCCGACCGGCTGCTCGCCTCACTGGGCTCGATGCTGCTCTATTGGCATCACTATGCGCAGAACGGTCGCCGCATCGAGGTTGAAACCGACGACGAGACGATCGGCGGCCATTTCCTGCACCTGCTGCACGGTCGCCCTGCGGCGTCGTCACATGTGGCGGCGATGCAGGCGTCGCTGGTGCTTTATGCCGAGCACGAATTCAACGCCTCCACCTTTACCGCGCGCGCCATTGCCGGAACCGGGTCGGATCTCTATTCGGCCATTACCGGGGCCATCGGCGCGTTGCGTGGCCCCAAACACGGCGGCGCGAATGAAGCGGCCTTCGAGATCCAGAAACGCTACCGCGACGAACAGGAGGCGGAGGCCGATATCCGGGAACGGGTGGCCGCCCGGGAGGTCGTCATCGGTTTCGGTCATCCGGTCTATACGATCGCCGATCCGCGCAACGAGGTGATCAAGGAGATCTCGCGGGATCTGTCTGCGCAAGCCGGGTCCATGCGCATGTTCACCATCGCCGACCGGATCGAGGCGGTGATGGCGGAGACGAAGAACATGTTCGCCAACCTCGATTGGTTCAGCGCGGTTTCCTATCACATGATGGGCGTGCCGACGGCCATGTTCACGCCGCTCTTCGTGATCGCCCGTACCGCGGGATGGGCTGCGCATGTCATCGAACAACGCCAGGACAACAAGATCATTCGTCCTTCCGCCAATTACACCGGACCGGAGCTTCGCAAATTCGTGCCGATCGATCGGCGCGGGACAAGCGATCCGCGTTCGAAAGCCGCTTGAAGGAGCGACCATGCCCTATCTCGTTTCATCTGATCTTGCCCACGAGCCTGCGGGTGCGCGTTTTCGCGCGCTCGTTGACGCGGGCGGCATCGCGCGGTTGCCGGGTGCCCATAATGGCATGGCGGCCCTTCAGGCGAAGGCGACCGGTTTTCAGGGGCTCTATCTTTCCGGCGCGGCGATGACCGCACAGATGGGCCTGCCGGATCTCGGCATCATCACCGTCGACGAGGTTGCCTTTTTCATTCGGCAGATCGCGCGGGCAAGCGGTCTGCCGTTGCTGGTCGATGGTGACACCGGCTATGGCGAGGCGCTCAACGTCATGCACATGGTGCGCACCTTTGAGGATGCAGGCGCCGGTGCGGTCCATATCGAGGACCAGTTGCTGCCCAAGAAATGCGGTCATCTGAACGACAAGAAGCTCGCCGCACCGCAGGATATGGCAGCAAAGGTGGCCGCGGCGGCGAAAGCACGCCGTCATCTCTACATCATCGCCCGCACCGATGCGGCGGCCAGCGAAGGCCTCGACGGGGCGGTCGCCCGCGCCAAGCTCTACATGGAGGCGGGTGCCGACGCGATCTTCCCCGAAGCTCTGACGTCGGCGGAGATGTTTCGCGACTTCGCCGCCCGACTGCCCGGCGTGCCCCTGCTCGCCAATATGACGGAGTTTGGCAGGACGCCGTTTTTCACTGCCGACGAATTCGAGGCAATGGGCTTTGCCATGGTGATCTGGCCGGTCTCGTCCCTGCGTGTGGCCAACAAGGCGCAGGCGGATCTCTACGCCACCTTGAAGCGGGATGGCAGCACACGAGCCATGTTGGAGCAGATGCAGACGCGAGCTGAGCTCTACGAGACCATCGGCCTTGCCGACTATGAGGCCCTCGACGGCTCGATCGTCGCGACGCTCCTCGCTGCCGAAGACGGTCGCGCCAGTGGCGGGGCAGGATGCGGTCAGTAGGCTCGGGCCGTCCCGTTCCTCGCCGCGGTGCCGGATTGGGGCGCCGATCCGCCCGGTTCCACCTGCCTGTCGCGAAGGGCGGCAGATCTGCTTGCCGGATTGCGTGTTGCCGGGCAATCGACGCCGACTGACACTGCATCGCACCCGGCAAACCGATGCAGAACGGCCTCCACGAAAGCTGCGACGGCAGCTTGAAGGAGGAGGACCGGCAAAGACCTCGTTCGTCGCTCGACATTATGATGCCAAGCGAGTTCGCCGTGGAAATGGCACCGATACCCAAGGCCGCATGAGACCCAAGACCAGCTCCTTGTGTCTTCAAGTTACCGGAAGAACGGCGGGGCTTCGGTCATCGACACGCTCCGTCCCGGCCACGGAAGAAACAATCCACAAACAGGAAATACAATCGCCGTTCATATCCCCCGGCGTCCTCCCTGCGGGCCGCAGCCCTAAGCCCCACAGGACATCATGTCCAATAGGCATTTTTGCATTTTTCGCCAATGCGTCGGAAATCGCAGCTTCTGCGCCTGCCTGCCGCAAAATGGACAGTTGAAACAATCCTTTGATCCGGCTCTACTGCCACAGCAGTCCACGGAAAAGGGCAGGCCTGCCTTGATATCACGGTTGGTCGGAGGGCGGGTGAGATGATACGACGTTTTCTGAAGTTCATTCCTATAGTTTTTGCCACGATACTCGTTGTCACTCGAGCTAATGCCTGGACCCGCGACGAGTTGCAGGAGCCATTCGATCCGAGGGAACTGACATCCGCGGAGATCCGCTTTCTCCAAACCGGTCTCGCATTCCACGGCGAATACGACGGGATGATCGATGGCAAATGGGGGCGGGCCAGCACTCGGGCTTTGGTCCGTTTTGTCGAGAAATACGATTTACCCATATCTTCCGACATTCCCCGGTTCGCCGTGGCAGGACTTGGTTCTTTCACGAACAGCGTTTTGAGAGCCGGAGGATGGACACGAAAGTTCTTTCCAAATTTGAATATTTCCTTCCTTGTTCCGTCATATTCGGAAAAAAACCGGGCGAGGCTATGGAGGGATAACAATAGATTCTTTCGAATGGAAAATAAGATACCTTCTAACAAATGATAATACAAATGAAACGAGTGCCGCTCACGCAGGCATTCTTAGAATGCATCCTGTCTCGACCTATAAAATTCGAAAAAAAGATCTCATGATTTCGTTCGGAAAAAACCGTGATGGTGTTTCAATCTATCTGCGATCCGATCACCAACGTCACGGGAGGTGGAGTTCGATAGCGATTCATGCGTCTTATATGACAACTCTCGCGGCGGTTGCCGGGAGCATAACCAAGGGACGGGGGCATCCGATACGCCTTCCGGCGGACGGCGAGTTGGGAGAAG
This sequence comes from Breoghania sp., assembly GCF_963674635.1. Lineage (NCBI taxonomy): Bacteria > Pseudomonadati > Pseudomonadota > Alphaproteobacteria > Hyphomicrobiales > Stappiaceae > Breoghania > Breoghania sp. The sequence continues at coordinate 4,313,998 of NZ_OY771475.1, forward strand.
CGGTCCGTGCATTCGATTCAAGTGTGAAGGTCAAACGCAAAGAAAAGCAGGTTCATCGCGAGAATCCACTCGGCCGCGACGATGTTCCGGCGCCACCTCCGGAGACCGATCGCGGCACGACGGGTACAGGCTTTGCCGTAACCGCTAACGGCATGATCCTGACCAACAATCACGTGGTGAGAAATTGCCGCGACATCACCGTTGACGGAACCCCCGCCAAACTCGTTGGCTCGGACAAGGACTTCGACCTTGCCTTGCTGAAGGTGGCAGGTGGAGACGCGACGGCTTTCGTCAGGTTCGCTGCGCTGCCGGCGCCTCTCAATGCCGACGTAACCGTAGCCGGCTACCCGCTCGCCGGCTTGCTGGGCGGCCTCAATGTGACCCGAGGCGCAGTGACAAGCGCGAAGGGCATGCTCGATGACACGAAAAAGATGCAGATCTCCGCACCTATTCAACCGGGCAACTCCGGCGGTCCCGTCGTGAATGCGCGCGGAGAGCTGATTGGCGTCGTTGTGGCCAAACTGGATGCGAAGCTGGTGTCTAAGTACATCGGCGATATTCCGCAGAACGTGAACTTCGCCGTTCGTGGAGAGATCGCAAAGCTCTTCCTGATGCAGAATGGCGTGGCGCCTGCAATTTCCAACGCCTCCTCCGCGATTCCCCCCGAGCTCATCGCCACGCGGCTGCAAGCCGTCACTCACTTCATAGAGTGCAACTGACGGAGATCGAGAAGACTTTCGCAATCTCGACGCAATCGCGGTTTCATCTCTGAAAACCCTGCGATGCGCCGCTGCCTGACGTTTCTCCCGTGAATCAATTCAGTTTGGAATAGGCTCTGGCCTGAGTGGAACGACCAGAGATGTCGCGCAATTCGATTTTCCCTAGAGCAGATCAGGAGGACAGCCTCTTTCCCATTTTAAAGAAGGCACTGAAATATCGTCCGGAGCCTCCACAAAGGGTAGAAGATCGCATGGCAATTCCGTAAAACGCGGAATCTGCTAATCTTGGAATTTCTACTGATGAAACTGGCTTATCGCCCTGAAATCGACGGCTTACGGACGCTGGCTGTCGTTCCCGTCGTCTTGTTTCACGCGGGCTTGGTGCCCTTCAAGGGAGGTTTCGTCGGCGTCGATGTGTTCTTTGTGATCAGCGGCTATCTCATCACGAGCATCTTGCTTGCCGATCTCTCCAAAGGTTCGTTTTCGCTTCTGAGGTTCTATGACAGGCGAATTCGCCGGATCATTCCCGCCCTCCTTGCGGTTTTGCTGACATCATTCGTGTTCGCCTACCAGTGGATGTCGTTGCTGCAGTTGCGCGAGTTCGCCAAAGACGTGGTGGCGGTCGCACTGTTCGGATCGAATATTCGCTATCTGTCGGGCAGCGGCTATTTTGATGCAGCAGAGCAATTGCGTCCGCTGCTCCATACATGGAGCCTCGCCATTGAAGAGCAGTTCTACGTGGTGTTTCCACTGCTGCTTTTCGCTGTCTGGCGTTGGTGGCGGTCGCGCCTGCTGCCGAGCATACTCATCCTTCTTGTGAGCAGCCTCGTATTCGCAGAGTACATGTCCCGGACAGATGCCCTGCTGAACTATTACCTGTTGCCGACCCGGGCGTGGGAATTGCTCGCCGGGGCCTTTCTCGCGACAAAGGGCGTAAGGCCCGGGGGCGCTTCCCGCGGGGTTGCAGAAATAGGGGCAGGGGCTGGCGTCCTGCTCATTGTTGTGTCCATCTTCCTGCTCGGCGAGGAATTTCGATATCCAAGCCTTTGGACGGTCCTTCCCGTTGGCGGCGCGATGCTGGTAATCGCCTTTGCCGATCAACGCTCGTTTGCTGGACGCGTGCTTGCGAGCCGTCCCTTCGTCGGCATCGGGTTGCTCAGCTACTCGTTCTATCTCTGGCACCTGCCCGTCTTCGCCTTCTCGAGGATACGGTTCGGGCAAGAGAACCTGTCGACCTGGGATTACTGTGTTCTTATCGGTTTTTCCCTTGCGTTGTCCTGGATCACCTATCTGGTTCTGGAACGCCCGATCCGGCGGCAGGCATTCGCTACGACGCTCAAGGTCGGAGGCTTGGCACTCGCTGCTACGATCCTGCTGATCGCCGGCGCGCGTTTCACCGTCATTCAGGCCAAGCATGGGCTGCCGTTTCGAAACCCGATTATGGTGGAGCTTGATCGCAGATTGCGAATGTCGCCGGGGTTAAGTGAGCATTGCGATGGTGAAGTCGATGAGCACTCGTTCTGTAAGACCGGTGAGGCGCCTGTGATTGCCGTTTGGGGAGATTCTCATGCGCGCCAACTCGTGGACGGCATTCTGGCTTCCAAGCCGGACGTATCATTGATCCAGTTGGTCAAGCCCTCTTGCCCACCGGATGCGAATCCCACCAGTGCCCCGGAAACAAGCGATGCTTTGTCATGCCGCGACTTCAATCGGCGCGTAAAGGCGTGGCTCTCCAATCAGACCTCCGTCACCCACGTTGTGCTTGCCATGCGTTTGAGTTCGCACACCTCGAAATTCAATTCCGGCTCGGACGAGCCTGCTGCTTCAAGTGACGGGGGAGAGGAACGTGACAAGCTAATGCGAACGGCCGACTGGATCCGCCGCCAGGGGATGAAGCCCGTTCTGTTCACCTCACCGCCCGCGACGGGCATGCCGGTGGGGCGTTGTCTCTATCGGGCGCGAGCTTATGGTGGGGAAATCGAAAAGTGCTCCATGCCTATAGAAGACGTTGTCAGGTACCAAGGCAACATCGATAAAATATATAGATCTCTGGAGTTGAGTATGAAGGTTGTTCGGTTGGAGAAAGCCTTATGTGATCAGGCGACGTGCCACGCCACAGTTGGAGACGTTTATCTCTATGCCGATTCCAACCATCTCACTTCAGAAGGCTCTCGTTATTTAGGCAAGAAGATGGGTTTCTATGATCTGATCATGGGTGATGACCCTTCGACGCGAAGAGGCGTCCGGATCTATTGATCGGCCTCAGATAAGTGGTTTGGGCAGCCTCTTGGCCTGGGGCAGCAGCAGGGGAGGCTCCGAATGCAGGGGGGCTGTCTTAACCGTCTGGCTACACCGCCACAATTGGCACCGACCTCATGGCAGCCTAAACTCAAAGCCGCCAATCAGCCGCCTCAATCTGACCGGGGACAGCCTCTTGAGGCTCCACAGTTAGAGCGTCAGAGTTGCGCCGCCGGAGGCCGGACGCTTGACCGATGGCTTGCGGCGAGGAGCGCCGAGAAATCGCGCGGCTCAGCTGCTGCAATTCATGCAGCCCACTCGATGGTCAACAGGTTTGGGTTCGCTTTGCTATTGCTGGGTTTGCCGCCCGCACTCCAAGTCCATGCCAACTGCGACCCCACCAAGCCAAGTGCGGCCAGATTTGCGGATTCATTATTGTAATCCTGTCCGCCATAAACCGCGCATCCTAAACGCACCGCATCTCGGACCGCTCCTGCGCCTCGTCCGGCACCCAGACGGCGGTGAGTTCAGCAGCGTGCAGCAGCTCAGCCTGCGTCTCCGCATCATGGAGATCGGTCGTCACGGTCATTCGGTCAACGCGGCATCTACCCAGGTTTTGGCCAAGACAAACACTTGTTGCCCAAAGGAATTTGAGGCGCTCAACGTCGCGGCCTGCATCGTACAGCGATGCCTCAGCCCAGTTATTCTACAGTCGAACCAAGCGTCAAATCAGTTGTCAAGAAGTCGGCCGGGAACCACGTGTCAATGCGCCAAGTGCCCGGGAATTGCGATAGTATATGCTTTCCGAAGCGCGGCGCGATGGGTTCGATCGCTACACCAATAGTCACGAGAGTCGCGGCAACCAGACGTGCCTCTGTTCGGAACTGGGGCGCGGAGTGAGCGTACATCTTGTCCGAGCGCGTTTGTGCGGAATGAAGATACCGGGAAAGCCCATCCACCAGGGATTCCACATGCCGGGCGGCGGCTGAGAAATCCAAAACAGACAAATCGAAGCTATTTCGAATTGCTGCCATGGCTGCCTTTGTCGCCATGTACATGTTCACATCATCCCGGCTCCAAGCCCCCGGCATCGGTATCGATCGAGAGGTCATGTTTTTCCGCAGAAAAGCCAGCGCTCCCGAAAGGGTGCCAATAATCCGGCCCTGCCAATGATCTGTAAGCCAGCGGTCGAATTCCTGTGGCAAGAAGTCGACCTGCTGCCCCACGGGGCTATTGCGGGCAATGTAGAAGCGGAATGGATCTGCATTTGTCCCATCAATGAACTCATTGACCCAGACAGCATGGTTCCGGGAAGTAGAGAATTTCTCGCCATTCAACAGCAAGAACTCATTCATGACGACCATGCGCGGCGCCGATTTGCCGAGCCCGAGGACAATCATCAGGGCAGGGAACAGAACGAGACGACCGAACGCATTATCCGCACCAAAAAGTGCGACTGTTGTCGGAATCTGCTCAGGCCGAAGTTCCTCGAAACGAGACACGCCATAATGACGCGCGCCAAACGTTTCCAAAGCAAACAGGTAGCGAACGACGCGTTCCAGGACGTCTGTATATTTCTGGTCCTCGAAGCCAGGCCGAGCAACCGCAATTCCTTCAGAGTACGGATTGGAGAGGCAAACATCAGGCAAAGGGCCTGCCAACCACTTTTCGATGTAAAGTCGGGCTCGGGTGGGTAAAAGTGCCGAAGCTGCATATTGCCGTATGGCATCACGCAGCAACTCAGTGCGTAGAAACAACCGCTTCAGCTTTCGCCGGACAACAAGTTTGCCTTGATAATCAGTAACCTCCCCGAGGTCAGCGTCTGTGACCGTCGCACCGCAACTCTCGCACTCGGATGTTGCCCCGGCACTTTGACAATGGGGGCAGACACCCTTGGCCAATGCCTCGATGCGAAATTCCTGCATTTCCTCATCGAAGGGAGCGTCACGTTCGATTTCGGCTAGCAAATTTGCTTCATCCAGGCGTGAGAGCAGGCGGTGGCAAATCGAATCGAAGGTTTTGGGTTGTTCGCATTCCAGAAACAGGTCGAAATCTATGTTGAGCCGCCCCAGCGATTCCCGGATACTGTCAGTATATCGCCTTGCAACTTCATAGAACTCGCCGCCATGCTTTTCCGCATTGATCCGTAGATATTGCAGATGCCCCTGGCAACCTTGCAGGTGCAGCACCTCTCGGCCGGCTGAACGCAATGCACGTGCCGCAAAATCAGCTTGAAGGAATGGCCCACTGGCATGCCCAAGGTGCATTTCGCCGTTCGGAGTAATCATCGGCGGCTGCACGATCACCGGGCTGCAGCCATCCAAGTTCGCGTCCAGCGATTGCTCCGCAGCATCGGCGAAATAGGCGGCATCTGTCCACCAAACAGCATGCATGATGGTGTCTTCTCTGGGAGACTCGATGCGATGAAACTGCAAAGGCTCGACGCGAATGGAGTCTCCTTGATTCAATTCGATTTGATGATCGTCCATCCAAATGCGTAGACTTCCCGAGATCACCGTCCAGAATTCTATATCGTTGTGATTGTGGTATTCGGTGATTGAGCCTGCGGGATAGGTGATGAGCCGCACGCTAACCTTGTCTTGTTCTTCAAATGGGTTCGTCGCCCCCCTTTGGGTGGGGTCCGGTTTTGCATGAAACGTTTCACGACGAGTACGGCGTGAATTTAGCAGGATATCAGTCATGGCAACTGCCCTCCTCAAGGATGCGTTGTGTCGGGTGACTGCCGGTCCAGCAAATGCTGGTTCCGCTTCCGTTGGGGCCAAGTTGCCGGACGATGTCCTCAAAACAAGAAAAGACGAAATCGCTTCGATCCGCCGCCGGAAAAATACATCGCGCCGGATGTTCAATACGCATTCCGGCAACGAGAGCGGCGATGGAACCGAGTGCCGTCGCCCATGCCATAGCTGAAAATCCCGAACAGGGATCCGTTCGCACAACAATCTCGCATTGCCGATGATCTTTCTGGGCTCGCGCAGCCAACAACACGACGTCTTCGCCCCGTGGTGTGACGGCGGCTGCTTTTTCGTCCGGACTTAGGTCGGAAAGTGCGAATGCTGCAAAACCCGGCCAGCGCAGCGTCCGTTGGTGCAAGGTCGGAACAGTGCTGAGGCTCGGCTCGCGCAACGTCTCAGGCAACAAAGCGTCATCGTAGCATTCCAGGACCCCAAAGTCGGGAAAGAGCACTTGCTCTCGGGTGTCAAACCGAGGGCGCTTCACTTCACATCCATTGATGCGCGCGAGGCCTGTTCGGTTGATGAATGCGCTTTCCGTGGCGAAATTCATTTCATGCCAGGCGGGGGGCGAGGGAGTGCGAGGCAGGCCGCCGCAATAGGTCTCGATGCGGTCGGGCACGCCCATCTTCTTGTGCAGGACCTGAAGCAGCGCTTCCGTCAGGCCAGGCTCAAGCCCGGCTCCGAAATGGATAGGTCGCCGGACAAAAGCTGCCGGGTCGATGTCGGCGGGTCTTCCCACGACCAAAAAACGGATTCCCTGCGAGAGACGCAGGTCCAATGGGACAAGCAGAGGATAGGCCTCCACATGGGAAAGCGCGAAAACAACCGCACAGTTTTTGGCTGGAGTGTTGGAAAAGAACCGGCTCAGCGCGGATGCTATTTTCTCAGTATCACCGGAGATAAATAGCTCCGTTTCACTGTTCATTCTTTGCGCACAATAGGGGGCGTCCACCCGGTCGATGACCATGGCCCGGTAGTCCCCCAATCGAGCGGTGACAGCCTCAATAGCGGCGCCAACGCGACCGCCACCAATGATTGCAATATGCTTCGTCATAAGGTGCGTTGTTTTGAATAGCGCGAGCGATAAAACCCAAACTCGGCCACCACCATGGACATGGCGATCAATCCCGCGATGAAAAAGAGCTGATTGTAGCCATGGGCGGATACGAGAACGCCGGCCGCCAGCGGGGTCACGTAATACGAGATGAAATACGCTAGGCTGAAAGCGACCAAAAAGAAGCTTCGCGTAGAAACCGTGGCATATTTTACGGTCTCAGCTTGAACGATCGGATAGGAGAGGCCGTAGAAAACACCCAACGAGACGGCGGCCATCCCATATAGAAGGTTCGATGATGGCCCTGCAGCCAAGGCGAATAGGGAAATGCCGAGGCACGCTGTCAAGATGGGAAGGACAATCCGATTGTCTCGCTTGGCGATCCAGCCGCCCAATACGAGGCGCGGCACCATAATTCCAATTGCCCAGCACGTGAAGAATACGGAAGAACTCAGTCCATTCTGCTCGCCGAAAACGACTTGGAAGTTAATGATAATCGTGAATATTGCGCTTTGCAGAAGAACCATGAATACGAAAAACGAGGCCGGAGACTGCAGAATTTTTCCGATGCTAACTGTCCGGGATGTTTCGCTTGCTGTCGGAGAGGACAAACCATCAGCCGAACCGCCGGTGGTTAACGATGCCATAAACCCCATCAAAGACAGGGCAACTAGCAGGCCGAATAGGTATGAGAAGCTATCGTCAACTGACAGCACCATCTTGCCCACGATCGGTCCCAAGCTGATGCCCAATGTGCTGAAGGCAGCGTAGACCATGAAGTTTTGCTGCCGTGTTGTGTCGGATGACGCTGCTGAGACTTTGATAGATCCCAAAGTGAAGTGCGTAACCCAGCCTGCCGAAATCAGCGGCACGCACACAAAGCCGAGGATCTTTAGGCTCTCTGGCTGCTGATTTCCATAGAACAAAAGCGTGTATCCCGACACAAAAAAGATCCCGCTTGCGAGGGCTATTTTCTCCACACGCACTTTTTTCATTATATATGGCAAGACCAATATAATAATTATCGCGACAACAGAACTTATGGCAGATGTTGATCCGAAATAGACTTCATCCAACCCGTTTCCCAGGAAGTAGAAGGGAAGAAGTGCCGCGGACCCCATGCAGATGGCGTGAAATATTCTCTCTATTATCAGGATTATGAAAGTTCTCTGAGGGTCCGATTTGAAAATTGCTTGATCTGTCATACTGCAAACTTTCGACTCTGCGGCGCGCCTTGCTGGCTAAGAGGGAAGCTCGTTGCGACGCTTTCTTGATCAAGGGTGTAGTGTTCCCTGCCCAAGATGGAATTTACGATCTTCGCACTTCGCCATGCGCTCAAGCTGAGATTTTGATCAGCCAGGCCATACTGGCTCACACCAGCGTTTTGGAGGAAGAGGCGGGCCTTCGTGGACGTTTTCAGACGCGCGGAAAAATCTTCGTTCAAGCAAATTTCGCCGCTGGGCAGAAAAGTCAGCAAACTTGCGAGGCCGTCCAAAAAAGCCGGAGTTTCGTATCTGTATCCCGTGGCGTAAAGAACTCTGTCGCAGTTAAATTCCTCGCGATAATCAGTCAGTTTATTGCGAGTTATAACTTTGAGATTTCCTTCGCTTTGCTTTGTAACATTTAAAATATCGCAGCTGCATTTGAGGTGAACTCTTGTGTGATCCTCTGTTTCGATACTGTTGCGATAAAGCCGCGTGTAGAGACCCTCCAGCGTCCGCGACGAAATCCCATCGCTCGTCATTTTCAGGGATTCGTTGAGCTGCGCACGAGCTGATTCAGGCAAACTGTAGAAATATTCGGCGAAGGCAGGGGTGTAAATTTCATTAACAAAAGGTGAATCGTCCAGTGGCAGCAGCATCGGACGGCGGCAAATCCAATGTATTGTCGCGGGGGGAGCGGGAAGATTTAGCAGATACTCAACTATTTCTGCTGCTGATTGGCCTCCGCCAACTACGCAGATTGCGCGCCCTGCATAACTTGCGGACGCGTGTTCCGCGAAATTCGAGGAGTGGTATCGGGAGCGATCCGGATCGTCGAAATTGGGGACGTAGGGCGTCTTGCCGATGCCCACCGAAACATTGTTCGCAATATATCGCCCTGAATTGGTTTCCACATGAAACCCGTCTCTCCCTAAGGTGATCGCAACCACTTCGGTGTTAAATTTTGCGACTGCGAGCTTTTTGACGGTCCATGTGTAATATTTTTCGAAAGTTCTTCTGCTAACTGAGTATCTGCTTGCAACAAGAGTTCGGTATATGCTGCCAGTAGATTTCAAATAGGAAAGAAAAGAATATGGACTTGTCGGATCGGCGAGAGTTACAAGGTCTTTTAAGAAAGAAACCTGCAATTCGGCGCCAGGCAATTGCATTCCGCTGTGCCATGTAAAATTCGCAGAGCGGTCGAGGATTGTGGCCCCAGATTGTCCGGCTCCTACCCATAAAGCCATTAGGCTCAGATTTGAGGGCCCGCAACCAATTGCCAAAAGGTCTTTCTTAAAAATCGGACTAATACTCATTTTTGCAAAGGCCTATTCTGAGAATTTCAGCTCTTCAAAGATATTTGATTTCAATACAGGCACGTTGCAGCCAGCGACGCGCACCAATTGGAGTGGACGGGGTTTCGGGCGCGATCTGCCCTTTCCGGCCGTGCAGCACACCGCCGTACCTGCCCTTAGCAACACCATTTGCGATCAAAAGCCCGGTACCTGACGTCATCTCAACGCTGCGGACGCATGAGGCTTTGGCCTCAACAATCGCTGACTTCAGCGCATGAACCGCAGAGCGCCCTGCAGGATCGCGGGTTTGAATACGGTCTTCTTCGTATATTCGAGATATTGTCCAACCGTTGGCGATGGCATCAAGCACGGGCGTTTCATCCAGCGCTCTAGCCTGAAATCCATCGCCACTTCGAACGCTGTATATGGGCGCCTTCAGTTGCTCCAGATTTGCGGGCGTGAGCCTGTCCAGAACATCAGCAACCGGCAGATATTCGGTAAAAACCCCGCTCTGCCCTTGCAAGCAGAGCAGCGCAAGGAAACTTGGTGGCGCCTGAAGAAATACGTTTTCGGCATGAAAGGGCAATGGGGCTCGCCCCCGGCCGGAGGATTCACTTCCGAATTTATCGACTGGATAAATCTGCTGGAGGAAGTCCGGTTGGTGACTACTGGGCTCGCGTTGCAGTTTTGCTTTCATCAGCGCCGTCAGGCCCGATAATACCGTTTCGCTGATACGTCCCTTCGCCCCTACATTCTGGTCCAGGCTGCCCAAATCGGGGAGGGGGGTGTCTATAGGCACGTCCTTGAGGACGAGAACATCTGGCCCCCGGCCTTCGCTCATCGAGGCCAGAAGTTCGTAGAGCTCTGCCGACGTGACGGCCGCAAAATCGGCGCAGAAATCCTCGTGCTCGCATGCAGGATCACGATAAAAATCGTGGCTGCCGTATTTCTGCGCAAGCGCCTTAATATCGCGCTTTTCTGCTCTCGAAAATTCGTACTCAGCGCACGTGCTGTCGACAACTTTGTCAAGCATGAACACTTCCCGCAATTTTCTCTGGTGCCGCCCGTTGCACCACCAGAGGTTCAACTGACGTTTCTGTCGTCTCGAAAAAGAATTTGCCGCCGCTTAGAGGCCTTAAATCGTCCAGCCAGCTCGCCGTTTCATCAAACTCTGCCAGGAATACACGGCCGACAAATTTTGGATTGCGGGCTTGAAGAAACCGCAGGGAGAGCGCTTTTTGTCCATGCACTTCAACAATGCCGTCAATCATCACCTTGCCAGGATGCGATGACATAACCGGTCCGCGCGCCGTGCGTGACAAACCAGATACCCGCGATATCGCAGTGGAGTAGACTTCATGGGCCCGCCAAAGCGGGACGCGAAAATAACCGCAGGGTCCGGTGTCGCGCTCGACAAACATGTAATAGGGGTGGATTCCCATTGCGGTGCAGTCGGTCCAGAGTTTAGCCCAGACTGCGGGATCGTCATTGACGTGCTTCAGGAGAGGCGCCTGTGTGCGAATTGTTGCACCTGTCGCGCGAATGGCAGATATAGCCGACCTCACCTCCGGCGGCTCAAGTTCTCGCCAATGCGTTAGATGAGCCATGAATGCCAGCGATTTCCCCGCAGCAACAATCTCCTCAAATAACGACAGCAGTTCGGCAGCATCCGCATCTGCGAGAAAGCGATGCGGCCAGTAGGTTACAGCTTTGGAGCCAATCCGGATCGTCTTGAGGCTGTCGACTCTTAAGAAAGGTTCCACATACCGCCGCAGGTTCTTAGAATTCATGATCAGCGGATCGCCACCAGTGATCAAAATGTCGGTAATCTCTGGGTGCAGCCGAAGGTAGGACACGGCTTGCTCTGCTTCGCGCGCTTGTATTTTCCACGCCGGCTCGCCGACAAATTGAGGCCAACGGAAGCAAAAACTGCAATAAGCATGACAGGTCTGACCGGCTCCGGGAAAGAACAATGCCGTTTCCGCGTATTTATGCTGTATTCCGTCGACAATATCTTCGCCGAGCGTCGGGATATTGTCCGTCATTTGACCTGCCGGATGCGGATTGAGCTCTCCCCGGACAACTCTCACCGCTTCGTGGAGCTCAGCTGACGTGGCCTTCTGCGCTGCCTCAATCCGGTCAAACTGGCTTTTTGACAGCATGCCTTCCTGCGGAAAGAGCAGCCGAAACATCGGGTCGTCTTCGGGAGCGCTCCAATCGATAAATTTTTCGAGGACGTACTCATTTACGCGAAAGGGAAGAACTTCGGAGGCGACCACAAACAGTTTCCGGTAACCTTCACTCAAATTTTCCCAGTATCGCGATTCGGTGAGCTTTTTGGCCGTCACTGGTCGGTACTGAGCAATCGATTGCAACATGTTCAATCCAAAATGGAACCGCTTGAGCAAACGCTAATGTCGACTTAAAAAATTTGTAAGAACCATACTTGAGGTTTTTGACATGACCACTTTTGAGCGTCGCGGTCTTGCACCTTCACTCCGTTTCCGCTTCGACAAGTCAGATTCAGTTCCGCTACACGAACAGCTTAGAGCACAGTTGGTCGCACTTCTGACCGAGGGGCGGCTGTCTCCGACCCAGAGGATGCCGTCCGCCCGCAGCTTGGCATTGGATAATGGAGTTTCACGGACCACTGTTGAGGAGAGCTACAGTGCCTTGGTGCAAGAGGGCCTGCTGGTCCGGGTCCAAGGATCGGGGACCTACGTCGCACCGAGGCCGGCACACCTTCATGGTGCTATGAAGAGCGTACAGGCGAGTGGTGGTTCCAGCGCTACGTCCAGCGACAACCATGACTGTGGTGCGCCGATCACGTCGCTTGTGGTTGAAACCGAGAAATTCAGGAAGGATTGGAACCTTGCTGCGAAAAATGCACTCCGCAGGTTTCCGAGCCGCCTGCTCGGATATGGGGACCCACTCGGACAACCGACCCTGCGTGAACAAATTGCGTATCATTTGGCAAAGCGCCGCGGTATATTGTGCGACGCTGAACAGGTTATTATTACGTCTGGATCTCAACAGGCGATCTACCTGGCAATAAACATTCTCTTGCAGGCGCGCGATAGAATTATCGTGGAAGACCCTTGTTACCATAACGTAGTCGATCTTTTGCGCTTCCAGAAACTCGACATTCTTCCTGTGCCGGTCGACGATCATGGACTTATTGTCGAGCGCGCACCTCCCGCCCGGGCTGTCTATATTACGCCGTCCTTTCAGTATCCGCTCGGAGTTAAAATGAGCTTGGACAGGCGGCTGCAGCTATTGGCTTGGGCCGAGCGAAATGGGGCCTGGATCATCGAAGACGATTACGGAAGTGAGTCCATCGATCAGAGCTGCGCAGAAACATCTCTATTCACTTTATCCAATTCGGGACAAGTCTTGTATACGGGTTCATTTAGCCGAACACTCTTTCCGGGGTTGCGCCTTGGCTACATAGTTCTGCCAAAATCAATGGTCGATGCATTTGCGCGCTTGAAAAGTCTTATAGATCGCGAGACATCTGTTTTGAATCAGCTTGTACTTGAGGAATTTTTGAAGGAGGGAAAAATAGACCCCTATATTCGCCGAACTTGGAAAGCTTATGAACGACTGAGGAACGTTTTCTTCCAAGAAGCAGAGCAATATCTATCCGACAAGCTCGAAATCACCAAAAAGAGTGAAGGAGTCTTTGCCACTTTGTTTCTGCGCGAGGATCACAATGATGTCACGATCGCCAAACGTGCAGAGGAATCTGGCCTTCTCGTCCGCGCCCTTTCCTCATCCTACTTGAAAACGCCGCCCCGCCCCGGGTTGATGATCTACTATCACACTGTGTCGCTCGATGCTTGTGAGCGACAAGTCCTTGATCTCGCAAGAGCGATCCGACAGTGCGAGGCGGCCCCATGCACAGGCTGAGTGTGGGACGGTTGCAAGCGCACTTTTCTCCGCACGTTGATGCGCGTGAATTCGATGGATCTCGTTCGAATTCGGAAAGTGAGACGGAACGCCGATGGCGTGCTCCCCGATTGCTACGCCGCGCGCCGCAACTGAGGCAGTCGCCCAACTTTCCATGCCGCATGTCGGTGATTGAAAACGAAAAGCCCCGGACCAGAAGGCCCGGGGCTTTTCTCGTGTCGGTCACGGCGTCTTCGGCCGCTCAGGAATATGACCGGCCGTGCGTGCGATGGTTCACGCAGCTTTCGTATTGTTGGCAGCGCGCAGTTTCTCGAGGATGTTTTGCGGGGAGGAGACGCCATAGGGGTCGGTCTCGCAGTTGTCGGAGTAGCCTTCCTCGACGAACCACTGCTCGACCTTGCCGTCATTGACGATGGCCGCATAGCGCCAGGAGCGCATGCCGAAGCCGAGATTGTCCTTGCACACGAGCATGCCCATCTTGCGGGTGAACTCGCCGGAGCCGTCCGGGATCACCTCGACATGCTCGATGCCCTGTGCCTTCTTCCAAGCGTTCATCACGAAGGTATCGTTGACGGCGATGCAATAGATCTCGTCGATGCCCTCGGCCTTGAATTCGGGATAGAGCTTCTCGAAGTCGGGAAGCTGGTAGGTCGAGCAGGTCGGCGTAAACGCGCCCGGCAGGGAGAACAGAACGACGCGCTTGCCGGCGAAGAAGTCGGCAGTGGTCTTGTCTTCCCAACGGAACGGGTTCGAGCCGCCGATGGAGTCGTCGCGCACGCGGGTGTGGAACGTCACATCGGGAAGAGACTTGTCATACATCTGATGAGGCTCCTAGTTTTTAAGTAGTCGAATTTGAAGTATCGGTTGGCTTGAATTTCGGACGATCGGGCTCCCAGGTCAAGTACGAGTCTTGTGCAATGCACTGCAAGAATGCTCTCGATAAGACAATGAGTTGTGGTGCCGTAACGACATGAACTGTGCGGGTGCAGCTGGGGGCGGACCGGAGGCGATGCTCGCTGCATGGCTGCTCCTCGCTCCCAAGACACATTGGTTTCACGGGCATGCCTTAGGGGGAGGTATGCACCATGGGTGTACTTCCTAAGTAGCGTTGCGCATATTGTCGCTGATGCTAGTGTCCGTCTGCCGGTTTCGATGAAAAATTGCACGACCTGAACGAAATCCGTTGGGGTTCTTCTCTGTTGAGAAAAACGCGCTCTAGGACGTGGACGAGTGCCAGAATGGCATCCGGCTGACAGGTCGCGTCTGTGTGTCTCCATTCGGCCTGAGCTTTTCCTCCGGCGAGAGGTCATGCCGATACGGGTTTGTTTGGAGCTGCCGTTTTCGGACGAACCGGATCTCCGGCGTGTTCAGTTTGTTGGACCGGCGGTGTCAAGTGGAGGAGACAACATGTCTGAAAACTCATCAAACAACGCCTATTGGTCGGCCAATATGCGCATCATCGTGGTCAGCCTCGTCATCTGGGCGTTGGTCTCGTTCGGATTCGGCATCCTGCTGCGCCCGCTCCTGAGCGGTATTTCAGTCGGCGGGACCGATCTAGGCTTCTGGTTCGCTCAGCAGGGATCGATCGTGGTCTTCCTGGCGATCATTTTCTTCTATGCCTGGCGCATGAACAGGCTCGACCGCGAACACGGCGTGGACGAAGAATAAGGGCTGGGGACAGATGGATCAGTTTACAATCAATTTGCTGTTCGTGGGCGGTTCTTTTGCGCTCTACATCGGTATTGCTATCTGGGCCCGCGCGGGCTCGACTTCCGAATTCTATGCTGCCGGACGGGGCGTTAATCCAGTCCTCAACGGCATGGCGACCGCCGCGGACTGGATGTCTGCGGCCTCCTTCATCTCCATGGCCGGCCTGATCGCCTTCACCGGTTATGACAACTCCACCTACCTCATGGGCTGGACAGGCGGCTTTGTGCTGCTGGCACTGCTGCTCGCGCCCTACCTGCGCAAGTTTGGCAAATACACGGTTTCCGAATTCATCGGCGACCGCTTCTACAGCCAGACAGCCCGCATCGTGGCCGTCATTTGCCTGGTCGTTGCCTCGACCACCTACGTGATCGGCCAGATGACCGGCGTCGGCGTCGCCTTCGGTCGCTTCCTGGAAGTCGACAATACCACCGGCCTGCTGATTGGCGCCTGTGTGGTGTTCGCCTATGCGGTGTTCGGCGGCATGAAGGGCGTGACCTACACCCAGGTCGCACAGTATGTGGTGCTGATCACCGCCTACACGATCCCTGCGGTTTTCATCTCGCTGCAGCTCACCGGTAACCCGATCCCGGGTCTCGGTCTGTTCGGAACGGACGTGGCTAGCGGCGAACCGCTGCTGGCCAAGCTCGATCAGGTGGTGACCGAACTCGGCTTTGCCTCCTATACCGCTCACCATGGTGATACTCTCGACATGGTGCTGTTCACCCTGTCGCTGATGATCGGCACCGCCGGCCTGCCGCATGTGATCATGCGCTTCTTCACGGTGCCGAAGGTGTCCGACGCTCGCTGGTCCGCCGGCTGGGCGCTGGTCTTCATCGCCCTGCTCTACATCACGGCCCCGGCGGTCGGTGCAATGGCGCGTCTGAACATCACCGACATGATGTGGCCGAATGGCACGAACGGAGAAGCGGTCTCCGTCGAGATGATCGAGAACGACGCCCGCTACGACTGGATGGAAACCTGGCAGCAGACCGGTCTCCTCGGCTGGGAAGACAAGAACGGTGACGGCCGGATCCAGTACTACAACGACAAGTCCGAGGCCATGCAGGCCAAGGCGGCGGAGAACGGCTGGAAGGGCAACGAGCTCACCAACTTCAACCGTGACATCCTCGTCCTGGCCAACCCGGAAATCGCCAACCTGCCCGGTTGGGTGATCGGTCTGATCGCCGCGGGCGGGCTGGCCGCCGCGCTGTCGACCGCCGCAGGCCTGCTGCTGGCGATCTCTTCGGCCGTGTCCCACGATCTTATCAAGGGCGCGATCAATCCGGGTATCACGGAAAAGGGCGAACTCCTGTCCGCCCGGATCGCCATGGCGGTCGCCATCGCGGTTGCCACCTATCTGGGGCTCAATCCTCCAGGCTTTGCGGCACAGACAGTGGCGCTCGCCTTCGGGCTGGCGGCGGCGTCTATCTTCCCGGCGCTGATGATGGGAATCTTCTCGACCCGCATCAACAACACGGGCGCTGTCGCGGGCATGCTGGCAGGCCTGACCGTTACCCTTGTCTACATTTTCCTGCACAAGGGCTGGTTCTTCATTCCGGGCACAAACAGCTTCACGGATGCAGACCCGCTGCTCGGCACGATCAAGTCGACGTCGTTCGGAGCAATCGGAGCCGTGGTCAACTTTACGGTGGCCTACGTTGTCGCCGGAATGACCAAGGATACGCCGCAAGCGATCAAGGAGCTCGTCGCGAGCGTCCGTATCCCGCGCGGCGCAGGTGTTGCTCAGGAACACTGAGGCTGAAACATCTGGATGAACTGTCCTGCCCGGTTTGACCGGGCAGGATCACTTCGTTTTAGCAGGGCCTGAAGCATGCTCCCGAGTTTCGAGCAAATCCTCCGGTTGCTTTCGACCGTCCATCCGTATGACACACTGCCGCCCGAGCAGCAGGCCGAACTCGCCGGCAAACTGGGCGTGCTGGATTTCCATGAGGATACCGTTGTCTATGAATACGGCGACGAACTTCCGGGCCTGTTTCTGATTTTTGAAGGGTCGGTCGAGGTTGCGGACGGCCACGGCGTCACCGTCAGTCATCTCGGACCACGCAATTCCTTCGGTGAACGCGGGCTCTTTCAAAACGGGCTGGCGGTCACAACTGCACGGGCGGACAAGGGCACCGTCCTGCTGGTGCTGCCGCGAGAAGTCGTGAACAGCCTAATCGCGGATTTTCGGATCTTTGCCCGCTTTTTCGATCGATCGAACCGGTCGCAAGCGCGTCCCAACGACATTGCGACGAGCCTCGCGGAAACGCTGATGGCAACCGATCCAATTACTTGCTCTCCCGAGGCGACAGTGCGGCAGGTCGCCAGCACCATGCGCGACAGGCGCGTCTCCTCTTTGTGCGTCACGGACCCTTCCGATGTTCTTGTTGGGATTGTCACGACGCGGGACCTTGCGGGAAAGGTGCTGGCTGAAGGACTTTCGCCTGACACCCCCGTCGCAGCGGTGATGAGTTCTCATCCCGTGACGCTTGCGCCCAATGCTCTCGGGTCGGATGTGCTGCATCTGATGATGGAACACCGCATCGGACATCTGCCGATCGTTGAGAAAGGGCGGCCGGTCGGCATGATCACTCAGTCCGATCTGACCCGCTTCCAGGCCGTCAGTTCCGCAAGTCTGGTGAGCGAAATTGCTCAGGCGGGCTCGGCAGACGAGATGGCGAAGGTGACCGCCGGAATACCCGGATTGCTGGTGCAGCTTGTGGCCGGCGGCTCCCGGCACGACGTGGTCACGCGTCTGATCACCGACATTGCCGACGCATCGACGCGCCGCCTTCTGGCACTCGCGGAGAAGGAACTCGGTCCGCCACCGGTGCCCTACCTTTGGCTGGCCTGTGGGTCTCAGGGGCGGCAGGAGCAGACCGGCGTGAGCGATCAGGACAATTGCCTGTTTCTGGACGACACGGTGAGCGACGCGGACCGGGAGGGGTATTTCGCAGAACTTGCAAAGTTCGTTTCCGAAGGACTGAACTCCTGCGGCTACGTCTTTTGCCCGGGCGACATGATGGCGACCAATCCGCGCTGGTGTCAGCCGGTCCGCGTCTGGAAAGGCTATTTCCAGGGCTGGATCGACAAACCGGATCCCGAGGCGCAGATGCTGAGTTCGGTCATGTTCGACCTGCGCCCGATCGGGGGGCATCGGCCCCTGTTTGAGGATCTGCAGGAAGCGACGCTCAGGGCGGCAAGCGCAAATTCCATCTTCGTGGCACATCTGATCGGCAATTCGCTCAAGCACGCTCCGCCTCTGAACCTGTTGCGCGGTTTGGCGACGATCCGCTCTGGAGAACACAAGAACACTCTGGACATGAAGCTTCAGGGCGTCGTGCCGATTGTCGATCTGGCTCGCATTCATGCCTTGCAGGGCAGGATCGGTGCGGTCAATACCCGGGCGAGGTTGATCGAAGCGCGTGAAACCGGGCAGCTGAGCCAATCGGGGGCGAGTGATCTGCTTGATGCCTACGATCTGATCGCCGAAACCCGACTGCTGCACCAGTCCGCGCAAATCAAGCAGGGGCTGCGGCCCGACAACTTTCTGCAGCCGTCGTCTCTCTCGGACTTCGAGCGAAGTCATCTCAGGGATGCTTTCGTCCTCGTCAAGACAATGCAGTCGGCAATCGGGCACGGACGGAGCGTGTTGGGGTGAACCAGAAGGAGCATGAAGTGCAGGGCAGGGAGGACATCACTGCGGCCCCCGGCACGGGAGACGCTGAATGCTGATGGAGCTGATTGCGGCGCTTGTTGCCGGGGTCGCCGCGGCCGGAGTGGTGATGCTGGTGAACAGGGCGGTCGGCGGGCGTTTGCCCCGCTGGCTCGCACTCGCTGCCGCCGGGTTGGGGATGATCGCAACCGCAATCTTCAACGAATATGACTGGTATTCCCGAACGAGCGGCGGTTTGCCCGATACCCTTGTCGTTGCACAGACCGTTGAGGGGCGGGCGGTATACCGGCCCTGGACCTACCTTTGGCCGATCATTGAACGGTTCGCAGCTGTCGATACAGCCTCAGTGCGACATCATTCAGGGCAACAGGGCCTGAAGCTCGCCGATGTCTTTTTCTTCGGGCGTTGGTCACCTGTCAGCCATGTGAGCGTGCTGGCGGACTGCGCGGGGCTCAGACGCGCCATACTCGATGACGGGGCGACCTTCGAGGCGAATGGCGAGATCCGGGGGGCAGACTGGGTTGAAGTGGCGGCGGACGATCCGCTTGCCGGCACGATCTGCGGTACGAAATGATGCTGCTTGGGCTCAATTTGCGTTTGCGTATCTTTCTGTTGTTTGCAGGCGTAGCCGCCGCCTGTGTGGGACTAGTCGCGGCATCGCTCTATCTGGGCTATTTCAGGGCCGGCGAAGCCGATAGGGGCGCGGGGTTTCTCTTCGCCGGCGTCCTGTCGGGCTTCGGTATTCTTGCGGTCACCGCAGGGGTCTGGCTGTTGTTTGACGAAAACGTCGCCAAGCCCATCGAGCGCATGGCAGCCGCGCTGCGGGTGCGTGCGCACACCGATGCCGATGTCAGCCTGGACACGCATCAGGCGCGTTATCTTGGCGACCTGTCTCCGGCAATTGAAGCCGTAGCCGGGCAGCTGTCCAAGGTGTCGGCCGAAGCCGAGGACGTTCTGGCGATGAAGATCGCCAACCTGATGGCGGAAAGGGAGCACCTGGCCCTTCTTCTGACCGAGATTCCGGTGGCCATCGTGCTGGTGAGCCCGGCTCATCGGATCGTGCTCTACGATGGGCAGGCTGCGGATGTTCTGGGGCAGGTGCGCGTTCCAAGACTGAACGCGTCCATCTTTGAGTATTTCAATGAGGCGGAACTCAGGGCTGCCTGTCAGGAACTTTCAGAAAAGCGCACCGAGGCGATCGTCAAGGTTCGTTGTGCCCGGGGAGATCTGACTTTCGAACTCCGCTTGAAGCGCCTCAGCAAGGCGTCCGGATACATGATCCTGATCGAGGCGGCTCAAGCGCGCATTTCGCCGGAATCCGCACGCCCGCTGATCTACGATTTCGACCTCAGCGAACACGAGGGAGAGCACGAGATCGAGACAAGGCCGATCGAGGACCTGACCTTCGTCGTCTTTGATACGGAGACCACGGGATTGACGCCGCATAAGGACGAACTGGTCCAGATCGGTGCCGTTCGTGTGGTCAAGGGGAAGGTCATTGAAGGCGAATATCTCGACATGTACATCAATCCGGGCCGCAGCATTCCGCCGGCCTCGACCAGGGTCCACGGCATCACCGACGATATGGTTGCAGATGCGCCGGATGCGGCTGCGGCCGTGTGCAGATTTCACGAATTTGCAGGCGACGCGGTGATCGTCGCCCATAATGCCCCCTTCGACATGGCGTTTTTGAACCGGCACGGCAAGTCGCTCGGCCTGGATTGGGATCATCCGATCCTCGACACGGTACTCCTGTCCGCCGTTGTGTTCGGAGATGGCGAAAAGCACACGCTGGATGCTCTTTGTGAGCGGCTCGGCATAACGGTGCCTGAAGAAAGAAGGCACACGGCTCTGGGCGATGCGCAGGTCACCGCCGAGGCGCTTTGCAGGATGCTGCCAATCCTGTCGTCACGGGGATATCGCACGTTTTCGCAGGTCATAGAGCAGACCAGGCGACACGGCAGGCTGCTTAAAGATCTGAACTGAGAATTCCGAAGACAGTCATCTTGCGAAAAGCGGCAACGGAACCCGGCTTTTGCGAGGCGGATATCCAAACCCATGATCGGGCCTCGGCTTTCCCTTTCTGAAATCCGATCCCGTTCCGAAATCATGGACTTCGTTCCAGTCGACCCCGATGTGCCCCAGGGGCCCGGGTATGTCCTGCGTGGTCGCGGGTTGTATCGTCCCGCCCTTTTCCCAGGCGCCAATGTTGCAGTTCAGGCTCGCCTGGTCACTTGCGTAGGCAGCTGACGTTGCCCCCCAGGCTTGGACCGCCGGATGATGGAAATTTCCGGCTTTCATCACGATGACGGGCTGGCTGCACCACTGGGAAACTGCATGGCAGTTGGAGGCTAATGGTGCGCGATAGTCGTCGCACGTAGCGCACCACGTTCGAATGCAGGTCTGTCTCTTTGGGGAAAGAAGTTGGTAGCGAAGGAAGGATGCGAACCCCCGGCACACGGATTATGATAAAGCCTTAAATATCAATAATTTAGACGCAGTCCGACCCGCGTTGCTTCACAGATCGATTGAACGTGTTCAGAAAAGGGTCGCCAAACTTTTGCAAGGACTTTCAAAGCGGCGCATTCAAGCCCACCGGCAAATGCCCCCCATTGCAACCCAATTGCCGACGACCACATGGCGTGATTATGCAAGCCGAAATCATTTCTCCGGGCGGCGCAAAATCCCCGCGTCAACTGCCGCCTTTTCTAGATCATCCCCTAGTTGAATAACTCTATCAATTGCGTCCTCATGCAAAATCCATAGCTCTTTGTCTGCTGCCCGATTTCCTACTCCGTACCTAGTCCAATTTTCGGCACGCTTGGCCATCTCATCAGAAATCCTCTGTAGGCGCTTCGCTGCAGTATCACTTTTGCGCCATAGGTCATCAAGCTTAGGGCTATTGAATATGCTAGTCTCTTCATCTTCACGCTTCATCGGCACGGCGGCCTCCCTTGTCTTGCGCTACATTCAGCACCAAGTCGTGCAATTCCGCGATCTGGGCGTTCAGCTTGACGATTGTTTCTTTGGCCTCAACAGCTCTCATTACAACTTCTTGTGGCAATATTTTTTGCCCTCGCCCAAGGCTTACTATAAGCGCTAGCGAGCGCCGCAAGCCCTCCTTGCCAAACTTGCCGTAGATAATTTCATCGAGCTTTTCAGCAGCCACCATACCGCATGTCTCACGAAGCGCCTGACGATATACACTAAGTTCCCTCATACTCCGTTCAACGCTATCTGCTGTAACACTAAGCCCAGCGTCGATACCTTCAATGTCCGCGGAAGTTCCGTTGCCTTCTGCTATTCGATCAAGAAACTGACGCGCACCCTTAGGTGAAAATGCGAGTGCATCTAAATTTCTGGCCGCGCTCCTAGATCGGTGAGAACGTAGCTCGCCAGAAACGACTTTGTGGCCATCTTGTACCAATGCTGCCAACTCACGAAGGCAAGCAACCAACTCGCGCAAGCCTTTGGCAAAATCTGTCACGGAACCGGGAATTGCAAGGAATGCACCACCTTCTCCATCGGACTTGCTCATTTGCCCCTCTCTCGTGATTTGGAAGTTGTTTAGTGTACTTCGCGATCAAATCTCTGAAGAAAAAAATTCGCGGTTAAAAGCACTATATGTAGCCTAAATGTACTGTCTTCTTCACCGGATAGGCCGGGATGAGACCCCTGCGGATGCAAGCGCGCCATAAGGCCGTTGATGAACCCCACTCCATTGTCACCCCATTCGTTGAGGGCGCGATCAAGTAATGGCGGGGACAAATTGGCTAAGTGGCTACGGCGCTCTTGGCCGGGCTTCTTGCTCGCAGCAGCACCGTCGCTTTTGACCGCGAGTTCATCAAACAAACTTTCCATGAAGGAACGGATCTGACTGTTGGCCGCCGCCCAATTGCCAGCGGCATGGTTTTTTAGCGCCTGATCGAGGTGTCCCTTCGCGACGACCAGCCCGTGCTTGTCTAAGAGCCTCACCAAGTCCGCCTCGATTGCCGGCAAACCAACATCAGATGGCAATTCTCGTCGTAGCTCCCCGTCGGAAATAACGAAGCCATCTTGACCCAATGCATGCCTCAAACGGTCAAATTCTGGTCGCGAATGTGGCACGGAGAACCAAGGATATTCCAGCTCCAGTGCAGGTAAAAGCCGAATAGCTCGTTCGACCAACTCATTTTCAATTATATTCCCGTCAACCTGACTAAGAGGATTTCGATCTATGAACTTCTTAAGCTCCACCATACGAATTTTTGCACTACCGCATTCAGGGAGATGTTGATATATTTCCGACCCAAAATCTATAAACAGCGAGCTTATTTCTGCTTTCGTCAGTTTAATTTCCAGAACATCAATTGCGGAAATTACAGTTCTTCGAGAAAACAAAGAACGTTTTGCCTCGGGCATGGGGCCAAAATATCTCTCCACAAGTGAGTTCGCGTTCACTTCGAGAAAACGACGAGCCTGAATATCGGTAAGCGGAACAAACTCAGTGACAACCCCGTCGTGGTCGGCAACCACCTCAAAAAAGACTCCGGAAGATGTGCGATAGAGCCGCCACCAAGCATCCGACAATTCATGCCTGTGGCTACCAGTTGCGATATTTTCCGCCGTCTCGGTGTCGTAGACGACACCTCCAATAATTTTTTTCAAAGCCAATCCAATCGAAACCACCCCAAACCATACCCTAACACGCGGATTTTTCGATCTTAATTTCTGCGTCATGAAACGACGCCTGACACCCAAGACCATCGATGCGCTGCCGCCTGCCGTCAACAAGCGGTATGAGGTGCTCGACCAATTGCTGCCCGGCTTGCACCTGCGTGTGTCGGGCACAGGCGGGAAGGTGTTCTACATCTCCACGCGCGTCAACGGGCGTATGAAGCGGAACAGGTTCGGAGCATGGCTCGTTTGGACTCTGCACGAGGCGCGGAGAGCATCGCAAATCGCATTCGCGCGATGGGGCAATTCATTATGCAGAGTAAGGAAGAAATTTGGTAGCGGAGGAGGGACTTGAACCCCCGACACGCGGATTATGATTCCGCTGCTCTAACCAGCTGAGCTACTCCGCCATCCAGCGCCGCTGTGCCTTCGAAAAGAAGAGGTGGGCGCGTCGTGGCCGCCGGGTGAACCGACGGTGTGGTGCATATACGGGAGCCACGCTTTGCCTGTCAAGCGTCGGGTTGAATTGAAAGCAAGTTGTTCACGACATGCCCGCCGGGACCGCGCGGTCATGCCTCAATGCTTATATGAGCAGGCCCGTGAAAACCGCCCTTGCGAGGCAGAGAGCCTGCGGCAATTGCGTTTCCGCGCGGAAGGAAACGAGCGGCGGAAACCGGCGAGAGGCGACATTCCCGCAGCTTTTTTGGGGGGGCACTGCATGGAGGCGGGAAGGGGAGGGGGCGTCAGGGCCGGTCCCGCCCGGCTCCGGATGTGTGCCGCCTCAAAGCTCGGGCTTCTTGAAGGTCATCATCGTGAAGAGACCGAAGGGCGGGATGCTGCTGTCTTCTTCCAGCACCAGATTGGTGTGGCCAAGGACGCGTTCCTTCGCGAAGACGGGGTTCCAGCCCACCTTGTCCGCATAACGCGCCAGCCAGGTCTCGGCGCGGGCGCGCAGGCCCTCTTCGGCGGAAAAGTGGTTTACCAGGATCACGTGGCCGCCCGGCCGGGTGACACGCTCCAGTTCCTTCATCACCTTGACCGGATCCGGCACGACGGTGATCACGTACATGGCGATGGCCACGTCGAAGGAGGCGTCGGGAAAGGCGAGATTGCCCGCATCCATCGCCAGAAGGCCGTCGACATTTTCCAGCCCCCCGCCACGCACACGGCTTTCCGCCTTGGCGAGCATGGCTTCCGACAGGTCGATGCCGGTGACCTTCAGGTGTTTGCCGTAATGCGGCAGGGCCATGCCTGTTCCAACGCCGGCTTCCAGAACCGAGCCGGTAAACTCGTTGACGCGCTTCACGCCTGCGCGGCGGCCCCAGTAAAGCGGTGCACGGAACACCATGTCGTAGATGGGGGCCCAGCGCGCATAGGCGGCGCGGATGGCGGCGTCATCGAGCCCGCCATTGCGGTCGTCGATGGTGTGCTTCAGGCGCTGGCCCAATTTGCGGAGCCTGTCGGGCAGTGTCTCGCTTCTCATCATCCGTGCGCTGTCACCTCCGGTTCCTCGGTTAAGGCGGCAAGAGCTTCTTCCGCCTCGCGGGCGCGCTCTGTCCGGTCGATCCAGCCGCCGCCGAACACCCGCGCCGCATCGCCGTCGCTGTCATAAAAGACGCAGGCCTGACCCGGCGCGATGCCATGTTCGCCGCCATCGAGCTCAACCACGATATCGTCGCCTTCGCGCAGCAGGCGGGCCTCGCGCGGCGGGCGCGTGGAGCGCACCTTGGCGAAGATCTCGATGCCTTCCGCGGGCAGGGTCTCAAGCGGCGTGTCGCCCAGCCAGTTGACGTCGCGCAGGTGAATGCGGTGGGTCATCAGCGCCTCGCGCGGACCGACAATCACGCGGCTGCGTTCGGCATCGAGGTGGACCACATAGAGAGGCTCGCCCGCGGCAACGCCGATGCCGCGGCGCTGGCCGATCGTGTAGTTGATGATGCCATCGTGATGCCCGAGCACACGCCCGTCCACGTGAACGATCTCGCCCTTTTCCGCAGCCCCCGGCTTCAGCTTGTTGATGAGATCGGTATAGCGGCCTTGCGGGACGAAGCAGATGTCCTGGCTGTCATGCTTGTCGGCGATCTCAAGCCCCAGTTCGCGGGCAAGGTCGCGGGTTTCCGGCTTCGTCATGCCGCCCAGCGGAAAGCGCAGAAAATCGAGCTGCTCCGGGGTGGTTGCGAAGAGGAAATAGCTCTGGTCGCGCTCCAGGTCGACCGGACGGAACATGGCGCGGCGGCCATCGAAGAGGCGCGTGCGCACGTAGTGGCCGGTCGCCAGAACGTCGGCATTCAGTTCGCGGGCGGTGTCCAGCAGGTCGTGGAACTTGACCGTCTGGTTGCAGGCCACGCAAGGGATCGGGGTTTCGCCCGCGATATAGCTGGCGGCGAAGGGATCGATCACGGCCTCGCGAAAGCGCTGCTCGTAATCGAGCACGTAATGGGGGATTCCGATGGTCTCGGCGACGCGGCGGGCATCGTGAATGTCCTGACCGGCGCAGCACGCCCCCTTGCGGTGGATCGCTTCGCCGTGGTCGTAAAGCTGCAGCGTTACGCCGACGACGTCATATCCCTGTCGCTTGAGGAGGCCGGCAACGACCGAACTGTCGACGCCGCCGGACATTGCAACGACGACGCGCGTATCTTCTGGCCGGCCGGGAAGATCCAGGCTGTTCAGCATCCGTGGCCACTCCATGGGTTTTCGGCCGGTTAACGAAAGCCGCCTCTTGGCGGCGCGACGCAGCTGGCGATCTGTGCTGGCGCTCGTCTGATCGTTCCAGGCGCGAGTGTGCGCATATGCCGTCTATTTAGGAAAAGTCGGGGTTTTCTCAATAGGGGCGGCTTGTTTGGGCGCACTATACTCAAAGTCAGCCGCCGCGCCAATTGGGTCCTGAGGTACCCGGCAAGCTTTGCCTGCTTGGGAAAAGTTTGCCCCTCCACGGCTTGAATTTTCCGCTTCATCCCGCATCAAATCCGCAGAAAACGGCCAATTTTCGGTTTGGCCCCTGGCTTGCTTGAAGGGGGGAGGTCATTCCGTTCGTGCCAGCTGCGACCGGAGATGGAGTGTGAGGTTGCCGTGCTGACATTTGAAACCATGATGTCGATCGATCCTGCCATGGGCGGTTTTGCGTCCAGTGCGGGGGTGTCCGGGTTTGGCGCAGCCGCAAGCGGCAATCCGCAGGCGGCCTCGGGTCAATTCGCAGCCCAGCTTTCCGGCGTGATGTCGAATGAGGGCGCGGCCACCGGCAATGCGGGCCAATCTGGGGCTGCGGCGATTGCAGCCGATGGGGCGGCCAATTCCGGAAAGAGCGCAGCTACAGGCTTCGGGATCACGCTGCAACTGAGCGATGAGGCTGAGGGGCTGGCAACGCCTGAAACGGCTTTCGTACAGGCGGTGCTTCAGTCCGCTGACGTCGCTGTCGATCCGGCGACGGGCGAGGTGGCTGACGACGGCGAGGAGCCGGCAGAAGGCGAGACCTCGGATGAGGTTCTGGCAGCGGCGCTTGCGTCCGGGCTTGCCGTGACACCCGAGGTGACCGTTCCCGCCCCTGTCGAGGGTGAGGCTGGCATCGTCACTGTGGCGGATGATGACGGCGCGGGTGTCGATCCGCTCGCGGCCGGCAAGGCTGGTGCGGCGGATGCCGAGGGCGAGCTGGAGTTGCCGACGTTCTTTCCCTCTGTGAACCGCGCGGCCCGCGGGAAGGCCGCTGATGGAGGTTCCGTTGGTGATGGCGAAAAACCGCTTGTGAACGGCGCGCAGGGCAATGCCGGTCCGGCCAAGGCCGAGGCGAAGGCCGCGCTGACGGCGCTGTCGGCGGATGAGGTCGCAGCCGCGACCAACGCCGCAACCAATGGCGCGACGGATGGCGAAACGGATCTGGAAGCGGCCCTGCGTGCGCTCCTGTCGGATCGCAAGGGGGATGCCGTTCGCCAGTCATCCGGAGCGACCCCGGCTAGTGACCAGGCGGCTGTCGATGGACGGCAAGCTGCCGCGGCCGATGGCGGGGATGATCTGGCCGCCCGCGCGCAGAAGCGTCTTGTCGGTGGTATGGAGACGGCAAGTTCTGGCACGGTTGACGATGAGGCTCTGGACGAGGCGCTCATTTCCTTGAAGGCGACGCGCGCAAATGTCAGTGCGACGACGTCGAATGCCGGCGCAAATGCTGCTGAGGCTGATGACAGCGCGCTCGGCGCCGCCGCCGCCAAGGCCGTTCAACGCATCGCCGGCGGGCAGGCTGGTGAGGGCGATGGCGAAGCGGCCGTTGGGGATGCGCCTGACAGCGATCCGGCAGATGAGCCGGTGTTGATGCGTCCGAAAGGCGCAATGCCGCGCACCGATGAACAGGCGGCCGCCAAACTCGCCACCGGCAAGGTGGCCACGTCCAGCGATCGGCTGGCCGGTGAAGGCGATCCGCGGATTGCCAATTTTTCCTCCGCCACCGATGTGAGCGACGAGGGCGAAGTTTCGCTCAAGGGCGCTGACAAGAATGCGGCGGCGCGCCCGAACGCAGGGGCGAATGCGAATGCCGGGCCGCATAAGCAGTCGGAGGCGCTCGTGTCGATGGCCGCAATGGCGGGCGCCGCCACGCACGCCAATGTCGACGGGGACGAAACCAAGTCTCTAGACCCAATGATGCTTGGCGCCACGCTCGACCCCGCGGCGACGAATTCCCGCGCGATGGACACGCAGGCGGCGCGACTTGCCCAGACCGCTCAGGGAACCGGCTCCGCCCTGCCGACGGCCATGGTCGCGGCTGAGATTGCGCGCAACGCCCAGCGCGGCGTGAGCCGGTTCGAGATCCGCCTTGATCCGCCAGAACTGGGACGGGTCGATGTCCATCTGAAGATCAATGACGACGGCAAGGTCCAGGCGCATCTGGTGGTGGAGCGGCGCGATACGCTCGACATGTTCATGCGCGACCAGCGCGGCATGGAACGTGCGCTTGAAAATGCCGGGCTGAAGACGAATGCCGATGGCGGCCTTCAGTTCTCCCTGAAGGATCAGGGACAGAGTTTTGCCGGCAGGGACGGCAATCAGAACGGGAACGGGACGCAGGCCGCAGGCCTGAACAAGGAGGCGGCCGGGGGCGAGGCCGCCGAGGCGACGCTGATGCCCGAGCGCATT
Organism: Breoghania sp.; assembly: GCF_963674635.1. Classification (NCBI taxonomy): domain Bacteria; kingdom Pseudomonadati; phylum Pseudomonadota; class Alphaproteobacteria; order Hyphomicrobiales; family Stappiaceae; genus Breoghania; species Breoghania sp. The sequence goes on from NZ_OY771475.1 coordinate 4,342,331, forward strand.
TCGGCCTATAGCCGAAATGGCGTCAACGGCGTCGATATCAGGATCTAGTTCGTGCGGAGCCCGCAGGACGGGCGCGCGCGCATGAGGAGTTAGTGCGATGGTTGAAGCAGTATCGGGTTCGTCCTCTGCAGGTTACGGCGCGGCGTCGACAACCACGAATGCCTTGTCCGCCAATTACCAAATGTTCCTGTCGCTGCTGACGTCACAGCTCAAGGCGCAGGATCCGCTCGATCCGCTGAAGGCAGACGAGTTCACCAACCAGCTCGTTCAGTACTCTTCGGTCGAACAGCAGATCAAGATGAACAGCAGTCTGGACGCGCTGATTGCGAAGACGGATGCGGCGAATGCCTCCAACCTTGTGAGCTACATTGGCAAGCGGGTTTCGGCTGAGGGTACGCAGAGTGTTCTGACCGATGGCTATGCCACGTGGGAGTTCAAGTCCCCGGCTGCCGCCGAAGACGCGGTCGTCACGATCCGCAATTCGGCTGGTGTGATCGTCTATAAGGACAAGATCGATCTGTCCAAGGGAACCGGTGCTTATGTGTGGGACGGGCGCATGGACAGGGGCGGCACGGCCGCGGACGGCACCTACTCGATCTCATTCGAGGCGAAGGATGCTGCTGGCAAGAACGTGAGTGTGAAGACAGAGGCGTCCGGTGTGGTGGACAGCATCGATTTTAGCGGTGCGGAGCCGGTCCTGAAAATGGGCGATCTGTCTGTCCCGCTGTCTACCGTGACCTCGGTGACCGCGGCGATTTAGGAATCGGCCTTCCCGGCTGGAGGGAATCGGCCTTCGCGGCAGAAGCGAAGTCGGCAAATTTGTCTGCAACCTGTTTACCCTGCCCGTTAACCGGGCGGGGTTTTGTGCTTTGGGGATGGGGTATCGGGTTCTTGCGAACAGCGCCTGTGTCGAAAGGTAGGTGTGCAATTGCTGGCTGTTTTCAGCCGTATTTTAGTGAATTTCCGGCTGCTGCTATTGGCCTTCGGTGACCCTGAAGAACAGTAGGGCAAACTCTTACCGAATTGTTGCTAATGGCTTAGGTAAATTTTAAATCCAGTCCGATATCGTCAGGGCGTGTCTGAGGCGTTTTCCGTTCAACTTGGTGTTTTCAAGGCGTCGGGGATCGTCCGGAAATATTTGTTGAGGTTAGGATCTCAATTCGCTCGGAAGCGAACGAAAAGGATCTTGCTTCGCTGGTCACGTTTAGTGTGAGAGTACGATGACCGAACAAGTGCGTTCTAGGGTCAAATACGTTATTGGGCCCGATGGCAGCCCGCTTACGGTGGCAGACTTGCCTCCGACCACGACCAAACGATGGGTTATTCGCCGCAAGGCCGAAGTCGTCGCTGCGGTTCGTGGAGGGTTGTTGTCGCTGGATGAGGCCTGTCAGCGCTATACCCTGACGGTCGAGGAGTTCCTGTCCTGGCAGAGCTCGATCGACAAGCACGGGCTTGCGGGGCTGCGAGCCACGCGCGTTCAGCAATACCGGCCTTGACGGGCAGGCATCCTGGGATGCCCCGCCCCGAATGAGCCGCAAGAAGATTGGGCAATCCATCCGGTTTGCCCACTCAAGTTAATGCGGGCCGGTACTACCGGCCCGCTTTTTCCGTTTAAAGAGCTTTTTTAGCCCTGTCATATTTGCGGAAATGGCTTTCTCTGATCCTGTATCGGGAATTAGGCCTATCCGCACTCCTGCGCATCCGATTAACGCGATGGGCTGTTTTTGCCGCTTTTCTGCCAGTTATGTGCGCCCTAAACCGCGGTTATCCAAGGGTGTTAAGGGTTCTTAAGTGTTTCGTTAACCAGTTGTTTACCATGGCGAGGGCAATTTTTGCCTAGCGGGCCGTCTGGAAGGAAATCGCACACCCAGAACCCTCATCCTTTCAGGCGGTCCGTCCAATTTTGCGCAAACAGGTCGATGGGTAGCACTTCGTGAACGGCATGTTCGAATTCCTCCGAGGACTGGGTGCCGGCCGGCTGGCCGCCATGGGTGCTGTCGCCGCCATGCTTATCGGCATGTTCGCGGTCATCATCCTCCGGGTCACCACCCCGACCATGTCTCCGATCTACACCGACCTGACCTTTGACGACTCCTCCGCGATCATCCGCCAGCTGGAAAGCATGGGCGTGCCGTACGAGACGCGCAACGAGGGGGCGGCGATCCTTATCCCGCAGGATCAGGTGCTGCGCATCCGCATGTCTCTTGCAGAGCAGGGGCTGCCGACCGGCGGCTCCGTCGGCTATGAGATTTTCGATCGCACCGATACGCTCGGCAGCACGAGCTTCGTCCAGAACATCAACCAACTGCGTGCGCTGGAAGGCGAACTGGCGCGTACCATCCAGTCGATTTCGCGCGTAACCAGCGCGCGGGTCCATCTGGTGATCCCCAAGCGCGAGCTTTTTCAACGCGACCGCGAACCCACCACGGCCTCCATTGTCCTGAAAGTCCGCGGCACGCTCGATACCGGACAGATCCGCGCCATTCAGCATCTTGTCGCCACTGCCGTGGAAGGGCTTTCGCCCGAACATGTTTCGATCGTCGACGAACGCGGCGCGCTGCTGGCGAGCGGCGTGGAAGAGGATGTTGAAGGGATGGTCTCCTCGTCCCTTCAGGAGCGCGCGACCAAGGTTGAGGCGCGGCTGCGCCAGCAGGTGGAGGAGATCGTTTCTTCCGTCGTGGGCCCTGGCCGCGCACGGGTTCGCGTCGCCGCCGATCTCGATTTCAATCGCGTCACGGAAACCTCCGAGACCTATGATCCCGATGGTCAGGTTGTGCGGTCGAGCCAGTCGCGCGAAGAGAGCTCTTCCAGCACGTCCCAGGAAGGCGGTGTGACGGCCGGCAACCAGTTGCCGAATGCCGAGGTCAACCAGAATGGGGGCGGCGATCGCGAAAACTCCGCGGTCACGGACGAGACCATCAACTACGAGATCTCGCGCTCGACCCGGACCACCGTGGTCGAAGCCGGGGCGGTCAAGCGTCTTTCCGTCGCCGTTCTGGTCGATGGCATCTACCAGACGAATGATCAAGGCGACCTGGTCTACACGGAGCGCGCCCAGGAGGAGCTGGACCGGATCGCCACGCTTGTGCGCTCGGCGGTCGGTTACGACCAGACCCGCGGCGATCAGGTTGAGGTGGTCAATCTGCGTTTTGCCCAGGGGCCGGTTGCCGAGTTGCCCTCCAGCGAGCCTGGGCTTTTCGATTTCACCAAGGATGACATTCTCTACTTTGCCGAACTGGGTGTGATCATCGTCATCTCGCTTCTGTCCCTGCTCTTCGTGGTTCGCCCGCTGGTTCGCAAGGTTGTTGGCGAAGAGGAGAAAAAGGATCAGGACGCGCTTGCCGGCGGTGAGCAGCAGATGATGATCGGCGCCGATGGTCTCCCTGTCCCGATGACGGGAGAAGGCGGCGAAGGAGAGGATGAGGACAAGGGGCTTCAGTGGCTTCTCGACGCCCAGCAAGCTGGCAAGGACCATATCAAGTCGGTCGAGAAAGTTGGTGAGATCGTCAGCGAATACCCGAATGAAGCCGTCTCCATCGTGCGTGGCTGGCTGAACGAGGCCGCTTAAATGGCAATCGGTACCGAACTTCAGGTCGTCGACGACCAAAATGAGCGTACCCTCGACGGGGCGGAGCGCGCTGCGGTGCTGTTGCTCGCGCTCGGCGAGGAACACGGTCGCCACATTTGGGAGCGTCTTGACGAGATCGAGGTTCGGCAGGTCTCAGCTGCGATGTCCAAGCTCGGGCCGATCACGCCGAAGATGCTTGAGGGGCTGATGGGCGAATTCGTCCACAAGCTGACCTCCACCGGTGCGCTGACGGGCAATGTGGATGCGACCGAACGGCTGCTCGGCACCTTCCTGCCGGACGATCGGGTGGCCCTTATCATGGAGGAAATCCGCGGTCCGGCCGGTCGCAACATGTGGGAGAAGCTCTCCAACGTTCAGGAGAACGTTCTCGCCAACTATCTGAAGAACGAGTACCCGCAGACGGTTGCGGTGGTGATGTCGAAAATCCGTTCCGACCATGCCGCGCGTGTTCTGTCCATCCTGCCGGAGGAATTCGCGCTTGAGGTGGTGAACCGCATGCTACGCATGGAGGCGGTTCAGAAGGATGTTCTGGAGAAGGTGGAGCAGACGCTGCGCGTGGAGTTCATGTCGAACCTCTCGCATACCAGCCGGCGTGACTCGCATGAGCTGATGGCGGACATCTTCAACAATTTCGACCGGCAGACCGAAGCCCGGTTCCTGGCGGCGCTGGAAGAGGAAAGCCGGGAATCTGCGGAGCGCATCAAGACGCTGATGTTCACCTTCGACGACCTCGGCAAGCTCGATGCGGCCAGCGCGCAGACGCTGCTGCGCAACGTGGACAAGGACAAGCTGGCGGTCGCGCTCAAGGGCGCGAACGAGGCGGTACGCGAATTCTTCTTTGGCAACATGACGGCGCGCGCCGCCAAGATGCTGCGTGACGACATGGATGCGCTGGGACCGGTGCGCCTGCGCGATGTTGATGAGGTACAATCTGAAATGGTGAATGTCGCCAAGGATCTGGCTGCGCGCGGCGAGATCATGATCACCAAGAACAAGGGCGACGATGAACTCGTCTATTAGCAGGTCACGCATGAGCAACCCGGCTCGTTTCCTTTTTGACCGCGATTTTGCAGCGCCCGAAGCGCCCGCAAAGGAAAAGGTTGCGAAAACGGAAGAGAAGCCTGCTGAGCCGACCATTCTCAAGTCCGAGCATGATAGGCTGCTCAAGCAGGCGGAACAGAGAGCCTATGAACGGGGAAAGGCGGAGGCGGAGGCGCGGATTGCTGAGGACGGCTTGCATGTGCTGGCCGACGAAGCCTCTAAGCTTGCCACCAATGCGAGCGAGCTTCTGTTGCGTCTCGATGGCGAGCTTGAGGCAATCGAGACGGACAGCGTGGGGCTCGCCTTCCTGATCGCCCGCCGCTTTGCGGCGCATCTGGTGGCGCGGGAGCCGCTGGGCGAGGTGGTGGCTCTGATCTCGGAATGTCTGGGCTCGCTGCGCCGCGCGCCCCATGTGGTGATCCGCGTCCGCGAACGCGACAGCGAGACGCTGAAGGCCCAGGTCGACAAGATCGCCTATGAACGCGGTTTCGAGGGCCGCATCGTGGTCCTCGGCGAACCTGATATCGAACGCGGCGATTGCCGTCTGGAATGGGCCGATGGTGGCCTCATTCGTGACCGCAAGGCGCTGGAGAAACAAATTGAAGCCTCTGTCAGACGCTATTTTGCCGCGCGTCAGCCGGCAGCCGACAGTACGGGAGCGTGATGCATGAGCGACAACGACGAACCTGAATTCGATCCCGGCGGCATGCAGTTCGAGGAACTCGAACCCGGACAGCAGCGGCGCGGCGACGACGACGATGACGCCAACCACCATGCGCGTTCCGCCGCGGATCTGGAGGCCGTCTTCGACGTGCCTGTCCGCGTGGCCGCGGTTCTGGGGCATTCCCGCATGCAGGTCTCCGATCTGCTGAGCCTTTCCTCGGGAACCGTGCTGGAACTCGACCGCAAGGTTGGCGAAGCCATCGATATCTATGTCAATGACCGGCTGGTCGCCCGCGGGGAAGTGGTTCTCGTGGAAGACAAGCTCGGCGTGACCATGACGGAAATCATCAAGACCGACCGTTGACGGCCGGCGACAGGACGAGAGAGACGACATGCGCCTTCTGATCATTGGCACGCTCGGCGGACAGCTTACGGTGGCTTCCAAGATCGCCATGGAAACAGGCGCCAGCGTCACATTCGCCGAAACGGTCGAAAACGGCCTCAAGACCCTGCGCTCCGGCAAGGGCGCGGATCTGATCATGATCGATGTGGGGCTCGATATCGAAGCCCTGATCGAGCATCTGCAACATGAACGCATCCATGTGCCGGTGGTGGCCTGCGGCACCCAGTCGGATGCGCGCGCCGCCGTCCAGGCGATCCGGGCCGGGGCGAAGGAATACATCCCCCTGCCGCCGGATCCGGAGCTCATCGCCGCCGTTCTTCACGCGGTGGCCGCTGACCAGTCGGATCTCATCTATCGCGACGAAGCCATGGCGGCGGTGGTAAAGCTGGCCGAGCAGGTCGCGCCCTCGGAGGCCTCGGTTCTGATCACCGGTGAATCCGGTACCGGCAAGGAAGTGCTCGCCCGCCACGTTCACCAGAAGTCTCAGCGCGCGAAGAAGGCCTTTGTCTCCATCAACTGCGCGGCCATTCCCGACAATCTGCTGGAATCGGAACTGTTCGGACACGAAAAGGGCGCGTTCACCGGGGCGGTGGCGCGCCGGGTTGGCAAGTTCGAGGAAGCCGACGGCGGGACCCTTTTGCTGGACGAAATCTCCGAGATGGACATTCGTCTGCAGGCGAAGCTGCTGCGCGCCTTGCAGGAGCGGGTGATCGACCGCGTGGGCGGGACACGCCCCGTTCCCGTCGATATCCGCATCATCGCCACATCCAACCGGGATTTGGCGGAAGAGGTGCGCGCAGGCCGTTTCCGGGAGGATCTTCTCTATCGCCTCAATGTGGTAAACCTGAAGATCCCGGCGCTTCGTCAGCGTCCGGCCGACGTTCTGGAACTCGCACAGCATTTCGTTCGCAAATATGCCGAGATCAATGGTGTGCCCGCCCGGCCCTTGAGTGCGGAGGCGCGCCGGTCGCTTGCCGCCAATCCCTGGCCGGGAAATGTGCGCGAGCTGGAAAACACCATGCACCGCGCGGTTCTGCTGGCGCAGGACGAGGAAATCTCCGCCGACGCCATCCTGATGCCGGACGGAAGCCCCGTGCGCGGCGGGGGGACGGCGGAGCAGGCGGCCATGACCGCCGAGGCGGTGAGCCGCTCGATGGTCGGCCGGACAGTGGCCGACGTTGAAAAGCAACTTATCCTGGAGACGCTGGATCATTGCCTCGGCAATCGCACCCATGCGGCCAAGATCCTCGGCATCTCCATCCGCACACTTCGCAACAAGCTCAATCTCTATGCCGGAGAAGGCACGGAGATCCCGTCACCCGGCGAAAGCCGTCTTGCCGCCTACTAGGGCGTGACCGCATGTCTGATTGCGCCGACGCGCACCTGATCGAGGCCTTTTGATGAGCGACGTTCCCAGTGTTGCCGGAAATTCGGTGGTCGAAAGCCCAGGCGCGCCGCCAGCAGGCGGTGGAGGCGGTTTCGGGCTTTCCTCCGCGTTGAACCTGCTGAAGCGGCCGGATCTTGCGCTGGCGATTGCGGTGATGACCATCCTCGTGGTGCTCATCCTGCCCATGCCGCCGGTGCTGCTGGACCTCTTTCTTGCGCTGTCGATCACGCTTTCGGTGCTGATCCTGATGACGGCCCTGTTCATTCAGACGCCGCTGGAATTCTCCTCATTCCCGACCGTCCTGCTGATCGCGACCATGTTGCGGCTGGCGCTGAACCTTGCCTCCACCCGGCTCATCCTGGCCGGCGGGCACGAGGGGCCGGATGCGGCGGGCAACGTCATCGAGGCCTTCGGCAACTTCGTGATGGGCGGCAATTTCGTCATCGGAATGATCGTTTTCGGCATTCTGGTGATCGTGAACTTCGTCGTCATCACCAAGGGTTCCGGCCGTATTGCCGAGGTGGCCGCGCGCTTCACTCTTGACGCGATGCCTGGCAAGCAGATGGCGATCGACGCCGACCTTTCCGCTGGTCTCATCGACGAGACGCAGGCGCGCGAGCGCCGTCAGGTGCTGGAGGATGAATCGTCCTTCTTCGGCGCCATGGACGGTGCCTCGAAATTCGTGCGCGGCGACGCCATTGCGGGCCTGCTGATCACGTTCATCAACGTGATCGGCGGCATCGTCATCGGTGTCATCCAGAATGACATGTCGTTTGCCGATGCCGGGCGCTCCTACACGCTGCTGACGGTGGGCGATGGCCTCGTTTCGCAGATCCCGGCACTTATCGTGTCGACGGCCGCCGGCCTTCTGGTCTCCAAGGCGGGTGTCAAGGGCGCGGCCGACAAGGCGCTGATGTCCCAGCTTTCCGGCTATCCCAAAGCGCTCGGCATGTCTTCCGGCGTCATGGTGATCATGTCGCTGCTGCCAGGCATGCCGATGATCCCGTTCCTAGCGCTGGGCGGCCTTGCGGGATATCTCGCGACCCAAGGCAACAAGAAACAGCAGGCTCAGGAAATGGAAAAGGTGGCCGCGGAAGTGGAGGCGGCCAAGCCCGCGCCCGCTCCGGAGCCCCCGATCACGGATGCGCTGAAGATGGACGATCTGCGCATCGAGCTTGGGTATGCGCTGTTGCCGCTCATCAACTCAGACAGCGCGACCGGCGACCAGCTGACCGAACAGATCAAGGCGCTGCGCCGCCAGCTCGCGTTCGATCTCGGCGTGCTCATGCCGCCGGTGCGCATCCTCGACAATGTGCAGCTTGCGGCAAACCAGTATGTCATCAAGGTCAAGGAAGTGGAGGCCGGAAAGGGCGAGATCTACGCCAACCAGTTCATGGTCATGGATCCGCAGGGCAAGCAGGTGAAGCTGCCGGGCACCCATACCATCGAGCCGACCTTCGGTCTGCCTGCGACATGGGTCGATCCGTCCTTGCGCGAGGATGCGACGCTCAAGGGGTACACGGTCGTCGATCCGGCTACCGTCATGTCCACGCATCTCACCGAGATCCTGCGCGCCAACGTTTCCGAACTGCTCTCCTATGCGGATGTGCAGAAACTCCTGGGCGAACTGCCCGAGGGCCAGGCGAAGCTGGTGGAGGACATCGTCCCCGCCCAGATCACCATTTCCGGTATCCAGCGCGTGCTGCAGATGTTGCTGGCGGAACGCGTTTCCGTGCGCGACCTCTCCACGATCCTGGAAGGCATCGCGGAGGCAGTGGGCTTTACCCGCAACCCGCAGACGATCACCGAACATGTTCGTGTCCGGCTTGCCCGGCAGATCTGTTCCGCCAACCAGTCGCCGACCGGCTATCTGCCGCTTATCAGCCTGTCGCCCCAATGGGAGCAGGCCTTCGCGGAATCCATCATCGGCGATGGCGACGACCGGCATCTGGCCATGCCACCGAGCAAGTTGCAGGAATTCGTCGCCCAGGTGCGCGATGCCTTCGAGAAGGCGGCGCTCATTGGCGAGGCGCCGGTGCTGCTCACCTCGGCCAGCGCGCGCCCCTTCGTGCGCTCCATTGTGGAACGGTTCCGCGCGCACACAACGGTCATGAGCCAGAGCGAGATTCACGCGCGCGCCAAGCTGAAGACCATCGGAACGGTCTAGCACGTCGCCTCTTGAGCGAAACGGGAATGGTGAGGAACCGTTTTCGGGCTGCCGCGCGTTATCGGCAGGTTGCGCGCTGCCAGGCCTAAGGCCTGGATCAGACGATCATGTCGAGGCCGGCATAGGCCTTTTCCATCTTTTCCTGTCGCTCCGCGAGCTTTTCGTTCATCTCGTTCTGCATGCGGGTCTGAACGAGCTGGGTGGTCAGGTTGACCTGCCCGGCAAAGAAGTTGGAGCTGGTGGAGAACAGGCTGGTGGTGGCTTGCTGCTGGGCGAAGAACTTCTCGTTGGAGGCCGCGCGACGGGCCTTCCAAGTCGCGTTGTTGTTCGCGAAGGAAAATTTCTTCACGCTCGTGAGCGAATAACGCTTCTGATAGCCGCCGACTGCGCCAACCATGACCTGGTTCCCGATCGCGTTTGATGCGTCTGGATTGACCGCGCGTGCCGCGAATGCACGCGTGTCGAATGATACATGGCATTCAGTATCACAGATCGCGCCTTAAGTGTTGGTTAAGATCTTGGACACACAGCCACGCGCCCATGCGGGCTATCCGGCAACCGCGAGGCTTGCGGCTTCCGCAACGCGCTCCGGGAACATGGCAGCGATGGCCTGCTTGTTGGCGGCAACCACGCCACGCTCGGTGATGAGCCCGCTCACGAGCCGGGCCGGGGTCACGTCGAAGGCATGGTTTGCGACGGCTGAACCTTGCGCCACGATCGTCACCGTCTCGATGCGTCCGTCCCCGGTCATGCCGGTCATGCGCGAGACTTCCTCTCCCGATCTCTGTTCGATGGGAATGTCGCGAAGGCCGTCATCGAGCGTGAAGTCGATGGTGGGAGAAGGGAGGGCAACATAGAACGGCACACTGTTGTCCTTGGCGGCGAGTGCCTTCAGATAGGTGCCGATCTTGTTGCAGACATCGCCGGAGGCGGTGGTGCGGTCGGTGCCGACGATCACCATGTCCACCTCGCCGTGCTGCATCAGGTGGCCGCCCGAATTGTCGGGGATGACGGTATGCGGCACGCCGTGGCGGCCAAGCTCCCAAGCGGTAAGCGCTGCGCCCTGATTGCGCGGTCGCGTTTCATCCACCCAAACGTGAACGGGGATGCCTTCATCATGGGCCATGTAGATCGGAGCGGTCGCGGTGCCCCAATCGACCGTGGCGAGCCAGCCCGCGTTGCAATGGGTGAGAATGTTGACCGTCTGGCCGGGGCCCTTGCTGCGCGCAATCTCGCGCACGATTTCCAGTCCGTTGCGTCCGATCGCGGCGCAGATCTCCACGTCCTCGTCGCAGATCTGGGCCGCCCGGGCATAGGCACGCGCACACCGCGCGCTGCGCGGCAAGGGCGCGAGCAGAGCCTGCATCTCGTCAAGCGCCCAGCGCAGGTTCACGGCTGTGGGGCGTGTGGCCATGAGTGTGTCATAGGCGTGTGTGAGCCCGGCGTCGCTGTCGTCGGCAGCCATCTGGAGCGCCATGCCATAGGCCGCTGTCGCCCCGATCAAAGGCGCGCCGCGCACCTGCATGGTGCGGATGGCGACGGCTGCCGATTTCATCGTTTTCAAGGTGATGACGGAAAAGACATGCGGGAAACGCGTTTGATCGATGATGTCGACCGAGCGACCATCCTCATTCAGCCATATGGTGCGGTAAGGCTTTCCATCGACCTGCATTCCGTTTCTCCTCCGGTGGCCTCAGGCTCGGCCTTGTGGGGCTTGCGCCCACGCGTTGCCAAGCCGCAGAAGCGGATACGTCAGCTCTACTTGGTCACCTTGATGACCTTTGCCCCGGTCACCCGCAGAAGATCTTCCGCGCTGGTTTGAAAGACACAGCGCGGTGTGCCTGCGGCCGCCCAGATCTCTCCCTTGGTCACGAGATCCTCATCCATGTAGATCTCCATCGCCTCGGTGTGGCCAAAGGGAGGGATGCCGCCAATGGCGAAGCCGGTGACGGAACGCACGTAATCCGCGTCGGGGCGCTCAAGCGACTCACCCAGATCCCGCGCGACCCCTTTTTCGTGGACCCGATTGTCACCGGAGACCAGCAGCAGGTAGGGCTTGCCGCTGTCCTTGCCGCGAAAAACGAGCGATTTGACAATTTGTCCGACCGTGGTCCCGACGGATTCCGCAGCTTCCTCAGCGGTACGCGCGGTGCCGGGAACTTCCACGATGTGAATCGGCAGACCGGCAGAATGTGCTGTGTTTCTAACGACTTCCGCGGCGGACGGTAATATAGTCATACGGTTTCCTCACGCTTGTTTACCATATTGGGGACATTAGTCGGGGAAGACCCTTGCCGGGTCTGCCATGAAGCTGAAACGAATCTCTCGCCGTGTTACTTAATGACGTATTAATATATTCGAACGCGAAGACGTGGAAGGTTCCGCAGCGACAGATCGAGAAGATCGTCGGCGGTCTTAACCCGGGGAAGTGACGGCAATGAGCGAACGGGCGGATAATGTTGTGCCGCATAGCAAGGTACGCAGCCTGCGCGAGGCAATGCGCAAGGTCCGGCTGGCCGAAGCCGAGCGTACCGACGTCATCATTGATCTGCAGGAAACCGAGAAGGCCCGGCTTGATATCCTCGCCGAGGAGCTGGAGGGTGTTTCCCGCGAAATTCCCGAGAATGACGAGCAGTTCATGCTTCAGGTGGTTCCTGGCAACCCGCCGCGGCTCTGGGTGGATGTCACGAGCCACGTCGTGATGGCGCGCGACCGGCGCACCTATCGTTTCGCCAAGGACACGCGCCTCGGGCGGACAGTCTTGTTGGAAACCGATTCCGTTGCCGCCATGGCCGATTGCGTTACGGAATATGTCGCCGAGCGCATGATCGACCGCGAGCGGGCGCTTGAATCCGACTGGCTCTTGAAGCGCCTGCGCGCGGATGCCGACAAGGCGCTTGTGGAGGCGGAGGAGCGTCGCAAGGCAGGGACGGTCAGCGAAACCAAAAGCGCCAGGCCGGGGCTCGCCTCGACCATCGGCACGTTTCTGATCGGGCTTGCCATCGGTATTGGCGGACTGATCGGGTACGCCTGGTTCTTCAATCCACTCGATTGAGGCAGGGGTTCCGGACCCGCGTCATCGCTCTACTAATATCGGGGCCTATTGGGCCGCCTCGGCCAGATCACTGGTCAGGTCCTGCGCGCTGATTTCCACGACCCCTTCGCCTGGTTTCACATAGCCGCGCTCCCGCCAGTGGCAGTGCCAGCCTTCGTCCGCGCGCTCGATCTCGAAGATGTTGAAGCGCGCACCCGGCTTGCCAGCCCCGGGAGCATTGGAGGCTGCGGGAACACAGACGACCGGGACCGGTCCGTCGCGGCCCTTCAGCCAGTGCAGGCTATTGATGTGGGTGTGGCCGTGGAGCACGAGTTCCGCGCCGCTCGCCTGAACAGCCTTGCGCACGCGGGACCCCGCCACGAGGCGCTTGTGCCAATGGGTGGCACCACGCACGGGCGGGTGGTGGATCATCACGACACGGAAAAGCCCCTGACGGCCGCAAGCCTCAAGGCAGGCGGCGAGACGATCCGCCTGGCCGGAGCTGACATGGCCTGTCGCCATGAACGGGGCGGAGGCGCGCGCACTTGAAACCCCGATCAACGCGACATCGCCACGGCGGCGGACATAAGGATAGCTGACCGCGCCGGTATTGCCGTCCCCACGCATGTAGGGCGCCCAGATCTCGCTGGCCTTGCGCAGCGCGCCGGGAACATAGGCATCATGGTTGCCGGGCACGACGGAGACATCCTGCGGCGAGCCCAGAGCATCAAGCCAGCGGCGGGCCGGCTCAAGTTCCGCGTCAATGGCGATATTCACCAGGTCGCCCGTCAGCGCGATGTGATCGGGGGCCTGATCCTTGATGTCTGCGACGAGACCATCCAGATGCGCGGTGGTGAACTTGGAGGCGCGATTGCGCTGCCAGTTCATGTAGCCGAGGGCTCGCTTGGAGGCGAGCTCGCGCAAGGTGGGGCTGGGCAGGGGGCCCAGATGGGGGTCTGAAAGATGGGCGAGTTTGAACATGACGCCGCCATCATCCTTGCCATGTCAGCGGCGTCAAGGTGTGCCGGTTCCGAAGGTGGCAATAAAATGCGTCATGCGCACTTCATTTCAGCAATGCGGGCCAGGCAGGACTGGTCCGCAAAGGCGGCTTGCGCATGGAGGGGATACGCGTAAAGAAGCGATCAGTTAAACGGGAAGGTGGTCAGGACAGTCGAATGCCGGCCATGATCATTGGAAAGCGCAGGCTTCCAGTGGAAGCGACGGCGGCGGACGACGGCATAGAGCGAGGCGAACATGAGATTTACTCGGGTCTCGGGGTTGCAGGCACTGGTTGGTTTCTTGCGGGCTGGCAGGGCGCGCCTTCCGGTTTCGGGGGGCTTTCGGCGCGGCCCCGCTCTTGGGCCCACTTGCTTTGCGGTGCTTAGATGGCATCGGCGCGCAGCTGTTGGAAGTGCAGTAAGCGCGCGTCCGGCATGCGTCTGCTGCATGAAAGGAACCGTTAATCTTCCTGTGGTGCCGGAATTTGTTTTACTGATTAAGTAGAACGCCCAGAGAAAAGGCTGTGGTCACGAAATGAGCACGTCGATTGTTCGCCTTCTTAAACCGTTGACGCAGCGGATGATTGCGCTTGGTACGCTCGTTCTCAGACCCATGACGGTGGGCGTTCGGGCCGCTGTCTTTGATGAGGAGGGCAGTGTCTTTCTGGTGCGTCACACCTATCTGCCGGGCTGGTATCTGCCGGGCGGCGGCGTGGATCCGGGTGAGAGCGCGCAAGTCGCGGTCGCCAGAGAGCTGCGTGAGGAGGGCAATATCGAGGCAACCGGCGTACCTCGGCTCTTCGGGCTTTATCTGAACAGGAAATTCTCGCGCCGAAATCACGTGGCGCTGTATGTAATTCGTGAATGGGCTGAAACCTGCGCCCCGTGTGTTCGGAGCAAGGAAATCGCGGAGGCGGGCTTTTTCGCGCCTGACGATCTGCCGCAAGACGTGACGGCGGCGACGCGCCGACGGCTTGATGAAATCGCCGTCGGCGAGCAGCAGAGCGATATCTGGTAGCGGCGGTCAGGCTGCCGCCAGCCGGGTCCTGTCATGGGGGCGCAGGAAGTCCAGATCCGGTCCCTCCGGCACGATCCCTGAGGGATTGATGGTTTTGTGGCTGCCGTAATAGTGCTGCTTGATGTGGTCCATATGGACCGTCTGCGCCACGCCCGGCACCTGATAGAGCTCGCGCAGATAGTTGGACAGGTGCGGATAGTCGGCGATGCGGCGCAGGTTGCACTTGAAGTGACCGACATAGACCGCATCGAAGCGCACCAGCGTGGTGAAGAGGCGCCAATCGGCCTCCGTCAGCGTGTCGCCCACGAGATAGCGGTTGTGTGTGAGGCGGTCTTCCAGCATGTCGAGGCTGTCGAAGAGTTCGGTGAACGCCTTGGAATAGGCGTCCTGCGTGGTCGCGAACCCCGCCTTGTAGACGCCGTTGTTCACCGTGTCATAGACGGTGGCATTGATCTCCTCGATCTCGCTGCGCAGCGCCTCGGGGTAGAAATCGCCCTTCGCCGCACCAATGCCGTCAAAGGCGCTGTTGAACATGCGGATGATTTCCGCGCTTTCATTGCTGACGATGGTGCCGCGCTTCTTGTCCCACAGGATCGGGACGGTCACGCGTCCAGTGTAGTCCGCATCCGCCGCGAGATAGATCTCATAGGCCTTTGTGGCGCCATGGACCGGCTCGGGCTCGGCGAAGGTCCAGCCTTCCTCCAGCATTAGCGGCTCGACGACGGACACCGAAATCATGTCCTCAAGCTTTTTCAGCTTGCGGAAGATAAGCGTGCGATGTGCCCAGGGGCAGGCATAGGAAACATAGAGGTGATACCGTCCGGCCTCCGCCTCAAAACCGCCCTCCCCACTGGGGCCGGGCGCGCCGTCGGCGGTGATCCAGTTTCTGAATTGAGAGGACTCGCGCTCGAACTTTCCGCCGCTCTTGCTGGTGTCATACCAGCGGTCCTGCCATTTTCCGTCAACCAGAAGTCCCATGAAAAGGTCCTTTCCAAATCTGTTTCTGCCTCGGCGGCGCAGCGGTCCTTATGAATATCAACCGCCCAGGTGGCCGCGGGTTCCGGCAACAAGTTTCGTGTTGGACGGAAACTAGCACCGCTTGGACGCACCGTGGCGGCGGTTGACGCATCGTTCACCGTTGGCTTTGTCGGAGGCGATCTGGGCAGACGAGAGGTGGGGGCAGGGGAGGGGAAGCCCGGCGCTTGCCGATTTGCGAGGGATGAGGGAGCGCGCCATGACATCCGACTGGACGCCACCGTGACGGCGTGATATCGCCTTTCCCATCAATATCGGCGCGGGAGACAATCCGCGCGCCAAGACATCTTGAGACAGGCATCCATGGCGACCCAGCTGCGACGACGATAGGTCTGATACCGCGCCCCTGAGCGCATCGACCGCTATTGTCTTGTCCGCTGCCTGTTTGTCTTATCGACATTCCACACCATGACCCTGTGCCGGGACCTGAAGAAGGGGCCTCGGCATGACAGGCCGGACTGCTTGAATGTACCTTCTTGCAGGATCTTGAAATGTCCACGCTCTCCTACAGCATCCGGCACGAGTGCCCGTCCGACGATGATGCCATCGAAGCTCTTCACGCCGTGGCCTTCGGGCCCGGTCGGTTCGCGCGCACCGCGTTTCGCATCCGCGAGGGGGTGCCGCAAGATCCGCGTCTGAGCTTCGTCGCCGTGAGCGGTGAGGGTGAGCTTCTGGGCTCCGTGCGCCTGACCCCCATTCACATCGGCGGCGCTCCGGCCCAGCTTCTGGGGCCTCTGGCGGTGATCTCCTCCTACAAGGGGCTCGGCATCGGGCGGAAGCTGATGCAGCAGTCGATGGAGGAAGCCGCAAGGCTGGGAGAGGGGCTGGTGCTGTTGGTGGGCGATCTTTCCTACTATGGCCCGTCCGGCTTCGTCCGCGTGCCGCAGGGGCGGATCACGTTGCCCGGTCCGGTCGATCCGGCGCGGCTGCTCATCGCGGAGCTTCACGCGGATGCGTTGAACGGTGTCAGCGGCATGGTGCATGGTGGCGCCCCGGTGGCGCCCAAGAGCATCGCGCAAGCGGTGGCGCCCGCCTCGATCTAGGCCTTGTATCAAAGGGTGCGTGGGGCTCAGCGCCCCTCGCGATACCAGGTGGCCGACAGAAGGCCCAACAGAATGGCAAGGCCGAGGAAGCCGATGAAGAGCGGTATCCGGTCGATGCCCTTCAGTACGCTTGCCTCGCTCATTTTCAGACCCAACCAGCCATTTCCCGAATAGGACGACGCCCGGTTGAGAGCGACGACGCGCGGGATGATGGGTGTGTCTGCGCGTCCCTCAAGCCTTCGTACGCTGCCTTGCGTGGCATTGGCCAGCGGGGTCAGCGGCGCGGTTGAGGAAAGGACGTTGGCGAATTCGCGCGGGTTCGCCGGGCCGATATTGGCGAGCGCCGTGCGTTTCCCGTCGCTCACCGAATAGAGACCGATATCATCGGTGTGAAGCGTAGCGCGCCAAAGGCCGGGCTCGGTCTCGGTGAGAGGCAGGGTCTGCGTCTCGCCGGTGGGCGTGGTAATGGTGACCGGATCCACGGTGTCGGCCAGCGTCTGGCGCTCCACGGTCAATTCGTGGCCGCGGCTGGAAGCGCGCAGGGCCTCTTCCTCAAGATCGGGCTCCTTCATCAGCCAATGGGCCAGCCTGCGCAGAAGCTGCACATGGGGGCCGCCGCCCTCATAGCCGCGTGCCCACAGCCACACGTGATCGGAAAGCAGAAGCGCGACGCGACCCTTTTCCTGCCGGTCAAGGATCAGCAACGGCTTGTCCCTTGGGCCGTTCATGACGACCTCGCCGTGGTGGTCATAGGTGTCGACAAGGCGGAACCAGTGGCTCCAGTCGGGGACCGCGCTGCGGCTTCCGGGAAGGCCTCGGGTCACCGGATGTCGCGCGCCCAGGCTTGAGATGCGCGGCAGAAAGGCTTCTTCGATGATGTCGCCGGACGGTTCGGCGGGCATGACGTTGGCCAGCGGCGTGTTGTAGAGGCTACCGGCCTCCGCATAGTCCGGACCGGTCGCCACAAGCAGGGCCCCACCGTCGCGCACATAGCGGGCGATGTTGTCGAAATAGAGGATCGGCAGCACGCGGCGGCGCTTGTAGCGATCAAAGATGATGAGGTCGAACTCGTCGATCTTGACGGAGAACAGCTCGCGCGTCGGGAAGGCGATCAGCGATAGCTGGCTGATTGGCGTACCGTCCTGTTTTTCCGGCGGGCGCAGGATGGTGAAGTGGACGAGATCGACCGAGGCGTCCGATTTCAGCAGGTTGCGCCATGTGCGTTCGCCCGCATGGGGCTCGCCGGATACGAGCAGCACGCGCAGGTTCTCGCGCACACCGTCTATCGTGATCACCGCGCGGTTGTTGAGCGTGGTGAGTTCGCCCTCCAGCGTCTCCGCCTCGAACTCGAAGATGTTCTTGCCGCCATGGGCGATTACCACCGGAATGTCCACGGTCGCGCCCGGTGGCAGGCTGATGATGCCGACATCCTCGCCGTCGCGGCGGATCGTCAGGCGCACGGGCGCGGTGTCGATGCCTTCGCCTGCCTGCTCTACCCGCAGCCGCACCTGCTGTTCCTTGCCGACAAGGCCAAAGCGCGGGGCGCGGTCGATCACGATCCGGCGGTCGCGCTCTTGTGCATGGCCGGTCACCAGAACATGGAGCGGCGCATTGAAGCCGAGCTTGTCGGCCTGTTCGGGAATGTCGTGAACCTGCCCGTCCGTGACCATGATCGTGCCCGCAATGCGATCCGGCGGGACGTCCGAGAGTTCCTGATCCAGCGCGTCGAAGAGCGTGGTTCCGTCATTTTGAAGGCTGTTGCGCTTCCGTCCCGCATTGACGATCCGCAGCTCCACATTCGGCAGGTCGCGGATGCGTTCAGCGAGTGTGGCGACGGTTTCGTCGGTCGTTTGCTTGCGTCCGTCGAGATCCTGGCTCTGGCTACGGTCGGCGACGAGGGCAACGACGGAGGTCAGGGGCTCGCGGTCCTCACGCTGGATTGCCGGGTTGGTAAGCGCGATGACGAGGGCCGCGAAGGCCGCTGCCCGCACCAGCGCGCCGCGTTGACCGCGCCAAAGCGACAGCCCGACGATGACCACCGCGATGAGCGTCATCGCGATGATCAGCCAGAGCGGCACGAGGGGCGCGAAATCGATGCTCCAGGTCATGATTTTAGCGTCGCCCTCCTATTGTCCGAGGCGTTCAAGCAGGGCGGGAACATGGACCTGATCCGCCTTGTAATTGCCGGTGAGGGTGTACATCACGATATTGACGCCCGAGCGGAACGCGAGCTCACGCTGTGTCATGTCGGGCGGAACGGTCGGATAGAGCGGTGAGCCGGTTTCATCAATCGCCCAGGCGCCGGCAAAGTCGTTCGACGTGATCAGGATGGGAGAGACCCCGTCACCACCGCGTACCGGGCGATCGGACATGGTCTCGGCATCTGGAGAGGCCTCCACCCACAGATCGCCGCTGTTCCAGCGCCCCGGAAACGTCTCCAGAAGATAGAAGGCCTTCGTGAGAACGTGATCGGAGGGCACCGGTTCAAGGGTCGGGATATCGAGGCTTGAGAGCATCTCGCGCAGCTTTAAGGTGGCAGGCGATGCGCCATAGCCACCTGTCGCCGCATTTCCGCCCATCTGGTCTCGGGTATCGAACAGGATGGAGCCGCCGCTGCGCATATAGGCATCGATGCGCGCCATGGTCTGCTCATCCGGGGTCGGAGAGGCCTCGTCGATGGGCCAGTAGAGAAGCGGGAAAAACGACAGCTCGTCCGTTTCCACCTGCACGCCCATGGGCTCGCCGGGCTCCAATGCCGTGCGCGAACCGAGATAGTAGGAAAGGCCGAGAAGGCCGGCCCGGCTCGTCTCGTCGATTGCCGGGTTTCCGGTGATCACATAGGCAAGCCGGGTTTTCAGGGTTGCCTCCAGCGCCCATTGCTCGTCCCGCACGGTGCGCTCGCGCGGTGCGGTGCTCGCCTGCGACTGGGCATGGCTGTCGGTTGGCAACCCGGCTACGAGTAGGCCCGCCAGAAGTGCTGCGGTCATGCCTGTCGGTCGTTGCAACAGCCGCCAGCCGCCGCCCAGAACGAGAACCGCAAGAGCATCGGCGACCAGCAGCAGGAAGACGATTACAAAGAGGCCTGCGCGCAAATCGAGAGGCCCGGCTCGGTTGTAGCTTTCAACCGTGACGCCAGCGCCCAGACGATCAGGGTCAAAGGGAACGAGGCCCGCATCGGGCTTGAGGAGATTGAGCGCCCGGAACGCATCGTCGGCACCATAGAGGCCCGGGGGATGCTCGCGGCCGGGCTCGGTCTTGTCGATATCGGCCACGGCAACCGGCTTGGCGGTGATGGTGGGGCTTGAAAAGCGGCCATGTCCATCGAGCAACCGCATCGGCGCCAATGTCGCCTTGTCCGCCGTTTCGCCTTGCGCGGGCGTGGAAGCCGTGGCGACGGAGAATGACAGGATGCGCCTCAGCATCTCCACGAAGGTGCCCGACAGGGGGAGGTTGGACCAGCTCGTGTCGCCGGTCACGTGGAAGAGCACGATCCAGCCGCGATCCAGCGCCATGGCGGTGACGAGCGGTGTGCCGTCGGCAAGGCTCGCCCATGTCTTGTCGGGCAGGGTTGCATCGGGTTCGGCCAGAACCTGCCGGGTGACGGCGACGTCATCGGGTACGGGCAGGCCCGCGAAGGGGCCGTTTTCGGAAAAGCTGCCAAGCGGTTGCGGCTGTTCCCACGAGAGGCTTCCGCCCAGGGCGCGGCCGCCGCTTCGAAGGTCCACGGGGATCAGGTCGTCGCTGCGTGCAGCCATGTGCGGCCCGGCGAAACGCACCAGAACCCCACCGGCCCCTACCCAGCGGCGCAGCGCGTCCGATGTCTCCGGCGGCACGTTGCCGATATCGGCCATCAGCAGCACGGAAATGTTCTGTTCGATCAGGTCCGGCACGGCTGTTGTGAGGTCGAGGGTTCTCGGCTCGCGCAGGTCCGCAAAGGGCGTCAGCGCCCGGCGCAGATAATAGAGGGGAGCCAGCAGGGGTTGCGCGCGCGCTGGCGCTTCGCCGGAAATCAGCCCGACGGTGCGCCGCCGCCAGCGTTCGTCGATGAGTTGGACGCTTCCCGCCGTGTCCTGACCGGAAATCTGCAATCGGGCGATCTCGTTGCGCAGTTCCACCGGAAGCTCAAAGCGCACATCCGCTTGTGGATCGCCCGCGCCAAGGGAGGCGGTCGCCTCTGCGATCACGAGGCCCTTGAGGTCCAGCGCCTGCACAGTGACGTTGCGCGCATTCCCAGCGCCTTCGCGGATTACGGTCGCGGTCAGGGCGTCGGCATCGTTGCGTGCGTCCTTCAGCCCGAGCGGCAGGGCGTCCGGCATGTAGAGGGTCGCTGGCGTGTCGGCGAACTGGCTCAGGCCTTCGGCAAATCGGTTTACGGCGTCGCCGCCAAGCCCATCCTGCAGCCATGTGATCGAGCCCGGCGGCGTTTCGTTGGCGGCCTGGCGCAAGGCGGGTTGCAACTCATCCGGGGTCGCTGCCCATGAACGCGGCTCCAGCGCGCGCAGTCGCTCGCGCGCTTCTGCGGCGCTTGTCGGGAGCACCTGTTGTCCCGGTCCATCGGCCGTGGCTGCAAGCAGGACCGGCCTGCCGTCTTCCTCCGCCTGATCGATCAGGCGTTCGGCGGTGATGAGATGGGCCTCCCAGTCGGGGGCGGCCGTCCAGCCATTGTCGACAAGCAGCCAGAGCGGGCCGTCGCCGCGGGTCGCTTCCGCGAGGGGGCGCCAGATCGGGCCGGCAAGCGCGATGATGAGCGCAGCCGCCATGAGCAGGCGCAGCAGCGTCAGCCACCAGGGGCTGCGAGACGGGGTCTCCTCCTGTTTTTCCACGTCGAGAAGCAGGCGTGTCGGCGGGAAGGCGACTTCCTTCGGGCGCGGCGGTGTAAACCGCAGCAGCCACCAGATGGCAGGCAGGGCCACAAGCGCGGCAAGCACGAATGGTGCGGTGAAGGCGAGTGGCAGGCCGAACATCATGCGCCTCCCATTGCCGCAGCAGCGCCGCGCGGTACGCCTTCGGCGCTGTCGGCCAGGCGGCCATGCAGCGAGAGAAGGGGCTCGCTTGCGGGCCTGTCGGTATGATGGATGAGGAAGGTCCAGCCCGCCTTGCGGGTCAGTTCATTGATTTCCAGGCGGTGCTGCGCCAAACGCTTTTGGTAGATCTCGCGCCAGGTTTCGGCGCGGCCAGCGGTGAGCCTGAGGCCGGTTTCCGGGTCGCGGAATTCGGTGCGACCCGCGAAGGGGAAGGTCTCTTCCACCGGATCCATGATCTGGACGAGGTGCCCACGGGCGCCGGTCGCGGCAACGCGCCGAACCCAATCGGCGATTTCCTCGATCGGATCCAGCAAGTCTCCGATCAGCACCACTTCCGAAAAACGGCCGATGCCATGCGTGTCCGGCAAGGAGATCGGCTGCGAGGCATGGGCGAGCGTCGCGGCGATCCGCTCCGCTGCATTTCGGTTGGAGGTTGGCCGCGTCAGCCCCGTCAGGCCGATGCGCTCGCCTCCCCGTGCCAACAGTTCCGACAGGCCAAGCAGCAACACCAGCGCCCGGTCGCGTTTGGTTGCGCCGGCAAGGCGGGAGCGGAAGGTCATGGAGGTGGTGAGATCCGACCAGAGCCAGACGGTATGAGCGGCCTCCCATTCCCGTTCCCGGACGAAGAGATGATCGTCGCGCGCCGAACGACGCCAGTCGATGCGCTTGACGGGTTCGCCCAGATTGAAGGGGCGGAATTGCCAGAAGGTTTCGCCGGGGCCCGCCCGGCGGCGGCCATGCCAACCGGCTGCCACCGTGTTGGCGATATGGCGTGCTTCCACAAGCAGATCGGGCAGCGCCTCCGCCACCGTGCGCGCCTCGCCGACGACATTCGGCCAGGTTTCTTCGGATGTCGATCTCTGCTCGGGTCGTGGCTGCATTTCTGGTCCGTGTCGGGCCCGGCCGCTTGCGCTGAATACGCCGTTGCGCCGGGGTGTTAATGCACCGTCCTGTGTGGAACGGGAGCAAGCAGGGTCAGTCGAGCTTGGCCTTCAGTTCCCCGATGACGTTTCGGATCGTGTGGCCGTCGGCGCGCGCCGCGAAGGTCAGCGCCATGCGGTGTTGCAGGACAGGTTCGGCCAGCGCCATGACATCATCGAGCGAAGGCGAGAGGCGGCCTTGCAGAAGGGCGCGGGCGCGCACCGTCAACATCAGGGCTTGGGAGGCGCGCGGACCGGGACCCCAGGCGATGAGGCGGGTCTGCGGTGAATTCTCGTCCCCGGGACGGGCGGAACGAACCAGTTTCAGGATTGCTTCCACGACGGAATCGCCGACCGGAATGCGGCGCACGAGATTCTGGAAGGAGGCGAGTTCCGCCGCCGACAGGATCGCCGTGGCGGTCGCCTCTTTGGCGCTCGTCGTCTCCAGCAGGATCCGGCGTTCCGCATCGAGATCGGGATAGAAGACGTCGATCTGCATCAGGAAGCGATCGAGCTGGGCTTCGGGAAGGGGATAGGTCCCTTCCTGTTCCAGCGGGTTCTGGGTGGCGAGCACATGGAAGGGGCGCGGCACCGGGTGGGACGAACCCGCCACGGTGACGTGATATTCCTGCATGGCCTGAAGCAGCGCGGATTGTGTGCGCGGGCTGGCGCGGTTGATTTCGTCCGCCATCAGGAGCTGGGCGAAGACAGGGCCGGGAATGAAGCGGAAGGAGCGGCTGCCATCGGCGGCCTGTTCCAGCACTTCCGCGCCCAGAATGTCGGAGGGCATCAGATCGGGGGTGAACTGGATGCGGTTGGCATCGAGACCGATAACCGTGCCCAGCGTTTCCACGAGCTTGGTCTTGGCGAGGCCGGGAACCCCGACAAGCAGTCCGTGGCCGCCAGCGAGAATTGTCACGAGCGAGTTGTCCACGACCGGTTGCTGGCCGAAAATCACCCGCCCGATTTCCTCTCGCGCAGCTGCCAGTTTTTCAACAGCGGCTTCGGCTTCAGCGACGATTGCGTCGGATTCGGCGGTCATGATGGCGCTCATTCGTTTCTCCGGCAGTGATGCCGCGGGTCGGCGCGGCGAGAAAACGGGTCAGGCGACCAATCGGCGTATCGATCGCTTTTGCCAGATCGAGCCCGATATTCCGCCCGATCAGCTGGGAAGGCATGGGACGAAAGAAAACGGGATCTCTGTGAAATGTCTCAAATTGTTTCCGCACCCGTCGGTGCGTTCGAACAGTTTACGCAATCATAGCCCTCACGCACCACTTCCCTTTGTTTGAGATGGTCATTTTTACGTCCCTCCACTGGATTTGATGGGCCAATACTGACAGAAACATGGCGGAGGAATACGCTTGAGTGCGTAGGATTTTGCGAAATCCCATGCGCGAAAAGAGCAGGTTGGGGAGGACGACATGCCGGATCACTTTGATGTGACCCCGACGGGGCTTCAGGAACTCATCCGACGCGCGGCCCCGTCCGGGCGCGGACTTCCGCCGGTGGAACGGTGGGAGCCGGACTATTGCGGCGCCATCGACATGCGCATCGCCGCCGATGGTTCCTGGCATTATATGGGAACGCCGATCAACCGCGAGGCTCTGGTGCGGCTCTTCTCCACGGTTCTGCGCCACGATGCCGATGGCGGTTTCTATCTCGTGACGCCCGTGGAAAAGATCGGCATCACCGTGGAAGATGCTCCCTTCATTGCGGTGGAAATGCACGCGGAGGGGAAGGGCCGCGCGCAGACGCTGACCTTTCGCACCAATGTTGGTGATGTGGTGGTCGCGGGGGAGGAGCATCCCATCCGTTTCGCGTTGGAGGCGGACACGGACGGCTTGAAGCCCTATATTCATGTGCGGGGCCGGCTTGAGGCAAAGCTCGCCCGACCGCTGCTTTACGAGATGGCGGAGCTGGCCGTGGAGTGGCCGGACGAGACCGGCGAGACCCGCTTTGGCATTTGGAGCGGCGGTTGTTTCTTCGCCATGGATGATCCTGAAACGGAATTCGGCGCAACAGGAGACGATGCGGACAGATGAAGCTGGATGCACTCGACACCGCGAAGCTGGTTGAGGCCCCCTTCAGCGCCGGGGCATTTCGCGATCGCGTCCTGACGCGTTTGAACGCGGCAATGCCGACGGGTGGGACGGGATGCCTTTCGCAAGGGGCCTGCCTCAGGGAAGCCGGCGATCATGTTCTCAACCCGTCGATCTTTCCCGATCCCTCCGGGGTGAAGCTGCGCGATGCGGCGGTGCTCATTCCGGTGGTGGATCGCGGGCCGCAGGCCAGCGTTATCCTGACCCGGCGCACCGATCATCTGGCGAGCCATGCGGGCCAGATCGCCTTTCCCGGCGGCAAGATCGACGAAGGCGACCGCGATGCCACCCACGCCGCGCTTCGCGAAGCGGAGGAAGAGATTGGGCTCGGTTCCGAATTCGTGGAGCCGATCGGCAACCTTGGGCCCTATCTCACCGGGTCGGGATACCGAATCACTCCGGTGCTCGCCTATGTCCGCGAAGGTTTCAGCCTGCGCCCGGAGCCCGGAGAGGTGGCGGATATCTTCGAAGTGCCGCTGGAATTTCTGATGTCGCCCGGCAACCACCTCAAGCTGTCGCGCCAGTGGAAGGGCGCGCGTCGCCACTTCTATGCGATGCCCTATGAGCGTCATTATATCTGGGGTGTGACAGCCGGGATCTTGCGCAGCCTGTACGATACGATATACGCCTGAAGTCATGATCAGGATCATTGTCGTTCACGCTTTGCTATTCCTGTTGCCCTTCATCGCCTATGCCATCTGGCTGGCGGTGGTCCGCCGCTCGGCCTCGGCGGAAAACTGGCGCGATGCGCCCTTGCTGTGGCTGAGCATGGCTGGCGGCCTTGTCGTGATCGCCAGCCTCGTGATGCTGGCTTCCTTCGATGACAAGAACGCCGATGCGAACTACACCCCCATGCAGTTCAAGGACGGCCAGCTCGTCCCCGGCAAGCTGGAATAGGGTGTTGTCCGTCCGGCTTTCCGATGCGCCATGGCTCGTGAATTCAAGCGTTCGCGCGGTTTTTGATGCCATCGCTGTTGAAGGAGACGCGGCGCGGGTCGTGGGCGGTGCCGTGCGCAACGCGCTTCTGGGCGAACCTGTCGGCGATATCGATATCGCGACCACCGCAGAGCCGGTCACTGTCGCCGCGCGCGCCAGGGCCGCCGGGCTCAAAGCCATTCCCACGGGCATCGATCACGGCACGATCACGGTCGTCAGCGATGGAATCCCTTACGAGGTGACAACGCTGCGCGAGGATGTCGAGACCTTCGGGCGTCATGCCGTGGTGCGCTTTTCGCGCGACTGGGCGGCGGATGCCGCGCGGCGCGATTTCACCATGAACGCGCTCTATGTGGATCCCGACGGCGCCATCCACGATCCGACCGGGGTGGGACATGCGGATTGTCTTGCCCGGCGTGTGCGTTTCATCGGCGATCCGGGCGCGCGCATTGCCGAGGATTACCTGCGCATCCTGCGGTTCTTCCGTTTCCATGCCCATTACGGTTCCGGCGCCATTGATGAGGCCGGATTGTCGGCGGTCATCGCGGCGCGTGACGGTTTGCGCAAGCTTTCCGCCGAGCGCATTGGCCATGAGATGCTGAAAATCCTGCCCGCGCCCCACGCGGTGGAAACCGTGGAGGCGATGGCGGAGACCGGGATCATCGAAATCGTGGCGGGCGGCGTGATGCGGCTTGAGGATTTCGCCCATCTCGATCATCTGACCGAATTCGCGCCCGAAGCCCGCGATGCCGTGCTGAGACTGGCGGCGCTGACCTGTTTCGTGGAGGAGGACGTGGAACGGCTCAGCGACCGCCTGCGGCTTTCCAATGCGCAGGAAAAACGTATGGCCGATGCGTTGGCCGCAAGCCATGGCTTTTCGGCCGTGCTCGATGATCTGGCGGTACGCGAAAAACTCTATCGGCTCGGTCATCACACGGCGATCGACGCGGCACTTCTCGCCTGGTGCCGGGATGAGGCGGGGCCGGAAGAACAAGGTTGGCGCAGGCTCGTCATCACGTTGCGCAATGCGGATATGCCGGTTTTTCCCGTGGCGGGACGCGATCTTCTGGCGTTAGGCATGAAGCCCGGGCCACAGGTGGGCGAGCAATTGCGCGCGATCGAGGCGCGCTGGATCGCGTCCGGCTTCACATTGAGCCGGACGGAATTGCTTGACGGGATCGGTGTCGAGCCGGGCTCCCCCCGCTGATTTGAGCGCGGGGGGATGAAAGTCAGTCAGGGCTGGGAGCCCATCCTTCGAGACGGCCCTTCGAGCCTCCTCAGGATGACGTTTCCGAGTCGTTGGACCGCAGGGAACCAACCTCACATACAACGTCATCCTGGGGAGCGCTCGCCAGAGTGCGTCTCGAAGGATGGGCAACGGCCAGGACCTGCCGGTTGCACAGCTCAACGGACAGGTGGCCGGTGCTCAGGGCCACTTCACCACGGGCGGCATCGAAGACAGGATGGAGGTAACGTTGCCGCCGGTCTTCAGGCCGAAGATCGTGCCGCGGTCGTAGAGCAGGTTGTACTCCACGTAGCGGCCGCGGCGCACCAGTTGCTCCTCGCGCTGCTCTGGCGACCAGTCCTTCAGATAGTTGTTGCGCGCGACCTCTGCGTAGATGCCGAGGAAGGCGAGGCCCACGTCTTTGGTAAAGGCGAGGTCTTCGTTCCAGTCGCCGGAATTCAGATAGTCGTAGAAAATGCCACCCACGCCACGCGGCTCGTTGCGGTGCTTGAGGAAGAAATACTCGTCGCACCATTCCTTGTAGCGCGGGTAGTCGGCCGCCGCGTGGCCTTCACAGGCCGCTTCCATCGCGGCGTGGAAGGCTTTGGTGTCCGGGTCTTCCTGCGTGCGCCGCTCCGCCAGCACGGGCGTCAGGTCCGCACCGCCACCGAACCACTGACGGGTTGTGACGACCATGCGCGTGTTCATGTGGACGGCGGGCACATTCGGATTGTGCGGATGGGCGATGAGCGAAATGCCCGATGCCCAAAACCGCGGATCTTCCGATGCGCCGGGGATCTGATCGCGGAATTCAGGCGAGAACTCGCCATGCACCGTAGAGATGTGGACGCCCGCCTTCTCGAAGAGGCGGCCGCCGGTCATCATCGACATTTCTCCGCCGCCGCCCTTGGCGCCGGAATGGTCGGTGCGTTCCCACAGGTCGCGCTTGAACCGGGCGGCGGGCAGATCGCCCTGCGGCCCGCCGCGTGTGCCAACCTCGTCTTCCAGTTCCTCAAACATCGCGCAGATCTTGTCGCGCAGGCTGCGGAACCACGCCGCCGCCTCCTGCTTCTTGTCCTCGATACCCTCAGGGATCGGACCGCCGCGTTCGCTCATGTTCCCTCCTGTAATTCCCTCGCTCCAAGCTTTATGGGAATTGCGCGGTCTGTCGCAAGGCCTCTCCGGTCACCATGGCGGCGGCCAGGGCAATGTTGAGAGAGCGGGCGGGCGGTCGCATGGGAATGATCAGGCGCGCGTCTGCCGCTTCATGAACCTCCGGCGGCGCGCCCGCGCTTTCGCGGCCCATAAGCAGGATGTCTGAGCTTTCAAAGGCAAAGTCTGTATAGGCGGTTGCGGCGGCTGTGGTGAGCAGCAACAGCCTGCGGCCTTCCGCCTTGCGCCAGCTTTCGAAGGCAGCCCAGTCGAGATGGCGCTGCATGGCGGCCTGATCGAGATAGTCCAGCCCTGCGCGGCGCAGGTTCCTGTCAGACAGCGCAAATCCGGCCGGCTCGATCAGGTGAACGCTCAGGCCCAGACAGGCGGCCATGCGCAAAATGGTGCCGGTGTTTTGCGGAATGTCCGGCTGGTAGAGCGCAATATCCGGCATGAACCCGTTCTCCCGGCAGTGCTTTGTTTCAAAAAGGTGGACGCGCCGGTTGGGCGATTGATCCCTGACCTTCGGGAATTATCCTCAGCCTTCAGCTTCCGCGGCCCGATTCGGTGTTTCTCAAAGCCGCAGGTGAGGGGATAGCGATGTTCTCCTGGTTCGAAAACCTTCTGAAGCCGTTTGACGCGCAGCCGGTGGAGTGCCCGCCCGACAATGTGCGCGCCTTCTATGTCTATTTCCTCAAGCCGCTTTGGAAACTGCTGACGGTCACGTTGGTGATCTCGCTGTTGGCGGCCCTGGCGGAAATGGCGCTCTTCGTCTTCATGGGGGATCTGGTCGACCTGATGAATGCGAGCGGGCCTGAGGCCTTCTTTTCGGAAAACGGCGTTACGCTTCTCGTGATGGCGGGTGTTGTGCTGGTGCTGCGCCCGGTGCTGTCGATCGCCGCGCGTAGCCTGACGAGCCTGACGCTCGTGCCGGGGCTGACGGCGCTCGTGCGCTGGCGCAATTTTCGCTACGTGCAGCGCCAGAGCCTTTCGTTCTTTCAGGACGATTTCGCAGGCCGTGTTGCCCAGAAGGTGATGCAGACCGGGATGGCGGTGCGCGAAAGCGTGGTGAATGTGGTCGATGGCATCTGGTTCCTGCTGATTT
The DNA here is from genome assembly GCF_963674635.1 of Breoghania sp. Lineage (NCBI taxonomy): Bacteria > Pseudomonadati > Pseudomonadota > Alphaproteobacteria > Hyphomicrobiales > Stappiaceae > Breoghania > Breoghania sp. The sequence continues at coordinate 4,371,173 of NZ_OY771475.1, forward strand.
ATCTTGCCGGAACACTGGCACTGTTTGTTGGTCTCGACTGGCGCATGAGCTTGCCGCTCCTTGTCTGGATAATCGGCTATGGCGCGACGATCTGGTTTCTCGTGCCGCCTGTCCGGGCGCGCTCGGCTGAGGTGGCGGAGGCCAATTCCTCGTTGTCGGGGCGGGTGGTGGACAGTTTCACCAACATCCAGGCGGTCAAGCTCTTTTCCGACAGCGAGCGGGCGGACGCCTTCGTGCTGGAAGGCTTCGAACGCCAGCTTGCCGCCATGCAGCGCCTTATCCGGGCGATCATGAACATGACGGTCAGCCTGACGGTGCTGAACAGCGCGCTGATCTTTGGTGTGGCGGCCTTGTCGTTATGGCTCTGGAGCGTGGGAGCGATCAGCGTCGGTGCGGTGGCGCTGGCCAATGGTCTGTCGATCCGGCTCAACCAGATGTCGGGCTGGATCCTGCGCACGGTGACCTCGCTGTTTGAGAATGTCGGTACGGTGCAGAACGGCATAGAAACCCTGGCGCGTCCGACCAGCGTGGTGGACAGGCCCGGGGCAGGGGATCTTGTCGTGACGCGTGGCGAGATCCGGTTTGAGCGAATCGGTTTCCACTACGGCAAGACGGGCGGTGTCATTGACGATCTGTCACTCACGGTGAAGCCGGGGGAGAAGGTCGGCGTCGTCGGACGGTCGGGGGCTGGCAAGTCCACCCTGGTGAACCTGCTCCTGCGTTTCCATGACCTGGAGAGCGGTCGCATTCTGATCGACGGGCAGGATATCGCCGGGGTCCGGCAGGAATCGTTGCGCCGCCATATCGGCATGGTCACGCAGGACACCTCCCTGCTGCACCGTTCGGTGCGTGACAACATCGTCTACGGTCAGCCGAACGCCGACAGCGAGGATGTTGCGGAAGCCGTTCAGCGTGCGCAGGCGGAGACCTTCATTCCCGATCTGCGCGACCGGGCGGGACGCACAGGCTATGACGCGCTGGTGGGCGAGCGCGGGGTGAAGCTTTCCGGCGGCCAGCGCCAGCGGATTGCCATCGCCCGCGTGCTCTTGAAGAACGCGCCGATCCTGGTGCTCGACGAAGCGACATCCGCGCTCGATTCGGAGGTGGAAGCGGCCATCCAGGAGCAGTTTCGCGCCCTGATGGATGGCAAGACGGTTCTGGCCATCGCGCATCGCCTGTCCACCATCGCGGCGATGGACCGGCTCATCGTGATGGATGGCGGGCACATCATCGAGGAAGGCACCCATGGGGAGCTTTTGCAAAGGAATGGGCTCTATGCCTCGCTTTGGCAGCGTCAGTCGGGTGGATTCCTGATGGCGGATGCGCAGGCGTGACACGCGTGGTGTGGCAGAATGTCTCTCGACAGTTTTTCCACTGGTGTGAGCCGGTCTCTTGAATTGTTATAAAATGCGGCGCAGGTTCGCTCTGGCGGGCTGAGCCGTTCATGTCTTGATGGCAAGAATTGGGCCTTTAACGTAAGGCCCATCTGGACAACGGCTGGGAAGGGTGCAAAAAGACCACCCGCTTGGGAATGTGCGGCTTGGCCGCAGGAGGCGCCAAGTGAAAGCGCGGGAGCCGTGGCGTTTCTCAACTAGAGGCGGACGCGGGGCGTTGTAAAAGCTGGCGCTGCCACATGTATGGAGAGGATCAGACCTTGGGTACGACGGAAATGGGAGAAGCGACCCGCCGCGATTTCCTCTATATCGCGACCGGTGCCGTAGGGGCTGTCGGCGTGGGGGCATTGGCTTGGCCGTTCATCAATCAGATGAATCCGGACGCATCCGCTCTCGCGCTGGCATCTGTTGAGGTGGACGTTTCCAACGTCGCCGAAGGACAGCAGATCAAGGTGATGTGGCGCGGCAAGCCCCTCTTCATCCGCAACCGCACCGACAAGGAAGTCGAAGAGGCGAATGCGGTTGATCTCGCGGAGCTGCGCGATCCGCTGGCCCGCAATCTCAATCTTGCAGCCGATGCGCCTGCCACGGACAAGAACCGTGCTGCGGGAACCGACGGCAGCGAAAAGCTTATCATCATGGTTGGCGTATGTACCCATCTGGGCTGCATCCCGCTGGGCGAAGCCGGCGATTTCGACGGCTGGTTCTGCCCGTGCCACGGGTCGCACTATGACACCGCCGGCCGTATCCGGAAGGGTCCCGCCCCGGAGAACCTTCTGATCCCGCCCTATGAATACACTTCGGAAACGGTCGTTAAGATCGGCTGACGCACGAGTTGCGAGGAGGAAGCACCATGGCCGGACATTCGACCTACGTGCCGCAGACCAAGGCTGCCCGGTGGCTGGAACAGCGCCTGCCGATCATCAGCCTTGTGCGCGGCAGCTTCGTTGATTTCCCGACGCCCAAGAACCTGAACTACTGGTGGACGTTTGGCGGCATCGCCGCCGTTATCCTGATGGCGCAGATCATCACCGGCGTCGTTCTGGTGATGCACTACACGCCACATGTGGACATGGCGTTCAATTCCGTCGAGCACATCATGCGCGATGTGAATTACGGCTGGATGATGCGCTATCTGCATGCCAACGGCGCGTCGATGTTCTTTATTGCCGTCTACATCCACATCTTCCGCGGTCTCTATTACGGTTCCTACAAGGCGCCGCGCGAAATCTCCTGGATCCTCGGCGTCGTCATCTTCCTGCTGATGATGGCAACCGCCTTCATGGGCTACGTTCTGCCCTGGGGCCAGATGTCCTTCTGGGGCGCGACGGTGATCACCAACCTGTTCTCCGCCATCCCGCTGGTCGGCGAGGCCATCACCCACTGGCTGTGGGGCGGTTTCGCGGTCGACAACCCGACGCTGAACCGCTTCTTCTCGCTGCATTACCTGTTGCCGTTCATGATCCTCGGCGTGGTCCTGCTGCACATCTGGGCCTTCCACACCACGGGCAATAACAACCCGACCGGCGTGGATCCCAAGTCGGAGAAGGACACGGTTCCCTTCCATCCGTATTACACGATGAAGGATCTGCTCGCGATCGTGGTGTTCATGCTGCTTTTCGCGTGGTTCACCTTCTACCTGCCCAACTACATGGGGCACCCGGACAACTACATGGAGGCGGATCCGCTGGTGACGCCTGCGCATATCGTTCCGGAATGGTACTTCCTGCCGTTCTACGCGATCCTGCGTGCCATCCCCGACAAACTCGGCGGTGTGTTGGCCATGTTCGGCGCCATCGCGATGCTGTTCATCCTGCCCTGGCTCGACACCTCGCGTGTGCGTTCCGCCACCTATCGCCCGGCCTATCGCATCTTCTTCTGGCTCTTTGCTGTGGATTGCGTGGTGCTCGGCTGGCTCGGCTCGCGCCCGGCGGAAGGCGGATACGTTATCGCCTCGCAGCTTTGCACGGCCTATTACTTCGCCCATTTCCTGATCTTTCTCCCGCTGCTCGGCTTCATGGAGAAGCCCGCGCCGCTGCCGGCCTCCATCAATGAGGCGGTTCTGGAGAAGAATGGTTCTGCTCAGCCCTCAGGTGCGGTTTCCGCGCCCGAGACCCGCGGCTGACGGACGGAAAGACGAGAGGAAGATTTAGCCATGAAGACCCTCATCGCCACGTCCGTCCGCGCAGCCGTAGCCGCCGCATTTGTTGCGGGTGCTGCTCCGGCCTTCGCCGCGGGGGACCAGCCTCATGTGGAACGTCAGTCCTGGACCTTCTCCGGGCCGTTCGGCTACTACGACAAGGCCCAGCTGCAGCGCGGCTTCAAGGTCTATCGTGAGGTTTGCTCCAGCTGCCACAGCCTGAACCTGGTTGCCTTCCGCAACCTCGGTGAGGATGGCGCGCTGGGCTACAACGAAGACCAGATAAAGGCGCTGGCCGCGGAATACACCGTGGAAGACGGCCCGAATGACGAAGGGGACATGTTCGAGCGGGCGGCCAAGCCGTCCGACCGGTTCCCGGCGCCGTTCCCGAACAAACAGGCGGCCCAGGCCGCCAATGGCGGGGCCTATCCGCCGGATCTGTCCTTGATTGCCAAGGCCCGTGCGGTTGAGCGCGGCCTGCCGTGGTTCCTCTTCGACGCCATCACCCAGTATCAGGAACTGGGGCCGGACTATCTCCATGGCCTTCTGACGGGCTATTCGGAAGATATCCCGGAGGATGTGGAGATCCCGGAAGGCAAGTACTACAACACGGGCTTCATTGCCGGCCACGCGATCGGCATGCCGCCGCCGCTTTCCGAGGATCTGGTGGAGTACACCGACGGGACGCCGCAGACGGTGGATCAATATGCCACGGACGTCTCCGCCTTCCTGATGTGGGCGGCCGAGCCGAAGCTCGAAGAGCGCAAGAAGATCGGCTTCCGTGTCATGATCTTCCTCGTGATCTTCGCCAGCTTGCTGTATTTCACGAAAAAGAAGATCTGGCGCAACGTGGCTCACTGAGCCGTTTGCCCACGGATTTGTTAAACGCCGCGCGAGCAATCGCGCGGCGTTTTCGTGTGCGATGCGTAAAACCCCACGTTGACAAAAGGCTGCTGCGGGACATGCTGCTTACATGGCGGCTTGAAGGGGGTCTTGATGACGAAGTCTGTGCTGGGCGTGGTTGGCGGATCGGGCATCTATGAGTTGCCTGGCCTGGAGAACGCCGAATGGGTGAAGGTCGAAAGCCCCTGGGGGGAACCGTCAGACGAATTGCGGATCGGCGAGATTAACGGCCTCAAGGTCGTATTCCTGCCCCGCCACGGTCGCGGCCACACATACGCGCCCAACGACATCAACTTCCGCGCCAATATCGATGCGATGAAGCGGGTCGGCGTCACGGACCTGGTATCGGTTTCCGCCGTCGGTTCGCTCAAGGAGGAACTGGCTCCGGGCACATTCGTGCTGGTGGAACAGTTCATTGACCGCACCGTGACACGCCCCAGCAGTTTCTTCGGCGCGGGCTGCGTGGCCCATGTCTCCATGGCCTATCCGGTCAGCCCGAAGCTGGTGGACATTATCGAGGGGGCCGCGCGGGCGGAGGATATTCTCTACCGCCGTGGGGGCACCTATCTGGCGATGGAGGGCCCGCAGTTCTCCTCGCTGGCCGAAAGCCATCTCTACCGCTCATGGGGGTGCGATGTCATCGGCATGACCAACATGCCCGAGGCCAAACTCGCCCGCGAAGCGGAGATCTGTTACGCAACGGTGGCCATGGTCACCGATTATGACAGCTGGCATCCGGATCATGGTGAGGTGGATATCACCATGATCATCCGTGTCTTGAAGGAAAATGCGCATAATGCGCAGCGCCTTGTTTCGCGGATCGCGCGGGATTTTCCGCGTGAGCATCCTGTCTGCCCCATCGGCTCCGACACGGCTCTTGAACATGCTCTGATGACGGCCCCCGACAAGCGCGACCCAGACCTCCTCCAGAAGCTCGGCGCCATTGCCGGGCGCGTCTTGAACCGCGATAACGGCTGATTGCCCGCGCTTTGAATGAAAGGACACGAACGATGACCGATGTCACCGTTGCAGAAGAACTCGCCGCGGCGATCCGCAACATCCCCGACTATCCCGCCAAGGGGGTGATGTTCCGCGATATCACGACGCTGCTTGGCAATGCCAGGGCGTTCCGCATGGCCGTCGATGCGCTGGTGCAGCCCTGGGCGGGGCAGAAGATCGACCAGATCGCAGGCGTGGAAGCGCGCGGCTTCATTCTGGGCGGGGCCGTGGCCCATCAGCTCTCCGCAGGCTTTGTCCCGATCCGCAAGAAGGGCAAACTGCCCTGGAAGACCGTTTCTGAGGCCTATTCGCTCGAATACGGGCTGGATGAGGCCGAGATTCACGAGGATGCCATCGTGCCGGGTCAGAAGGTCATCCTGTGCGATGACCTGATTGCGACCGGCGGAACGGCGACCGCAGCCATCAAGCTGTTGCGCAAGGTCGGAGCCGAAGTTGTTGCCGCCTGTTTCATCGTCGATCTGCCGGATCTAGGTGGTGCGGAGAAGATCAAGGATCTGGGCGTGCCCGTACGCACGCTCGTGACGTTTGAGGGCAAGTAGGCTCACGTCCCTCCAATCGGCCCGCGATACAGGGCATTGCAATGAAAAGGGGCGCTTCATGGCGCCCCTTTTTTTCTATTTCCGGCACCCGACCAGGACGCGTGCGGTGAATTCGAAAACTCGTTCGCCATGCTGGTTCACGCCTGCGTTTTCGCTGGTCACGATGCCCCAGCCCGGCCGCTTCGGCAAAAGCTCCTTGCGCACCGGCTTTGTCGAATAGCTGATCGTGTCGCCGACATAGACGGGCCTTGTCCATTTCATGTTCTCAAAGCCGGGCGAGGGGCCCATGTGGCTGCCGTCACGATCCGGGTCTGCCGCGAACTCCCTGTTGCGCTTTTCGATCACCAGCTTCATCCAGATGGCGGCCGTGTGCCAGCCGGAGGCACAAAGCGCGCCGAACTGGCTCCTGGCGGCGGCCTCTTCGTCCGTGTGGAAGGACTGGGGGTCGTATTTGGCGGCAAAGGCCTTGATCTCTTCAGCGGTAAAGGTGTGGGCGCCGATTTGGTTTTCCACGCCGAGCTCGATGTCCTCGAAATGTCTCACGCCGTCGCTTCCCTGCATTCGAACATGATCGGGTTTTCCTGCACCATGACCACTTCAGCCTTCTGATTGGTCAGCGTGATGCGGAACGTGACGATGCCCATTTGGGGTTTCGACGAGGAGCGACGCGCGGAGAGAACCTCCACGAGCCCGGACAGGGTATCGCCTGCCAGAACCGGTCGGCGCCACTGGACGGAGGTGATGCCCGGCGAGCCCATGGACGCGGAATCCTTGAGGAAATCGTCGAAGATCATGCGCATGGTCACCGCGCAGGTCATCCAGCCCGAGGACGCAAGTCCGCCAAGGATTGAGCGGCGGCCCGCCTCTTCATCGAGATGAAACGGTTGAGGGTCGAACTCGCTCGCGAATTCGATGATCTCCGCCGCATCAATGGTGCGCGACGCAAGGGGGATGATTCCTCCGGGAGAGAAATCTTCAAAGTAACGCTGAGTGCTCATGAGGGAAGTTATTTGCAGATTCAAGCAGGCCTGTCGAGAGACGAAGTCCGGGGCGGTGAACCCTGCGGGATCTGCCGCAAAGGCGGGCGTAAAGGAGGTAAAATAAAAAGCCCGTTCGGGCGTTGGCATATGGCTAAAATGCCAATATAATAAGGGCTCATTCAACGTAAGAAATAGGTTTATGCAGCCGCCTCCCGCGGATGTATGAGGCTGTTTTGTGTCTTTAATCCTGAGAGGTTACAGAGAAATGATCAGTCCTAAGCCGCTGGAAACAGCGGAGCAGATTTCGGATATTGCTTTCGCGTTCATGGGTTCGAAGGCGTTGTTTACCGCGCTGCATGTTGGACTGTTCACGGCTTTGGCGGATGAAGGGGCCGGGTTGGACGAGGTTGCTGAAAAGACCGGGCTGGATCCCGATCGCGCGACCACGTTGTTGACCGCGCTTTCGAGCCTGGGGCTCGTGGATCGTGACGGGGGCACCTACCGCAACTCGCCTGCCGCGGAAGCCTTTCTGGTCAATGGGCGCAAATATGATTTCGGCGACTACCTTCGCCTGCAGATCGACAAGCAGATGTACCCGTTCCTGACGCAGCTTGAGGGCGCACTGACCGGTGAGCTCGATCCCGAGCAGGTTTCCTCCTATGCAGACTGGTTCTCCGATCCCAAGGAGGCGCGGCTCTATTCGGAGAGCCAGCATGCCGGTTCGCTGGGGCCGGGCCGCTCTCTCGCCCGCACTGTGGATCTTTCGGCAGCCCGCAAGATGCTTGATGTGGGCGGCGGTACGGGGGCCTTTTCCATCTCGTTGTGCAAGGCCTATCCGGAACTCACATCCACGGTTCTCGACTTCCCGAATGTGGTGAAGGTGGGCAAGGACTTCGTCGCGGCGGCGGGGTTGTCCGAGCGCATCAGCTTCCAGGGTGGCAATGCGCTTGAAAGCCCATGGCCGAAGCCCGTCGATGTTGTCTTGATGTCCTATCTCTTTTCTGGCGTTCCGGGGGAGGCCATTCCGGGGCTTGTCAGCGGTGCCATGAAGGTTCTGAACCCCGGCGGGCATTACATCGTCCATGATTTCATGGTGGAGGACGACCGGACCGGGCCGAAGCTGGCCGCGCTCTGGCAGCTTCAGCATGTGGCGTTCAATCCGACGGCCAAGTCGATCACCGGTGGTTTTGTCCGCCAGGAGATGGAAAAGGCAGGCTTCGTCGACGTGGAAGTCTCCGAAATGATCCCGGGCATGACCATGATGGTGCGCGGGCGCAAGCCGGAAGCCTGATCGGCTTTCTGCAAGAAGATGTTGAGAGCCCGGCGGCAAGCCAAGCCGCCGGGCTTTGGTTGTTCAGGGCGCCAGCAGCACGCCCCACATGAAATCGAACTTGATGGATCCGTCCAGGACGCCGGGAATCTCGTTGCCGGTGGGGTTGTAGGGCAGCATGGCGGTTGCGGCCTTTGTGGGGGCGCCATTGGCGCTGAAGGACGCGTAGTTGTGGCAGGAGATGCAAGAGGACGCCGCAATGGCGCCGCCTCCGGTGATGCCTTCAATGACCGAGTTGCCGAGCACCGACGGCGTTCCGTCCTCGGCGGTGAAGGTCACTTGCGTGGATTTCATGCAGTAGTTGCGCCAGACGGGGTCAAGCCCTGCCTCCTCCATCAGGTCCAGCAGGGCCGGGGTCTTGGCGCAGTCTCCGTATTGGGTGTTGTAGGCAGCAAGGTCGGGCATGACCTGTGGGTCCTGTGCCCCGAAACTGTCGAAGCAGCCGATATAGTCACAGCGCCCGGGATTGTTGCGATGCTCGAAGGTGCCCCAGACCCAGTTGGTGTTCTGGCGCGAGCTGACATGCAACGAGACCAGCGCGTATTCGATACTGTCGGAGGTGGTGGTGTAATAGGCCGCGCGGATTTCATCGAGGCTGCCCAATGACGGGATCCATTGAAGCAGCGTCGGCAAGGGGATCCAATCGCCCTTCACGGAGATGGCGTCATCCGGCATGACCACGTCGAAGTCGCGGGCATAGGCGGCGGCGAGGCCTTTCTTCGTGTTCAGGCCATTTTCGACGATATAGTCGAATTGGGGCTTGTTGCGACGCGTCTGCTCGGCGATGCAGGGTTTGGGATCGCCAGAGGAGGGAAAACCCCCGACCCCAGCATTGCCGGGGGTATTACAGGGCGCATCCAGCGCTCCGGCAAGGTCTGCCACAGCAGAGCCCGGATGAACTGCGGGCCTTGTCGCCAATTGCAGCACACTCGTCTGGAACCGTGCAGCCTCGCCAGCATCGGGCCACTTTGGCGTTGCGGAAAACGTTTCCGCATCGGACGCCCAGGTTTCGAAAAGGACGGGTTTGGGCTGGTCTGTAGAGGCCGGCGCCGTGAAACGGGTGAACAGGGTCCAGATGAATTCGTCGGAATGCTGATCTGTGCCATCCACCGCGCCGCCGCGTGCCGTCGTGCCGACCGCGATCCTGGTCTGTGCGTCGGCCGCAAAAGGCGCAGCCGCGGATGCCAGAAAGACTGAAACCGTAATTCCAATAATATGTTTCATGAAAATCGCGCCTCATATCAAATAATATGAAGGTTTCAAGATACCATGAAACAGAAGAGAATTTTATCCCTGCTTTTTACGGCGCGGAATTGTTTTGGCTTTGTTTGATTTTTTTTGAGAATGTGCGGTCCGGGTTTGCGCGAAATCCCGCGTTGGCAGCGGCGAGCGGGATCTGAGTTGTCCCCGCCCGCCGCGATGCGACTTTACGTGTTGAATTTGAACAGCATCACGTCGCCGTCCTTCACGACATATTCCTTGCCTTCGTCGCGCGCCTTGCCGGCTTCCTTGGCGCCTGCCTCGCCCTTGCAGGCGACATAGTCCTCATAGGCGATGGTCTGGGCGCGAATGAAGCCGCGCTCGAAGTCGGTATGGATGACGCCCGCCGCCTGTGGGGCCTTGGTGCCCTCGGTGATCGTCCAGGCGCGGGTTTCCTTCGGACCTGCGGTGAAATAGGTGATCAGGCCGAGAAGCTCGTAACCGGCGCGGATCAGGCGGTCGAGGCCGGGCTCTTCAAGGCCCATGCTCTCCATGTATTCGGCTGCTTCCGCATCATCGAGCTGGGCGATTTCCGCCTCGATGGCAGCCGAGATGATGACCATGCCAGCGCCTTCGGCTTCCGCCTTGGTCTTCACGGCCTCGGTGAAGGCGTTGCCGGTGGCCGCCGATGCCTCATCGACATTGCAGACATAGAGCACAGGCTTGGAGGTCAGCAGGTTGAGCGCCTCGAAAGCCGGAAGATCTTCCTTGGAGACGTCGAGCATGCGGGCGGGCTTGCCGTCGCGCAGAAGCTCCAGAACCGCGTCCATCAGGGCGACCGCGATCTTGGCTTCCTTCTCGCCGCTCTGGGCCTTCTTGCGCAGCGGGATGACCCGGCGCTCCAGGCTTTCCAGATCGGAGAGCATCAGCTCCGTTTCCACCGTGTCCGCGTCCGCGACCGGATCGATGCGGCCTTCCACGTGGGTGATGTCGCCGTCGTCGAAGCAGCGCAGCACGTGGGCGATGGCATCCACTTCACGGATATTGGCGAGGAACTGGTTGCCGAGGCCTTCCCCCTTCGATGCGCCGCGCACAAGGCCTGCAATGTCCACGAAGGAAAGGCGTGTGGGCAGGATGTTTGCGGAGCCCGCAATCGCGGCGATCTGGGCCATGCGCGGATCAGGCACGGGCACATCGCCGGTATTCGGCTCGATGGTGCAGAAAGGATAGTTCGCGGCCTGCGCGGCGGCCGTCTTGGTCAGCGCGTTGAACAGGGTGGACTTGCCCACATTCGGCAGTCCGACGATACCGCACTTGAAGCCCATCGTTTCGTCTTTCTCTACTTCGTATCGTTGGAGCCCAGCAGGCCCTTGAGCATGGCCGCCAGCGGGCCTTCCTTCGGCAGGTCGGGTTTCGCCTTGGGGCGCGCCTGACGGATGTGACTGCGGCCAGCGCCGCCTGTTTTCGAACCGGGCCTGGCTGCGGATTTCGCGTCCGACCCGCCGTCCTGCTTGCCTTCCGGTTCGTTCTTCGCCTTGCCCGAGCCGGGGAACACCGCCTTGTGAAGGCGGTTCATGAACTCGCCATCATTGCCCTTGGCCAACAGGTCGACATTGTCGCCGATGGTGTCCAGCATGGGGATCAGCCAATCACGGTCGACCTTTGCGAAATCCCCCAGCACGTAGCTGGTGACGCGGTCCTTGGAGCCGGGATGGCCTATGCCGAGGCGGACACGGCGATATTCCTTGCCGATATGGGCATCGAGGGAGCGAATGCCGTTATGGCCGCCCGAGCCGCCGCCCGTCTTGATTTTCACCTTGCCCGGCGGCAGGTCCAGCTCGTCATAGAGCACAACCACATTGCCGGCTTCCAGTTTGAAGAAGCGCAGCGCCGCGCCGACGGCCTGACCGCTTTCATTCATGTAGGTCATCGGCTTGATCAGCAGGACCTTCTCACCCGCGATGGTGCCTTCGCTGGTCTCGGCCTGAAAACGCTTGCGCCAGGGGGAAAAGGAGGGATTGCGGCGGTGGATCGTCTCGACCGCCATGAAGCCGATATTGTGGCGGTTGAACTCGTATTTCGATCCGGGATTTCCAAGACCTACGATGACAAGCATGGCGGTTTTCCTGGATCGAGTGATGTCCACTTATCCCCGGCTCCGCAAGATCCGGGGCCCTGGAGCACCAAAATGGGGCGGCAGGGGAGTCTTGAACGGAAACGAGGGGCAGCAGGCCGCCCCTCGCAAGTCATGATCGCGCGTCGTCGCGAAAAGAAGGCAAAGCCGTATTACTCGGCGTCGCCTGCCTCTTCCTCGCCCTCTGCCTTCAGCTCTTCCTTGAGCCCGGCCGGAGCGGCGACGGTGGCGATGGTGAAGTCGCGGTCGGTAATCGTCGGGGTGACGTTCGCGGGCAGGTTCACATGCGAAATGTGAACGGAGCCGTTCAGATCCACGCCAGCAAGGTCAACCGTGATGGATTCCGGGATCTCGGTGGCCGGGCATTCCAGCTCAACCGTGTGACGCACGACGTTGAGAACGCCGCCGCGCTTGATGCCGGGAGACTGCTCGTCGTTGATGAAGTGCACGGGCACATCCACCGCCAGACGGGTCTTGGCGCTGACACGCAGGAAATCGACGTGGACCAGCGAGTCGCGAACCGGATCGAGCTGGTAGTCACGCGCCAGGACGAGTTCCTTCTTGCCGTCGACGTCGATCGTCGCGAGCTTGGTCATGAAACCACCGGCGTGAAGCGTGAGGGTGGTTTCCTTCGCGTCGAGCGCGATCGGAAGGGGATCCTTGTTGCCGCCGTAGATCACGGCCGGAATCTTCTTGTCGCGGCGGAGTGCTCGTGCGGACCCCTTTCCCACACGCTCGCGCGACGTTGCCTTAAGCTCATAGGTCTGAGCCATGGCTCGTCTCCTTAAATGTTTCGTTCAAGAAAAAGAGGCCGATAGGTCGGCCTCCGTTCAGCGCTTCCTCCAGGGGGGTAGGCGCGTGGCCGCTGCTATACAGGAGCAGTAGCCAAAGGGCAAGCATCCGCGCCGAGGAAACCTCGCGCGGATGCCGGATTTGTGCCGATCGCAGGGCTCTTCGCCAGAGCGGGAACCCGATATGCGGTCCCGATCAGTTGAAGAGGCTGGAAACCGACTTTTCCAAAGCGGTGCGGTTCACGGCTTCGCCCATCAGCGGGGCGATGGAGATGCAGCGGATATTGGGGGCCGACTCCACCGCGGCTGTCGGCTCGATGGAGTTGGTGATGACCAGTTCCTTCAGCCGCGAGGCGGTGATGCGGGCGACCGCGCCGCCGGACAGGACACCGTGGGTGATATAGGCGGTCACGGAGGTCGCGCCCTTGGCCAGCAGCGCGTCGGCCGCGTTGCACAGGGTGCCGCCGGAATCGATGATGTCATCGACCAGGATGCAGTCGCGGCCGGCCACGTCACCGATGATGTTCATGACCTCCGACTCGCCCGGACGCTCGCGGCGCTTGTCGACAATGGCCAGCGGCGCATCAATGCGCTTTGCCAGTGCACGCGCACGCACCACGCCACCGACATCGGGGGAGACGACCATCAGGTTGCCCTGCTGGTAGCGTTCCTTGATGTCGCGGGTCATGACGGGGGCCGCAAACAGGTTGTCGGTGGGAATGTCGAAGAAGCCCTGGATCTGGCCGGCATGCAGGTCGAGCGTGAGGACGCGGTCGGCACCGGCATGGGTGATCAGGTTGGAGACGAGCTTTGCGGAAATCGGCGTGCGCGGGCCGGGTTTGCGGTCCTGACGGGCATAGCCGAAATAGGGGATCACTGCGGTGATGCGGCGTGCGGAGGATCGGCGCAGCGCATCGATCAGGATCAGCAGCTCCATCAGGTGATCGTTGGCGGGGTAACTCGTGGACTGAAGAACGAAAACGTCCTCGCCGCGCATGTTTTCCTGGATCTCGACGAAGATCTCCTGATCGGCAAAGCGCCGAACCTGGCATTGGGCCAGCGGAACATCGAGATACCCGGATATCTCATCCGCCAGCGCCCGGTTCGAATTGCCCGCGACGATTTTCATGCCCGCGTTCCTTTTTGTTGCGCAGCTACGACATCCTCGGTGCGCAGTTGCGGCCTCCGGCACACATGCGCAGATCGGACGTCCAGAACGCCTGTCATCGACAGGCGAGAATTTCAATGATGCCCCCGGTCAGGATTCTCATTCTGTTGCTGGAATTCGGCCGGGCGGCGGCGTTTTACCAATGGCGACGCGCCGGGACAACTGTTGCCGTGGCGGTTTTCAGCGGAATCTGCGTTGTCGCCCATTCGCGATCCCCTCAAGCGTGCGCGCGGGCCGCAAGGGCCGCCATCGCGCAGCAGCTCGTTCGGATTAGCCGGAGGCACCGCTCAGCCACGATTTCAGCGCCAGAATCGTGCGTTCGGCCAGCAGGTTGAGCGTTTCGCCGCTGATGCCGGTCCAGGGGTCTCCGCTGGTCGCGCTGGACGTCTCCTGTCCGGAGAAGCGATGCACCCGCCGCCCGTTGGCGTCGTAGACGTCAAAGACGTAGATGATGGTCGAAGAGGAATTGTCGCCTGCCGCTGACAGGTGGCCCTTCACGCGGTAGGTCGCTGGCGCGCCGACTCGGCGGACAAGCGTCAGCCCCTGTCGCTTGGCTTCGTTGCCGAGCCGGTCGGACAGCGAATCGGCGGTGTTGCCGGGGACGCCGTTGAAAGGTTCAAATGCGAAGGTTGCCTGGCTGGCGGGCACGGCGGCCGCCAACGGGGGCGGGGAGGCCGAGCTTTCGCCGCTTTCTCCCACGAGGCCCGGCGGGATGTTCCCCGCACAGCCGGACACCAGAAGGAGCCCGGCGAAAAGGGCTGCATGGCGCAGGTGGCCCGAGAATACCTTGGCCATGGGGCGTCGGATCGAGGGGGAACGTCGCTCGTTCATGCCAGCTTTCGCCTGTCATCTGTCGGCAATGGGCGCGTGGTGGCCAGCGCCGCTTCGGGTTTGCTCTAGCCGGATTTGGCTCAGGAATCCAGCCGCGTCTTGAACGGGACGGTCACGCTGCCTGTTATCGCACGATCAGATCGCGCGGCAATTGCGACAGGGATTGCGGTTCGTTTTCGCCCGTCAGGTAGGTGCACCCCAGCGTCATGGCCGTGTTGGTTTCCGAATCCATCAAGATCATATGGGCGAAGAGCACCATGTTGGGTTCGATCTCGGCCTTGTTGCCGCGGTAGAACATCGGCCAGTCCATCCAGGACGGCGCAAAGCGTGCGCCGAGCGAGTAGCCGCAGGCGTTCAGCCGGTGGGGCATCAGGTCCCGGCGATCCATCTCGCGCGCGTGAGCCTCGAAGACATCGCCGAACGTGTTCCCGGGACGCAGCGTCTTTTCCACCTCGCCCAGAGCGGCGACAGCCGCTTCATGCAGCTCGATGTGGCGCGCGGAGGCCTCGCCGGTCAACACCGTTCGCATCAGCGCCACGTGGTAGTGGCGGTAGACGCCTGCAAATTCCAGCGTCACCTGATCGCGTTCGCCCAGACTGCGGCGTCCGCTCTTGTAGCGGCACAACAGGGCATCCATACCGGAGCCGACAATGAACTCGTTGCCGGGATAGTCGCCGCCTCCCGCAAGAACCGTGTCCTGCATGGCGGCCAGAATGCGGGCCTCGTCGGCACCTGCCCGGATCTCTGCCTCGCCTGCGCGATAGGCTTCGTCGGCGAGTTCTGCCGCCTTGCGCACATAGGCGATTTCCGCCGGGCTCTTGATTGCCCTCAGGCGTGGAATGAGATCGGAGGCGTCGTTCAGGTCGGCGAAGGAACGCAGGGCTTCGTCGAGTTCGCGTCCAATACGCCCGGTCATGCCGTGGGTGTCGTATTCGACGCCCAGCTCGCAGCCAAGCAGGTCCAGCTCGAACAGCAGATCCTTCAGCTGGCCGATGGGGGAGGCCTCACCCAGATCGACCCAGATGCGGATATCGTCAATGATGGAGGTATGATTGGCCTGTCGCAGATCGGGTGCGCGCGTCAGCAGCACGAAACGGCCGTCCTTCATCACCACGAGGCACTGGAAGAAGCAGAAGCCGAAGGTGTCGTATCCGGTCAGCCAATAGTGGCTTTCGGGGGCGAATAACAGCATCGCATCCAGTTTGCGCTTCTTCATCTCGGCCAGAACCTTTTCCAGCCGGGCGCTGAATTCGCTGCGCTCAAAATGCAATGCCATGGTCAAATTACTCCCTGATGCAGATGGCGGAGACCTGACGTCCATAATCTCCTTCGCCGCGATGAGTCATGCGGCGATAGGAATAGAAATTGTCTTCTTCCGCATATGTGCAACGCCCAAGACTGGTAGCGCTTGCGATGCCTGTCGCCTGCAGGCGGTCCACGATATAGGCGGGCAGATCGAACATCGCGTGGCCGGGCTTTTCCGAAGGCGTGAAATAGCGCTCGTTCTTCTGTTCGTGTCCCGTGAAACTCTCGACGAACTCGCCGCCGACCTCATAGGCTCTTGCCGAAATGCAGGGGCCCAGAACGGCAATGATCCGGTCGCGCTCCGCATCGAGTGCGATCATGGCTTCGATGGTCGATTCCAGAATGCCGCCGAGTGCGCCGCGCCAGCCCGCATGGGCTGCGCCAACGACACGGGCCTCCGGATCGACGAAGAGGACCGGGCCGCAGTCGGCCGTCGAAATGCCGAGAATGAGGCCCGGCTGGTCGGTGACCATGGCGTCGGCCTTCGGGCCTTCACCGGCCGCCCAGGGTTCGCGCACGGTGACGGCGTTGGCGGAGTGGTGCTGATAGGGGCTGACGAGACGGTCGGCGCCCAGGCCGAAGCTGGAAGCCACGCGGGCACGGTTCTCGTTCACATTGGCGCGCGCATCGTCGGAGCCAAGGCCGATATTGAGGCTTGCATAAATGCCATCGGAGACGCCGCCATTGCGGGTGAAGAAACCGTGGGCAATGCCGGGAAGGTCTGCGAGATCGGGGGCGGAAATCATCTTGGGCCTCATCGGAACAGAAAACCGCGGCCCGCGATCCTGCGGCCCGATGCGGGGACTGTCAAACGTTGTCGTAATGTAAGGTCGTGTGTCAGATCGTGAAGGGGCGTGGGGCGGCGGCCTGACCGGTCACGGCCAGCACCTTGAAAAGTGTACCCATCTGCTCAGGTCCGGCGAGCCGCTCCACATCATCGCGCAAGCGGTCCTGCACCGCGTGGTCCTTGCCCGAGCCCAGGCGGCCCGCGCGCTCCAGAAGGCCCAACGCGATGAGGAAATCGCCCTGTGTCATCGGCCCGTGCGCTGTCGCGCCCGCTTCGACGGCGGCACGTGCGAGCGCCTCGAAATTCACATGGGCTGTGAGATCGGCTTGGCCCGGATTGGCCAGCGGGTCGGCGAAGGCGTGCCTTTCCAGCGCCTGCAACGTGTCGCCAATGGCGGTGCGCTCATAGCCGTAATCAATGGCGAGCGCCGCGCCGCCATGCGCTTTCAGGCGGGCTGCGATCTGCGACATGATCGCGTTGGAAAGCGGTTGGGTTTCAACGATCGCGCCGGGCCCGATGTTGCGGCTGGCCGGGTTCGCGATCTCGTTTGGCAGGCCAGCCGTGTCCAGACGGCCGGGGCCTGCGGCGAAGATGAAGCCCGTGCCTTGCGGGTTCAGCCCGACCATCCGTTCACGCCAGCCCTCGCTGGTGAGCACATATTGGTGGATGGGCAGCGCGTCGAAAAACTCGTTGGCGACCAGCAGTGTCGGGCCTTCAGGCACCTCCGCCAGCGTCTCGTGCCATGTGCAGGCAACGGGGGCGGCCTGGAGGGTCTGTTGCTGGAGGTCGCGCAGATGCGGGCTGGTTTCCACCATGTGGACATGGACAGCCTTTGCGAAGGCCGGTTCAAGGCGCGCCAGACGCAGCATGTCGGCCATCAGTGTGCCGCGGCCCGGGCCCAGTTCCACAAGGTGAACGCTGTTCGGTCTGCCGATGGTTTCCCAGGTTTCGAGGCACCAGGCGCCGATCATTTCGCCGAACATCTGGCTCACTTCCGGCGCGGTCGTGAAATCGCCCTCGCTGCCGAAGGGCGTACGGGTCATGTAGTAGCCATGTTCCGGATCCGACAGGCACATGGTCATGAAGTCGGCGACCGTGATCGGGCCGGTCCGCTCGATCAGCGAATGGATGCGGGCCTTCAGGGGCGTCTCGGTCATTTGCCCCCCTTGGCCCCTGCTTTTTCCGGCGTCCGGCGTGCGGCCCAGATCATCAGCACCAGCCCCGCGAGGATCATCGGAAGCGAAAGCTGCATGCCCATTGTTGTGCCGAAGGTGAGAAAGCCGATCTGCTCATCGGGCATGCGGAAATATTCCCCCACGGTGCGTGTGACGCCATAACCGGCGGAAAAGGCGCCTGCAATGAAGCCGGGGCGCTGCAGCAGGCCGAAACGGTGGCTCAGGAGCCGCATCACCACAAAGAGCAACACGCCTTCAAGGGCCGCTTCATAAAGCTGGCTGGGGTGGCGCGGCAGAGGTCCGGCATTGGGAAAGATCACGCCCCACGGCACATCGGTGACCCGGCCCCAAAGCTCGGAATTCGCGAAATTGGCCAGACGACCGAAGAAGAGGCCGATGGGGGCGGCGGTTCCGGCAAGGTCGAAGAGCGTCAGAAGAGGGATGCCGCGCAATCGGGCAAACAGGATCATCGCGACGACGGTACCCAGAAAGCCGCCATGAAAGGACATGCCGCCCTGCCAGACATGCAGGATTTCGACCGGATGATCCATGAAGTAGGGCAGGTTGTAGACCAGCACGTAGCCAAGCCTGCCGCCCAGAACAATGCCGAAGGTTGCCCACAGCACGAAATCGTCGATATCGGCGACGGAGGGGTGTTGCGTGCCCTTCCACAGCCGCTCCTGGCGCACCAGCCGCATCATGTAACGCCAGGCAAGCAGAATGCCGACGATATAGGCCAGCGCGTACCAGCGCAGCGCGAAGGGGCCGAGTTCGATCAATACGGGGTCGATCGGGGGGAAGGGGAGGGCGAGAAGGGGCATCGGGCCTCATGGTGTCGGGCGCAAAGGATCCTGGTGATGGCCTGCGCTGACGGGCCGGTCGAACGGTGCCGGTCCGGTTCGCGGCGGACGTTGGGCATTTGCGAAGGCGTAGTCAAGTCTGCTTGCACCAACCCACAAGGGGGGGCTGCGCGCGCAGATGTTGCAGTGGGGGGCAAACCGACATAACTAGAAGGAAAGGATCGCCCCCGGAGACTGCCGGAATTGACCGCGCCGGGCAGATTGCACCGAATTTGAATCGCCGATGGCCAAGGAGCTCTCATGACCCAATCCACCAATCGTGTCTTCGACGATTTCGCCAAGCTCATGACCGATGCCGCCGGAATGGCGCAAGGTGTCCGCCGCGAGGTGGAAACCGCGTTCAGGGCGCAGGCCGAACGCTTTCTTGCCGATATGGACGTCGTCTCGCGCGAAGAGTTCGAGGCGGTGAAGGATATGGCGGCCAAAGCCCGCGAAGAGGCAGATGCCCTCGCCGCGCGGGTCGAGGCGCTTGAAAAGGCCCTTTCCGGTACCGGAGAAGAGGCGGAGAAGCCCGCCGCGAAATCCTCCGCCAAATCCACATCTTCGCGCCGTTCCGGCGCCAAGGGCGCGGACGCGTCCTGACGGTTGCGAGATCGCGGGGCCGCGCAAGGCCCCGCGTGATCTCAGGCGGCGGCGTTGTTCGGGCGGGGGCGCTTTCACCGCGTTTGTCGCGCGGTCCCGGCTGGTTTCCCTGTGGCGTTGAGCGTGGTTCGCCGCGGCTTCTCCACAAGGAATTGCGAAGGTGCGTGAAAGTGGTGATTTCGCGCTGCGACATTATCGATTTATACTGAATCCAGAGATAGATTCGTAAATGTTGTCACATTCATAGATGTTGTCACGAGGTCGTCACGGCCTTACGATGAAGATGACGCGGAATTATCCGGAAGATCTGGGCTATTCAGGTTCTTGTCTTCCAAATTCAGCCTGATTGGGCGCTCTGGCCCGCTTTGGCGGCATGAGTTGGCTCTTTCAGATGCCAGGCGCGGAGATCGCTCATGAGCCTGATCGAAATCGAAGCCGACCGGCCATCAAATCCCGTCGACACAATCGAACAGATTGCCGCCATCAATGACTGGGCGTTTGAGCGCTCGGGCGAAGACGAGATCACGATCTCCGTCACCGCCCACTGGTGTGACTATCATGTCTCCTTCTCATGGATGGAGGACGTGGAGGCGTTGCATCTGGCCTGTGCTTTTGACCTGAAGGTCGGTGAAGCGCGGCGCACCGAGGTGGTGCGCTTGCTGGCACTGGTCAACGAGCAGCTGTGGATGGGCCATTTCGATCTGTGGAACCGCGAAGGCGTGGTGATTTTCCGCCAATCCCTGCTGCTGGCGGGTGGCGCGGAAGCCAATCCGGAGCAGATCGAAGGTCTGCTGAACAATGCTCTTGAGTCCTGCGAACGCTACTATCAGGCGTTCCAGTTTGTTGTCTGGGCCGGGAAAAGCGCCGCGGAGGCGTTGGAAACGGTCATGTTCGAGACTGTCGGCGAAGCATGAATCTTACGAAATCCAACCCGCTTCTTCTTGTCGGTGCCGGCAAGATGGGAGGGGCAATGCTCAGTGGCTGGGTCGATCAGGGGATCGATCCGGCCGCCCTCATCGTTTGCGACCCCCGTCCTTCCGACGAAATGGCCGCGCTGTTTTCCAAAAAGGGCATCCGCCATGTCACGGAGGCTCCCGTCGGGCTGACGCCTGCCGTGGTGCTTGTGGCCGTGAAACCGCAGATGATGGACGCGGCGCTGGAGCCGTTGAAGCCTGTTGTCGGGCCGGAAACGCTTGTCGTTTCGGTGGCCGCTGGCAAGATGATCGCGACCTTTGAGGCGGCTTTCGGCCAGGTGCCGGTGGTGCGCGCCATGCCGAATACGCCGGCGCAGGTTCAGCGCGGCATGACGGCCCTCTTCGCCAGCCCCGCTGTCTCGCGCGAGCAGAAGACGCTGGTGGAAGAGCTTCTGTCCGGTATCGGCGCGGTGGCCTGGCTTGAAAATGAGGGCCAGATGGATGCGGTTACCGCCGTGTCCGGCTCCGGGCCCGCCTATGTGTTCCTGATGGCGGAATGTCTGGCGGAAGCCGGACGCAAGGCCGGGCTTTCACCGGAACTTGCGGCCAAGCTCGCCCGCCAGACGGTGGCGGGGGCCGGCGAACTGCTCTATCGCTCGGATCTGGAGGCAGGCACACTTCGCAAGAACGTGACCTCTCCGGGGGGCACCACGGCGGCGGCGCTGGACGTCCTGATGGCCGATGACGGTTTTCAGCCATTGCTGGATGCGGCGGTCGCCGCAGCGGCGAAGCGGTCGCAGGAATTGAGCTGACGCGAAGGGCCTGCCTGTGCGCGGCCTTTCCTTCGCCCGATTGACGGCCTATCTCTTCTTCAAACGGAGGAGCCTGCCATGACGAGCGAAAAGACCCGCAAGACCATCCTTGACGCCTTCATGGATCTGGTGGCCGAAAGGCCATGGCCGGATGTGACCATGGCGGAAGTGGCCGAACGCGCAAAGGTCAAGCCGTCCGCTCTGCGCAAGGCCTATGACGGGCGCATGGCGATCCTTGCCGACTATTTCCGCCGGATTGATGCGGAGGTGCTCGATGGCAGCGATCCCGACCTTGCCGATGAAGCGGCGGTCGACCGTCTTTTCGATGTTTTGATGCGTCGCCTTGATGCGCTTGAGGAGCACAAGTCCTCGCTGCGCGCATTGGCACGTGCCGCGCGACGCGATCCGGTTCTGGCCGCCGAGCTCAACGCCCTGGCCCTGACCTCGCAACGCTGGATGCTCACCGCGGCGGGCATCACCGTCAGCGGTCTGGGTGGTCTAGCGCTGACGCAGGCGCTTGTCGTGGCTTTCCTGCGGGTTCTGAAGGTCTGGTTCAAGGACGAGGATCCCGGGCAGGCGGCCACGATGGCGGCCCTTGATCGCGAACTGAAGCGCGGGGCAGGCGTCATGGAGCGCATCGACCGCGCGGAGCGGTGGTGCCGGCCTTTCAAGCGTGCGTTCAGCAGGGCGCGAAGCCATCGAGGACGTCCTGGCGCAGCCAGTGCCGAGGCAGCGGTGCGTGACGGCGGGTCCCCGGCGCCGGATGCTTCCGCCCCGGCCTGAGGCCATCCGATTTTCTCCCACAAACTTTCCGTGAGGAAAGTGCTGACCTGCTCGACAGGAAAGACGAATGCCTGTTCTGTCATGGACGAGGTGTTTTTCGGGAGGGCAGCATCCATGCACAAGGATACGACGGCGCAGCGCGCCGCTGAGATCGCGTTCGACGATTTTCTGAAGGTCGATATCCGTGTTGGCACGGTCATCGCGGTGAAGGATTTCCCAAAGGCGCGCAAACCCGCCTACATCCTGCATATCGATTTCGGAGCGGAAATCGGAGTGCGCAAATGCTCTGCGCAGATTACCCGCCATTATACGCCTGAGACCCTCATCGGTCGGCAGGTCATGTCCGTTGTCAATTTTCCCTCACGCCAGATAGGGCCGATCATGTCGGAAGTTCTCACGGTGGGCTTTCCCGATGAGACTGGCGAGGTGGTGCTGGCCGGGCCCGACAGGCCGGTGCCAAATGGCATGCGCATGTTCTAGCGCCTGTCGCACGCGCCGCCTCCTCAGGACTGGGGCTAGTCCGGCAGGCGGACCACGGCGCGCAAGCCCCCCAGGGGGCTGTCTTCCAGCATGAGGTCCCCGCCATGGCCGCGGGCGATATCCCGTGCGATGGTGAGGCCAAGGCCGGTGCCCGACTGGTCGAGATTGCGCCCCTCGTCGAACCGGTGGAAGGGGCGGAAAGCCGCCGGGCGGTCTTCTTCCGGGATGCCGGGGCCATTGTCGTCAATGGCGACTGTGAGCCAGCCGCGCTCATGGGTTGCGGAGATTTCAACGCGTGTGGCGTGCCGCGCGGCATTGGCCACAAGATTGGTCAGACAGCGTCTGAAGGCGCTTTCCTTGACCCTTGCGATGGGCTTTCCGGCAAAGCTTGAGGCGGCTTCCACAGAGACCGCGCGCGCGTCAGCTTCCATATCCGCCACGATTGCGGAGACGTCCACGTCGGTCGCGACTTCGTCGCCGTCGCCGCGTGCAAAGGCCAGATATGCCTCCAGCATGTTGTTCATTTCCCGGACATCGCGGCTCAGCTCCTGCGTATCCTCGTTGTCGCCCAAAAGCGCGAGCTGAAGGCGGAATCGCGTGAGAATGGTGCGCAGATCATGGCTGACGCCGGCGAGCATGATGGTGCGTTGCTCGATCTGGCGCTCGATGCGGCGGCTCATGCGCTGGAAGGCGGTGGAAGCGCGGCGGACCTCCTCTGCGCCACGCGGGCGGAAGTCTTCGACCTGGTGTCCCTTGCCGAAGCTCTCCATGGCGTTGGCAAGTTGCTGGATCGGTCGGACCTGGTTGCGCAGGAACAGGAGTGCGACCCCGAGAAGGACAAGTGACGTGCCAACCATCCAGACGAGAAAGATATGGGAATTGGAGGCATAGGTCTGGCTGCGCCGGGTGATCACCCGCAGCACGTTCTTCTTGAGCAGGATGCGGATTTCGACGAACTGCGAGCGCCCGACCGTGTCGATCCAGAAGGGGCGCCCGATCTGCGAGCGGATCTCTTCGCTAAGGGCGCGGTCAAGCAGCGAGAAGAAGGGCTTGGGGCGGGGCGAGGGAAGCGGGGTAAGCGGCAGCACGGAAACGGACAGTTTCATGTCTTGGGCCGCGATTGAGGTGACCGTTTCGAAATTTTCGTCCTGCGGATAGGATTCCAGAATGGAGATGGTGGCCGCGATTTCTCCCACCACCGCCTGCGACAGCCGCTTTGTGACCGTCTCCCAGTGCTTCTGCATGAACAGATAGGCCATCATCGACTGCAGGATGATCATGGGCAGCACGATGATCAGGATGGTGCGCGGGAGCAGCCGTTTGGGCATGTGGCGCCGCAGCCACTGACCGGACATGCGGTAGATACGGATCATTTCCCTCAGAGGGGGGATCTTGGCCAATCCGCGCAGCGGCGCCTTGAAAATCATCGCGAGTGTGTCTCGTAATCCGGCCGATGCCATTGCGGTCAATCGACAAACAGGCGGTAGCCGATGCCGCGCACGGTCTGGAGGTAGATCGGGTTGGAGGGGTCGGCTTCGATCTTGCGGCGCAGCCGGTTGATCTGCACGTCGGCTGTACGTTCCCCCTTGCCCATTTCACCACCGACGATCATGTGGCGGGGCACCGTCTCGCCGCGGCTTTCGGCAAAGATGGACAGGATCTGTTTTTCGCGGTCGGTCAGCCGGATCAGTTCATCGCCACGTTTTAGCTCCTGACGATCCGTCTGGAAGACATAGGGGCCGAAGCGGATTTCCGGCAAAGGCTCCGGCTCGTTCACCCGGCCGCGCTTCAGGATGTTGCCGATGCGCAGAAGCAACTCGCGCGGCTCGAACGGTTTGGCCAGATAGTCGTCCGCGCCCAGTTCCAGGCCCTGGATGCGGTCGCCGCTTTCAGAGCGCGCCGTCAGCATGAGGATCGGCACCTGCGAATGCTCGCGAATGTCGCGGGCGAGTTCGAAGCCGCTTTCGCCCGGCATCATGACGTCGAGAATGAGAAGGTCGAAATCGAGGCCCCGCAGGCGTCCGCGTGCCTCGGCCGCCGAGGCGGCAAGGGTGACGCGATAGCCGTTTTCGCCCAGAAAGCGCGACAGCAGCGTACGGATGCGGTTGTCGTCATCGACGATAAGAAGGTGGGCGGCATCGTCAGCCGGTATGGGGCGGTTCTGCGCTGGCATCGTTACTTCAGTGGTCCTTCCCGATGAAAGGGAGCTTTGTACGCAGCTTGAGGCTTTCAGGTTACCCAAGGCTTTCAGACGGGCGCTTCAGCGCCTGGCGAGCGGCAGGTCAGGGCTTGCTGGCAAGGCGCGCCACGTGGGGCCGTTCCGCATCGTCGATGATGTGAAAAAGGAACTCGCGCGCAATGGCCCGGCCGTCTTCGGGCAATTCGCTCAAGGCCTTCTCCAGCCGCAACGACTGGGGAATGGACAGCTCGTGGCTCAGTTTTTCCCCCTTGGCGGTGGGATAGAGTAGTCGCTGGCGGCGGTCCTGCAAACCGGTGCGCTGATCGATGAACCCCTCATCCACCAGCTGCTTCAGGACCCGTCCGAGACTCTGCTTGGTGATCTTCAGGATGTCGAGCAATTCCGTCACCCGGATGCCGGGATTGCGCGAGACAAAATGAAGGACACGATGATGAGCTCGCCCGAACCCATATTCGGTCAGGATCGCGTCAGGATCGGAGATGAAGTCGCGATAGGCGAAAAACAGCAGCTCGATCAGCTCGTAATGAAGTTTCGGCGGTTCCTGCGTACCGTCCGCATTGCCCGTTTCGGCATCGTCAGACGCCCGTGATTTAGTCGCGTTGAAATTTACGTCAGCCATATTGACTTATTTCAGACCGATTGTTACACAGAACGCGGTCTCGACGAAACGATTGAACGTTTCACCTCCGCCAGAGTGCGATCCGTTGCTTTTGGGCGGATCAGCAGGTGAGAAGATATCGATACTTTCGCTGCGACGCAAAGCTGCCTCTCTGGAGGTCCCGGAAGGGGAATGTCCTTGCGCCGCGGTCGGGCCGTAACTCGCAACGTATTTGGCTCACATGGGCCTCAACAAGCATATAATTCTGGAGATGAGGAAATGGCCGGTCCCGCATTCGATCAACACGATGGGGAAATCTGGTATGACGGTGCATTCGTCCCGTGGGCGGATGCCAACGTGCACGTGCTGACGCACGGCCTGCATTATGCAAGCGCCGTGTTTGAGGGCGAGCGTGCCTATGCCGGCCATGTATTCAAGCTTGAAGAACACACCGAGCGTCTGCACGCCTCGGCAAACATTCTGGGTTTCAAGCTTCCTTACACGGCTGAACAGATCAACAACGCCACCAATGAGCTGCTTTCGCGCGCCGGACTGACCGATGCCTATGTGCGTCCGATCGCTTGGCGCGGCAGCGAGATGATGGGTGTCTCCGCCCAGAAGAACACCATTCACGTGGCAATCGCCGCGTGGCAATGGCCGAGCTATTTCGCGCCGGAAGAGCGTCTGAAGGGCATTCGTCTCGATATTGCCGAATATCGTCGCCCCGATCCGCGCACCGCGCCGAGCCGCTCCAAGGCCGCCGGGCTCTACATGATCTGCACGCTGTCCAAGCATGCGGCGGAAGACAAGGGCTATGCGGATGCGATGATGCTCGACTGGCAGGGCAATATTGCGGAAGCGACAGGGGCGAACATCTTCTTTGTGAAGGATGGTCAGATCCACACCCCGACCCCGATCTGCTTCCTGGACGGTATCACGCGTCGCACGGTGATCGATCTGGCGCAAAAGCGTGGCCTGACGGTCAACGAGCGCACGATCGCGCCGGAAGAGATGGAAGGCTTCGAGGAGTGCTTCCTGACGGGTACGGCCGCGGAAGTGACGCCGGTCTCCGAGATCGGACCCTACAAGTTCGTGCCGGGCGCGCTCTCCAAGCAGCTCATGGACGATTACGACACGCTGGTTCGTGCCGCCGGGGCTGCCGCCATCGCGGCCGAGTAACTGCCCGCAGCGCGCGCCGCTGAACGCATATGAAAAGGCCGCCCGCGGGATCCCACGGGCGGCCTTTTTCGTTTTGGGGGCGGGGAGCGCACCCTAGGCGATCGGGCCCTCTCCGGACTTGAAGACGCGCCCGCGCTCCGTGATCAGGATGACGATGAAGGCGGCGATTGCCAGAATGGCGAAGCCGGTGGTGAAGGGCACGACCGTGCCATCAAAGGCCTGGCCGATGAAATAGCCCGGGATCGCGCCGCCCGTCGTGCCGACAAAGCCGATCAGGGCGGCTGCGGAGCCCGCGATATGTCCGACTGGGACCATGGCCAGCGCATTGAGGTTGGCGACCAGCAGGCCGAAACAGCACATGGCGATCGCCATCAGGGGCACGAAGGTCCAGATGGAATCGAGACCGAGATTGGCGATGGTGGCGTGAATGACGTGGGTCACCACCATCACGGCCAGCGCATAGTGGGCGATCACGCGCATGCCATAGCGCATGACGAGGCGCGAGTTCAGTATCGAGGATACGGCGATCGACAGGGCGATGGCTGCGAAGATCAGCGGGAAGGCCGCGCCGGTGTCGTAGACACCGACCATGATCTGCTGGGCGGAATTGAGGAAGCCGAACATTCCGCCGAACATCAGCGCCGCGGCGGTCATGTATCCCACCGTCTGCCGGATCGAAAGGGTGATGCGGTAGTTTCTCAGGATCGTGCCGAAGGAAAGCTGCGTGCGGTTTTCAAAGCTCAGGGTTTCGCGCAGACGCAGCGCCGTCCACAGAATGACGCCTGAGCTTCCCACTGTCAGAAACCCGAAGATCCAGCGCCAGTGGCCCAGCATGATCATGAGCTGGCCCATGCTGGGGGCGATGACCGGCACCAGAATGAAGATCATCATCGTGAATGACATGACGCGCGCCATCTGACGACCTTCGTAGCAATCGCGCACGATGGTGATGGCGAGCACGCGCGGGGCGGCGGAGCCGATGCCTTGAATGAAGCGGGCGGCCAGCAGCATCTCGAAGGTGGGTGCCATCGAGCAGGCGATGCTGGCAATCGCATAGATCGCCAGTCCGCCGAGGAGGACGGGCTTACGACCGAGCCAGTCTGCCAGAGGCCCATAGACGAGCTGGGAGAGGCCGAAGCTGATCAGGTAGGCGGAGAGTATGAGCTGGCGGCTGTTTTCATCCGCAACGCCAAGGTCCAGACCAATGTCGGGCAGGGCTGGCAGCATGATGTCGATCGCAAGCGCGTTCAGCATCATCAGGGCTGCGATGAACCCTATGAATTCGGCGTAAGGAAGGGCGGAGCGCGCGTGCGCGTCCGTGATCTGCGAGCTCATTCGGAAGTCCTTGTGAGGACGGCTGGATGGCCGCCCGGACTGCTGGTCGATACCAGCAGGGTGATTGTTTTTCCAAAGGTGGTTTTAGTTCACAGTTGGAACAATCTCAAACAATCAGAGCGCAGGGCAGGGTTGCGCGCTTCGGCGCTTCGGGAGGGCAGGCAGGGCTCAGTCCATGCGGCTGGAGGCTGTGGCAGACTGGAAACGCGTTCTGTCCGACAGGACGCTTCAGATGTCGTTCCAGCGATCCGCGGCGGCATCGTCGTGGTCGCGCGCTTCCACCCAGTCGCCGGAAGACCCATCGGCGCGCCATTCCTTTTTCCAGAAGGGCGCACGGGTCTTGAGGAAGTCCATCAGGAATTCCGCTCCCTCGAAGGCGGCGGTGCGATGCGAGGACGTGGTCACGACCAGCACGATGTTTGCGCCTGGCGCAATCTTGCCATAGCGGTGGATGACCGTGATGCCATCGAGGGGCCATCGCTGGGCGGCTGCTTGCGCGATGCGCCGGATCTCCGCCTCGGCCATGCCCGGGTAATGCTCCAGCTCCAGCGCGGCAAGTGTGCCCTTTTCATCGCGGCACAGGCCGGTGAAGGTCACGACCGCACCGATATCGCCATGGCCTTCGGTGAGCCTGGCAATCTCGGCGGCGGCGTCAAAATCGTCTGACTGGATGCGAACCGTGATGGACATGGCTTCAGCCGCCCGTCATGGGGGGGAAAAGCGCGATTTCGCGCGCATCGGTGATCGGCATGTCATGCTCGACATGGGTCTGATCGGCCGCCACGCGGATCACATCGGGTTCCGCGAAGGCGGATTCGTATTCCGGTCCGCGTGTGCGCAGAAATGCCAGAAGGTCGGCGGGGGTTTTGACGTCGCCCGGCAGCTCGATGTCTTCTTCCGGCTTGCCGATGCGTTCACGCACCCATGCGAAATAGAGGATCTTCATCACGGTTCCTCGATCAGGTGGCCGATGCCGGCCCGGAAATAGTCATATCCGGTATAGAGGGTGAGGAGACCTGAAATCCAGAGCAAGCCAAGGCCGATCAACGAGGTTCCCGGCAGCACTTCATCGCCCGCCGGTCCGGCGAGCAGGAAGCCGATGGCCACGAGCTGCGCGGTTGTCTTGTATTTTGCGAGCTTGGTCACCGGAACGCTGACGCGCAATTCTGCGAGAAATTCACGCAGGCCCGAGACGAGGATCTCGCGGCACAAGATCACGATGGCCGGAATGAGCGACCAGTTGCCGACCGTGCCTTCGGCCGCCAGCACCAGCAGGCACACGGAAACCAGAAGCTTGTCGGCGATGGGATCGAGCATCCGCCCCAGTGCGGATTGCTGCTTCCACATGCGGGCAAGATAGCCGTCGAAGAAGTCGGTGATCGCGGCCGCGACGAAAATGGCCAGGGCTGTCCAACGCGCTGCATTGCCGGGGATATAAAAACAGGCAGCCACGGCGGGAACCGCCAAAATGCGCCCGTAGGTTAACAGGTTCGGCAAGGACAAGGCTACAGAAGCGGACATTACGGCTCGTCTGGCTGGTCTGCCATCGCACGGAAGGCGCGCGGCACGTCTTGGGGAGCTGGGAGGGCCTGAAGCGTGGGCGACGGGTCCGCTTGCCAGCTACAGGAAAGCGGCAGCTCTTGCAAGTTGGCAGTGCTGCAATGCGAGACAAGCACGGCGCTTGTCGCCCGTCAATTCTGGCGCCGCGGCAAGTCCGTGGTCACGAGAAAAAAAGGCCCTAAGCGCTCTCGGCCTCTTCCAGTTGACTGTAGGCGGAGACGACCCGGTTACGACCGTGACGCTTGGCGGCATAAAGACGTTCATCGGCGCAGACGAAAAGGGCATCGTAATTCTCCGCCTCCATCGGGGCGGTTGCCACACCGATGGAGATGGTCGAACCGAAGAACTCCTCATTCGAACGTTGCTGAACCGCGGCCCTGAGGCGCTCTGCGACGATTGCCGCGGCTGCGGGGCCGAGATTGGGGCAGATGGCGACGAATTCCTCGCCGCCGAAGCGGAAAAGGTGGTCTTCGGTGCGCAGCGCGTCGGACAGGGTCTTTGCCAGTCGGCGCAGAACGTCATCGCCGGTCTTGTGGCCATGCTGGTCATTGACGGTCTTGAACCGGTCCACATCGATCGCGAGCAGGCTGAGCGGCTGAGAGGGGGACACGTCGCGCTCAAATGCCCTCGCGGTGATGTACTCCAACTTGCGGCGATTGAAGACGCCCGTCAGCGTGTCGCGGCCGGTCTGCTGGAGCAAATCCTCATAGCGTTCGCGGAAGGTGAGGGTGTGGAACACATCGCGGGTCCGGCGGTCCTTCAAGGGGTGATCTGCCGCCGGAGTTTCCCTTTCGACGAAGCGCAGGTAACCCATGATCAAGACGGAGAAAACGATGGCGGCTCCCATCTTGGCCGCCCAGCCACCGAGCATCGCCGCAAAGGGGGCGCCGGAATAGAAATGGAGCGCGGTGTAGAAGCCGATCTGATCGAAGCTCAGAACCACGGCGCCTGAAATGCTCAAACGCAGGAAGGGCAGGTTGCGCAGCCATGCACCGAGGCGTTCGTAAAGCAGGATGATGGCAATGGCGTCGATGAACAGCAGGATCGTTCCCCACACCATCAGCCAGCCCATCTCATCGATGAAGCTCAGGTCGGGCAACCGTTCGGGTGAGAGTGCCGCCACCGTGTGATTGCGCAGGATCATGACCAGCCCGACAATCAGGAAATTGCCGATCAGAAGTCCATAGATCGGCTGGCGGACGATCCGGGCGTCTTCCTTGATGTGCAGCATCAGGATCATCATCAGCTTGCCCGAGAACAGCACCGTGGAGCCTGGAGAAAGCTGGCCGAAGGGAAGCTGGATATAAAAGAAGCTCGCCAGATAGGTTTCGAGGAAGTGCATCACCCCGATCGCACAGACGAACAGGCCGATGCCGAAACGGCGGCGTCCATAGAGAAGCCCTGCCATTACCGCAAAATAGACGCCGGCCTCACAAAAAAGCAGTAGAATGTTCTTTTCGACCAAGGCGCGCTCCGCGATGCCTGAATGCCGGGACGACCGGCGCTCTCCTCCATGAGTGCCACCGGAAATCGGCTCGTTGAGCTTTGCACGCGACCCGAAACAGTGTGCGAGGGCGGGCAGGCTTCGTGTTGATCAGGTGTATCACCCCAATCGTAAATTATTGCAGCTTGTGTTCGTGTTGTATTCGGGCCGTCTTTTCGTGCGCCCCTTCGCCATCGCGCGTCATCGCATCATCAGATGTGATTCCAGCCAATTCCGAATTACGTATAGTCCCTCTTGCCGTAGCGGAGCCAGTCCTGTCTGTTTTGCGGGCAGGAAAGCGTATCGGGGCGCGCAGGCAGACAAGGCGTCCTTGCCGTCATTCGTGGAAATGATCGTAGATCGTGCGGGCTGTCGCTTCCGAGATGCCTTCCACACCCATCAGGTCTTCGATGCCGGCCTTGGAAACCGCCTTGGCCGTTCCGAAATGCCGAAGGAGCGCGCGCTTGCGGGCGGGCCCGATGCCGCCGATCTCGTCGAGCGGACTGGTGACCATTTCCTTCTTGCGCCGGGCGCGATGGGTTCCGATGGCGAAGCGATGGGCTTCGTCGCGCAGACGCTGGACGAAATAGAGGACGGGATCTCGTTCGGGCAGCATGAAAGAGGGGCGGCCCGCCATGAAGAACTTTTCGCGGCCCGCATCCCGGTCCGGTCCCTTGGCGATGCCGACAAGGGGCACGTCGTCGATGCCGAGTTCGGTGAGTGTTTCCGTCACCGCCTTCAACTGCCCCTGGCCGCCGTCAATCAGAACCAGATCGGGCCAGGTGGGAATGGTCGCCATGGGTTCAATCTCGGCTTCGGCCTCATTCGTCTGCGTTTGAGCGGACGGGCGCTCCTGCGCATGATCCTTCAAGAGCCGGGAGAAGCGGCGGGCGAGCACCTCGCGCATCATGCCGTAGTCATCACCCGGCACAAGATCCTGGGACTTGATGTTGAACTTGCGGTACTGGCTCTTGGCGAAGCCTTCCGCGCCCGCCACGATCATGCCGCCGACCGCGTTCGTGCCCATGATGTGGGAGTTATCATAGACTTCGATGCGCCGCGGCGTGCGGGGCAGATCGAAGGCCTTCGCCACGCCTTCCAGCAACCGGGCCTGACTTGAGGTCTCGGCGAGCTTGCGGCCCAGTGCCTCGCGGGCATTGGTCAGCGCATGTTCGACCAGATCACGCTTTTCGCCGCGCT
Source organism: Breoghania sp. (assembly GCF_963674635.1). Lineage (NCBI taxonomy): Bacteria > Pseudomonadati > Pseudomonadota > Alphaproteobacteria > Hyphomicrobiales > Stappiaceae > Breoghania > Breoghania sp. Next base: position 4,402,856 of record NZ_OY771475.1, read on the forward strand.
TTGGAACCGCAAGTTCGATGCGGTGACCAGCGCGCCCGGTGAAGGCTTGCGCCAGAAGCTCGCGTTCTTCCGGTTCATGGGAGAGCAACACAAGCTTCGGCGTTTCCTTGTCGTCATAGAACTGGGCGAGAAATGCCCCCAGCACGGCTTCAGGTTCCAGCGACTTGTCTGCCTTGGGAAAATAGGCGCGGTTGCCCCAGTTCTGGCCGGTGCGGAAAAAGAAGACCTGAATGCAGCATTGTCCGCCCTCCTGATGGAGCGCAAAGACATCGGCCTCGTCCACATGCTGGGGATTGATGCCCTGATGCTGCTGGATATGGGAAAGGGCGGCGAGCCGGTCGCGATAGATGGCGGCGGTCTCGAAGTCGAGCGCGTCGGAGGCCTTCTCCATGGCCTCGGCCAGGTCCTGACGAACGGTCTGGCTGCGGCCAGACAGGAAGTCACGGGTTTCCTTCACCAGTTGCCCGTAGCCCTCCAGATCGATTTCTCCGGTGCAGGGGGCGGCGCACCGCTTGATCTGGTGGAGCAGGCAGGGGCGGGAGCGGTTTTCGTAATAGCTGTCGGAGCATGTGCGCAGCAAAAAGGCCTTCTGCAGCGCATTGATGGTGTTGTTGACCGCGCCCGCAGAGGCGAAGGGGCCGAAATAGTGGCCCTTCCGGCTGCGGGCGCCACGATGTTTGAGGATCGCGGGCGCTTCGTGGTCGCCGGTGATCAGGATATGCGGAAAAGACTTGTCGTCGCGCAGCAACACGTTGAAGCGCGGGCGCAGGCGCTTGATGAGGTTGGCTTCAAGCAGCAGCGCTTCCGCTTCGGTGCGGGTGGTGACGAATTCCATCGTCACGGTGGCCTGAACCATACGGGCAATGCGGTTGGAAAGGCCGATCAGGCGGGTGTAATTGGTGACCCGCTTCTTGAGGCTGCGCGCCTTGCCGACATAGAGCACATCGCCATCCACGCCGATCATGCGATAGACGCCCGGCGCGTTGGGAAGCTGACGCACGAACGCGGAGATCACCTCCACACCCTTCAGCGTGGGGGCGGTCTCGGTTTCGGGAGCGGGCCCTGCATTGGGCCCTGTGTCGGGCGACGTGCCTTCCGTATCGGTCATGGGCGATATCTGGGCAGAGTCGGGCCAAGTTGCAAATGCAAAGCTGGACCGCCTACTCCACGATCCCCGTCACATCTGGCGTTTGCCAGGCAATGTGCTGGCCACCGTCAAGCGCGAAGATCTGGCCTGTCAGCGAGGGCGTTTCCACAATGTAGCGGATCGTGCGCCCGAATTCGGACAGGGCCGGACCGCGTTCCAGCGGCAGGCTGGCGCATTGGGCCTCGAAATCGGATGGTTGCTGGCGCGGGCTTGCAAGGGCGGGACCGGGGCCGATGGCGTTAACGCGGATGCGCGGGGCCAGCGCCTGGGCCAGCGTGCGGGTCGCCGTCCACAGCGTCGATTTGGAAAGCTGATAGGAAAAGAAATCCGGTGTGGGCTTGAGCACGCGCTGATCGACGATATTGACGATATTGCCGTTCATGCCTTCCGGCAGGGCTTGCGCCATGGCCTGCGCCAGGAAACAGGGCGCGCGCACGTGGATGGCGAAATGGTCGTCAAAGAGGTCTTCGTCGAGCGTCCCGATCGCATCATGTTCGAAGATCGAGGCGTTGTTGACCAAAAGCGTCACCGGGCCAAGCGCGGCCTGTGTTCGGGCAATGAGATCCGCCAGTGCCCCGGTATCCCTCAGATCCGCCAGCACCACATGCGCCTTGCCGCCCGCTGCGCGGATTTCTTCCGCCAAGGCTTCCGCGCTTTCGCGCGAGGTATTCGCATGGATGGCGACAGGCCAGCCCGCATCGGCAAGGTCGCGTGCGATGGCGCGTCCAATGCGCCGCGCCGCACCGGTAACCAATGCGGCGCCTTGGTGATGGTTGCTCACTCGCTCTCCTCCACCTTCCCGTATGCCCGTGCCCGTCATCAAGCCCGGTTGCGCTGCCGGGGCGATCAGATCAGCCGCCCGCTGTCCAGCACAAGGAAGATGTAGAGACAATAGCCGCCGACAAGGGCAATGCCCATCGGCCAGCGCAGGCGGCAGTGGGTAAAGGCGAGGATGGCGAGCAGCACGGTGGTCGCCAGCATCACCCAGATATCGAACTGCATGATCGAGGCGGGGATTGTCAGCGGCTTGATCAGAGAGGTGGTGCCGAGGATCGCCAGAATGTTGAAGACGTTGGACCCCAGCACGTTGCCCAGCGCCACGGCGGAGTGCTTGCGGAAAGCGGCCATGACCGTGGTGGCCAGTTCCGGCAGCGATGTGCCGAATGCGATCACGGTGAGGCCGATGGCGGCGTCTGTCACGCCCCAGTCCCTTGCAATCTCCACCGCGCCCAGAATGGCCAGGTGCCCGCCGAGTGGAAGTCCGATCAGGCCAACCACCACAAGAAGCGCCGCAATCGGCATGCCGCCCGGGGTGTCGCTGAGTTCTTCGATCTCCTCCAGCGTGTATTCGTCGAGATCGTCGGTCTCGCCGTTCTTGAATTTCTTCCGTCTGCGCTGGTGTCGGCGCATTTCAAGGAAGGAGTCGCCGAGGAACAGCGCGAGCATGGCAAGAAGCGCCAGGCCCATTGCGCGTTCCAGTGTCCCGAAGGCGCACATGATGATGAAGATGACCGTGACCGCGAGCAGGAATATCGCGTTCTTGCGCACGCCCTTATCGGCACAGGAGGTGGTTGTGATGAGCGCGGGCGCGCCGAGAACCATAAGCACGTTTGCAATATTGGAGCCGACCACATTGCCGACCGCAATGCCCGATATTCCGTCCAGTGCGGACTTCAGCGAGATCATGAGCTCGGGCGCGGACGTGCCGAAAGCCACGATGGTCAGGCCGATCACGAGGGAGGGGATCCCCAGCTTCCTCGCGATCGATACGGAGCCGCGCACAAGCGCGTCACCGGACAAAAGAAGAATGACAAGTCCGCCGGCAAGGCTGAGATAGTCGAGCATGCTTTGAAAACCCGTTGCGCCGATCCCTGGATATCCGTGCTTCACGCCTCAGGGGAGCATGCGCAGGACACTCGGTCGTGGCACATATAGGTATGGCTGCGTCCGCGCGTAACCCGTTGTGAAAAAAAGTCCCACTTGCCGATCTGTCTTTGCGCGGGCCTTATTTGCGCCAGCGCCGCTCCAGGTGTTTGGCAATGCGCATGTGCCGGTAGATGGCGTGGTTCATTGCCGTGAGGAACCCGTAGCGCCCGCGCACGAAGTGACGGCGCAGGACATAGGCCTTGAAGAAGGCGAAGGGGAATTCGGTGATCATCCGGGCCGCCGCCAGGTTCTTGCCGCGCGCCTCCAGATCGTCGACCTGCATGTCCGAATAGGCGTTGAGCTTGCGCAACTCGTCGCTCAAAGAGCGTATGGAGCGGTGGTGAATGCGGTGCTTGAGGCGCGCGGGCGCAATGCCGGGGGCAAGGTCCACGCGGTCATGCACGGGGCTTGCGGAATAGCGGCCCGCGTCGCGCCGATAAAGGCGCACCGGTGCGATGGTGTAGGACAGGCGATGCGGCGTTCCCTCGCCGGGAAACTGCTCCGCGATCGGAACCCCGTAGGCCTTGGCCGCGGGCTCCCCATTGGCGAAAAGCGCGCGGATCTCGGCAACCAGATCGGGCGGGCAGACCTCGTCGGCATCGATGTTCAAGAGCCAGGGATGACGGCACTGGTCCTCGGCGAAACGCTTTTGCGGGCCGTAGCCCTGAAAGGCATTGACCACAACGCGGGCACCATGAGCTTCGGCGACGGAGCAGGTTTCGTCGTCGGAGCCGGAATCCACCACGACAATATCGTCACTCAAGCCCCGAACCGCGTCCAGCGTGGCGCCCAGCCGGTCGGCTTCGTTCTTCGTGATGATGAAAATCGAGAGAGGGATCGGGGACATCGTGCTTCGCGGAGTTGGTCTTGGGGCGGGAATCGCCGTTGTCACATCGCGGAAAAAATAGAGCGTCTGTCGGAACCTTTGTCCACAGGGCGCGGTTGTAGCGGCGTGGCAGGCGACGGTCGAGAGAGGAGTGATAGCGTCTCTTGTATGAATACGGCGCAGGACGTTCACATATTCCTAACCATGCGCCGAGATATCTCCAATTTGACGCTAATTTTCCTCAATTGCTCTTGGGTCTCGCCACATTCGATCGCCATTTTCGTAGCCAGCGAAAACAGACAAATCCCCGCGTAATTGCGTACAAACTGGAGTGTTTCTTATGAAACGTCTTCTTGGCACACTTCTCGCCGGCACCATGATCACGGCCATTGCCGCGCCTGCGATGGCGGCCGACCTGCCCATGGGTGACCCGGATCCTTATGCCGCTGCCCCGGTTCCGGCCGAGCGGTTCTACTGGACCGGATTCTATTTCGGCGGCACCCTCGGCTATGGATGGGGGCAGCGTGACGCTCGTGGTGCTGGCGCAGGCAGCTTCGACCTCGATTCCGCCGGCGTGAATGCCGGTGTGCATGCCGGCTACAATCACATGATGGCGCCGAATTTCCTGATCGGTCTCGAAGCCGATCTTTCCTATTCGGATCAGTCCAAGCGCGGCGCGCCCGGCGGTGTCGCCACGCGTGCGTCGTCCAACTGGATCTCCACCTATCGCGCGCGTGCCGGTTACGTCATGGACAACGTGATGATCTACGGTACGGGTGGTTTCGCGATGGCGGATCGCAAGTGGTCTGGCGCTGGCTCTGACAGCAATGTCGATTTCGGCTGGACGCTGGGCGGTGGTGTCGAGACCATGCTGTCGCCGAACATGACGGCACGTGCCGAATATCTCTATGCCGATTTCGGCAAGGAGACCTTCAACTTCGGCGGCACAAGCGTGCGTTCCGACTTCGACGAGCACATCGGGCGCGTCGGTGTGAGCTACAAGTTCTGAAACTGAACCGGAATCGGTTTAATCGCGACAGAAAGCGGCCCGGCCTTTGTGAAGGCCGGGCCGTTTTCCTTTGTGCGGGGCTGTGCCTGGAACGTGGACGGTTCAGGGCTTCACTTTCGTGCGCTCGAAAGCAGGCAGGCGGGCTGAGAATTCCTCCAGCCAGGCCACGAGGCCGGGGTGATCCTTGCGCCATGCACCCTCGAAACGCAGATCCAGATATCCAAGCGCGCAGGCCAGCGCGATGCAGCCCGCATCAAGCGTCGTGCCCATTTCCGGCGGTCGCGCATTCGCGACCACGAGCGCGCGAGAGACCTTGTCCTGCTGGCGATCCAGCCAGGGCTGGTAGTGGAATTCCTCGGGCCTGAAACGCTTTTCGTACGTCATCATGACAGCGGCATCGCAGATGCCGTCTGCCAGAGCCTGCATGGTCAGCACATCGAAGCGCCTTGCATCGGCCGGCAGCAACTTGCCGCCGCCGGCACGGTGGTCGAGATATTCCAGGATGACGCGGGAATCATAAAGCGCCTGCCCGTCTTCCGTGATCAGGACAGGGATCTTGCCAAGCGGGTTCTGGCGCAGAAACGCCTCGGCGGGCACGACGGTCTCGGTGTTCTCAATGAGCAGGAGGCCTTCAAGCCCCAGTTCGGCGGCAGCAAGCTTGACCTTCCGGCCGAAAGGGGAGGCGGGCGAGGAATGCAGGATCATCATGGCACAGGTTCCGGGATAGGCCATCGGGTGACAGCGCGTGGCGGGAATGGGGCAGCTAAGGGCCCGGTTTGGGCGCGCGGGGCAGCAGCGCGGGGCCTATTCGGCGCACGTGCTTTCGGGACGCTGCACCGACGCCATGATCGGGGATATCGTGTGAAAGGCGCTGAACTGGCGCGTCGCTTGGGCACAAGAGGGGCACGGTTTTCGGCTTATGCCAAGGCGCATCCATGGTTTTTTGCGGTGGGGACGCGCCCTGTCAGCCAGGGATGCAACAGATGGAGGCCCGGCCAATTCTGAGGCGGGGCGTTTCTCAGCGGCGCACCGTGCGGCAGTATCCGTCATGCACTTTCCAGCGGTCATGGCCGGGCAAACAGGCCTCCACATTCCACGACACGCCCACAAAGCCCGCATATTCCTCGATCATGTAGTAGAGCGGATGCGCGCGGCCGTTGGAGAGATAGGCGCGCGCGCGGCAATAGCGCCGCGCGATCGGGCTTTTCCGGTTTTGGGTGAAACTGGTCTGTGCGACGCGGTCCATGGTTTCCACGGTGAGGCCGCCACGGTAGGCATATTCGGCGCGCGCAATCGTGCGCTTGACGGCGCTCAGCACCGACGGCGCGTCGCAGACCGGAACGCGGACGTCGCGCTTGTTGATGTCGAAGTAAACGCCACCGGCGCGCGCCGTACTCAAGGAGGCGCTTGCCAACAAGAGCGTCAGCAAGAAAAGGCGGAACAGAGCGGACATTGCGTCCTCCGTTTCGTATAGATGCGTGCCGCTGCGGCACATGGCGGGCAAGAACACGAACGGCAGGCGCACGAGGACGCGAATCCGCAAGGTCACCTTCGTTCAGTTTGTAAAACGATGGGTGAGCGCGCGGGTCCCGTCAAGTACGACCTCTGAGTGACAAAGGCGGGAGGGCTATTCCGGCACCAGCCAGTCGACGCTTGCCGCCGCCCCGGTGCCCTGGGCCAGAATGCGGGTGAGCCAGGGCAGGGCGCCTCTCAACTGCTCTTCGAGCATGTAGGGCGGGTTCAGGATCAGCATGCCGCAGGCCTTCAGGGCTCCGTCGGGCGTGCTGCGTGCAACGTTGAACTCCACCTTGAGCATCTTGCGCAGGCCGGTGTCGATCATCATGCGGTAGAAGTGATCGAGCGCCTTGCGGTCCTTGATCGGATACCAGGCCGCATAGGTGCCGTTCATCCAGCGCCGCGTCGCCTTGAAGATGCCGGCGGCGAGCGTGCGATATTCGTCCGGCTCTTCAAAGGCCGGGTCGATGAGCACGAGCCCCCGCTTTTCCTTGAATGGGACGAAGCCGCCCATTGCGAGCCATGCGTCAAGCTCGACAACACGCACCTGATGGTCGCCCCCATAGCGTTTGGCGAGCGTCGCGTGGTCGGCGCTGTGCAGCTCGGTCAAGGTGAGGCGGTCTTGCGGGCGCATGAGACGGCGGGTGATTTCTGGGGAGCCGGGATAGGTGGTCAGGGGCCCCGCGCCATTGATCTCGCGCACGATCTCCAGATAGGGCGCGATCAACGCGGCGGCCTGTTTTGACGGCGTGATGTCGATGATCCGCCCGATGCCGTCCCGCCATTCGCCGGTCTTTTGAGCCATCGGGCTTGAGAGGTCGTAAAGACCGATGCCCGCATGGGTGTCGAGCACGCGGAAGGCTTTGTCCTTCTGCTTGAGGTGCTCGAGAATGGCGATAAGCACGGCGTGCTTGAGCACGTCGGCGAAATTGCCTGCATGATAGGCGTGGCGATAATTCATCGGATCCGTCGAAAAGGTCTGAGCGCCGCCGTTATCGGGCGCGCGGTCGATTGCACTGGCCACCGTTTAAAGGAAAAAGGCGGCGAAAGATATGCGCGTGGGACCTGTCGTCCCGGTTGCGAGAGGGGCGGCAGGTCGGGCGCAAATGAAAGACGGCGCGCCGGACTTGCCGCACGCGCCGCCTCTATCATTTTTTCAGCTTGAGAAAACAGGGCATCGCCATGTCCTGTTCCGTTTCAGGCTCAGCCTTCCTCGTCGATGCGCAGTTCCACCGCCTTGGGGCCCTTGCCGCGCCGATCCGGCTCGGTTTCGAAGGACAGGCGCTGGCCGCTTTCCAGCCCGGTCAGGCCGGAACGTTCGACCGCGGAAATGTGCACGAAGACGTCCATCGCGCCATCATCGGGGGTGATGAAGCCGAAGCCCTTGTCACCCTTGAAGAACTTGACCGTCCCGGACTGCCGGGGACCACGTTCCGCCGCGGGGGCGTCTGGACGGGGGCCGTCTGGCCGCGGGCGGAAGCCGCCCCGGTCTCCACCTCGGTCACCGCCGCCGAAGTTGCGCGGGCCACGGTCACCGCCGCCAGGGGCTCCACGGTCGCCACCGCCGAAGCTGCGATCACCACCGCCGAAACTCCGTTCGCCGCGATCGCCGCCACCGAAGTTGCGGCCGCCCCTGTCATTGCCTCGCTCGCCACCGCCGCCATAACCGCGCCGGTCGCCATATCCTCCACTGTCACCATCCCGGTCGCGACCGAAGTCGTTACGGGGGGCTTGGTCCCGCCCTGAGGGCTGGTCGCCAAAGGCGGGGCCCCCGAAATCAGCCGGGTATCCAAAATCTTCCGGACCGCCAAAGTCCGGTCGGCTGTCAAAGCCGCGGGACCCGCGGCCATGACCGCGTCGTCCTTTGCTGCGACGTTCCGGCTCGTCGTCCATATCCGGATCGCCACCCTTGCGGCTGCGCCAATCAGCCATCGTATTCCTGCCTCTTCCCAATCACTTTCGACCCTTCACCATCGCGTCGTCGAATTGACGCGCCGCTGCGCTCCGTATCCTCCCACCGTTCGGTTGGCAATGCGGGGCGAAGCGGAGATCGATCAACTACTTCCAATGGCGTCCTTGTGCACGCAAATCGAAAGTCCTTTTCGACCAGTCTGATGGAGCGTGAAAACGGGGGCGCACCGGGCTCTTTCTGCCACCCGTGGCACCTTTGTCTTTCAATCGCCTCACCCTGACTGGGCGCTATATTAAGAATAGAATTGACCGCAGAGCAAGTCATACGTCCACAATCGCGACAAAATCCGCCATGGCTGAGCACGATGGTCTTGCCCGACGAGCGGATATTGTTTGATGCGTCAAAAACAATTATGCGCCCGCTAATCAATCCGACGGGCCGGTCGCGGCGCCATGCAGATCCCCGAGTTGCAATCGACCGGTTGGCTGCAACCTTGTCCAACTGCGCCATGCTCTAGCGTTAACATTAACAGGAGCAGCGCTTTGCCATGCCGCAATCTGTTTGTTAACGATCCATTATTATTTACGATCTGTTAACAGAGCCAGTTCATTGAGGAAGCCAGATGTTGAGCTTTGATGACCGCGTTGGTTTCATGACGATTGTCGGTCTGTTTGTCGGCTCCATCCTGTTCGCGGAGCCGGGCACTTATGACCCGGTCACGCGCAGCGTGCGACAAAGCGCGCATGATGCAGTGTCCTTCGTGAAGGACGTGAAGCAGGACGTGAACGAGTTTCGGCGCAACTATGATCGCCTGATGCGCATGGTTGAGGACAACCGTCGGGCCATTCGCGAGCTTTCGCTGGCGTTCTCGCGTTAGGGTGTGTCCCCGCATCATCGCGTGTTATAGCTCTGCCAAGACGTTGATTTTCATATTCCGGCAGGTTCCATGACCCAGATAAACCAACTGATGGCCGCGGTGATCCCCGTCACGCCGTTTGCCCAGAATTGCACCCTCGTGTGGAACGATGAAACCAAGAAGGGTGTCGTGATCGATCCCGGCGGCGAGGTCGAGCGCATTCAGCAGGCCATCGACAAGCATGGCGTCACGGTCGAGCGCATTCTGATCACACATGGCCACATCGATCATATCGGCGGGGCGGCGGATCTGGCGGAGAAGCTCAGCGTTCCGATCGAGGGGCCGCATGAGGCGGATCAGCCGCTGATCAAGCACGTTCAGGTGCAGGCGGCCCAGTTCGGCATCAACGGACAGGTCAAGCCCATCGTGCCGGACCGCTGGCTCGTTGAGGGTGATACGGTCGATGTCGGCGGGTTCGAGTTCCAGGTTCTGCATTGCCCGGGTCATGCGCCGGGGCATGTGGTCTTCTACAATGAGCCCGCGCGGTTCGCGATCGTCGGCGACGTCCTGTTCAAGGGCGGGATCGGGCGGACCGATCTGCAAGGCGGCGACTACGAAGAGCTCATGCGCTCGATCAAGGAAAAGCTGCTGCCACTGGGCGACGACGTGGCCTTTCTGCCGGGCCATGGGCCGGGGTCGACCCTTGGCGAAGAACGCGTGAGCAATCCTTTCCTGCAGGAATGATCCGTGCTGGATGTGGGGGCAGCCTAACGCGGACAGCCCGGTACCGGCTTGCCGGCCGGGTCGTCTGCGAGCGTCAGAGCGACAGGCGCCGTTCCGGCGTTGATATAACCGAGCTTGGCGGCGGCGGCGCGGGTCAGGTCGATGACGCGGCCCTTGGTATAGGGGCCCCGATCATTGATGCGCACGACAACGCTGCGCCCGTTTCTGAGATTGGTCACCTTTACCTTGGTGCCGAAGGGAAGGGTGCGGTGGGCGGCTGTCATGGCCTTCGGATTGGCCATCTCGCCGCTTGCGGTGCGGGTTGTATATTCGTACCAGGCGGCCTTGCCGCATGAGGCAGGCTCGGCCTGGGCAAGCGACGTGGCGCCGACAAGCGAGGCCGCCGCGATGATCAGGTGCTTCTTCATCTTGATACCTTGAACTGGCGCTCCCCGAGCGCCGCTATCTTTCGCGCATAGTCCCCTAATGGGGCGAAGCTGCGGCAGCGGCGGTCCTGCTGACGCTGCGGTTTCCTGCACTTGGCCATTTTCGCAAGGCAGGAGCTATGCTACTGCTCGTCTGCGCCGGACTGACGGCGTCTTTCGGATTTTCAGGAGATGTCATCCATGCTCACGCGCATCGCCGCCGCGCAATACCCTATCGACTGGCTTGAAAATCTCGATGCCTGGAAGGCCAAGACCTCGCAGTGGGTGGAGCGGGCCGTTGCCGAAGGCGCGCAGCTGCTGCTCTTTCCCGAATACGGTTCCATGGAACTGGCTTCGCTCTTCGGCGAAGCGGTCTCGCGGGATATTTTTGCGTCTTTCGATGCCATGCAGGGGCTGTTGCCGGAGGTGATCGAGCACTGGCGCGGACTGGCGGTGGCTAACGGCGTTCATATTGTTGCGCCGAGCTTTCCCGAGCGCAATGACGCGGGCGTCCTGCACAATGTGGCGCGGATTTTCACGCCCAAGGGTTTGTGCGGGGAACAGTCCAAGGTGATGATGACGCGGTTTGAAGGCGAGCACTGGAACATGCTCGGTGGCGGCGTGGTGCGTGTGTTTGAGACCACGCTCGGGCGTATCGGGATCAGCATCTGTTATGATGTGGAGTTTCCGCCCATCGCGCGGGCGCAGGCGGAGGCGGGCGCCTGGCTCATTCTGGCCCCCAGTGCGACCGAAGGCGTGATGGGTGCAAGCCGCGTGGCGATCGGGGCGGCGGCGCGTGCGCTGGAAAACCAGTGCTATGTGGTGACCGCGCCGACATCCGGCAGCGCGCCCTGGTCCGCTGCGGTGGACAGCAATCGCGGCGCAGCGCGCGTGGTATGCCCGCCCGATCACGGGTTTGCGGAAACCGGGCTCATGGCTGTCGGTGAAATGGACGCGGCGCAATGGGTTTTCGCCGATCTTGATGCAGGTCTGGTCAAGAGCGCGCGCGAGGACGGCGATGTTCTGATCTTCCGCGACCGGCTGAAGACTGGCGACGCGGCGCCCCTTGCCGAGGTCGTCGATCTGACCGGGCGGGCCTGATCGGCGCTTGTCAGAGGTTGGAGACCGCGACCAATCGGACGCATCCCGTGTGTGAAACAAGGAAGAGGCGGACCCGAAAGCCCGCCTCTTCAGTTCGTCTCACGGTTTTAAAGTCGTTTGCGGTGCAAAACATGCTTCGGGGCGTAAACGCTCCGATGAGGGGCGGGTTCCCCGCACCGCGAAAAAAATCAGTTCTTCAGTTCCCAGGTGATGGTGACTTCCGAGCGCAGGGTTTCCTCACCGGCTTCAACCGGCACGGGCGCGCCTTCTGCCATCACCTTGGCACGGTCCATCATCATGGGCTGCGGACGCATGCCGTAGGAGTTTTCGGAGATCGAGAGGATCCGGCCAAGTTTGACGCCGGCGGCCTCTGCATAGAGTTTTGCCTTGCCTTGCACGTCCTCAACCGCGGCGGTGCGGGCCTCGTCGAGGCGCTTGTTGGCATCCGACACGATGAAATTGATGCCGCCGATACGGTTCGCGCCTTCGCTCACCATGGCGTCGAGCAGGGCGCCGAGCCCTGTGAGGTCGCGCACACGCACCGAAACGCCGTTATTGACCTGGTAGCCGACGATCTTGCGCTCTTCCTGCCAGCTGCCGTCCTTCGGAAGGCGCTTCTGGGCATAGCGCGGGGAGATCGAGAACCCCGATGTCTGGATATCGCGCGCCTCGATCCCGGCCTTCTTGATCTGGTCGATGAGGGCGGTCATGGCCTTGGTGTTGGCGGTGAGGGCATCGCGGGCGGTATCGGCCTGCGAAACGACGCCGGAGGTCACCATTGCCATGTCGGGTGTCGCTGTGACCTCGCCATATCCGTTGAGGCTCATCGTGGCCGTCTGCTGCTCGTCGGAAGCCCAGGCGGGGTTGGCGAAGGCGACAAACGAGGCCAGCATCAGGGTGGCGAGGGGGCGGAACGATGGCGACATGAGGTTTCCTTGTGACTCTCAACTTCCCTGCAAGCGACTCAAGGGCTTGCGGGGTTCATATCGGGTGTTCGGTAGTTCCACCCATCGCATCCGAATGAGGCGGGTATGCGGCAAGGCTGGGTGTTTCTGCCAGTGGTCGTGGGTTACCTGCTCGCGGGCCTTGTATGTGGCCGCCACCTTGGTATAGGAAACTATCTTTGGCTGCTTCGGGCGCGCGTTTCGCGTCCGCAATGCCACGCCGGATCGCCGGGTTTTCCCCGTGGCGCTTCAAGGGCCTGTAGCTCAATGGTTAGAGCCGACCGCTCATAACGGTCTGGTTGCAGGTTCGAGTCCTGCCGGGCCCACCATCTCTTCCACAGAGCATTGATCTTTCAAGAGAATTCTCTCGAATTGTCTCATTGGCGGAACGAGGGGTGAAAAGCGGGGAATTTCTCCGTTTGCCTGCCTGCTTGTCTTGTGGGGCGGCCTGTAGGCGGTCTGCCTGGATCGAATTTTCCTTGTTCAAATGGTCGAACGCGAAAGCTGCCAGACGGCGTTGCCGGGCTTTAAGGGGGTAGATACGGGCATTCCGGTTTTGCTCCGCCGTCGGCAGCCTGATGTTTCAGTTGGCTGCCAACCAGGTGGAGATGAGGGAGGCAAGTTCGTCCACTGCCTCGTCTTTGCTGATCCGCGCATTGACCATCGCATCGGACAGCGCTTCAGCCGCACCGATAATCGCGATGCAGCGGCGGCTGATTTCTGTCTCCGACAGCGTCACGAGCGGGGCGAGCGCCTTGATGAAGAGCGCGATATGGCCATCGATCATCTCCTGCTGATAGGCGCTCATCTGCGCATCGCCCTTCAACGCCGCCGCGATCGCATGCCATTCGGGGCCAACGGCGTCATGACACTCCATATAGGCCTGCGCAATAAGGCGGGCGAAATCACCAAGACGGACCTGCGTCTCGCGTAGCGCGGCGTCGAGCGCGCGCACCTGACGGTCATTGATCTCCTTGTAGAGGGCGATCATGAGCCCCGCGCGGGTCTCGAAATGACTGTAGGCGATCGGCTTGCTGACCCCTGCGCGCTCGGCCAGTCCGCCCAGTGTCAGCGCGTCGGTGCCTTGTTCGCGCACCATGTTATGCGCGGTCTCCAGAAGCTGTGCCCTGCGTTCCGCCCGCGGCATCTTTTTCGACACACTGCTCGCCACTCTTGACAGCCCTCATGCGCATGGATACTACGATTAGTAACTTACTTTTTGTAGGTTACGAATTGTAGCACACAGCTTCGCTTGTCGCCAGTTCGCCAGCGGCGCCCTCGAAAAGCGTCAGATCCGGACGGCTCATCCGACGCCCCCCCGTGGGATAGGCCCGACAAGGGAACCAGACTTGAAAGGCACCAAAATGCGTAAGGCACCCATTCTTCTGATTGGCGGTTCAGGCACTGTCGGCCGGCGCACGGCGCAGTCTCTTCGAGAGGCCAATCCGGATCAGCCGCTGCTGATCGGCGGGCGCGATCTGGCGAAGGCCGAGGCGGTGGCCGCGGAACTCGGGCATGCAGAGGCTGTCGCGATCGATCTTGACGCCGCTGATCTTGGCGTCGGCGAGCGCCCGCTTGCCGCAATCGCGCTCTTTTTCAAGGATGACACGCTCACGGCGCTGCGCTACGCGCTTTCGCGCGGCGTGCCTTACATGAGCATTTCCTCCGGCATTCACGAGGTCGGCCCGGAATTGGCCACCCAGATGTACCAGCCCAAGGCCGCTCCGGTGGTTTTCGGTGCGGAATGGCTGGTGGGTGCGACGACCATCCCCATCCTGCATGCCGCGAAGGATCTGGCCCGCGTGGACAGCATCAATATCGCCGGGCTGATCGATGAGCAGGATTTCGGCGGTCCGGCGACCCTACGCGATATCGAACGCCTCATGTACACCAAGCCCGCCGTGCTGACTGTCCAGGACGGGGCATATGTCTGGCTCGGCCAGGGCGAGGGCGCCGGGCAGTTCCATGCGATCGACGGGACGCCGGTGGAGGCCGAAAGCTATTCGCCCTATGACTTGCTGACGCTGTCCGTCGAAACGGGCGCGGACAATATCCGCTTCCTGCTTGCCGCGGGCGAGACCTCTTCGCGCCGTCGCGGCGACCCGTTGTCGACGGAGATCATCTACGAGATCACGGGCGACGGGCAGGACGGGTCCCGACAGAGCTTCCGCCAGGCGGTCTTCCATCCGCGTGGCCAGATGCCGCTGACCGCACTCGGTACTGCAATGGTTCTGGAAAGGCTCGCGGGGCTCTCTGGAGATGACGCTGTCTCGGCCGGGCTCTATTTCCCCTCCCAGCTCATCGACCATCAGGCCTACATGAGGCGCTTTGCGGCGATCGGTGGCGAGATCCTGCCCCTTCCGGCATCCGCTCCGGCGGCATAACGCGCCTGACGTTTCTCCCCCCGTCTTGCGTGATGCCCGACGGGGAAAGGAGAGGAGCCCGCATGCCGCCCCCGGTGTGCGGGCTTTTCTCGTTGCATCCGCCCCGCTCTACCAGATTGAAGTCATGCCGCTCTCTCGGGTTTTTCGAGATTGGCTATGCCCCCATCTGTGCGCGAATCAGCCGGAACGGATCGACCTGTCGCAGGCTCGGCAGAGTTTCGGCAAGCTGTTCCGCGATGCGCATGCGAGGCCGGTTTTGGCCCGAGGTCTCGCGGTTTCGCCCGGCCTGACGCCACTTGTTGGGCGCAGGACGACGGACACGGCACGTTCGCTGTAGAATTCAATATATGGAATGCGTTTCACTAAAACGCCCTAGCGTCAAGTCGGGCGCAAGATCGGCGGAACGGCGGAAAACTGCGGAAAAAACGCCATGCGACGGAATGTCGCAACTCAGTATTTTGCCCATTGCCAAGATATGTGTTGGGCTTCCTTCCGCTTCGGTAGCTTCAAACGGCTCGCGATGAAGTTCCGTGTCTGTCCGGGATCGCGCTTGGCGCCACGTCTTTCCCTCTTCGTCCACGCTCCCGCTCAAATGCCACTCAACCCATCCGCGGACCTCTGCCGAAAAGTGTGAGGAGAACCATAATGAAACGAGGAATTCTCAGCGAGATGGTTGCCGAAGGTCTCGGCACGTTCATTCTCGTCCTCTTTGGCGTCGGATCCGTCGCCGTATCGGCCTGGACGGGAGGTCTTAGTCTCTGGCCGGTTTCGATGATGTTTGCCCTGGGCGTGGCCTTCGGCGTCTATGTGTCGGCCAAGATGACAGGCGGCCACATCAATCCTGCGGTCACCATCACCATGGCGGTGTTCATGGGCTTTCCGTGGTCCAAGGTCGCGCCCTACATCATTGCGCAATTCATCGGCGCCATGCTGGCGGCAGCGGCCATCTACTGGTTCTATGCGGATATCGTTGCTGTTTTCGAGACAGGCAAGGAAATCGTGCGTGGCCAGCCCGGTAGCCAGCTCTCCGCGATGGGGTTTGGAACCTATGCGCCCAACCCGGCGTTTTTCGGCACGACGCCGGAAGCCTTCGCGCAGGTATCGCTGACGAAATGGTTCCTGTCGGAGGCCTTCACCACCGCCATTCTGGTCTTCGGGGTTCTCTACCTGACCGATCCCCACAACACCGCCGCGCCGGCGGCCAATCTCGCCCCGTTCTTCATCGGCCTGCTCGTCGCGGCGCTTGTCGCCTATGAAGCTCCGATCTCGATGACGGCGATGAACCCGGCGCGCGATCTCGGGCCGAGGATCATGTCCTACTTCTTTGGCTGGGGCGATATCGCTCTGCCCGGTCCGCGTGGCGGCTGGTGGATCCCCACCGTCTCCACAATCATCGGCGGCTTGGTCGCCGGTGCGTTCTATCGCAGCTACTATGGGTTCGTGTTCAAGGCTTACGACACGGACGAACCGTCTGACGAGGAGAAGGTCTGATGAAAAAGCTCATCAACAATGCCGAAGACGTTGTCGTCGAGCAATTGAAGGGATTTGGCGCAGCCCATCCCGAAATCGACGTGCATTTTGACCCGATCTTCGTGAACGTGGCCGGAGGCGTGAAGGATCGCGTCGCCGTCATGTCGGGCGGCGGATCCGGCCATGAGCCGCTGCATGGCGGGTTCGTCGGCCAGGGCATGCTGGATGCAGCCTGCCCCGGCCCCGTCTTCACCTCGCCCACGCCCGATCAGATGTATGAGGCGGGCAAGGCGATCAATGGCGGCAAGGGCATCCTTCAGATCGTCAAGAACTACACCGGCGATGTGCTGAACTTCCAGATGGCCGCCGACATGCTGCGCGACGAAGGCATCGAGGTTCGCAACATCATCATCGATGACGATGTGGCCTTGAAGGACTCGCTCTACACCGCCGGGCGACGCGGCCTCGGAACCACGGTGTTTGCTGAAAAGATCTGCGGGGCGGCCTCGCTTGAAGGCTATGACCTCGATCAGCTCGCCGCCCTTTGCAAGAAGGTCAACATCAACGGCAAGAGCATGGGCATGGCGCTCACGCCTTGCATGACCCCGCAGAATGGCACGCCGAGCTTCGAGCTGGCGGAAGACGAGATCGAGATCGGTATCGGCATTCACGGCGAGCCGGGTGTCGAGCGCACCAAGATCAAGACCGCGGACGAGACGGCGGAAATCCTCACCCGTCACATCCTCGACGACGAAGCCTATACGCGGAAGCTCTCCGAGTGGGATCCGGCGTCGGGTGACTGGGTGGATACGGATGTCACCGACATCGTGTTCTCAAAGGGCGATGAGGTGATCGCTCTGGTCAACGGCATGGGCGGCACACCGGTCTCGGAGCTTTACACCATCTATGGCAAGCTTGCGGAGTTGGCGGAAGCGGCCGGAATCAAGATCGTGCGCAACCTCGTCGGCAACTACATCACCTCGCTGGAAATGGCGGGCGTCTCGATCACGCTTCTGAAGGTCGATGAGGAGCTGCTCAGGCTCTATGACGCGCCCGTCAAAACACCTGCACTGCGTTGGGGATGCTGAAAATGACTGATGCGCTTACCTGTCACATCGTCCGGAACTGGATCCGCAAGACCGCCGAAGTGATGGCGGAAAATCGCGCCTATCTCACGGAACTCGATTCCGCGATCGGCGATGCGGATCACGGCAACAACATGGATCGCGGCTACAAGGCTGTCATCGAGAAGCTGCCTGACGGCGATGACGTGGGGGCGCTTTTGAAGGCGGTGTCGATGGCCTTGATCTCCAAGGTCGGCGGCGCCGCCGGACCTCTCTATGGCACCATGTTCCTGCAAGCCTCCAAGCCGCTCATGGGCAAGTCCGAGATCGGCTTCGAAGAGCTGGTGCAGTTCTTCGATGACGCGGTCGCGGGCGTGAAGATGCGCGGCAAGGCGGATGTCGGCATGAAGACCATGCTGGATGCGCTGGTTCCGGCGGCCGAAGCTTTCCGGGCGGCGGGCAATGTGTCCGACGGTCTGGAGGCCGCGGTTGCGGCGGCCGAAAACGGCATGAAGGAGACGATCCCGATGATCGCCACCAAGGGCCGCGCGAGTTATCTCGGCGAGCGCTCCAGGGATCATCAGGACCCGGGTGCGACATCCAGCTATCTGATTATCAAGGCCTTGCGCGATGCAGCGAGCGAGGCCGCCTGATGATTGGAATCGTGATCGTCTCGCACAGCAAGCAGCTTGCCGACGGTCTCAAGGAGCTGGCGGACACGATGAGCATGGAACCTGTGCCCATCGTGTCGGCTGGTGGCATTGATGACCCCGACAACCCGCTTGGAACGGATGCGATCCGCATCCTGGATGCCATCAACGAGGTGATGAACGACGACGGCGTCCTCGTTTTCTTTGACCTCGGTTCGGCCAAGCTCAACGCGGAAATGGCGCTCGATCTTCTCGACGACGAAGCGCGCGAGAAGGTGCGCATCTGCGAGGCCCCGCTGGTGGAAGGCGTGCTCAACGCCACCGTGCAGGCGGCGGCAGGGCAGGGGATGGATGTGGCCATCGCGGAGGCCCGCGCCACGGCGCGCGCCTTTGTGGACGATACAGGCGCGGCGGCGGCGGAAACACCGGGGGACGCGCTCGATGGGCTCGCCTCCCGCGAGTTCCGCATCCGCACCGTCCACGGCCTCCATGCGCGTCCCGCCGCCCAGTTCGTCCAGACCGCCAGCCGCTTTGAGGGCCCGGTCTATCTCGCCAATCTCACCCGCAACAGGCCGCCTGCCAACGCCAAGAGCATCAATGGCGTGATGTTGTCGGAAGTTGGCGGTAATGACGTGATCCGGCTTTCGGCGGAGGAAGCCGTCGCGGAAGACCTCTTCGCGGCCATCGCGGCGCTCGTCGAGGCGAATTTCGGCGAGGCGGAACGGGCGCCCGAGGTGGCGGAAGTCTCCGGGCCGGCCCCCGTCGAGGAAACCGCAGCCGAGCCGGTTACGGCCGGCGTTCTGGAAGGCGCAAGGATTGCCCGCGGGTTTGCGCATGGCCCGATCCGCCAGATCCGTCGTGCCCTGCCGGAGACGGTGGAAGCGAAGCCGGTCGCGGACGCGGAGGCCGAGCTTTCGCGGTTCCATGCCGCGCTTCAGGCGGCGGAGGGTGAGCTTTCCGCAGCCCTTGCGGCCAAGGGGCAGGCGATTGCCGATTATGATCGCAAGATCTTCGATGCCCATATTGCCTTCCTGCACGACCCGGCCCTGATAGAGCCTGTGGAGACGGCGATTTCGGCGCGCAAGGTCGTGGCCGAAGCGCCGTGGCGCGATGCGGTGGATAAGCTTTCCGCCTCCTATCGCGGGCTTGGCGATCCGATCCTGAAGGCGCGCGGGGAAGATGTCATCGACGTCGGCCTGCGGGTGCTGGCCCATCTGACGGGGGGCACCGGTGAGGCGGGCAATGAGCAACCCGCCATTCTGGCCTTTGACGAATTGCGGCCTTCCGATGTGTTGACGCTGGAGCGGGACACGGTCCTGGGTATCGCAGCCGCTTACGGCGGAGCGACCTCCCATGCGGGCATTCTGGCAAGCGGGTTGCCGGTTCCTGTTGTCTTCGGGCTCGGAAATGGCCTGCTTTCCATTGCCGAAGGGACCGATTGTCTGCTCGATGGCGGCAAGGCGGAACTCACCGTTGCCCCCGATGCGGCCCTTCTCGAAGAGATCGAGCGCGCGCGCGCCGCACTTGAGGAACGTCGCGCGAAGGCGCGCGCGATCAGGGACGATCCGGCTGTGACTGCGGATGGCGAAGCGGTCCGGGCCGCCGCCAATCTCGCCTCGCTGGAAGAACTCGCCTCGGTCATCGAGAGCGGGGCGGAGGAGGTTGGCCTTCTTCGAACCGAATTCCTGTTCATGCGCCGCGAAAGTGCGCCGGACGAGGATGAGCAATACGCGATCTACAAACAGATGGTGGAGGGCCTGGACGGCAGGCCGCTGACCGTGCGCACGGTCGATATCGGCGGCGACAAGCCCGTCGCCTATATGGATCGCCCGGCGGAGGAAAACCCCAATCTCGGTTGGCGCGGCATTCGCTATTCGCTGGATGTGCCGGAGCTTTTCGAGACCCAACTGGTGGCGATCCTGCGCGCCAGCGCGCATGGGCCGGTGCGGATCATGTTCCCGCTCGTGGCGAGCGTGGAAGAGGTTCAGGCGGGCAAGGCGGCGGTTGAACGGGCCATGGCGGGATTGACCGCGCGCGGCGAAGCCTTCGATGCAGGCATCGAGGTCGGCATCATGATCGAGGTGCCGGCGGCGGCCGAAATCGCGGATCGTCTGGCTCCCGAGGTCGATTTCTTCTCCATCGGCACCAATGATCTGACGCAATATGTGATGGCGGCGGATCGGGCCAACCCCAAGGTTCAGGACCTTTGCGATCCCTTCCATCCGGCGGTGCTGGCGATGATCGCCAAATCCATCCGGGCGGCGAAGGAAGCGGGGATCTGGATTGGCATGTGCGGGGCGATGGCGGGGGATCCGCTGGCCGTTCCCATCCTGCTGGGACTGGGGCTCGATGAATTCAGCATGTCCGCATCGGATGTGGCGGAATTCAAGCTGACGCTCAAGGGGCTAAGTCGCACGGAGTGCGAGGCGCTGGCTGCACGGGCGCTGGAACAGGAAAGCGCCGCTGCGGTGCGCGGGCTCGTGGTCGGGGCTGCCTGAGCGGAGGCGAGTTGGTTATCGTGGGCGTGGCCCATCCTTCGAGACGGCTCTTCGAGCCTCCTCAGGATGACGTTATCGTGTTGTTATTCCGATGAAATCATCAACACTCACAACGTCATCCTGAGGAGCACTCGTAAGAGTGCGTCTCGAAGGATGGGCCACACCCTCCGTCCCGAAACCTGGCAATGATGAGGGAAAGGCGGAGCGGGGCAACAAGGCCCCGCCCTCTGTCAGTCCGTCTTATTTCATGACCTCGGTCCAGACAGCGGTGTAGAGCTTCTGCACGTCCGGCGGGCATGTGGGCAGGAACTGGCCCGCATCGGCAAGCTCGGCCGGAACCACGATTTCCGGCGCGGTGCGCATGTCTTCCGGCATGAAGGCTTCGGAGCCGTCGATGCCGTTTGCATAGCCTGCGTAGGTGGAAATCATGGCCGCGTTTTCCGGATCCATGATGAAATTCAGGAAAAGCTTGGCGTTCTCGACGTTCTTGGCATCCTTGAGGATGGCAGCGGAATCCATCCAGACGGGATAGCCTTCCTGCGGATAGCCATAGGCCACGTCCGGGTTCCGCTTGCGCACGCGGTAGGAGGAGCCGTTCCAGTTGACGGAGGCCACGACGTCGTTGTTCGACATCTTTTCCGTCATGCCATAGTCCATGGACAGCCACTTGGTCTTCGCCTCGACCAGCAGATCACGGACTTTCTTCAGCACCGTCTTGTCATTGGTGCACACGCCCCCGCCCGCATACCAGACGGCCATCGCCATCACGTCGGACATTTCCGGCACCACATTGACCTTGCCGATCAGCTCTTCCGGCGGGTCCATGAAGATGGCGGAGGTGTTGATGTTGCCGGAATAGACGCTGGTATTGACCGCGACGCCCGTGGTGCCCCACTGCCAGGGTGCGGAATAGTGACGGCCCGGATCCCACGGCACATCCTTCCAGCGCGCGCTGACATGTTTGAAATTCTCCATCTGGTCGGGGCGCGATTCCAGCAGAAGGCCCTTTTCAGCGAAGATCGGCACATAGTTGGCCGACGGCACGACGATGTCGAAGCCGTGACCTCCCGCAGCCACCTTGGTCAGGGCTGTGGTGTTGGAATCATAGTCGGTGACCGTGACCTTCACCGAATAGGCGTCCTCGAATTTCTTGATCAGCTCTGGGTTGGTGTAGTTGCCCCAGTTGTAGATGTTCAACTCTCCCTCGGCGTGGGCGAGGCTGGTCGCGGCCAGCAAGGCACCGGCGGTCATGAGCAGTCTTGATGCTTTCATGGTTGGATCTCCTCTTCCAATGGCTCTTTCAGGTGGGCTTTCAGGATTTGCCGCTTCTTTTTCTTGTCAGGATGAAAAACAGGGTCAGCAGCAGGACGGTTATCGCCAGCAACACGGTAGAGATGGCGTTGACCTCCGGCGTGATGGAACGGCGCAACTGGCCCAGCATGTAGGTCGGCAGCGTGTCCTGACCGGCGGTCTTCACGAATTCGGTGATGATCACGTCATCGAGCGAGATGACGAAGGCGAGCATGGCGCCTGCGACGATGCCCGGCGCCATGAGGGGCAGCGTCACGCGTCGGAAGGTGCGCCAGGGCGTTGCGTAGAGATCGGCGGCCGCCACCTCCAGTGTCGTGTCCATGCCCTCCAGCCGCGCGCGGATCGGCAGATAGGCGAAGGGCACACAGAAGGCGGCATGCGCGATGACCAGATAGGCGAGGCCGGAATAGCCGGTGGCGATGCGGATCATGGAAAAGAAGATCAGCAAAGCGACCGCGGTCACGATTTCCGGCACCATCAACGGTTGGTTGATCAGCATGTAGATCACCGTTCGCCCCCGGAAATCTCCGCTGTGGGTGGTGCCGAGCGCCGCCAGAGTCGCGACGGTGGTGGCGATTGCGGAGGCGAGCGTGGCGATGACCACGGAGCGGATCGTCGCCTCCTGCACCACGTCGTTCTGCCAGGCAGCGGCATACCAGTGCCAGGAAAGCCCTTCCCAAAGCGCGATGGAGCTTCCCGCGTTGAAGGAGAAGATCACCAGAACGAAGATCGGGGCATAGAGCGCCGCGAAGGAGAAAAAGGCGATCGTTGCGAAGCCCGGCATGTCGCGCACGGCAAAGCCGCGTTTCGAGGCACGTTTCGAGCCTGGGGAGACGGGGACGGGCGTGTCAGTCATGAGCCTTCTCCCTGTTCATCGTGCGCACGTAGAAGATCAGGCCGATGCCGACGATCAGCAGGAGCAGCATGGACAGGGATGCGCCAAGCGGCCAGTTGCGGCCTTGCCCGAACTGCAATTCGATGAAGCTGCCGATCATCATGTGCTTGCCGCCGCCCAGAACACGCGGTGTCACGAAGGCGCCGAGCGAGGGCATGAAGACGAGGATGGAGCCCGCGACGATGCCGGGCTTCACCAGCGGCAGGATCACCTTGCGCAGCACCCGCCAGCGGCTGGCATAGAGGTCGTACCCGGCCTCCACGAGGCGGAAGTCGAAACGTTCCAGCGCCGCATAGAGCGGCAACACCATCAGCGGTAGATAGACATAGGCCATGCCGATGAGAACGGCGGTGTCGGTGTAGAGGATCTGGATCGGCTCGCTGATCAGTCCCAGTTTCATCAATGCCGTGTTGATGAGGCCGTTGTTGCGGATCACTTCCATGATGGCGAAGGTGCGAATGAGCAGGTTCGTCCAGAAGGGGATGGTGATCAGGAACAGCCACATGTTGCGTTGGGACGGTGTACGGGTGGCGATGAAATAGGCGGTCGGGAAACCCAGCAGGAAGGTGATGAGTGTCGTCAGCACCGACAGGCTCACCGAGCGCCAGAAGATGGAAAGGTGGGCATCGGCGAGCCCGAGCGTGCCGTCGAAGATATCGACGGAAAACAGAATGCTGATCCAGGCATCCAGTGTCGGTTGCCATTTCACGCCGCTGTAGTCTCCGGGCGTGAGAAAGGAATAGACAAGAACGATCAAAAGCGGCCCGGAGGCCGCGAAGACCAGAAGCATGAGTGCGGGGGTCGAAAGAAGCCAACTGCGTCGGGTCTGTCTTGCCAGCGCGCGGGCCTCGTCGGTCAGGGGGTCATGGGTGGGACCGGGAACACTCATGGGGTATCTTCCATCACGCGCACGGCACCATCGGCAAATCGGATGCCTGCCGTCTCGCCGCGTTCGCAGGCGGCGCGCCCCTCCCGGGAGGCGGGCTGGCGCACGACGATGGTTTCGCCGTTTTCCAGGCGCAGGTGGGTGTGTGTGTCGGTGCCGAAATAGACGGTGTCCGTGACGGTGCCGGATATCGTGTCCGGTGTGCCCTCGGGCAGAAGCTCGATCTGTTCCGGGCGAATGGCTACGGTCACCGCGCCCTCTCTTGGGGCCTGGGCGGGCAGGACAGCATCGATTTGAGTGCCGCCGGGCATAACGATACGCGCGGCGCCGCCATCGACGTGGGAAATAATGGCGTTGAGAAAGTTCGATTCCCCGATGAAGCTTGCCACGAAGCGGTTGGAGGGCGTGTCATAGATTTCGCGCGGGGAGCCGACCTGCAACGGCTTGCCCGCGCTCATGACCGCGATGCGGTCCGACATGGTCAGCGCCTCCTCCTGATCATGGGTCACGAAGACGAAGGTGATGCCGGTTTCCACCTGAAGGCGTTTCAATTCGCGCTGCATCTCCTTGCGCAGCTTCAGGTCGAGCGCGGACAGCGGCTCGTCGAGAAGCAACACCTTGGGGTGCGGGGCGAGCGCGCGGGCGAGCGCCACGCGCTGCTGTTGTCCGCCGGAAATCTCGCTGGTCTTGCGATGGGCCATGGCCTCCATGCGAACCATGGCGAGCATTTCGTCCACCGTCTTCGATATTTCCGCTTTGGGGCGGTCGAGCATTTCCAGCCCGAAGGCGATGTTCTGGGCAACGCTCAGGTGGGGAAAGAGCGCATAGCTCTGAAAGACGGTGTTGATGGAGCGGCGATAGGGTGGCTCGTGGGAGATGTCCTTGCCATAGAGCAGGAGACCGCCTGAAGTGGCTGTTTCGAAGCCCGCGATCAGTCGCAACAAGGTGGTCTTGCCGCAGCCGGACGGGCCCAGCAGCGTGAAGAACTCGTTTTCGCCTATTTCAAGCGAGACGTCATCAAGGGCTCGGACCTCTCCGTCTCCCGATCCAAAGATCTTGGAGAGGTTTCGCGTTTCAATCGCCGGGGTCGCTGTCACGAATTATCTGGATAGGAAGGCGAACGGGATGTGCGTGCGTGGCGGGACGAAGCTGACCGATGGGAAGTCAACGCCCCGTTCCGAGGGGCCTGAAGTGAGGGGGAGTGGGACCTAGGGGCAGTTCGCACGTGACCTGAAAAGCATTCCGATCCACCTTTCTTCTATTTGGAATTCGATGGTCTTCATACGCTCCGCTGCGCGATGGGGCGCTTAAAAGCATCGGGGCTTTTTAAAAGACTAGGATAATCCCGTAGCGTATGGCCAGCCCAATATTGCGACCTCGCGCGCTCAAACTTGAGGCATCCGATTTGAAACGGGAAAAAGAGAGCGGCGCATCTGTGCCGCCCGGTCTCTTGGGCAAGGGCGTGGCGATGGGCTGGCATGCGATCGCGTCGCTGCCTGATTTTCCGGCAGCGGCGACCTGTTCAGCCAGTGCGTCCCGGTCCTGCCTTCAGCCATTCGGATGGATGAATGGCCAGGGGCTCACCTCGTCGGCGGGATCGACGGGAACCTCGATCAGGGCAGGGACGTCCGCTGCGATGGCGGCTTCAAGCACACGGTGAAGTTCGCCGGGCGTTGTGACCCGGTGGCCCGGGATGCCGAAAGCGCGCGCCAGTTCCAGGAAGTCCGGGTTTTCCAGCCGCGACGCGATTTCGCGCCCACCGTAACCCGTCTGCTGGTCGCGCAAGACGTTGCCGTAGGCCTTGTTGTTGAAGACGATGGTCACGACGCCAAGGCCGTATTGCTTCGCGCTCGCCAGCTCCTGGATGCCGAAGAGAAAGCCGCCATCGCCGGTGATCGAGACGACCGGCCGGTCGGGATTGGCGGCTTTCGCGCCCAATGCGGTCATGAAGCCGAACCCGAGCGTGCCCTGATAGCCACTGGAAATGTAGCTGCGCGGGCGCAGGACCGGGAAGGCGAAGTAGGACGCAAAGCCTGCCTGGCAGAGTTCCTCCACGAAGATGCCCTCCAGCGGAAGCGCCTCGCGGATGATGTGGAGATAGTCCACATGCGGCTTCACGCGCGAGATTTCGGTTGCCGCGCTGAGCTTGGCTGCCGCCACCGCGTCGGGGATGGGACGAGACTGGTGCCCGGCATTGTGGAGGGCTTTCAGGAGGGCATCGCTGACTTCCTCCGCATCGCCCACAATGGCCGTGTCTGGCTTGAGCCGGTTCATTTCGGCGGGATCGATGTCGATGCGGATGAGAGGGGGCGGGCCTTTCGGCTTGTCCGTCAGCTGTCCCATGCCGGACCAGCGCATGTAGGGCATTTCCAGCCGCGAACCGATGCCGATCAGCAGGTCCGTTTGCGGCCAGTAGCGATAGGCGGCATAGGAGGAGAGCCCAAGAGGCTGGTCTTCCGGCATGATGCCGCGACCGGACCGCAGGGCGGCCACCGGAGCGCCGATTTCCTGCGCGAGCGCCCGGACGGCGGCCGCCGCATGCTGGGCGCCACCGCCCACCATGATCATCGGATTGCGGGCCTCGCAAATGCGGTTTACGGCTTCGGCGATCGCTTCTGGCAGCGGCGGGACAGGTGTTTCGGGCCGGGCTGGGGCGAGCGGGCGGACATGTTCGCACATTGCCATCGCATCCCATGCCATTTCCACCGCGACCGGGCCGGGCCTGCCTGACAGCATCTGGCGAAAGGCCTCGTTGAGAATGCGCGGTGCATCGGCGGGGCGCTCGATCCGGGTAGCCCATTTGACCACGGAGCGAAGCGTCGCGAGCTGGTCGGGCAGTTCATGCAGGTGCCCACGTCCTCGCCCGATGAACGGTGTGGGGATCTGGCCCGTGATCATCAGGACCGGCGCATTGCAGCCGGCTGCGGTGCAAAGCGCCGCCATGGTGTTCAGCGCACCCGGGCCCGGGACCACGGAGAAGACGCCGGGCCGGCCTGTCGAACGGGCGTGGCCGAAAGCCATGTAGGCGCAAGCCTGTTCATGGCGGGCTCCGATGGTGCGGATGCGCTCGCTTGCGCCATGAAGAGCATCGAACAGTGGATACATCTGGGCGCCCGGCAAGCCGTAAAGCGTGTCGATCCCGTTGGCGATGAGGGCGGCGACGATGGCTTCGCCTCCACTCATGATGCGTCCTTCATTGGCGGTGTTCACGATCATCACTCCCTGTCATTCTCCCAGGGTATTGTGATCACGAGGCAGGGCTGCTCGTCAAAGCTTCAGGGCCCCCGATTTGTCGTGGCAGGTTGATGGCGGCGATGCGGTCGTGACATTGGCAGGAAAAGCTGCGCAGCAGCTGTGTGTCGAGAACCGAGATGGTGCCGCGGGAATAATGGATCGCGCCGCTCTTGAGCAGGTGTGAGCATGCGGCGCTGACGGTGGCGCGCCTCAGGCCCAGAATGTGTGACAGGGTTTCCTGGGTCAGTCGGAAATTGGAGCCTTCCATGCGTTCGTTTGCGTGGAGCAACCAGCGACTGACGCGTTGGGGCGCGGAATGCAGGCTGTTGCAGGCCACCAGTTCCATCAGTTGTCCGATCAAGGCGCGGGAATAGAGCAGAAGGACCTTTCGCACACAGGCAAAGCTGCTGATCGCCTCGTCCAGATCCTGAAGCCGGATGACGGAGGCGTAGCCGCCGATCTGCACCACCGCGCGGCCGAGGGCCACGTCGCCGCCCAGCAAGGCCGTGAACCCCGTGAAGCCCTCTTCTCCGATTGAAACCTTCTCGACCGAATAGCCCCTTTCAACCTCCGACAACACCGAAATGATCCCGCTATGCGGGAAAACCGTGTGTTCGAAAGACTGATTTGCCTGATACAGGGTTTCTCCCGTGATCAGCTCCCGGGTCGTCATGCGCTTGGCCAGAAACGCCTGGGCTTCGGGGGTCATGGCACGCAATACGCGATTTAGAATGGGCATCGGGGCGCAATCTGACATGCGCGGCATGTTACGTGGAAAACACTTGGCCGTACAAGTTGCCCAAGGCCTTTCCGATGTAAACAGACTGTCTTGATATAAGTACGTTTTCGTACATAAGAAAATCAGATACAAGAACCTACTGGGCGCTTATCCTGCCCTTACAAAGATTCGGAAGATGCACTCTGGAATACGATGCGACGCCATCCTGATCGATCGGCAATCTCGTTTGTAGCGCTCCCGGGTGAGTAAGGCAGGATGAACGCAAAGATCGTCGTGATGCAGGGACAATGGGTCTCCGATATCCTCGGTCATGACCTGCAAGGCGTGTTCGACGGTCCGCATGGGTAAAAAAGACGGGTTTCACGTGCAGTGAGTTCGAAACAGGGCGAAGTCGAGAAGGACGAGTTGCTTCGGCAGCTCAATGCGGCGCAAGCGGAGCTCACGCGTGAGCGGCGACGATACGATGATCTGAAAGCCCTGCTCAGCGACATCGTGGAGACACTTGGTGATCCGGTCGTCGCCTTTGATGGCGATGATCGGCTGGTGATCTGCAACCCCGCCTTCCGGAAGACCTTTCCCGTCGCCTGCGCGACGCTTGACAGCGATACCACATTTGAAAACTTGCTCCGCCGCGCGGTGGTGGCGGGCGAAATCGTGCCCACGTCGTCCGGTGACATAGACGCGGCCGACAGCGAGGCGCAACAGGACAACCAGGAGGCGTGGATCGGCCAGTGTTTGAAGGCCCATCGCTCCTATGGTGGTGTCCTGACACAGAAAATGGGCGACGGGCGCTGGCTGCGCTGGCGCGAGCGATGCCACAGATCCGGCAACCGGGTTGGCGTGGCAACGGATATTTCCGCGCTCAAGGAAGCTCAGAGCCTGATCCTCAATCAGACAGAGCTTGACCCGCTGACGGGGCTGTTGAATCGAACCGTTTTGCTGGAGCGGTTGCAGATACAGGTCGATCAGCAAAAGCGTATTGGCGGGGCCGGGGCTCTTGTCCTGCTTGATGTGGTGAAGTTCAAGGAAATCAACGACCGTTTGGGGCATGCGGCTGGCGACGAGTTCCTCGTGGAAGTCGGGCATCGCCTCAAGGCCGTTCTGCGCTTCGGTGATGATGTATTCCGCCTGGGCGGCGACGAGTTTGCGCTGATCCTCGGCGGGGTTCGCGATCGCGACGGTCTGGAGCAGGTTCTGGGAAGGGTGCGCGCGCTGCTCGCGGAGCCGTTGAGGCTGAGAAGCGACATCCTGCGCCCTGCGGCCGCCATGGGGGTCTGTCTCTTCCCGGAACACGGCGCGGATGCGGCGGATCTGATGAAGTTTGCCGACAACGCCCTTTATCTCGCGCGCCAGCAGGGCGGTGAGAGGCTATGTCTATTCAGCGCAAATCTGCGTGATGGCTTGCAACGGCGTGGCGATCTCGTGGAGGCCTTGCGCACAGCCCTTGATCAGGGGCGGGTCGGCGTTGCCTTCCAGCCGCAATTCGCCATTGCCGATGGTAGCCATACGGGCTTTGAGGCTCTGGCGCGGTGGACGCATGAGGGCTATGAGGTGCCGCCCACCGATTTCATTCCGGTGGCAGAGGAGATCGGCCTGATCGTGCAGCTCGGTCAAGCCGTGCTAGAGACCTCCCTGGCGATATTGCGGGACATGCTGCATGCCGGATTGTCGCCAGGTGTCGTCGCGGTCAATGCGGCGGCAGCGCAACTCAAGCATCCCGATTTTGCCGACCAGCTCACCCGGTTGCTGACCGAATACGACATCCCGCCCTACATGCTGGAAATCGAGATCACCGAGAACGTTCTGCTCGACCGGTCATCGGTGCAGGTGGAGCAGTGCCTTCACAGGTTGAAGGCACTGGGCGTGGCCATTGCGCTCGATGACTTTGGAACAGGGCACGCGTCGCTGTCCCATCTGAAGCGGGTGCCGGTGGATCGGCTGAAGATTGACCGCTCTTTCGTTTCCGGAATTGGTCAGCGGCCCGAAGACGAAGTGATCGTTCGAACGGTCGTGAGCCTTGCCCACAGTCTGGGCAAGACCGTGGTTGCGGAAGGGGTGGAGAGCGAGGCGCACCGGGTGTTTCTGTGCGAGCTAGGGTGCGATGTCGGCCAAGGTTACCTGATCTCGCGCCCCTTGGACGGAAAGGAAGTGCACCTCTATCTGGCAAATGCCGGCGCTCCGGCACAAGGCACCTTCGTCTAGCCCGGCGAGAGCCTGCCAATCCCGGCGCGCTGGTGTCGGCATCCTGTCGCTGATGAGGCTATCGAAAACGTGCCAACAGGTTTTCATCCGGATAGCAGGTGGGGGGCAGGCCATTGCGCTCCTGCCACAGGCCTATGGCGGTGCGCGTCTTGAAGCCGACCAGGCCATCCGCGCCTCCGACATCGTAACCGGCCGCTTCCAGGCGCTCCTGCATCTTCTGCACCGCGCGGCGTGAGAAATCCCCCGGGTCGCGCCAGCCCGCCACAAGCGGCTTGTTGGAAAAGGCGAGCCGATCCCCCAGGTGGCCGATGAAGAGCGCGTAGGCATCGGATTCGTTATAGGCCTTCAGCACGAAGAAATTGGGCGTGGAGATGAAGGCCGGTCCGTAACGGCCCGCGGGCATCAGCAGGTAACCGGTCCGCCCGGTCTCATGGGCGGGAAAGGGGCGGCCGGAAACGCGCTTGGCACCGGCTGCGATCCACGCGCTGATCGGGCGCCCCTGTTCCGGACCTTCCTGCTTGCAGGAAATGGTCGCCGGGATTTCTGCCTCAAAGCCCCAGTCGCGCCCGGTCCGCCAGCCATGCTGCTTCAGGTAGTTGGCAATGGAGGCAAGCGTGTCGGGCACCGAATTCCAGATGTCGCGTTTGCCATCGCCGTCGAAGTCGACAGCATATTGCAGGAATTTGGAGGGCAGGAACTGTGGCCCGCCGAGGGCGCCCGCCCAGGAACTTTGCAAGGCGGTGCCGGGGAAGTGGTCCTCTTCGAGGATGACCAGTGCGGCGAGCGTCTCTTCCATGAAAACGGCCTTGCGCCTGCCCATGAAAGCCTGAGTGGCGAGGACCTCAAGCGCATTGTGGGGCAACCGCGCGCGCGAGTAGCCGGTCTCGCGTCCCCAGATGGCGACGATCATATGGGCAGGCACACCGTAGCGCGCCTCGATGCGGGCAAGGGTGTCCTTCCAGCGCTCCATCCGGTCGCGCCCGAGCGCGACGAGCGTGTTGAGGTTGCTTTCGGGGAAATAGCGCGCAGGCGAGCGAAACTCCGACTGTCGTTGCCGGCTGGGGGCGGCCTCGGGCGCGCCCGGAGGGACAAGGTCGGGGAGTTTCCACTGCAGCTGCAGCGCGCGGGTCGCGTTGCGGAATGTGGCGCGTGAAACGTTGCGGGAAGCGGCCCTGGGCCATAGATCCTGTTCGATCCATGTTCGGAAGGCCTGCTCCACGGCGCGCTTGTTCACACCAGCTTGCGCCGTCGGCGTGAGGCTCAGGGCCAAAACAACCAGGGGTACCGCCAGCATGGATAAGGAGAGCCGGAGCGTCATCGCGATCTTCCTCTTGCGCGTTTTCCATGCGTCTCAAATGCCCCAAGATGGGCCGCATGTCGATTTCCATGAAAGCAAGGGAGCGGGTGAGCGGCTCGAAACCGCCAACTGGAGATCCGCAATCCTGCCGCCCGCCCCATCTTGCCGCCCAACTGGCCTCACAGTCTGGCCCCGCGGGCGCGGCGCCCCTGTTGTCAGGCAGTTTGCGATGTTCTGTAGTGTAATCGAAATTATGATGTCTCGATAAAAATATCAATATAACCCAGCGGCGCATTCCCCATGTAGGTATATTTATTTATTAATTCGGAACTGTTTCTTTCATTCAATTTATGTGATCTGTGAAATATGCAAATAGCAGCTTATCGGACGTGCTCACTTAACGGAATATTAGGGGCGTTATTGCGATATCTTTGATCTTAGAGCTTGGTTCTTGTTCTGATTTCAGAGGATTGTTCGGTTCGGCGCAAGCGGCGCGGGGTCCGGTCGGAGGTGCGATGTCCAATGTCACGCTTAGTGAGCGGCTTGAGTTTCTTCAAATCGACGCAGGCGATCTTGCCGTTGTTCAAAAGGTCTGGAAACTGATCCAGCCCGAGATCGATGACATCATGAAGGCGTTTTACGCTCACATTGCGAAGTTCGATCAGATCTCCCACCTGGCAAGGGGACATTCGGAGCGCCTGAGCGAGGCGCAGAAGAGCCATTGGGCGCGGTTGTTCTCGGGGCGATTGGATGACGAATACGTTCAAAGCTCGCGCCGCATCGGACTTGCGCATGTCAAGATCGGGCTGGAGCCCAACTGGTATATTGGCGGTTACGCTTTCATCACCAACAAGCTTGTTTCCGCCATCTGTCGCAAGCACCGGTTTTCCGCCACCAAGGCGGCCAGCGTCATCGCCGCGATGAACAAGGTCGTCATGCTCGACATGGACATGGCCATCTCCACCTATCACGATGTGATGATCGAGCAGGCCAACAGTCGGGAGGAGTCCATCAAGGCGGCGGTGCGTGAGTTCGACGTCGTCATGAACAAGGCCAGCCATTCCTTGGGTGAGGCCTCCCAGACGCTCGGAAATACGGCGGGCGGCCTGATGGAGGCTGCGGGGGAAACCAACAACCGCGTGACCTTGATGGAAGAGAATGCTTCGGAGACGTCCGACGGCGTTCAGTCCAGCGCGGCGGCAACGGAAGAAATGACCGCCTCGATCAGCGAGATCGGGCGTCAGGCAACCCGCTCGCGCGATGTGGCGCGCACTGCGGTTGAGGGCGCCCAGCGGACGAATGTCTCCATTCAAAATCTTGCCGAGGTGACAGAGACCATCGGTTCCGTCATCAAACTGATCTCGGATGTCGCCGAGCAGACCAATCTGCTGGCTCTCAATGCCACCATCGAGGCCGCGCGTGCGGGCGAGGCGGGGCGGGGCTTTGCGGTGGTGGCTGCGGAAGTCAAGGAACTGGCGGGCCAGACGACGAAGGCAACGGAGGAGATCACCGAGCAGATCGCCAACATTCAGCGTGCCTCGCGTCAGTCGGTTGAAGATATCGAGATGATCACCGAGACCATCGATCAGGTCTCGGAAATCGCGACGGCCATTGCCTCAGCTGTGGAAGAGCAGACCGCGGCCACCCGCGAAATCGCCAACAATGTGCAGACGGCAGCGCGCAACACGGCAAGTGTTTCGGATGAAATGGCGCATATCCGGGCAAAGACGGAAACCACCCAGAGTTCGGCCGAGCGCATCGCGGACATGGCGTCCGGGCTCAAGCAGCAGTCGGACCAGATGGGGCATGACGTGAAAGCGTTTTTCGACAAGGTGCTGTCGGCCTGAGAGGCGCATGCACCGCTGGAAAACGAAAACGGCCGGTGGAGATATCCATCGGCCGTTTTCATGACTGTCGTGCGGCGTGTCCGGCGATCGATGTCGCCCCGCGCGTGGACGGGGCGGATCCTTGCCCTCAGCAGTTTTTCGGCCTGCGGGGGCCGAGGTCGATCTGGCACTCATTGGTGATGGCACCGGCCACCGCGCCCGCAGCTGCGCCAATGGCGGCTCCGGTGAGAAGGGGGGTGCCTGCGACCACGGCGACGCCGACGCCTGCGGCGGTGCCGAGCCCGGCTCCGGAAACGGCGCGCTGGGTTGGGGTGGACCCGCAACCGGCAAGGCTGCCTGCGACAGCGAGGATGACGAGGAAATTCACGCAAGTGCGCATTGGGACGAACTCCTTACCATTTCCAGCCCCAAGGCCGGGCGGCCAAAAGCAGCTTCCCGACCCGGCGGGCGTTCTGCCCGACATTGGTTCACGGTAAAGCAAGGGTTTAAATTTTCGGTAAAATCCGAGCTTCGGCGTGGCTTGGCGCGGAAGGATCGGTGCCGTTGGCCGGGCATGGCGGACCGTTGGGGCGATGCCTGATGCGGCATTGAAAACCATGCCAGCCATTGCCCCGGAGCGCCGCTTCGCGTATTGAGGCCGCCAACAGCAATTTCCCTGATTTCACGGATACGGAGCACCGCCCAGCCCATGGCGCGCCAGTTCATCTATCACATGCACGGACTGTCCAAGTCCTATGACGGGGGCAAGAAGGTCCTCGACAACATCCACCTCTCCTTCTACCCGGACGCCAAGATCGGCATTCTGGGCCCGAACGGTGCGGGTAAGTCGACGCTGCTGAAAATCATGGCAGGCCTCGACAAGGATTACACCGGCGAGGCCTGGGCCGCCGAAGGCGCCAAGGTCGGCTATCTGCCGCAGGAGCCGCAGCTCGATCCGACCAAGACCGTTTTGGAAAACGTGATGGAAGGCGTGGCCCACAAGCAGGCCAAGATCGACCGTTACAACGAGCTGATGATGAACTACTCGGACGAGACCGCCGAGGAAGCTGCATCGCTTCAGGACGAGATCGACGCCGGTGACCTGTGGAACCTGGAAAGCCAGGTGGAGATGGCGATGGAAGCCCTGCGCTGCCCGCCGTCGGATGCCGATGTCACGAATCTGTCGGGCGGCGAGCGCCGCCGCGTGGCGCTGTGTCAGCTTCTGCTGTCGGAGCCCGATCTTCTGCTGCTCGATGAGCCGACCAACCATCTGGACGCCGAAACCGTCCACTGGCTGGAACGCCACCTGCGCGAGTTCAAGGGCTCGGTCCTGATCATCACCCACGATCGCTACTTCCTGGACAACGTCACGGGCTGGATTCTTGAGCTCGACCGCGGCCAGGGCATTCCCTACGAAGGCAACTACTCCGTCTATCTGGAGAAGAAGGCCAAGCGTATGGAGCAGGAGGGCCGCGAGGACATGGCCCGCAACCGCGCCCTGTCGCGCGAGCGCGAGTGGATGGGCATGAGCCCGAAGGGCCGCCAGACCAAGTCCAAGGCGCGTATCCGGGCCTACGAAGACCTGCTCTCCAAGCAGGAAGAACGGATGCCCTCCATTGAGCAAATCCTCATTCCGGTGGGCGAGCGCCTCGGCGCGAATGTCATCGATGTGGAGAATGTCTCCAAGGGCTTTGAGGACCGTCTGCTGATCGACAATCTTTCCTTCAAGCTGCCGCGCGGCGGCATTGTCGGCGTGATCGGCCCGAACGGCGCGGGCAAGACCACGCTGTTCAAGATGCTGACGGGGCAGGAAAAGCCGGATCAGGGCTCCATCACCGTGGGTGACAGCGTGCACATGGGCTATGTGGACCAGTCGCGCGATGCGCTCGACCCCAACAAGACGGTGTGGGAAGAGATTTCCGGCGGGGCGGAGGTGATCTACCTCGACAAGAAGGAAATCAACTCGCGCGCCTATTGCTCGTCCTTCAACTTCAAGGGTCCGGCCCAGCAGGCGAAGGTGGGCAACCTGTCGGGTGGTCAGCGCAACCGCGTGCATCTGGCGAAGGTCCTGAAGACCGGCTCCAACGTGCTGCTGCTCGATGAGCCGACCAACGACCTCGACACCGAGACGCTGGCGGCCCTGGAAGACGCGCTGGAAAACTACGCCGGCTGCGCCGTTATCATCTCGCACGATCGTATGTTCCTCGACCGCATGGCCACCCACATGCTGGCGTTTGAGGGCGACAGCCACGTGGAGTGGTTTGAGGGCAACTTCGAGGATTACGAGAAGGACAAGGTCCGCCGCCTCGGCGCACACGCCGCCGACCCGCGCCGCATCAAGTACAAGCCGCTGACGCGGTAAAGTGCGGCGTCGCAAGGCGCGAGGTTACGAGAATTCAGGACGGCGGCTCACGAAAGTGGGTCGCCGTTTTTTTGTTGGGGGGCAGTTTTGCGCGCCCACTTCGGCCGTTCAGAGATCCTCAGTTCGGTCTGTAAAGCTGCCGTTCGTTGCGCGACGTACGAAGGTCTATAAAGGGCGGAGAGCGGAAGTGCGCGGCAAGAACTGCGCCTTGCCCTAGCGAGGCAAAAGCAGACATTCAAGTGAGCCAAGGCCATCTTTGTCGATCCCGCACATTTGCTCGCCCACCTGACAGAGACATGTGCGACCGCAGGACGACAGTTCCTCCGGCGCTACTCTTTGAAATCATTCGATGATTTTCAGATCGTGGATACCTATTATCAATCTAGCAACAATTACCATGCGGTAGATTTGACGCCCATACCTCTGCATCAGCGAAACCACTTGCGTTCAGATAATTGGAGCGCATAGAATTCTTACAGCAGAGCCAAAACCTGTGGCTAGGATTGAGGTCTATTTTTGCAGAAATTTTTTAACGGTGTTTGCTGGCTGATCTCAGCCTACTTCCTCCTCCTCGCAAACTATATCTACGGCTTTCCACCTGATTTAACTGGAAGAGCGGGGGTCGCACTTATCGCTTCCTTTGTATTGTTCATACTGCCATTTGCCAAAAGGTTGTCGCTCTCCGGCGTATTTGACTTCGAGGCCAAAGTTGAAAAGGTTAAAGGGGAGGTTGAAGAATTTAAAAAAGAGACGAGGGATTTGCTGAAAATTCAAAATTCGCTAATCTCAAGCGTATCCGCAAATCAAACAACACAGAACATTTTTCACATTCCCTCGCTTACCGATGCAGCCAACGCCGAACGCCAGATCCCCCAAACTACTTCAATTAGTGGTGAAGTGGATGATCGTATCGCAAGGGCCTTGGGAATTGGAAATGGTGAAATAAACGTGGAGCTGGCAAGAACACGAATGGAACTGGAGAGAACGCTCCGGGACAAGGTTGGGAAAAGTATTAGTCTCGGCGGCAGAAGAGACGTGAAGTATCTTTCGCTTTCTGCACTTTGGCGTAAATTTTTAGAGAACCGCCCCGAACATAGAAACCTCGACGCAGCAATGCGTTATGTGACTGACATTTGCAATGCAGCAGTTCACGGTCAAATGGTTCCTCAAGATAACGCCATAGAAGCTATAAAACTTGGCGAAGAAATAAGAATGGTACTGAGCTAGACGGGCGAGATACTATAGCACGTAAGCCAATAATCCGAAGCCATCGAGCGTGAGGATTTCTAAGTGTGGATTCAAAGCGCCGTCGAATGGTTCAAAGACCCGGCAAATTCTTTGGCGTTCGCGCAACTTGTGGCAGTGTTCGTGACGGCCCTTGCGACCATAGCCCTTTGGCGGGTAACAAAGGTCTTGGCAGTGGAAACGAAGACGCTTGCCGCAATGACTTCGCGACCTTTCGTCGTTTCGTCTTTTGAATCAAGTGGCGCAGACCCTACCGCGATTAATCTGACCTTAAGGAATACCGGGAACGCAACTGCATTTGACGTTAGGTTCTGCATTACGCCAGCACCACCGAAGGCTAACGGGCAGCCTGCCGATAACCCAGAACATTCGACCTTCGAAATATCACTTTTGCCGTCAGGGCAGGTCTTGCCGCTTCAAGGCGTAATGGGCCGCTATGTGTCCGATGCTAGTTTTGACGTTCGGGTGAGCTGGGCAGCCCTACCCAATGGGAAAGATCGTGAGGAACTCAGTTACAAGACCGCTCCGAAAGATGGTTTCCATGGCGGCTTCAACACGAAGAACGTTCATCATGTCGCGGGTGAACTTGAAAAGCTCCGAAAACAACTGCCAAAGCAATAACGAAATAGCCCCTATGCAATGAAGCGCCGGGGCAAAGCCGTCCGGAAAGCCCCGAACAATGAATAGCCATCGGGCAGAGAGGCCATGCCGCCCGCATTTGAAGACCATTCAAGGGCGTTGCCGGTGGGGCTGCGGCGAGCGTAACGTCAATTCCGACGTGGATTCTGATCTTTTCGGCAATGACGTGCGGGTAGAAGAGGAGCGCAGCCATTCAATTCAGCGTTCCAGCCGGTCTGCTGCCCGTCGGACACGGAGTCGCGACTAGAAAGCGGTCGGCGGCTCCGGGCTCGGAAGCCTGCATAGCTGAAACCGACAGGTGGCGTTGCCGGTCTTCGCTGTCTCCCGACAGGAAACCCGGTGCTGACGAACCGACCTTCGCAACAGACTACCAGAATGGCAACAAAGTCCGCGCTTTCGACAGCGAGAGGCAAGAGATTGCTGTACCTTGGCCGAACGGCAGGTTCGGAGAAGCTGCGCCGCAGCGAGCTTGGTTTTATGAATGGCAGCTTAGGGCCGAAAGCGACTATGCGCCTACTAAAGGCGAATGTCGGCTGCACTAGTTCCTGAGATCCAAACCCGCCGATCTCCCTACGGTTCCAATCCTACCAAACCGCCTTCCTCACGCCCCCGCCCCACACGCCACCCCCGACGCCCAAGCCCACTGGAAATTATACCCCCCTAACCACCCCGTCACATCCACGGCCTCGCCGATGAAATGGAGCCCCGGTACGTCGCGGGCTTC